>NZ_SRYM01000002.1 GCF_004793765.1 Parabacteroides distasonis | reverse complement strand
ATTAAAGAGCCATGACCCTATTATTCGACATATATCCGGCCATCGGCCACTTGAACGCAAGTTTTGCTCTTGCGAATAAACGGCTGAGGAAAACATATCTTGCGACACTAAAAAAGATACCAGATATGAATAAAGCAGTATGCCTATTTCTTCTGATCGTTTTTTGTTGGGGATGTTCCTCTAACTCTACGACTGAAAAACACCAAGGCAAAAGAGATAATGTAATCAATGTTCGTGATCGGATAAAGGAGATCGTGATAGAAGATATCCTTGTCAATAGCTATTCATGGCCAATTGTAATAGATAATTATATGCTTATCACCGATTATAAAACAGCAAATGAGTTTGTACATATTTTTGATAAGAACGACTTTAAGTATATAACAAGTATTGCCCCAAGAGGACAAGGACCGGGAGAGATCGCACGTATAGGGTCTATAGAAGAAGATAAAATGAATCGTAAGTTTTACGTGTCAGATTTTGGTAAATATAAGATTTTTAGCTATGATTTGGATAGTGCGATAGCAGATCCGGCATATTTACCTATTGAAAAAATGACAATGAATGAACAACTAGTTATAGAGAAATACACATACATTAACGACACATTATCTATTGGAGTCATTATACAACGTTTAGGCAACGGTAATTTCAATCCAATTGTTGCAAAATTCAATATGGCAACCGGCAAAATAACACCTATGAGTTATACTACTCATCCGGATGTTAAAAAGAAACGTGTTTGTTTTGATATCTCTATGGAACATGGTATTTATGTGGAGACTTATATCCTTCATGATTTGATGACAATATGTAATCTAGATGGAACATTAAAGTATAATGTATATGGAACTGAGTGGAGTACGGAAACGCATGGCATTGACTATTATGGACCTGTGGTATTTTGTAATAATAGAATAGTCGCTCTTTACTCTGGAAATAAATCTTTCACAAATGGAAAGACTAATTATCCCACAAAATTTGTAGTTTTCGATTTGGATGGTAATTATCTAAAGACGTTAGAAACCGGATATCCGGTCATAAGATTTTGCTATGATAAAGACAATAACCGAATTTTAATGAGCCTGAATGCAGATATACAGTTCGCCTATCTAGATGTAGGAGACTTACTAAATTAATTAAAGAGCCATGACCCTATTATTCGACATATATCCGGCCATCGGCCACTTGAACGCAAGTTTTGCGCTTGCGAATCAGTGGCGGGAGAGACAGCATCGAGTTGTTTATTGTGCGGTAGAAGCCGAGCATAAAAAGATTATTGAGACTAAGGGATTTGAGTGTATCATGCTGGATTATCCCTTAGAGTCTGATAAACAGGAGCTACGTGTAAAAGGATTACGTTTTATTGGGGAGTGTTTCTCCTCTGTGTTTACACAAAAAAGGAAGCATGCCTTTTTCCGGGAAATAGCCGATTGGGAAAGCCGGATTACATCCTTATCTCCCGATCGTGTCTATTTGGATGCCCAATGCGCCTTGCGCACGGCCTTGTATCATAAGCTGGGAATCCCTGTCGTATTAGTAGAGACGATGCCGCTATCCCTTTATGACCCTTGGGTTCCTCCTTTCACCTCCGGCCTGATCCCTAAGCAGACAAGCATATCCAGGCTGGGTATACGCTTGGCGTGGGAAAAGATCGTGATAGCGAGAAAGATCAGGAACCTGTTTTTTTCTATGCTGCTATGTAGACAAGACTATTTCTCTTTGTATAAGAGGCTTTTCTTAGAATGTGGTTTCCCTTTTGAGGAGAAGATCGATTGGAGGCGGCCTTTTATAATAGGAATAAAAGAGAGTAAGATCCTCTCTATGAATCCCTCAAGCCTTGATTTTCCCCGTAAATATCCACCTAATTGCCAATATGCGCCCTCTAGAGTGGACTTGATGCGGGAGGATCCCATGCTCAACCAACGATATGCCCGGGTCATGGAGGAGGTTTGTTTACAGAAGCAGCAACGCCCAGATACCAAGATCATCTATTGTTTTTCAAGTACCGTTATGGGGTTTGAAAAACGATCTAAGATCATTTTCATGAAAATAAGGGATATTTGCTTACGGCAAATAAGTGGTGATTACCAACGATCAGCATATATCATCAACGATTATCAAGGCGTTCATTTTGAGCGCCTTTCTTTTTAGCCTTATAAGCGATGGTTATCGTTTATAGGGCTTTTTCAGCTCATTTTTGTACCGCATTTGTTGCTCGCTTGTTGAAGACCGAAAATCCAGCGGAAAGGTAGTAGAGAAACTATACGCCATTTTACACGGTTTTACGAGAATTTACAGTAATAACGGAGAAATAAAGATGAATTAAAATGAGCAGTAACCTGAAAATTAAGCGAATTTGCGCTTGGTGCGGTAAAGAGTTTATCGCCCAGAAAACAACAACGGCTTGTTGTTCCAAACAATGCGCCAACGCTCTTTATAAAAAGAAGAAGCGTGACGAAGTAATCAAGGCTAACAATCAATTTGTGGAAAAGAAGATTAATGAAAAGCCTATTGAAAAAATCAAAGACAAGCCATTTCTCACAATTACCGAGACTGCAATCTATCTCGGGGTAACCCGACCTACCGTTTACGGATACATTAAACGAGGTGAATTAAAGGTCACTCGATTAGGTTTCAAATACCTTTTGAAGAAAGAGGATATTGATGAGTTATTCAATAATCCAACAGAGTTCCATACTCCAACAAAAGAAAAAGCCCCCATCACCGACTTCTACACCACAGCCGAAGTCAAAGAGAAATACCATGTAAACGAGTCATGGATATTTGTGGTAGCCAAGAAGAATAACATCCCTCGGACTTTCAATCGTGGCAAAACCTATTGGAGCAAGAAGCACATGGACGCTTACTTCGCCAAGAAAGCCCCGAATCCCGACATTACCGAATGGTACAGCACACAGGAAATGCAGGAAAAATTCGGCATGACCTTATCTGCCATCTACACTTTCGTTTCCAAGAATGCCATCCCCAAAAAGAAAGAAGGCATCATGGTGTACTATTCCAAGAAACACGTGGATATAGCCAAAGGCGTGGCAGCACCCGAAGAACCGCAATATTATACGGTTGCCGAAGCAATGGAGAAGTTCAATCTCACCCGTGACCAGCTCTATCATTATGCGAAGTATCATAATATCCCAAAGGTCAAGAAGGGCAAATACACGCTTATCTCCAAGCCCGAATTAGATAAGCTACTTGCAGCCCCAAAGATTGAATAAGTTATTTATCGGTGAATGTTGCCACCATTGAATCACTCTATTCCTTTGCACCAAACAAATGTAAAACTCTAAATATTAATCAGTATGACACACACGTGTACAAAAGTAACAGTTCGTCAGAGAGCGATTCGTAACAATCGCATCTCCTTGTATCTAGATTATTATCCGGCAGTTCGTAACCCCGAAACGATGCAGATGAGTCGCAGGGAATACCTCGGCATCTACATCTATGCCTATCCTAAGAACGAGATGGAACGGGAGTTCAACAACGACATGTTGAACAAGGCAGAGGCTATCCGTTGTATCCGGGTACAATCACTCATCAATGAAGAGTTTGGTTTCTTGGATAAAACCAAACAAAAAGCCGACTTCCTCGCCTACTTCAAGAAGATGTGCCGAAACAAAGACCAGAAATGGCAATTCGTCTATCAGCATTTCTACAACTTCGTCAAGGGGCAATGTACCTTTGGCGATGTGAATGTGGACTTATGCAAGAAGTTCCGTGAGTACCTGCTAAACGCCAAGCAGCTCAAACACAGCAACCGCCCTATATCCCTCAATTCGGCATCCGGCTACTACTCCACTTTCAGAGGATTGTTGAAGATTGCCTATCGAGACAAATGGTTGCGTGAAAACATCAATGACTATCTTGATAAGATTGAACCGCAAGATGTGAAGAAAGAGTACCTGACACTGGACGAAGTGAAGCAACTTGCCGCCACTCCTTGCGACATCCCCGTTCTGAAAGCAGCTTCTTTGTTTGCTTGCCTGACAGGGCTACGCATCAGCGATATTCTCAATCTTCAATGGGAAGATTTTGCCATTGCTCCCGACCAAGGCTATTGCTTGCGTATCAGAACACAGAAAACCCAAACGGAAGCGACCCTTCCCATAAGTTACGAAGCCTACGAGCTATGTGGTACACCCGGAACTGGCAAGGTATTCAAAGACTTGAAACGAAGTATGATTAATTATCCGCTGAAAAGCTGGCTCAAAAAGGCAGGAATAACGAAACCGATAACCTTCCACGGATTTCGTCACTCATATGCCGTCATCCAAATATCCTTAGGTACAGATATTTACACGGTCTCAAAGATGCTGACGCATAAAAACGTATCCACAACTCAAATATATGCCGATTTGGTCAATTCCAAGAAACGAGAGACTGCCAATAAAATATCACTCAAATAGATATAATTATGAAACGAGGAATCATAACAAATAACGGACAAGGCATCTATATTTCTGATGGCGAAGTATGGATGACCTCTTGGGAGATTGCCGCCTTGCTTTATACAACAGCAGGAACTATCCATGCAGCAATCAAGAGAATCTTGAAAGCTAATGTTTTAAAGAGCTACGAAGTTTGCAAGTACATCAAATTGGAGAATGGGAACAATGCCGATGTGTATAATCTCGATATGGTTATAATCCTATCCTATCAGATTGACACCGGGCATTCCGCTGCATTTAGGAAATGGCTAATAAACAAAGTCGCTCGTAAACAAGATTACAACCTCCTGTTATATTTCAACAAGGATACAAACCATACATTGTATTGCTAATAAGCAATATCTCTATACCCTATTGATTATCTGCATTGTTTACCTTAAATGATGCAGATAATTTTTGTTTTTAAGATACACAAGCCTATTTACCCAACTATTTTCATCCAAAAGCAAGAAATTTGCAATACGCTTATTATTAGGAGTGTAACGTGGTGAAAAGTGATGAAATATATCGTCAAAAGCCCATTAACAGGCAAAACTATGGATTTTCTCAAAAATTAATCCTATATATTTGCACACAAACGATTAATACATCTCACTATGGAACAGAGAAAGATAGAACATATAACATTGCATCTGATTGTTTTTGGTACAATCGCAATCATTGGTGTTTTAGCCCGCCAGACCGTACTTCACTATGGCTGGGACGAGTTCAGCAGCTACCTCATATTGGTGGTATGCTCCATTATCATGGGGGCTATCTATCTCAATCTGCAAATGGTATTCAGACAACTCCTTTCACCTACAATAGAAAAGTGCTTTATGAGATTTGAATGCTATCGCAACAAGGCTGTAGTCGTAGAAGCTCCAGCAGCAAACTCGGAACTTGCCGGAAGTTCTATAAATTCAAAACCTATCATTTCTGAACCTGAACCCGAAATTGAAATCGAAACTACATCTGACATAACAGAAGAAGTTTCTACTCTATCATATTACGAACCCAACGAAGATGTGGCAGAACTTCCAAAGGAGGAAACCACGCCTTCTACCAACAACACATCTATCGAAGAATCCGACCAGCCATCAGAATACGAGATTCTTCGTGCAAACGCTATGGCAGAGAAAGAACGTGCCTCACAAGAAAAACTCAATAAGGTTATCGCATACACAAAACAAACTTTGGTTTCCTATCTTGATGAAACGGCACTTAATCGCTTGTGTGGATATGTGGCAGAATATTACTTGTTAGATACTCTGCCTAAAGTTGAACCAATAAAGGTCGATTCTCAGTTAAAGACCATTGACATCATGCACTTTGGATGGAATATCGGCAAGGCATTCAGTAAGCCACGCTTACAGACCGCCACTTTTATAAAGAGGGTATTTACCCATACCCTCCGTGATTCGGAAATATCTACTATTGAACGTAAAATGTCGCATACAGAATCAGAATGCAAGATTAAATTAGATAGAAAAATTGCATAACGCAATACCATTAGGCATTGTCCATTACATCCCAGTAGTCCATATCCATTTTCATGACTTTAAGGACTTTCTCTGTTTGCAATCCCAAGCCATAGTCATAAATATATTCTGTTAATTGCTGACCATTTATCAGGATAATAGTTGGTGAACCGTTAAGGCTTTCCACATATTCCATCGCACCTTTAGAATAATCAGAGGTGGTGATGAATACACCTTTCTTGGATGGTGTTCCTGCAACAGCTCCTACAAAGCTCTGAACCTCATGACGCTGAACATTATTATCTAAAGCATATCGCTTTGCCTGTATGGATATATGATTAAATCCTAAAATATCTTCTTTAATGATACCATCTATACCACCATCATTAGATAGTTTCGTTACAACACCTGAGTTTTTGACCTCGCCACCATACCCCATTGCTTGAAGTAATTTCACAACTAACCGTTCAAATTCTTGTGGCTTTTTACTTAATATAGTTGTCAGAATTTGAGATTGCACATTCTGCTTTATCCTATCATAAGAATCAGCTAATTCTTCTTCCGGTGTACGTTCATCATCATTTCCCAAATGGGAAGAAGTGTTGTTAGCATCCTTATTTTTAGAACTTTTCTTCGGAGTTTTCGCATTCACTGTTACTTTGATGAACTCATTTATTTGTTTCTCCGTGCATGAAGAAAGCATAGACAGTCCCTTTTCGCTGATTTTATAATCACCTCTTTGGGGCTTTTCTACAAGACCTGCAATAAAAAGATACGATAAAGCCCACGAAATACGGTCTAAGAATATTTCGCCATTACCAGAAGGATACCAAGCATTCATTTCCTCATCGGTCAATCCAAAATGCTTAGCCAAAGGAATGCGTAAATCTTTAGCTCTCATAACTATCCCGGCACTTAATTCTTTCAATGCCTGTATCCGTATTTCTTCAAATTGCGGTATCATAAACGACAAATTTGTTTTATAGCTTCAATAACCACTGGTATTTCATGACACAAAGGTACTTAAATTACTCGTAATCATCACTTATTACCATCAAAAAGTTATTCATCAGTTATATTTTGGTGAATGATTCCACCATTGAAACACCTGTTTCCTTTGCCGTCGAACAATTAAAAACGATTGGCGTATGCAAAAAGAAACAGTAACATTTGATAAGCTGCCCGAAGCGGTAGGTTATCTGACCGAACAGGTCATCGAGTTGAAAAAGATGGTAGCGGAACTCCAGCCACAGCCATCTGACAAACATGTGTTGGTAGAAATAGAGGATGCTTGCCGTATCATCCGAAAAGCCAAGCCTACCATTTATACATTGGTACGCAAAGGACTGCTTCCTGCCTATAAGAAAGGTAAGAAACTCTATTTTTACGAAGACGAGCTTCTGGCTTGGATTGAGAACGGACGAAGAAATAGTGCGGAACAGACTTATGAGGAAATGCTTGCCAATATGCAAGGTGGTGTCCGCCATAAGCCTAAATCGTCAATGAAACTTTAATGGTTGTGGTTATGGATACATATTCTATTAATCCGGCATCCATTATTGACGAAGCGGTTGATTTAAGTATGCGATTGGCTGGCACTGATTTCCCAATCAGCATATTTCCGACAAAAATCCAACGCATCATCAGTGAGGTACACGAATGCCATAATTACCCTACCGACTACATTGCCTCTGCAATTCTTACAGCGATTGCAGTTGGCATCGGTAACACGCATCTTGCCCAAATCAAGCAAGGGTGGGTAGAAAGCCCTATCCTGTATATGGCATTGATTGGAAGACCGGGAGCAAACAAAAGCCATCCGCTTAGTTTTGCGATGAAACCGTTTCTTGATTACGACTATCAGCAGAATCAAGTCTTTGAAAAAGCACTTGCAAAGTATGATGAACTGATGAGTATGAGCCGCAAAGAACGAACGGAAAGTGGTGAAGAGCAATTTCCACAGGAGCCAATCCGTAAACGCTTCTTGATTTCGGATGTAACACCTGAGGGATTGAGCCTCATTCATGCACAGAACAAACGTGGTTTATGCTTGTGGGCTGACGAGTTATCCGCTTGGTTCAAGAACTTCAACCGCTATAATAACGGTTCGGAAGAACAGTTCTGGTTGTCGGTGTTCAGTGCCAAGACCACTATATCCGACCGCAAGAATGCCAAAAGTTCCATCTTCATCAAACGACCATATATCTCTGTTATCGGCACTATCCAAAAGAAGATTCTCAGTGAACTGGCTAAGGGCGAACGCTCCAGTAACGGATTCATTGACCGTATTCTGTTCGTGATGCCAAACCTGCAACAGAAGGCACGTTGGAATGACAAGGAACTGCCGGAGTGCATCGAACAAGAATGGAATGCCATTATTGATAAGCTGATACAACAGGAATATGTCCTCAATGAGTTTGGAGAGATAGAACCACATATTCTTCTTTTCAAGGAGGATGCTAAGAGACGGCTTTACGAATGGCAGCACCATTTCTCTGAGTTGTGCGACCGAGAGACAAACGACACTATTGTGAGTATCTATTGCAAATTGGAAATATACATTATCCGTTTCTGTCTGATTATCCAATTAGCACGATGGACTTGCGGAGAATGTGATAAGACCTGTATCGACCTGTTGACAGTGGAACGAGCAATCAAACTGACGGAGTATTTCAAAGAGTCTGCATTGAACGTTCAAAATGTCCTCAATGAAAATACGCTCAACAGCCAACAACAGACAATAGTCAATCTGCTTCCTCCATCCTTTACAACCGCCCAAGCTATACAGATAGCCGAACAAAACGGGATGAAGGAGCGCACGTTTCAACGCTTTCTCAATGACAACATCGGAACATTGTTTCGCAAAGAGAAACATGGAGAATATTCAAAGATTAACCCGTGACATTTTTGTCGGTATTGACACTTTCCAAGCGAAAACGACAATAACGACAAAAGTGACACACTAAAAAAGAAACATACAATGAGTACACATAGATTCATATTAGAACCCTACAAAGGTGTCAGCACTCGGCATACTTGCCCGAACTGTCACCGCCAAAGATGCTTTTCCAAATACATTGATACAGAGAAGCAAATCAAGTTCCCAGAATACGTGGGGCGTTGTGACCATGAGCAGAAATGCGGTTATCACTTCACGCCTCGTGATTACTTTGAGCAGAATCCATCTGAGAAAGAAAAGTTTGCTGAGAATAGCTTCGGAAGTTATACACCTATTAAAGAAGCAAAACCGATAGCCATCTCCTACATGGATTTGGATATAGTCAACCAATCATTGCGTAGCTATCCAGCGAATAAGTTGTTTCAATTTCTATCGGCTCAGTTCGGAGAAACAGAAACATTAAAGCTCATGAAGAGATACAAGGTTGGTACTTCTAAATATTGGGACGGTGCAACCGTATTCTGGCAAACGGACAATCAGAATAAAATCCGTACAGGTAAGATAATGCTTTACAATTCCGAAACAGGTAAGCGGATAAAAGAGCCATACAATCATGTCACGTGGGTACACTCCGTACTGCACAAGGGCAATTACAATTTGAAGCAATGCTTCTTCGGTGAGCATTTGCTTCCTGAAGACAAAAACCGTCCTGTTGCACTGGTCGAAAGTGAGAAAACGACACTTATTGCTTCCTACTATCTACCGCAATTCCTATGGATAGCATCCGGTGGAAAGAACGGTTGCTTCAATGCCAACAGCCTATCCGTTCTGGCTGGAAGAAGCGTTGTATTATTTCCCGATTTAGGAGCGACAGACTATTGGCAGAGCAAAATCGGTCTGATGAAAAGCTACGGAATTAAGGTGCAGATGTTCGATTATCTGGAAGTCAACGCCACCGAAAACGAGCGAAAAGAGGGGTACGACATAGCCGATTATCTGCTCAAAGTGAAGCCTGATGAAGCTATCCTCCAACAGATGATAAGGATGAATCCTGCCTTGAAAACACTGATAAAAACATTCGATTTGAAACTCATTAGCATACAACATGGCACTCCACAACCGAAGGTTTCACCACCTAAGAAAAGAGGATTCAGACTTTGAACTCAGAGAGAGAAATTGAGACTTTTTTACTGTAGCAAGTTAATGTCGGTGTATTACATTTCCCGACCACTTGCTCCTCAAAAAGTCTGAGGATACGGCTTCCGATGGTCACAAATTATTCACTAAAAACAAATTCAAATGGAAAAGAAATATACAATAACACTCCGCCTGTCATATCAGCAACACGCATGGTTAGGTGCGCTTTGCAGGCGGAGCAAGCAAACCAAGAGCGAAGTCATCCGTTCACTCATCGAGAACGGTTCGGTACGTGGACGAATCACGCAAGAGCATATCCACATCATCCGGCAACTGATTGGCGAAAGCACCAATCTTAACCAGTTGGCAAGACAAGCAAACACCTACGGTTTCTTTGCCGTTGCGGATAGATGCGAAGAAATGGCTCAACACATTAATCAACTTATAAAACGACTGAAAGATGATAGGTAAACAGACTAAAGGAACATCATTCGGTGGTTGTGTCCGCTATGTCCTCAAAGAGGAAAAATCCAAACTATTGGAAGCGGTTGGAGTAGAAGGTACGCCCGAATAGATGGCAGAGCAATTTGAGTTACAAGCATTACTCAATAACAAGGTAAAGAATATTGTCGGACACACCTCGCTCAACTTCTCACCGGAAGATAGCGCAAGGTTAAAGTGCGATGATGCTCTGATGCTGAGCATAGCGCACGACTATATGAAACTAATGGGTATTGAGAATACGCAATACATCATTGCCCGGCATATCGACCGTGAGCATCCACATTGCCATATCGTTTTCAACCGAGTGGACAATGACGGCAAGACGATTAACGACAAAAATGACTTCCGAAGGAATGAGAAAGTATGCAAAATGCTGACTGCCAAATATCGCTTGCACTTTGCCAATGGTAAAGACCATATCAAAGAGAAACGTTTGCGCCCCTATGACAAGGCAAAGCACGAGATATACAAGGCATTGAAAGAAGAACTGCCCAACGCTCATTGTTGGGATGATTTGAAAGATGCGCTTGCAGACCGAGACATTGATATGAATTTCAAGGTCAGCCGAACTACACGGGAAATACAGGGTGTCAAATTTGAGTACAACGGTTTTTCTTTCTCCGGATCAAAGGTCAGCCGAGAGTTCAGCTACCTGAATATCGGCAACCGATTGGAAGAGAATGCTTGTGCATCCTTGTTGGAGTCAACCAAGCAGGAACCCAGACATAAGGAAGATAATGTACAACAAAGCGTTTTCCATTCCGATGATGGCTCAAGCATCAGTCTCGGCTTGCTAAACTGCAACTCATCCTACGATGCCGCTGCAGCAGAAGAAGCCGAGTTCAATCGCCTGATGAAAAAGAAAAAGGCTAAGCGCAAGCGAGGCTTTCATTTATAATCCACTTTTTATTAACACTTTAAATTCAATTATTTATGGAAGATTTGATTCTTGATTTCAATCTCTACTTGTGTGAGAAGTTCGGCTACAGAAACAGTTGTAGCGTGATGCAAAATGCCAATGGCTTTTGTGTGAACATCAGTGAACGTGATCTGGACTGCTACATCCGCTTCTGGGAATATAGCTGTGGAAGAGGTAACTTCCCCGACTGGTCTATCATCATTGTGCGCAGTAACTTCAAGAAGAACCAAGCAGAAAGCCTGAAAGATTTGGCTCGTTTCTTCAAGGAGTACATGCCACGCTACGATTACAAATACCTCTGCACCGAAGACGATGACTACGAGTATTATCAGACACTTGGTTTAAAGTGTATAATGGACGGTTTTTGCCCCAATTACGCACTTGCACTGAAAGATTTGAATGTCTGATACATGGTTTTAAAAAAAAAGGAGGGGATTTTCCTCTCCTTTTCTCTTTGTATAGCATAATATTTTATATCTTTGTATCCGGATAGATGATATAAAAATAAAACAATGGATAAACCCATGAATCGAATAAAAGAGGTGCTTGAAGAAAAAGGAATCAAGCAAACTTGGCTTGCAGAGAAACTCGGTAAAAGTTTCTGTATAGTCAATGCCTATGTCTGCAACAGACGACAACCAAGTTTGGAAGTTCTGTTTGAAATAGCAAAGATTCTTCAAATTAACCCCAAAGATTTAATTGATAGCAGAAATTAATGTATTATGGCTAAGACTCAAGACGAAATAAAAGAACTACTTTCCACTGATTTATTTAAAAAAGGAATAGCAAATAATTATATCGCTATCAACAGCGACAATAGTTATATAACGTATCATTGCAAAAATAATACAAGACGTAAGCTCAGCAATCCAGAGGAATTTGTACAAGCTACGGCTTTTTTAATGCTTGTCATTGACTATAATTATTCTCCTCTGAATATATCTGTCAATGAAAATGTTCAAGTAGGCTCCTCAACAAAAGAAGCGGATATTCTTGTCTATAATGAGACAAATTCCAAAATATTGATTGTGGTTGAATGTAAAGAAGAACAAATAAACGAAAGACAATTTCAGATTGCTGTTGATCAGGCATATAGCTATGCCCATTCTTTGGCATGTCAGTATATTTGGGTTACGTCAGGGATTAAGAATGAATATTTTGAAATTGTAGAGCTATATCCTGTTGAACGAATAAGTATTACCGACATTCCCAAACGAGCTGGGAAAGTTGAAAGGTATAAATATATAAAAGGAGCAAAAGAACCTCAAGCCGGGACACAAGCAGAATTGAGACAAAAGTTTAAGTCTGCTCACGATGCTTTGTGGGGTGGCGGTGCTTTAGCTCCTACTACGGCTTTCGATGAATTAGACAAGCTTATTTTTTGTAAGATATGGGACGAGAAATGGAGAGACAATGCTCCAAAAACTAAAGGTGAGCCGTTTGCTTTTCAGATCATATCTTATCCAGAAGACAAAGATGACAAACAGAATCTGAAAGCTAAAACGGAACTTGAAAAACGTATTCGAGAATTATATGAACATGGACGTAAGAAAGATCCTGAGGTTTTCAAGGATGATATAAAATTGGATAAGCACAAGATATATACAGTTGTGCAGTATCTTCAAGATATAAACCTCTCCAAAACAGATCTTGACGCAAAAGGTGTCGCCTTTCAAAGTTTCATGGGCGAGTTCTTCCGTGGAGATTTTGGACAATTTTTCACACCTAAGCCAATTGTAGAGTTTATCGTTAATTCTATAAATATTGATAAGGACTGGAAGGTACTTGACACCTCTTGTGGAAGTGGTGGTTTCTTGCTCCATGCGCTAAAAGCAATACGTGACGAAGCCAATGAAATATACGGTGAGGATGCAGGAAGTGCATCATGGAAGGATTATTGGCATGAGTTTGCCGAAAAACATTTGTTTGGCATTGAAATCAACGAGCAAATATCTCGTGTTGCAAAAATGAACATGATAATTCATGATGACGGTCATACCAACATCATCACGAATGACGGTCTTAAGAACACCAAGACATTAGAGATCGAAAATCGCAACCTCAAATTTCAAGATGGAACGTTTGATTTAATTATGACCAATCCTCCATTTGGTTCTACTATTAAAGCCGATGAAGTAAACTATTACAAAGAATATGAGTTATTTGAAAAGAATCTTGGCATAACTGAAATAAAAGACCGTATTGCAGATGACAATAATAAAAAGAAATGGCGTACCTCTCAAAGTACAGAAGTCCTGTTTCTAGAGCGATGCCATAGATATCTGAATGAAGAAAACGGATATTTGGCAATAGTCGTTCCTGATAGCATCCTGACAAACTCAACAAGTCAATATGTACGTGACTGGCTCATAGAGAAACTCCGAATATTAGCAGTGGTATCTCTACCGCAACATACATTCTCGCATGTCAAAGCCGGTGTAAAATCTTCTATCTTGTTTCTCAGAAAGCACCCGAAGGGTGTCACACAGAAATTTGAACAAACGCTAAAAGAAGTCAAGACTATTGTTCAGAAAGAAAAAAGTCTTGATAAAGACCAACGTGCAGAACGGATACTAGATCTTTACAAAGAAAGAATATTTCAATTTATCAATGACTATAAAGTATTGATGATAGAAGTCGAGAACATTGGATATGATGCTACAGGTAAAAAAATTGAGGGCAGTGAACTTCCAGAAGTAGCGAATAAGATTAATCGTTTTATATGTTCCATTAAATAGATACGAATAATGACAATTAATGATATAAACATTTCTGATATTATTCAAGCCCGTCGAATGGATCCCATATTTTTTAGATATGGAACAAGTCTATTTGGGGAAAAATATAAATTGGAATCAATAGGTTCTTGTATTATAGATATACAATCAGGCGTTGGTGCAGGAAAGGGAGACCAAGCATCAGAGACAAATGGTATTGTGCAAATACGTCCTACAAACATAGATAAAGATGGTCTTTTAGTATTTGATAAAAATGTTTATGTACCCATAGAAGCCAATATGCCATCATTAAAAGAAAATGATGTTTTATTTAATAACACGAATAGCCAAGAGTTAGTAGGTAAGACAGCGATTTTTAGAGGAAATGAACCATATAGATTTTCAAATCATATAACCAGAATAAGGGTAAACCAAAATAAGATATTGCCCGAATATCTGTGGATAATATTGAATCTATATCAACGTAAATCTATTTTTTATTCCATTTGTACGAATTGGAATAATCAGTCTGGCATAGGGAATGAGCTGCTGAAATCTACAAAAATTCCACTCCCTATATTGGAAAAGCAAAAGGAAATAGTAGGGCTATATACTAAAGCGCAAGAAGCAAAACTGACGAAAGAAAAAGAAGCAAAATCCTTGCTAGATAGTATAGACTCTTTCGTGTTAAAGAACATGGGAGTAGCTTTACCCTCAAAAGATATTTATGTAAAGGTAAATGTAGTTTCCTTATCTCAATTAATTGGCAATAGGTATGACCCTTATTACCATAATGAATACTTTGAAGAAGCATTCAAACATCTAAAAGATACCTCCAATTACAAATTGGTAAGATTAAGTGATATTACCGTATTGATAACAAGTGGCATTACTCCAAAATCAGGCGGTGATGATTATACTGATTCTGAACATGGTGTAGCATTCATCAGAAGTGGCAATATTGACATTATGGGCGAAGTAGATTTTGATAATTTATTATACATAAAACGCAATGTCCATAATACTCGAATGAAGTCATCTAAAGTACAAAACGGTGATATAATGATTGCTATTGTTGGCGCAACAATAGGACAAGTTGGAATTTACCATTCGTCTCGTGAAGCAAATATCAATCAGGCAATAGCTTTAGTAAGATTGAAAGATGGGTATAATCCGGAATATATTAAGGAGGTAATAAAATCTTCAATAGGCCAACTTAATCTAGATCGCCTTAAACGACCAGTAGCCAGGGCTAATATAAATCTTGAAGAAATTTCCTCTATGCTTATTCCTGTGCCTGAAATCGAAATTCAAAATGAGATAGTAAAAAGTGTTGTTTCAATACGACAACAAGCAAAACGACTTCAAAAAGAAGGAGTCGAATTACTTGAAATAGCAAAACAAGAAATAGAAAAAATAATATTAGGATAATATATGAAAGAAGATATTTATAGCATTGCACGTCAATGCCAAACAATCATAAAGACGCAAGTAAGAATTACACGGAATAAAATACCATATTCTCATTTGAATCTTATATTTACAGATTATGACATTAATGGTGAGATAAAGCTATTAGAAACAAAATTATTGGCTTTAGTGCAAAATATCAAAGTCAAATATCTGACAATATCCCAGTTGCTACAGAAACATATAGATCAATATGATAATGATAAAATTATACATTTAAGTGCTATTGAAGCCATTGTTGACTGTATAGTTTCTTTGGAAAAGAAAGATGTAAATAGTAAGCGAATTTTTATAAGCCATTCGTCCAAGGATAAGGATATTATTGAAAAATTTGTTGATTACATCTTGCAACTCGGTATAGGAATAGAAGCTGAGAACATATTCTGTACTTCAATTGAAGAAATGGGAGTAAAAAATGGTGAGGATATTCGTAAACACATACAAACAAATATTCAAAATGTAGATTATGCGTTCTTGATAATTTCTAAAAAATATAAGGCCAGCGAAATCTGTATTAATGAAATGGGGGCAGTATGGGCTTACGACAACAAAGTACGATTATATCTTTTACCTAATGTAAATTTTAATAAAATAGGTTGGTTGTGCGACACCCGAAAGGCAGAAATGATAAATTCATCTATAGCCTTAGATGCACTACATAAAGAAATGATAGAATATTTTGGATTACCGGATAAGGAAATCTGGAGTCGCCAAAGAGAAGCATTTCTAAAATATATAAATAGTATCAAGTAGTGATTATGGCAAAGTTAGAAGGAATAATATATACTGCATTTAGAAGTTATATTGTGTTACGGGGGTTTGCTTCTATCGGAGGATTAGCAAAAATCTCTAAAAAGCCAGCATCTTATCAAAGAGATGCAAATGAACAACACAAAGTTGAGATCGTTCATTATTTAAACGATTTAAAGTCCTATTTCCCAGAAATCACTTTGGCTTGTAGAGTTAGCGATTATGAGGGACTTATGAGAAGTATAGGTGATGATAAAGATGTTAGTAAAGAAGATAGCATATATGTTAAAGGTTTACGTATATTGAGTGAACGATTGCCTATTGGTAGAGATAGAGCAAGACACGCATATTTGGAAATTGATAATCCCAATGAAGAAGAGAAACTTCTTAGGGTCGATGGGAATCACCGTCTAGAACCTTTTAGTACTGATATAGAATGGTGGCATCAGTTTATATCAGATAGGTCCCCGATAAAGGATGAGACTGATCCTGAGAAAATTCAAGGTTGGCTAAATCATCGAGCAAAAACATACAAAAAAGAGATTGCCGAAAAAATTGTGCCATTTACTATCATTATGTCTGAAGCAAAGGATGCTGATAATTTTGAAGCAAAGATATTCCATGATATAAATTTCAAAGCTTTACCTCTACGCGAAGAAGCGAGCTTAAAAATTATATCTGAACTGAGTGCTTTCAATGATAAAGAAAAGTTAGGTCAAGAGTACCCTTTAGCACTGGACTTAATCGAAATTGTTAAAACTGGACAGTTTAATGCAATCCCATGGCTGTCTGTCGCCAATGACATTTCCAACTCTTATTATCGGACAGCCTGTTTATCCATTGTAAGATTATTGCTTTCTCAAAAAGATGTCATATCTTCCAGAAGAAAGGAGAATATTTGCAAATGGAAAGAGTTAAGACAAAACATCTTCATTATTGAACAACAAATAGAAACACTAAATGCTCAAATAACAGTAAAAAATATCGAGATTCAAAAAATTGAATTCGAACATCCTGATTTTGCAAATTTGTCTAAATATAAAGAAACAGTATTTGAAAGAGAACAGCTTATAGAAGAATTGTCGCTTAAAAAAAGCGATAGAAAAGAATTAGAATACAAAGAAGACCATCTAATATATAAGGCAAAAAATCTTCGTCGTTTTATAAAACACTGTGACAATAAAGCTCTTATTATAGAAGTGCTTTATTCATTAACTGTGATATACAAATCTTTTGAAAAAGATGCTTTGGGGAATATCGCATTCTTATGTGCGCTTGTTTATTATGCAATTTTGGATAAAAATCAAATGCAATCATTTATAGATTGGGCTAAACGTAATGGCATAAACAAAATCGTAGAACCTGATGATTTATCAAAAGACGCAGCGATTAATCTTATAACAATGTTTGAACAAATATATCAAACAAAAAAGAATGAAATTTTCATCTCCATGCAATTCGGGGATTCACAAAGCGAGCTTATATATGAAAAAATAGTGCGAGCTGTAGAAATGTTCAATATGAGACATAAAAGTATTCATTTAAATGCCACCCCTATTCGTATTGATCGCACTATAGAATCAAGCAGCTTTTCAATACAAAATAAAATATTGGAAGCTATCAAATCATGCAGTTTAATTATAGCAGACTTAAGCAGTTCCAACATTAATGTATATCATGAAATTGGATATGCAATGGGAGTTGCAGAATCTCATAATATGATTCCCAATATGATACTGTTGTATAAAGAAGATACTGATCACAATAAGGAAAAAAAGGATATAGACAAATTCATAGGATTTAATCTTCGCAACTTATCTCAATTGCGTTTCAAAGACTATAAACAACTTGTAGATAGTTTAGTTGAACGATTAGAAAAACATTATGGTGTATAATTATGGGCAAAACAGTAACAACATATTTAATTGACGGAGACCCGAAAGGAACTCAATATGCATTCATTAGCAATAAGATTTGCCAAATGTTTGTCGTGCCACGTTCTAATCTCTCTTATTTGAATACACAAGAGAAGTTGCAAAAACCTGCGTTTTACATATTACTAGGTGAAGATGAATCAACCAAGCCAAAGGCATATATAGGTGAAACGGAGAACTTTAAAGAACGTGTAAAAGACCATGATAGCAAAAAATCGTTTTGGCAAAAAGCACTCATATTCGTATCGAAAGATGCCGATATGACTAAAGTTGATGTGCAATACCTAGAACATAAAGCGATAGCCGAAGCCAAGAAAGCAAACGCTTTTGTTTTAAGTGATAATAAACAAATCCCTAAAGCACCAAATCTACCAGAACATCAACAGGACTCAATGGATGAATTTTTCGAAGATGTGAAGTTTCTGGCATCATTCATCGGTTGCAATATCTTTGAAGTATCACAACCCAAAGAAGAACATCTATTCTACACCAAAGGTAGAGGATGCAATGCAAAGGGCTTCTACAGTTCTGATGGCTTTACAGTCCTAAAAGGGAGTGTTGTAGCCAAAACAATGGTTCTGTCTTTCAACTGGAAAGAAAAACGAGAGAAGATGCTTCAAAATTACACTTCCAATGAAAATGGGATATTGGTATTAACATCGGATAAAACCTTTTCAAGCCCCAGTACTGCCGCAGATTTCTGTATTGGTAGCAGCAATAACGGCTGGTTGGTATGGAAAGACAAAGATGGAAATACTCTAGATTCTGTTTATAGAAAACAATTAGAATAAAAGAGATGAAGATATTTTCTAAAATTCACAACTTTCTATGTGATACAAGTAGAGTGAACTGTGAACTGCAGTGGGTAAAAAAAGGATGGTACATAATATTGTTAATTATCTCATCAATATATGTGTTCAAAAACTTTGATACACTTGTGAATCAATGCTTTATTTGCAAATTTGACGGAAATAGTTTAATATTAATTTTATGGTTATTATTATTAATAATGCCTCTTATCAATAGTATAGAAGGATACGGTTTTAAGCTTAATAAAGAACAAGCTAAACAAGATGAAATAACACATAAAGTCAAACTCTTAAGAGACGATGTTATTAAGCAAAGTGATACTCTAGATCCGACCGAATTAGAAAAGCAATTAAAAGACATTCAAAAAGAACATACAAATGAATAATTATAATAGAAATCAAGAATTAACCCGCAAATATATTCGTGAATTGATTGATGACGGATTAAAACAGATGAAAGATTATAATCTTTCAGAGGACTTGTATGGTGTATGGCTAAAATATTCTCAACAAGTTTTGGAAATAACAACCAAAGATTATAATCCTGCAATCTTATTGAATTATCTTAGTGTAATTATGTCAATTAATCCACAATTAAAACCTTACCAAAAAATTGGGATATGTTTGGATTATCTTATAGGTATACTAAGAATTATTTAACATCAACCAATATAATAGAAGCGGATTAATTCAGACATATTCAATGATTAACTTCGACGAATACATCCAACAAGGCGAGCCGCAAAAGCGAGAAAAAGGCTATGCGTGGCAAACGGCAATAGGACTTCAAGCAGTAGATGGCTTGAAGCCCTCCGAATATCTTATTGAGACTGCTCGCAAGCATATTGAGGGAGACATAACCATTGATGAAGTACAACAACTTATCAAGAGTTACTACGATTCAAAAGAGATTCGTACAGAAAAGGATAATGAAACAGAGGAAGCCGATAAAGTTTCTGCCAATATAACCAAGCTATTGAATGAGCGTTCATTTGCTTTTACCGTCGCTGGATTGACCGCCATTCATCGACGGATATTTGATGGGGTATTCAAGTTTGCCGGACAAATCAGAGATTACAATATCACCAAAAAGGAATGGGTGCTTCGTGGTGATACCGTATTCTATGTATCTGCTCCCGACATTCGTAGAGCCATAGAATATGACCTTGAACAAGAAAAGGCGTTTGATTATACAGGATTGAATATAAATCAAATAGTAAGTCATATTACCCAATTCGTATCCGGGTTGTGGCAGATTCATCCGTTTGGAGAAGGCAATACCCGAACAACAGCAGTGTTTACCATCCAGTATTTACGCTCAATGGGATTCAATGTCGAAAACGACCTTTTTGCCAATCATTCTTGGTATTTCCGTAATGCTTTGGTTAGAGCAAATTATCAAAATATACAAAAAGGCATCAAAAGAGAGTCTGTGTATTTGGAACGGTTCTTCCGCAACCTATTGATAGGAGAAAACAATGAATTGAGGAATCGTTTCATGGTGGTTAATGCTCCTGAAGATATGGCTATCTCCACCCCGACAAGTACCCCGACAAGTACCCCGACAAGTTCGGATAATCCTTTGCAAATAGATAATGAGAATATCATTCGCTTAATAAAGGCTATTGCAAACAATAGATTATCTGTCAAAGAGATAATGGCTTTCATAGGATTAAAGAACCGTGAGAATTTTATGGACTATTCACTGAATCCCGCCCTGAAAGAGGGATTTGTTTCTATGCTCTACCCAGACAAGCCCCGTCATCCTCGTCAGAAATATCTGTTGACGATTAAAGGATTGGCGGTGTATAATTCCAACAATCTGAAATGATGATAAACGAGAACAACATATCCTCTATTCAATCCGACTTTGAACAGATTAAAAAGCGAGACGCAAAAGGTTTAGAATATTGGACTTCTCGTGAGCTGTGCAACGCATTAGGCTATAGTACATACCAAAAATTCAATCGTACTCTAACCAAAGCTATCGCCATTGCCAATAAGAAAGGTCGTAACACTGCCGAGCATTTTAATCCTACGTTTGAAATGGTCAAACTAAATTCCGGTTCCTTTCATAAGGTAGAGAATATACATCTATCACGAATAGCCTGTTTGCTAATTGCCGAAAATGCCGATAGCAAGAAGCCGCAAGTGCAAATGGCAAGGGAATATTTCAAACAAGAAATATCAACTACTGAATTAATCAACAATAGTCTATCATCCAATATATTACTATATAAGACGAAACAAGGAGAAAGTCGTATAGAGGTCATCTTTAATAGTGAAACATTTTGGATCTCACAAAAGCGAATGGCCGATTTGTATGGTATCGAAACGAATACGATTAACAACCATCTGAAAGAGATATTCAAAAGTGGAGAATTGGAGGAGAACTCAGTTATTCGAAAAATTCGAACAACTGAACTTGATGGCAAGAACGATGATATATTGTTCTATAATTTGGATGCGGTTATTGCCGTTGGGTTTCGTGTGGGCAGTTATCAAGCGAGCCAATTTCGGATGTAGGCCACATCGGTTCTAAAAGAAATGATCATAAAAGGATTTGTATTGGATGATGAACGCTTGAAACAGGGCAAACATTTTGGCAAAGATTATTTTGACGACCTATTAGAACGTATCCGAGAGATACGAGCTTCAGAACGTTGGTATTATCAGAAAATCACCGATGTTTATGCCGAATGTAGTGCCGATTATGATCCTAAGGCTGAGACCACCCTACAATTCTTCAAGAGGGTGCAAG
Source organism: Parabacteroides distasonis (assembly GCF_004793765.1). Classification (GTDB taxonomy): domain Bacteria; phylum Bacteroidota; class Bacteroidia; order Bacteroidales; family Tannerellaceae; genus Parabacteroides; species Parabacteroides distasonis_A. Next base: position 120,197 of record NZ_SRYM01000002.1, on the reverse strand, counting down.
ATATGATGCATTGGGCTACTTCCCATCAAACGGCAGCCGAAATCATCTATTCAAGAGCAGATGCCCAAAAGCCCCATATGGGACTTACCACGTGGAAAAACGCTCCTAACGGCAGAGTCCAAAAGTCGGATACAATTATCGCCCAGAATTACCTATCAGACAAGGAAGTCTCTGTTTTCAATCGTCTATCAACCGCTTTCCTTGATTTGGCCGAACTTCGTGCCGAACGGCAAATCATCTCCACTATGGCAGATTGGAAAAAGCAATTGGATGATTTCTTGACTCTGTATGAGTATGATAAATATAATAAGGTTGACACCATTTCCTTCGAACAAGCGAAAGAAAAGGCATACACTGAATATGATAAATTCCGTTTGATTCAAGACAAAGAGTTTCTTTCAGATTTTGATAAAGAAATCAAGGCATGGAAAAAGAAAGGATTGTTTGGTAAGGATTAATTCTATCTATAAACACTATTAACAGGAACATAAGATGAATCATAGTAACACATTCTCACTATCTTTTCCCGAAGCCAAGACAATTATTGTCTCCGGTGACATTCATGGAGACTTTAATCAGTTGGTGTTCAAACTCTGCATCCAATATCAGCTTACAGATACTTTGCTAATTGTAGCTGGGGATTGTGGCTTTGGCTTCGAAAAGAAAGAGTACTATGAGCAGATGGTTAGACGAAATGTCAAGCGAATGAACCAAGCCAACAATTGGATTGTGTTTGTGCGTGGTAATCATGATAATCCGGCTTATTTTAATGGTTCAACGTTCAACTTCAAACGCTTCATTGCTGTTCCCGATTATACTATTCTACAAGCCTGTGATCATACCATCCTTTGTGTTGGCGGAGCTATCTCTATTGACCGTATCTGTCGCATAAATGAATGGAATAAACGCAAATACCGTGTTCATTCAAATGAGTCACAAGAAAACGATATTTCTCGCAATTTGTATTGGCAGAACGAAGCTCCTATTTACGATTCTGATAAGCTGAATACCATCCGTGCAAACTTCTTGATTGATACAGTTGTCACACATACCGCACCTTCATATTGCGAACTATTCTCAAAAAGCAATCTTAACCAATGGGCTGAGAACGATCCTTCATTGATTGAGGATATACAATTTGAACGAAAAACGATGGATATGCTTCTAAACCATCTCAAAACCAACAATCATCCGATAAATCATTGGTATTATGGGCATTTTCATCAAAGTTGGCATTCTGCTATTGATGGAATACTATATCAGATGCTCGATATTATGGAATTCTGTCAAATATATTGATTTATACCATTTCGGGTATAATAATGATGCAATAGACAGAATTATACCCGATAGGATATAATAGTTGTTACCTGAATATAAGTGTTCCTATTAGGGCATACAAATATTTTCCATAGTGGACAACGGAAGCAATTACATTTTTTCAAGCGAATAAATCTGACTTATTACACTTTTTAAAACGAATAAAAGATGAGGGAGCAATATCAATGTTCAAACATAATATATCCTTCTTGGTCATAACCTTTTCGTTCATGATGGATACGATCTATCAACTGCTGCAAATCACACTCATCTGACTTAATGTCCTTAAAACGACAATACTGTTCATCGTATCTTTTTCCGGAACCGGACTTCAAACGAGAGTCAATATCGAAAGGAATTAGAAATGAAGAACGTTCCGCTCCTAAATATTGTTGAAATTCAAAGAGAAATATGCCAATACCTGCTAAATCAAAATCACCGAAATGAAGATAATGATTGGGAATAGTACATAGCCATCTTCTAAGATCTGTTGATTGTGGGTAGCGGGACACAAAGAGTGCTTTTTTCGGAAGCTTATGCGCTTGAAGATATTTTTCGAAAAATACTCTTTGATTGCGAATCATTCTGAAATTTTCCATATTCTCGATACCTATCACTACTACGTCTTTAGGTATTGTGAACGTCTCCCATTCTGCGACAAAAACAAAACTCCCTTTTTGTGGGTTTACCATAAAAGGTTCTCCGTTAAGCCTACACCCAATAGGCTCATAGCTGTTTACAGGGAATCCTGGGCAGGAACGAACCATAACAAGTTTGGAGTTACCTGTTTCTGTCGCCATAGAAGCGCGTGAATCTGAGATATTTACTTCGAGAATGCGATAGTTTTCATCCTTATCGATCAGAAATCTTTTTAAAGCTTCAGTATCACGGGCACGATATGATTTTCTTGAGCCGTGGGAGGTAACTAATAGCATACCCTCGGTCAATAGTTCATCCCGTAACTTACTGCTTAGTTTTGAACCTGTGACTTGTTCACCTGCTATCAATGCTTGTATAGACGCACTTATTGCCATATTGTATCCGACTATTTTATTCGTTTCAATAATTTTTCCACTCTCGTCTTCACTCCATACTTACTCAGAAGATAGGTATAACGATAGTCGTAAGGGTTATAGGATGTGGGGGAACTATTGATGAGATAGATATTGCGTGAATTGGCAAATTGGAGAATACCTTTGATATTGTTAGGATGCAAGCGTCCTATCTCATCCATCATGCAATGTACAATGAAATCACCACTCTTTCGGGCTGCCTTTTTCTTAAAGACGTTGATGAGCATGATATTGACCATTGCCTTCACAAGAATGTCCGTACCATCTGACCCTACATTATTAATACGCTCGACCCAGTTCGTGTCGTTATCGTTTTCCTTTACTCGAAATTGTAAGCGGAATGCGTCACTCAATGATACAGATGGACGATTCGGTTCGTTCTGCAACTGATGAGATAAACTCTTCAGATAATCCACGACCTTGAGGTTCACTTCATCCCGATTATTGCTTGAGAAAAGATTAAGTTCACCGATAGAGGGCGCATTTTCTACGGTATAATCATGAATGGATATAAGCAGTTGCATGAGCTTGTCTGAGGATTCATTCGCTCTTAGCTCAATGCTCTTGATGACTCCAGCAAAGTTCTTTTCTACAAAATCACGATTGATGTCAAGTATCACTCCGTCCACATCCGATCTACGTTTCATCATCGAACCAATTTCGGTTGAGATACGTCCCAAAATGTCTTTATAATGCTCGCTGGTACGTCGGCGGAACTCATCGATTTTGTTATTGTCCATGAACTCCTGCAAATCAACGGCAATTTGCAGATAATCATTGTCCGTCACAGGCATCGTGTTGAAATGGAAAGTATTTTGAGGCTTGAAGTTGCGATTGAAACTAACCACTATATCTTTAAGTTTGTCGATTGACTCGCGTTTTTGATTGACAGTACCTCTAAGTTGGCTCAGGAGTTGCTGACAATCCAAATGTGTCTCCATTGTCTTGTCATCAGAGAGATAAGTGTCGGGTACCAAATGTTCGTTCTCGACCATTTGATGATAAAGGTTCAACCCCTCTTTTCTTTGCGCCAGCTCCTTGAGGACTATATGCTGACGCTCTTCCATTTCTCTGCATTTTTTCTCGATGCGTGTTCGTTTATCCTCATAACGCTGGCGTATCATAGAGAGTCGTTGCTCGATAGTCTTAATCGTTTTTCTGATTTCCGGCTCCTTGGCAAAAAGGTTTTGTTCAGCGTCGCGATACCTGATAACAATAGAACGTTCCTCTTCAATCCTCGCCAACAATGTCTGCAAATCCTTCAAAGCTTTACGATATTGTTCAAGCAAATCCATATCAACACCTTTGCCTGCAAGTTCTGCTTTCTGTTGTTCATCGAGTTGCTTCTTCTGTACGGCAAACTCCTTATAACGCACGGTCGCTTCCGCATTTTGTGATTCGTTAAAAATGCGCAGTTCCTCATCAAGTGCTTTTGAGGTTTTACCGAATGAGGATTCAAGGTTTTTAAGTTCTTTTTTATTCCTTGTTTCATTTTTCTCACGGACATCCTTCTCCGATTGCACGTTTAGCAGAGCTTCGTTGAAGGAACGTTCACGGATCTCTTTTTCTTGAGCAATCTGTTCCAGTTCTTCCATCTCCAGCTTATGCCGATAGTTTTGCAGATTTTGTCGTTTGACAGGTATTTGTTCTTCTTCCACCTTTAACAAAGTTGCATTCTGCCGAAGCGGATTGAGTTGTGTCGCATATTTTTTTCCGAGTTTCGATATCTCTTCCTCAAGGGTAATAGGCGATTGCATGAGCTGGCGGTTTATTTGCTTCACTTGCTCTTCCAAGTTCTTTTTCTCCAATCTATACTCGTCAGGCGTACGATGCACGGAGGCTATATTGTCTAGGTTCAACCTTATCCCGAACAAGTTGTCAGATGCAACACAAAACTGAGGTTCAAGCCCTTGTGCGTATAGGACCCGTTCTTCGTCAATCACTTTGCCTATCGTGTTTTCCCAGCCTTCCGTATTCTCGCAAAGCCATTTATAAAAAGAGCCGTCTAAATGGGTAAGCAAATTATTAATCTTTGCAATTTGTTCCCTGATTTGTGTCCGGTCGGCTTCAAGCCGTTCCTGCTCACGTTGTGAGGCATGTTTTATTTCAGCCTCTTTCATCTCATACTCGGCGATAATCTGTGTTATCTGGCTTTTTACCGCTATCTGTTGTGCGGTATTCTCTTTCTCTTTCAAATTCAGCTGTTGAAGTTGTTCATCCGTTTGCTTTATTTCATCGGCCATAGGATGCCAATGACGGAGTTCCTTCAACGCACTATCAGCCCTGTTTTGTTCGGCCAACAAGACTTGTAAACGCTCATCAGACTCATGTCGCCAATTGTCGAACGCTTCCATAATCTGATTTCTATTCTTGGAACGGTCTTCTTCTAGTCTCTTACGCTCTATCTGGAGTATGGCTTGTTTTTGATAATATGCCTCTTTTTGAACATTTTCGAATGCTTGACGCGCATTCTCCAGTTTAGCCTTTGCAATGTTGTACTTTTCCTCTATTGAAGCATGCGTTTTCAATAAATCATCCAATAGAGTTTGTTTATTAATCGCTTCTTGCTTGATCGCAGACTCCCGGTCGGAAAGAGAGAGTTTGTCTTCAATGCCAAGAGCATCGAAATCCTTCCTTGCCTGTGCTATTTCTTTCAGTTTGCTTTTCTTGGCGCCAAGTTCTTGATTGAGCGAGTCTTTTTCTTTATCATAGTCAGTTGTAAGTTCTTTCTTACGACTATGTTCCTTTTCTATGGCCGTTTTAACTTCTTCCGCTTCCACTTCCAATAGTGGTATCCGTTGCTCGCTATATGCTACCGCATGATTCATCATATGCCATACATCCGACAATTGTTGGTCGAGCGCGACAATTTTGCGACCTTGTTCGGCAATATTCAATGCCTGTTGGCGCACCGGATAATTGCCGTCACGTGTTTGACGGAACCAGCAATCAATTTCATCATACTCTCGTTCAAAGTTTGAAACAAGTCGTCTGTAGGTTTGTAAATCAATGGGCAAATCTTCATCTGTCATGGATTGTATGATCGTGTTCTTTACAAAGTCTGCATCCAGTTTGGTATTCAGAAATACGTTTTGAATGCTTCGCGGGATATTCTGATAATGCGAACTCTGAACTAAAGAATAACGTGCGTATTTATGGTCATGTGTATTGCCGAAGATAATATCTTTGAACATCACACCGGATTCTATTCTTGCAGAAACCCCTACATTCTTGTCTATACGTTCACGAATCTTCACCCAATCACTCAACACCTGCTTGTCTTCGGTAATGAACCATTCACGTTGATAGGGTGCATCTATAAATCGCCATGAAGCACGTCCTTGGTATCTGCTGACCAATATGGTATATGCGCCATTATCACGCATCACCTCATAAAGTATATACGAATTTGACTGGCGAAAATAGAATTCATCAAACGACTTCTGTCCCTGTTGAATACCTAAACGGTGTTTGTCGGCATTATAGAAAAACAGCAATGCCCTCAACACAGTACTTTTGCCCACACCTTGTGTTCCTGTAAAATGTACATTGCCATCCACGGAAATCTCAGCATAAGGGATATTAGCACTATTAATAAAAATAATCTTATTCAGGTACTTCATCTTCATTAACTATTTGAATGATTTCCACTAATTCTTCAACATAGCGAAATGCCGAAGTAATCTTATAAGTCTCGTCTTGTTCGCTAATACACTCGGCAAAACCCATATTCTGCATCTCTTGAAGCAGTTTGTTTACAATCTCAATATTAGACCCTGCACCGTACTTCTTGAATAGATGATTAGCCTTTTCTTTTAGTTCTATATCCAGACTAATCTGTTCTATCAAATGACTTTTACGGAACTGATATCCGGCTGTAAATGATTGGTTATAGCATTTCAAAAAGTCCAGATAGTCAAGCCATTTTGAAAAGCTTTCCAATTTCTGTTCTATGGTTTGCTTACTTTCTCCTTTTCGCGAAAAATAGAAGAAACCATTGCCGCATTCCAATTGCAGACCAATTTCCTTGAAGTAATCAGTATAATCCTCCATATTCTCCTCGATATCTTCATACAAATGGCGGATGGAGGTATCTGTGCTGTCCACCGAAAGAAACTCTCCTCGGCTCAACCGTTCGTATATTCTTTGAGTATTATTTCGCATAAATTATGGGATATTCGATGTCTTGATAAATTGCATATTCTCCTGTCATCCTGCATTCGTCAGAATGTAGGATAACCAATTGGCAAAAGAGAGTTACTAGGTCTTCCATCGTACATTTTACTTTATAGTCATACCTCAAAATGAACTTAAACAGATCATAGCTTGAGGCTAAGAACGCATTCCATACTTCCGTGGAATCCACCTCCTCCAGTTGTTGGATATGCTCTTGTAAATCTTCCTCTGTCAAAGGTTCGGCTTCTGCTCTTGTTGTTTTCTGTATTCCGTTGCGTTCAGCCATTCGTCTCAATAACTTTACGACCTGCTCATTTTCCCGTAGCATCTCCAAAGACAAACGTGTCTTGTTGTATTGGCGGGATTCCGTCCAAAGAGGACTTCTCTCTTCCAATACCTGCATAAGGTTCGTATCCGTCTTAATAAGTAACTGATCTTGCAGATATTTCAACTTTCGTATCTTTTTATAAAGTTGATTCTGCTGGTCTATCTGGTTGATGTAGAAAATAATCTGTCGGTCAATCTCCATGAGTGCATGATAAGCTTCCACAAAATCATGTTTCACATCGCTACAGGTCTTGGCCATGTGCGGATCATTGGCCATAATGAAGAAAGCATGCTCGTTGTCCATCAACTTTTCACATTCACGTATCATGACACGGATGCTATGGCTCTTCTCATCCAGATTCTGTAGTTTTTTCTTCTTGATAATATAGTTGGGTTCCTGCTTATAAGCATTATCCATGTTACGTTTCAAATCCACCACATTCTTCAACGTTCTGAATCCAGTCTTCTTTAAAAGTTGCCGTACATTGTCTTGATATCCGGCTTTGCGATTGACATTAGTCTCTTGCAGAAAATATCCAATATGTTCTTTTAAAGTGTTGATACATTCCTGCACACTCAATACGCTAATCTCCTCGTTTACATTCAGCACCTCCTCGAAGAAGTTCAGATAGTCACTTTCAATTTCAAGCGTATTGCCTGTCTCCACCAATACGCCATAGTCAACCAACTTTCTCAATCTGGTTTCATTCCCTCCGACAAGATCTATAGCAAGTCCCAACGGAAACTTTATTAGTTTACGTTTCTCAAACATCTCACTCAGCAAACCTTGCTCACGCGAGAGTGTTTTGGTCAGTTCTTCTATGCTTCTGAAATGTGTCAGAATATCCATATTTCAAAATTCTATAATTAATGCCATCAAACTGTCAATAAACTCAAATCAACATCGGGAATGATAACATCCGTAAGCTTATCTTCAACAAGGAATCCCATATACAACGGAATGGTAAGTATATCTCCCTCACGTCCTACATTATATTGCCCCAACTTGATTGCATTCTTGACATGATACACATCCTTGTTCTTCAGAACCGTAGTCATACTTTTTGCCTTTCCCGACTTTGCCTTGACTTCAAGAATAACGCATTCTCCTTTGAATCTCACCAAGAAGTCCAGTTCAAGCCCGCTATCCTTATGGAAGTAGTATAGTTTTTGCCCGGACTTGCATAAGAAATCAGCCATCAGATTCTCAAAAATAGCCCCCTTGTATCCAAGAAGATTACCCTTCAAAATATCTGCCTGTGTTCCATAATCGAGCATTGCCATTAAAACACCTATGTCAGTGGTATATACCTTGAAACACTCTTTGACGGAATTGCCTTCTAAAGGCAGTTCTGTAATCTGCGTGTTATAGCATCTACGGACTATCTCGGCATCCTCCAACCATTGGATGCTACCGATGTATTGCGAAGCCCTTCCACCCTTCTTGACGATGGAATATTGAAATTTCTTGTTCTCTTTGGCTAATTGTTTCGGAATGGATTCAAAACATTCACGAATGTTAGGCTTGTCCGCATCATCCGCATATTTAACCATATCCTCTTCGTATTCGGCAATAAGATTGCGTTGCGCCTTATAGATAAGTTCGATATTCTTGGTTTCAAGGAAACAGTTCACCACCTCCGGCAGACCTCCGACAACGACATATCTATACAGCAACTCCATCATTGCCTTGTGAATTCCATCGGGAACAACCTTTTCGCTCTCAAAGCATAATTTGACAGAATCAATGACCGCCTCACCGATTCCATTTGCCCATAGAAATTCCTCAAAGTCCAACGGATACATATCTATCACGGTTTCATATCCGACTGGAACCGAATCTTGTCCTTCCTCTTCGTTTTTCTTTCTGCTTTTGCCGTAGCCTTTCACTCCCAAAAGAGAACCCGTAGCAATAACATCGAAACGTCCGTCTATATGGAATGACTTCAAGGCTGTCCTTGCCTCCTTGCATTCCTGAATCTCATCAAGAATAATACAGGTTTTCCCCTCAATGAAACGACTACCTTGAATCAAAGCAGAGAGGTTGAGAATAATGGTATCGACATCTATATTACCCGTAAAGGCAGACTTCTTATCCGGTTCAAGTATGAAGTTCATATAGACCACACTCTCATAATTCTCTCTTGCGAACTTCTGGACAATGTATGTCTTTCCACATTGGCGGATACCTTTTATCACAAGGGGCTTTCTGTCCTCAGACCCTTTCCATTTAGCTAAATATGTTTCTATTTTCCTTTTAAGCATAGCGCAATCATATTCTTCCACTGGCAAAGTTACACTTTTTCCAGCGAATAACATTCAAGTTAGCACACTTTTTAAAACGAATAAGTCACATATAGATACATTTTTTCAAGCCAATCACATTTTTTCGTGCAAAAATCTGCTGCAACCCACAGAAATTCCAAGAAAACCACTACCTTTGCATACAACAAGCGTTCTGTAACATACCCGTGGAAATACCCTATCATTCAACACCTTGTATCTGATAGCGGACATTCCACAAAAGGGCTGAAAAGAGGCGGTACAACACGTATATGCAAAACGATGAAATACAACGGTTTGCACTTGTCCCTACATTCTGTGTACTTGTCAAAACAGAGGTTGTACCGATTAAAATGAATGGTCACTGATAATCAGTGAGGTAAATATGCTGCATCGAAATCCTCAATTCGTTTTCATACTATCTGTAGGGAAGTATCATAATACCTCTTATTTACTCCCTTGTCCGTCCAATCTATATGTGTTCCAACAGGTACCCCAGTTGCACTTGCTTTCATACTGCGACTTGATGATCACGTCTGGCGGGATGAATAGTATTGCAGAATGTATCGAAAAGGAGGTACCCATGCTTGTATGCCCTTTATCATTAAAATCGGATCAATTAGGAAACTCGGCGCGGGTGGTCTATCACGGTTTGGGGTTGAGGGCACGTATAAAGTTGGACTCTTCACGAACAATCGAGAAGAGAATCGTCCAACTGTTTGAGAATTATGCTACTTTCAAACGAAATCTTTCCATGATGCGAACAAAGATCTTGGCGGAAAGTACGGCTATAAATACAGAGGTAATATGAAATCACTCCGCTTTATACGAAAGACATTTGTGTATCGGGATATTCCATCTTCCGGGGTGATGTGTCTGCTATCAATCATAAGATACCATAAAGGAGCTGTAGATTCCGCCCGTTTATTGCCAGCCTGCCAGTCAACAGACGGAAGAACTTTTCTATCCGATTTGGCGAACGTGGCGGAAACGGTAGGATTACGTACGCAAACCGGAGCGTCTACCTTGTCGAACTTGAAAAAATTCCCCCATCCGGTCATCTTACATATAAGGAATGATTGGGGAGCGTATGACTTCGCTGTGTGTTATGGCTTTTATGGAAGATTCTTTTTGGTGGGCGTGCCTAATTGGGGATTGATGGAATTTAGGGAAATGGAGATGGAGGTGTTATGGGAATCTCGTGTGCTACTGTATTTGGAACCTACGGGTGCTTTTAAAAGGAAATCGTTCTAGTAAGATGAAGAAAAATGAGAAAATAGATCTTGTTTACAAGCTTTGCCGATATGTGGTCGATACGCTATTTTGGGGATGTATGGTCGTGGCCTTATTCGTGGTTATGCAAATATTCCTTTTCTCGTCCTTTAAGATCCCGAGCAATTCCATGGAACCCGGACTGATAGCGGGAGACTATGTGCTGGTGAACAAGCTGATTCCTGGAGCCCGTTTGTTCAACGTCTTCGCTTCTTTGCGTGGCGAGCAGGTTCAGATCGTTCGTCTACCGGGTCTAAGAGAGATAAGGAGAAATGACGTGGTCGTGTTTAATTATCCATACCCCAACAATTTGGACAGGATAGAGATGCATATGATGAAATATTACATTAAGCGTTGTCTGGGGTTGCCGGGTGATAGTCTATCTATCGTAAATGGTTATTATAGAGTCAATGGCATATTTGAACCCGTAGGGAATATCGAGGGACAAGAACTATTTTCCGTCCAGAGTAACAAAATGCTGAAAGATGCCGGGTTATATTGGAGTTTTCCGAAAGACAGCCTGATAAGTTGGAACGTGAAAAACTTCGGCCCGCTATATCTCCCAAGGAAAGGGGATGTGATTGATATGAATCGTGAGAACATCAGTATCTATCGTAAGCTGATAGAATGGGAAACCGGTCAAAAGCTTGATCCCCGGATCGTGAGCTACACCTTCCAAAAGAATTACTATTTCGTGGCAGGAGATCGGATCGAGGACTCGCAAGACTCTCGTTATTGGGGCTTGTTGCCGGAGGAGTTTATCGTGGGAAAGGCCACCTTTATATGGAGATCCATGAATCCACAAACAAGGGAGATACGATGGGATCGTATTTGTAGCCGTATAGAATAACTTGACGAATAATAATCAAATTGCGGAAAAGTCTTCATTTTATTGTATAGGTGTGTGCCAAAATATTGTCGTGTCCATACAGACTTGATCATTCCTTTTGACACACACATCTGAATCGGTTTGTTCTGGTTGTAAGAGCCAAGTATATGAGGCCTAAGAGTTTTAGTCTTTTAATACTTTACGGAGTGCTTCCAACATCGGATCTACGGTAAGATCGTTGCCGGTAGCTTGCTTGATCCATACATTCGGGGTGAGGCGGCCTTGCTTGAATATCCGGCTAACCTCATTCGCGAAATCCTTGCCGTTGAGGTAGTTCTCAAGTTGGAACTCGATAATCTGTCCGAAAGCGTAGGCGGAAAGGTAGAGCGGATAACCGATCATATGGGAGTAAATCGCTAGAACGGTCTCGTCTTTTACACCGAATACCGGAGCGTAATACTTATTCCAGATATCCTTGGAAAGACGGATCACGGCCTCCTGCAATTCCCCGGCGGTAGCGTTAGGATGTGCGTACATCCATTTCCATACGGAGATATCCAGCATGGAAACACCGCAAATCTCATACATGCTCCATATCTTATCCAAGATATCCATCTTCTCTTTTTCCGGATTCTCGTCTTTTATGCCCAGTAACTCAAGGTCTCTTTTCTGGAAGACAAAGGCCAGCGCTTCGGTGAAAGCCGTATTGGGAACTCCGTTGAGCATATAATAATCGACATCATATAATGAGATCGTTTGCTCTACGTTGTGCCCAAACTCATGGATGGCGATATTATATCCTTTATAATCCATCCCTTCTGAAGGGATACGGGTACGTAAACGGGAACGCTGGCCTTTCATGGAGGCTCCCCACGCATGACCGGAACCACGGGCAGGATCGACAGCGATCTTATCCGCCAGATATTGGGCACGATCGGGGCTGAATCCTAGTTTCTGCAAGATTTCCGGTAGCTTCTTTTCCATCGTTACCGCATCGGGATACAGGGTACGGGTTTGTTCGTTTAGCTTGTTCTCGTCCAGATTGCTACGGGCCTTGAAGCCATCGTACCATATATCGTAGGCTTCCAGTTTGCGTCCGAGGCGTTTGGAGATGATTTTTCCCACTTCCTTTAGTTCTGGGGCGGAAAGGTACTGATCGAACAAGGCTTCTACATCGTTGACGTCTATCTCCATATCTTCCGTGAACTTACGGTCTATATACGTGTTCCCCGTATATTTGTCTATACGCTGCATGGCGTTGAAGTTATTCAACATTTTCTGATAGCGGGCCGGGCTTTCAGGGGTACCTTTTATTTTATTTCCAGCTTGGGATAACGTATTGGCGTACGGGTTCCATTCGTAATGATTCGAGTTGATCACCTCTTTCGGAATTTCTTGCGAGATGATTCGCTTCATGACCTCATATACCATCCGTTGTTTTTCCAATCCCTCTTTTCCTTTGTTATAATTGGCCTTGATCTCGTCGCGAAGGTTCCAATGGCAAAGTAAGCGCATGTCGGAGGGGAAAATGGTTTTTCCTTTAGGAGTTAGTAAATGCCCCATATAGATATTATAATCCGCTATGTAAATATCCGCGTCACTTTCCGTATCTGCGGCGGCTTGCTTTACTTCCGCCGGTATCCGTTCCGTAAACATATCGCCCAGACGGGCGTAGGCCCATGCTTTACGGTCATTCCCTAACGCCTCTTTCTCCTTGAGAGTAAGTTGGGGAAAGTTGAGGGCGATGATGAAGCCGATCTTGTTGGCGTATAGATCGTCCATTAGGTGGGAACTGGGGCTGTAGGATCCGAATTTCTCATCGATGGCGTGTAGAGGTCCGGTATCTAGGTTCAAATTGCGTTGCAGACAGAGTACCATCTCGTTGAAATTGCCATTGATACCTTCAAGATACTCGCTGATCTTGAGGAATACTTGGTCCTTTTCGGCGGGATCGGATAGATAATTCTCCCGGCAGAAGGTTTGAAACGCTTGCTCATCCCCATCGGAGGTTTGCCAGAGGCGGGCTACTTGCTCGACGCCCTTTGCGATTCCTGCTTGATTCTTAGTGTCCTTGGCTATTAGATCGTTTATCGTAGCTTTTACGATAGAAGGCTGGATACTGGCTTGCCCTTGCATAAAGCCAAAAGCGCAGGCCAGTAACATACAAATACGTACGACTTGTTTTCTCATGGTATGTTTGTATAAAGTTATTTAAAACAAATATAGCAATAATATTTGTATCTTTGACAGATTTTTTAATTGAGTAAAAAACAAAAAGATGAAAAAGTTACTATGTGTGTGGATGGCCGTATGCGGTCTTTTGTTGATTCCCGGAAACATGAAGGGACAGTCCTTGAAAGATATCTTAAATTCATCTGCCGTAAAGAACGCCGTGACTTCTGTCACCGGAGGGAAAGCCGTGACTTTCGAGAATTTACAGGGAACTTGGATGTATGTGAATCCTGCCTTGCGACTGGAAGGTGATAATGCCTTGAAGAATGTAGCGGGAAGCTTGGCGGCTACCGAGGCAGAGAAGAAAATGAAGGAATATTGCGCGAAAGTAGGTATCGTGGAAGGTGTGTTTAATTATGTCTTTAATTCGGATAGTACGTTTACGAGCGCATTGAAAAGGGGAAGCCTGAAAGGTACTTACTCGTTGAATCCGGGAGATAAAACGGTGACGTTACGGTATACGGTAGGTAATAAGAAGCTGGCCGTTTCTACGCTTACCGCCCATGTCGTCCTTTCCGGTAATGAGTTGACATTGCTTTTTAACGCGGATAAATTACTGAAGTTCTTGAGCACGGTTTCTTCTATATCCAGCAATACGACCTTGAAAGCCATCAATAAGGTGGCAAGTGAATATGATGGCATGATGTTGGGTTTCGATTTGAAAAAGTAACTTAATTAAAACGCCAAAGTATCTTAGTTGAAACGTTCAAGTATCTTAGTTTAAATGTCCAAGTATGTTAACTTCATTTGCGGATGAAGTTAACATACTTTGGAAGGAGAGAAAGAAGAGACGATTTCTAATAATGCTTCTCCGTAATTCTCGATTACTTTTTTGCCGATGCCGGGTATCTTTAATAAATCTTTTGGGTGCGTAGGTAAGGTATTGCAAACACCTATCAATGCTTTCTGTTGCAAGATCGTATAAGGGGGTAATCCTTTTTTTACGGATAGATTGTATCTCCATTGTTTTAGGCGGACATATAATTCGGGATGCAAAATGTCGGTAGAGACAGCGATCTTCTCGGACTCGGATGTTTTCCGGGAAGCCTTCCGCTTGCTGGCCATAGGTGCTTCTTCTATGCTTGCCTTAGCCTTGGCGGATAGATAGTCGATGAGGCGAAAACCCTCTTGGCTGGCTTTTAGTGTGGCGACCTTGATGGAGAGCTCGTCGCTGAAAGCTTTTAAGGCGGACGTGAAAGTTTTGCGAGCTTCTTTATTATCGATCTCCACGTCAGAAGCCTCTATCAAGGGTTGGCAATAGGTCTCGATCTTTTCCAGAAAGTAAGCGCAGCCTTTTCGGATACGGTCTTGTATATGTTCGTCCGTATCATAGAGACTGGTGCTGGAGATCATACGGGTGAGTTGCTGGCAGAAACGTTCGCCTACTTCTACTATATCCGAACGGAAATAATCCCGGATCCGGGGATATTGATTGCTTAATTCCGGGTATAGTTTTTGCAGATGGGTGTATGCCACATAAGATGTATATTGCAACTTTTGTTGTACGGGATTGAAGTCGAATAGCTCGGTTGCTAGTCTCAAATAGTACTGTTGTTGGGCTTGCCGTAATTGGTCCTCACATGGTTGACGCTCCGAGAGGGAAGAGGTATAATTTGATATCTTCTCATCGCGAATCATGGCATTTTGAGTGATCGGGCTACTTAATACCATTCCTTCCAACGTCTTGCAACGGCTCAAGGCTACGTAGACTTGTCCGTGTGAGAAGGCGGCGGATGCGTCGATGATGGCATGCTCGAAAGTCAAACCTTGGCTTTTATGTATGGTGATCGCCCAAGCGGTTTTCAGTGGGTATTGGCTGAAAGAGCCGGCGATCGTTTCCGTGATTTCCTTCGTGTTCTTGTCGATCGTATATTTCACGTTTGTCCATGTCTCCCGGTCTACGGTGATATCATTGCCCGATTTGTCAGATACGATAATCTTGTTCGGGCTGATGAAGACAACTCGTCCGATCTTTCCGTTGTAATATCGCCTTTCGCCGGAAGAATCGTTTTTTACGAACATGACTTGAGCGTCTAGCTTTAGCTCCAATACCTCGTCGGTCGGGTAGGAGTAAGCCGGGAAATCATCCTTGATCTCGGCCTTGAACGTATAAGCCGGATCGGGTAGTTCTTGCAACTTGCGGTTATTGATTAGCTGGGCTTGATAATTATGGGTTGTCAGCGTGATATAATCCGCTTTGTCTTCTGGTTTAAAATGGGGAATATAACGTTGGTTTAAGGTGTGTAGTGTATTCTCGTCGAAGCGGTTTTCACGGATATTGTTTAATAGGCGGACGAACGTATCGTCCGCTTGGCGATATACTTGAGTTAATTCGATGCAAAGATAATCACTCTTGGAAAGAGCCTTACTGTCAAAAAAGAAGGGAGAGGTATAATGTTCTCTCAGCAAATTCCATTCGTCCTCCTTCACTACGGGGGCTAGTTGTTGCAAGTCTCCGATCAATAATAATTGAACACCACCAAAAGGTTTATCCCTATCCCGGTAACGACGTAGCATATCACTGATAGCATCCAGCAAATCAGCACGTACCATACTGACCTCGTCGATTACGAGTAAGTCCATACTACGGATGATATTGATCTTATCTTGATTGAATTTATGTGAATAGGATTTGTTTTGTCCGGATGCCATTTCGCTACCCGGTACATACGGTCCGAAAGGCAGCTGAAAGAAGGAGTGAATCGTTATACCTCCTGCGTTAATCGCCGCTACTCCGGTAGGCGCTACCACAATCATCCGCTTGGGGGAAGTCTCTTTAAGTTTCTTCAAGAATGTGGTCTTTCCTGTTCCCGCTTTTCCGGTAAGGAAGATGTTGGTCCCGGTATTTTCCAGATAGTTGAAGGCTAGGTCCAATTGTAAATTCGTCTGCATCATATTTATGCTGTTTAGGTGAATTCACAAATGTACGTATAATCTTTCAAACGTCCTTCTCAAATGGGAAATAAACGGAGTAACTTTATTCATATGCCAACCGGGTGTTATTCCTGAGCATCGGACTTGTAATTCACCCTGATTGTATTTATCTGGGACATTCGTGAAAGGCATTTTTTCATAAACACCTTTCAACGAAAGGTAATATTCCCTAAACTCTTCAATATTCATAACTTTCGTATGTATGATAGATTATAGCGATATCCTATAGACTAAGAAACTTAATGGTTGAATGGAGACTTCAGTAACGGGGGCCTCTAGTTCCACCGCAGATTCGATGGGTATAACTGTTTCCGGTTTACTTAATGTATTCTTCGCTTCTAAGTCTGAGGCATGTAAGATCGTCAACTTTCCTTTATGCTTGCCGGGTGAAATTCCGTTTAGGCTTAATTTGATCTTTTTGCTCAGAATACTGGTATTGACGATTTTGATGATGAGCTCATTTGTGCGTTTGTCGAAAGCGGCTGTGGCGAATAGCTCGCTTTGCCCGGTAATGGCTTCTTTGTTCATCGTCAGGGGCAATACGTTTGTTCCAGCATTGTGTCCGTATAATTGTTGTACATAGTAGTTAGGAGTTTTCACGATGTTTAGGTTGTCGAACCAGATTAAGTCCGGGCGCCATTGCCACGCATCGACATGTGCGAATAAAGGGGCGTATGTGCATAATTCGACCACGTCGGCATTCCGTTCAAGGCCGGTCATAAACGCGGCCTCGCATAATGCGGTCAGGAAGCTATTCTCCCGGTTAGTCGGATGGCAAGCATATTCACCAGCGAACACTTTGGGACCTTGCCGATCATACGAATCATATCGTTTGGCACTATTTAGGAACCATTCAGGTGAGCGATAGAAATGTTCATCCACCAGATCTACTTTTAAGCGTTTCATCTCCGGCCATAGATATTCGAAATCTTTTCCTTCCGAATTAGGACCGGAACTACCAATGATTTTGATCTCCGGATATTTAGCTCGGATGGCTTTCACGAACGGCTCGAGGCGTTCGGGATATAACGGTCCCCATTGCTCGTTACCGATAGCGATAAATTTCAGATTAAAAGAAGCCGGATGCCCCATCTCTGCACGTATTTTGCCCCATTGGGAGGTAACCGGGCCATTGGCGAATTCGATTAAGTCCAAGGCATCGTCTATATAAGGTTGTAATTTATCTACTGGCACATGCTGGTCCATGTCCTCATTCTCAAACTGGCATGACAGCCCGCAATTCAACACAGGCAAGGGCTCGGCTCCGATATCTTCGCTTAATTGGAAATACTCAAAGAATCCCAAACCGTAAGATTGATAATAATCCGGGAATTTCTTGTGAGGAAATGTATAATTCCACCGGTTGATATTGATAGGCCGGTTCTCTACGGGGCCTACCGTATTTTTCCATTGGTAGCGTGTGGCGATGGTTGTACCCTCAACGATACATCCACCCGGGAAACGAAAGATTCCCGGCTTTAGATCTTTCAACGCTTGTGCTAGATCGCGGCGTAGGCCGTTCGTGCGATTGTTGAATGTCTTTTGCGGAAAAAGGGAGATATGTTCCAGATCCAAGGAGCCTGCCGTTTCCATCGTGATGCGTAGGCGTGATTTAGCCTCGGTCGCTTTGGGAGACAAGATAACGGAATATTTCTTCCAGTCTTTTCCTTTTATCTCTAGGTATTGTGTCTCATAAATATCGTTATCTCTATTTACCAATTCGATACGTAGTTTGATCGGGTTATTGGTCTTGGTACGGGCATATAAGGAAAAGTCGTAATTTTCATTAGCTTTTATACCGATACCTTTGAAGCCTTCGTTCTCCAGACCGGTTCCGGTGATTTGTCCGGCATAAGTCAGGTGTGCGTAATGGGGGTTTTTGTCGAAACAGGGATTCTTTTCAGCTATGCTTACATCACCGAAAGGTTCCCAACCTCCCCATGGATTCTCAAACTCGAAGGAGCGGTTCTTGATTAGTTCCGCATACAATCCTCCATCTGCCCCGAAATTGATATCCTCGAAGAAGATTCCATACATAGTTGATTGGATAGGCGCACCTACATTCTGTACATCGATGTCAAACTCATACACAGGCACGATGTCTTGTGCGGTCATGCAGTTTATACCGACACTTAAGAGGAATAAAGCCGCGGTTCTTTTCATGTTCTTTCTTCTCATATTCTGTGTTTTTCAATAAATAAAGATTTAGACAATCAAATTCGCTATCATCTGTATAAACAAGATCAGGAATACCATCGCTATCGGATAAACTGTCGCATAAGCCACGCTTGGGGCTGGGCTGTCTGTCATGGAATCCGCGGCGGCAAGCCCCGGGGTACTGGTCATACCGCCGGCGATTGTTCCGACTAAATCGAGAATGTTGATCTTAAAGAAATAATATCCGGCTAATACAGCTACGATCATAGGGATCATTGTTATAGCGATACCGACTCCGAATAACGTTAAACCGCTTGATTGGAAAGTGGAAACTAGGTTTACACCGGCAGATGTCCCTACTTCGGAGAGGAATAGTAATAATCCCAATTGGCGAAGCAGGTTATTAGCGGAGCCGGACATAGACCAAATGATCGGGCCTGTTTTTCCGATGGCGCTTAATACCAAGGCAACCATAAGGATACCGCCGGTCAGTCCCGGAGAGAATGAGAAAGAATCCGAGAAGGATATATTTAATTTTCCAAACAATACGCCCAATACGATACCCATAGCGATCGGGAAAAAGTCCGTATCCGAAAGACGTTTCTCATCATTGCCGATGAATTGGGCGAGTTCGTTTACGCTTTCTTTCTCGCCGGCGACCATCAACTTATCTCCAAACTTCAACACTAAATTAGGTTCCGGGGAAAGGTCGATTCCGCTTCGACGCACACGGGTTACCGTACAGCCGAAAGTGCCTTGTAAATTTAAATGCCCTAGCGATTTATTGATAATGCTCTTATTGGTCAGTAACAGGGATTGCAAGGTCTGTCCGCCACTTAACGGCAGATCTCCCTCGATACGTTCTCCCAACAATAATGTCAGTTGCTCCAAGGCTTTGTCGTTACCTACGGCCTTCAGTAAATCTCCCTCGTTAAGCGTGGTATGGGGAGTTGGCATAGATATGACATTGTCGTGTTTTATACGGGAAACTACCGCTCCGGTCATGGCCCGTACCTGCAATTGTGCCAAACTCTTTCCGCAGATATTTTTATTCGTGACTTTAAATGCGGCGGTATGTAACGTAGGATATTGGCTTTTCCGTTGGGTTTCCAGCGTTTTAGCCTCGGCTATCAAATCCTTGCGAAGTATTTTGGGTAATAGTTTCACGAAAAGGATCACACCGATTACGCCGAACGGATAAGCGATACCATAGGCGATGGATGCGGCGGATGATTGCGTGGAGTCGATCGCTACTGCTAAACCGGGCGTACTCGTCAATGCCCCGGCGATCAGACCGACGATACTCGGGGTATCGATATCCAAGATATACTTGAATAAGATTCCTGTCAGGCATGCCGAACCGACAATTAATAACGTCAGGATAATGAGCGTCTTGCCTTTGGAACGGAAGGAGTCGAAAAATCCGGGGCCCGCTTGGATACCAATGGTAAAGATAAATAATACCAGCCCCATATTCCCTAATTCCTTAGGTATGATAACCCCGAAATGACCGAATAGCAAGGCGATGAAAATAACTGCCGATACGTCTAGCGAAAGACCTTTGATCTGTATCCGTCCTAGCATGAATCCAAGCGCTATGATCAGGAACAGGGCAAAATAAGAAGACTGAAGTAATGTTTCAAACATGTCAGATTGTTTTGAAATGAAGCTATTAATGATGCAAAATTAAACTTTTTAGTCCATTCAGGCAATGGCTTTGCTGGATTTCTGTACCTTTGTGCCACATTTTAGAAAAGATAAAGTAAAGAGCATAAGCGTGAGACGATATTTTATATATCTGGGATATAACGGAAAGAATTTTCGGGGCTGGCAGATCCAGCCGAATGGTATGACGGTGCAGCAATCTATAGAGGAGGCCTTGGCCACCTTAATGCGTAAGCCCGTACCTATTGTGGGGGCCGGCCGTACCGATGCCGGCGTACATGCCCGCTTGATGATCGCCCATTTTGATTGGGAGGAACCGATCGGGGATTTGGTATTCCTTGCGGAAAAATTGAATAGGCTCCTGCCCAAAGATATCGCCGTTTATAAGATCGTGCCGGTCGTACCGGAGGCGCATGCCCGCTTCGACGCTACTTCACGAACCTATAAATATTATATTACGACAAAGAAAGACCCGTTTAATTATGAGCTGGTTTATAAGCTTCCCGGTCGTTTGGATTTCGAGGCTATGAACGAGGCTTGTAAGGTTTTATTCGATTATATCGATTTTACGAGTTTCAGCAAATTGCACACGGATGTAAAGACTAATAATTGTCATATCCAGTATGCGGAGTGGACGCAAGAAGGGGATGCCTGGGTATTTACGATCCGTGCCGACCGTTTCCTTCGTAATATGGTGCGTGCGATCGTAGGTACTTTGCTGGAGGTAGGAAGAGGACGTTTAACGATAGACGGCTTCCGAAATGTGATCGAGGCTAAGGATCGTTGCAAGGCCGGAACCTCCGTGCCGGGACACGCCCTGTTCTTGGTAGATGTTACGTACCCGGAAGAACTCTTTCCTGTGGAGGGCTAAACTATGTGGTTAGCTCTAGCCTTCCTCTCCGCCTTCTTGTTAGGTTGTTACGAGGTTAATAAGAAAATGTCGTTAAACGGGAATGCTGTTATCCCCGTTTTATTCTTCAATACGCTTATAAGCAGTTTGATTTTCGTCCCGTTCATCTTGTTCTCTTTTTATACGGATTGCTTGGACGGGACGATGGTGTATGTACCCCGTGCTTCTCTGGAGGATCACGTGAAAGTATTGATAAAGGCGGTGATCGTCCTCTCCTCTTGGATATCGGGGTATTTTGCCTTAAAGCATTTGCCGCTGACGATAACCGGGCCGATCAAGGCCAGCCAACCCGTGCTTACGCTACTGGGCGCGATGCTTCTGTTTGGGGAGCGGCTGAATTTGTATCAATGGATCGGAGTCTTGCTCTCTATCGCTTCCTTTTATCTCCTTTCCTCTTCGGGAAAGAAAGAGGGAATTCATTTCGCCCATAATAAATGGATCTTCTTCACGGTCTTATCTATCTTGACCGGGGCGATGAGCGGATTGTATGATAAGCATTTGATGCGTAGCATGGATGTGATGACGGTACAAGTCTGGTTTAATGTCTATCAATGTGTTATCATGTCATTTATCCTGTTGTTTTTATGGTATCCGAACCGGAAAAAGAGCACGCCTTTTCAATGGCGATGGAATATTATTTTTATCTCCGTATTCTTATGCGTGGCGGATTGGGTGTACTTTTATGCTTTGACATTTCCGGACTCCATGATCTCGATCGTATCGATGGTACGCCGAAGTAACGTATTGGTGACATTCTTGGCAGGAGCCATCTTCTTCCATGAAAAAAACTTAAAGAACAAGGCGATCGACTTATTCCTTGTGTTGTTAGGAATGATATTCTTATATTTGGGGACAAAATAGAAAATTAGAGCATGAGACAAGTTATAGTTACGTTGTTGATCTGTGTCTTTGCGTTGGGAATGAACGCGCAAGATATGGCAAATGTGTTCACGGCGATGCCGGATCAATACATCCCTCAATTGGAGCACGCTTGGCGAAAGGATTTAGTGGATCTTTATACTTCCGGGAAAGAATCCCGGCTGAAAAATACGATGAATGGCTTCTCTACCTTGCAAAAGCTAACGAACGATTACCTTTTGCTACAGACTACGGAGCGCAGCACGGTAGAGATGAAATTACTTCCCTTGGTAAACAATACCTACGTGGTTTGTATGGTCTCTACGGTAAACGGCCCGGTTCCGGATAGCCGTATCGAGTTTTTCACGACCAATTGGGAGCCTTTGGCAACATCCGATTTATTCACGCAGCCAACTTCCGATTGGTATATCAAGCAGGGAATAGATAAGAAAGACGAAGCCTATCAAGAGGCCGCCTCACATTTGGATATGGATTTAATTCAATATCGATTGAGTCCGGATGATCAGACTTTGACTGCCATTTATACGACTCCTCAATATCTGAGCCAAGAGGCTCGTGAGAAAATAGAGCCGTATCTCATTGAACCGAAAGTCTATACGTGGCAGAAATATCATTTTCAGTAATTCTTTCCTTATCCATCCACTCCGATATAGTTCAAGAGGTTTTTTTGCGGTACTACTGCACGGCGGTTGCGGCAATACTGCACGTGGGTTGCAGTAGTACTGCGATAAAGAGTCTTTTTTTAATGGGTAGGAGGGACTAAGATCCCTTCTTCATTAAAAAGAATTGTTATATCTCGGTCTCCTTGCTCCAGCTCGAACTCATAAGAGAGTCCTTCCGCTTTTTGAATGACATGGATATCATCGATTTGATAAGAGGCATATGCGGAGGCCTTGAATGCGGTCATCACGATATCGGGTACTTGGGAAGAGCGTATTTCCCACTCCGTATATAACCATTTGTTCTGGGTATCCAGCCAAACTTCCTTATGGATATTCTCATGAAGGATATCCAACTCGGTACCTTTTGCCTCCGTATCTATCTCAAGGATTGTCGCTCCCGGATACATCTCTGAAATGAGTTCCTTAATAGCGCTGGGGGTAACGGAGGGACGATGCTCGTTGTCGCCGTTACCATCGGTTACTTCCTTGATGAGAATACCGCCTTCCGTATAATGTAGGTCTACATCTTGCTCGCCATTTTCAACGTCGAGAACGTAAATGGTACCAGCGTCCGGACGTTCTAGCATATCTACATCGTCTATCTTCCATTTAGCGTATAGGCTTGCCTCGAAACTGTTTTTTACGGTTTGGGGCAAAGCGTTGTAAGGAAGATCGGTCTCTGTCAGCATCCAGTTGCCTTGCGGATCAAACCACGCTTCAGCCTCATATGAACCGGTGTAAAATTCTGCTTTGACATAGCCTGCCTCGTTCTCCCAACTGACACGTTGCGCATCCGGATATTTTGTGTCAAAGGCTTTTGTTACAATACTCTCAGGTGTGAATTTGTCATCATCGTCATCACATGACATGAATACGAATGAGCTGCAAACCAAAGTTGCCATTATGAATGCTTTTGTTTTCATACGATTGATTTTAATTAAAAATATATTAATACTTATCTTAGAGTGTCTATTAGTCATCGATATCAATCAAGTTCCCTTTTAAGTCGAATGTCATCTCAAGACCGTTATCTAGCTTTATCTCATAATCCCGTATCTCTTTTTCTATTTTAACAACCTTATTCGATGAATAGTTTTTCTTGATAAGGTCTTGTATTACCTCCGGAATGATCACTGGCGGGATAGGGAGCCCATGCCGTTTAATCTCTTTCCATTCTCCTTTATGGTTAAACTCAACATTGGTCCCGTCCGTGAGGATCACGTCGTAACTGCTAATCCGGATCAGATTTTTCTCTATTTGGATATGCGATACTGGGATGTCTTTAAAATGATCCGATATGAATTGGCGGCTGGAAACCGGCAATATGTTGGTGTCACTCGTGATCTTATCATTGCCGGCACAAGCCATGACAGATAATAATGATAAGACTATCAGTAAATAATTGATCCTTTTCATATGCCTTGTTTTTTATTATACCGCAAAGAAAAGGATGCATTTTGGAAAAAATTGGGAATTTCGGCCGTTAATAGAATAATAATGTGAATGTATGCATGCCATTTGCGTATTGGTAATCTATCCGGATCGAATATAGATCGACTATTGATTTGACAATGGCCAACCCAAGGCCCGTCGATTCTTGTTGTTTGCTTTGGCTGGCAAAACGGGCAAATAATAATTCCTTATCAAGGGTTTTGTCGATTCCCGTATTTGCGATTGTAAGCATACGACGAGAGATCGTGATTCCTATATCCCCTTTCTCGTAATTATGGACATAGGCGTTTTTAATGAGATTGGTGATTAACGTAGTGGCCAGCGATTCATTCATGGTGCATACCAAACTCTCTTTTTCTGAAACTCGTAAGTGGAGAGCTTTTCTTTCGTATATGTCATTAATTCCTTCTAATATCTTATGGATAAGATGATTTAGGCAAATATCCCGGGTCTCGGGGAATTGTTTGTTATCTATCCGAGAA
This sequence comes from Parabacteroides distasonis, assembly GCF_004793765.1. Lineage (GTDB taxonomy): Bacteria > Bacteroidota > Bacteroidia > Bacteroidales > Tannerellaceae > Parabacteroides > Parabacteroides distasonis_A. The sequence continues at coordinate 95,544 of NZ_SRYM01000002.1, read as the reverse complement.
AGTAATAGGAGGGATTTATTCAACCGGATGATGCCGTTCAACGCTTGATGCAAGCCAGCGATCTCTTTCAGTTGATCTTCTGTGCAATCTGGATGTTCGCTTAATAATTCTAATTTGTTCATGCATACGGCCAATGGAGTTTGTAACTCGTGGGCGGCATTCTCTACGAAATGTCTTTGTTTGTTGTATAGCTTGTCGCTCTGGTTGACGCTTTCTTGAACGGTCTCGTTTAATATCTTAAATTCCTCGATGGGTGTAGGGTTGTTTAATGGAGGATTATATTTGCCTACTTGAAAACTTTTCAGCCAGCTTAATAGCTTATATAAAGGCTTAAAGCTTCTTTTGAATCCTCGATGGATCACGAATAAGATGCAACTTATCAATGCGATATATAAGACGGCCATGCTCCAGATAATCGTCTCGATCATATCTTCTTGTTCTAAGGTGGATAACTCCAGCGTCAGTTCGTAGAATTTACGATCTTTTGTCATGAAATAAGTGCGTAAGGCACGAACCGGTTCGTATTCTTGCTCTATCTCTATGTATACCGTAGTATCGTAGAACTCGTCCTTATCTAGTTTCGCTTCGCTTTCCGGAACCTCACGAATGTAGTACCGGGTCATGATATCCACATGATCTTTCAGCAATGTGCTGTCCGCTAAGGCGGAGCGGATGATAATCTCTTTGTAGTTCTCAAGGCTGTCATTCGTCTCGTCTTCTACCTCATGTAGAATCATAAGGCAGAAAACACATCCCCAAGCGGCGAAAATGACCAATATGGGGACAAATAAATTGCGGAGGGTGTAATGGATTAGCTTCATATTTATTCCTCGTCGGTCATTTTGTAACCGAAGCCATAGACCGCCTTTATTTCGGGGATGGCTCCGGCGGCTTTTAATTTCTTTCGCAAGTTTTTTACTTGGCTATAGATGAAGTCGAAATTATCGGCTTGGTCTATATAATCTCCCCAGACGGACTCGGCTAAAGTAGCTTTGCTGATCAAACGGTTGGGGTTGGATATGAAATAGTAGAGCAGATCGAACTCCTTACGGTTCAATACGATCTCTTTCCCGTTTATATAGACGGAATGTTTATCGGGATATATCGTTAGGTTCGCTAAAGACAGTTGCAATTCCCCATCTTGTTGCTTGCGGCGGATAACGCTCTTGATGCGGGCGTTCAATTCCGCCAGATGGAAAGGCTTGGTCAGATAATCATCGGCCCCAAGATCTAATCCTGTAACTTTATCCTCGATAGAGTCTTTCGCGGAGATAATGATGATACTGTCTTTCTTGCGTAAGGCCCTTAATTCCTTCAAAAGGGTAAGGCCGCTACCTCCCGGAAGCATGATGTCCAATACGATACAATCGTAATCATAATCATTTATTTTAAGAGAAGCTTCCCGGAAAGAGGAAGCGCTCTCTACCACATATCGTTCTTTCTCAAGAGAACGAACGATAACTTCTCTCAGTGCGTTTTCATCTTCGACTACCAGAATTTTCATAGGCTAGCTTGTTAATCACACAAAGCTACTGAAATATTCTGATAAAAATCTGGAATAAGAAAAGATTCAGTATCGTTCTACTTCAATAATTGGGCCTTTGAGTTAAACGTGAGGCGAACCTCATTGTTCTCATGCTCTAGTTTGAATACGTAAAATGTTCCCGAAGGCTTGTCTATTTGTGTCACCTCATCTATCTTATATTCATGATAAGCCGAATTTGTTAGGTTATCCATGATGTCTACGGGAACATCTTCGGCATGGATATCGAATTTCGTACTTAGCCACTCGTTATTTTTGCCGAGCAGAACCTCTTTCTTAACGCCTTTATCCTTGATGTCGACTTCTACACCTGCGGCATCTTTATCGTAATCGGTAATGGTCGCCCCCGGATATTTTATCTGGATCACCTTTTGAATCGCTTGAGGGACCGATTTGTCATCGGAACCTTGTTTCTTTTGTTGGCAACCTACGGTGAGGAATAAGCAGCAGTTCATGAATAAAATGGCTGTAAATGATACTTTTAGTTTCATAACGTTTAAGTTTTCTATTACAAACAAACGGGTGACAGGCAAAGTTTTTTCCAAATAAGTTAATTTTCCATGATATGTTTTTCTTCCTTTGTCGTCTTGATTATAGAAATGGAACTTGAGACGTTTAAAATAACCGTACTACCTCTCCGGCAGAAGATGTTGAATTTCTCCCGGAGACTGGTTGAGGACACAGCCGATGCTGAGGATGTGGTGCAAGAGGCATTCATAAAGCTTTGGTATATCCGGGAAAAACTGGATGCCTACCATAGCGTGGAGGCACTGGCTATGCAGGTTACGAAAAATCTCTCATTGGATAAGGTCAAGTTGCGAAAGCCACAGGGATCGGAGCTGGAGAGCCTTACATTGGTATCGGATGCGGTAAGCCTGGACGAACAACTGGAGCAAAGGGATGCCGCCGAGTGCATACGGCGCTTGATCGCCCAGTTACCCACTTTGCAGCAAACCATCATCCGAATGAAGGATGTAGAGGGCTATGAGTTAGCCGAGATCGCGGAGATCACGGCTACACCGGTCGAGAATGTCCGGGTGAATCTCTCAAGGGCTCGGAAAAAGATAAGGGAACAGTTTTTACAATTAAATGAACAAGAGAAATGGACATAGACGAGTTATTAAACCGATATTTTGAAGGAGAAACCTCTTCGGAAGAAGAGCGGGAACTTCGAGCCTTCTTTACTTCCGGGAATGTTCCGGACAGGTTAGCGGCCTATACGCCTATGTTTGCCTATTTGGAGGAGGAGAGTCGGAAGGAGCGAGAGCCGGATGAGGCATTGATTCCGATTGATGAGGATATCCTTTCTATGCTGGATGTGGAAAAAGTGGAGGAGAAGAAGACATTTACTTTACGATCCGTGTTGTATCTGGTGCCCGGTATCGCCGCCAGTTGCTTGCTGCTTTTGGGACTTAATCAGCTGTTGAATCCGGTAGATCCTTGTTTTTGCTCGGATAATTATGTTGTTATAAACGGTCGTTGTTATACGGATATTCATAAAGTTCGCTCCATGGCGATGGAAGCTTTGCAGGAGGTGGCCACTCCTGCGGACGAGTACTTCCCGGAAGCGGATCGTGATGAGGCCGATCGTGTGATTATAGATAACCAATTGGACGAGCTTCGTTCTTTATTTGATGATAATGAATAAAAATACTGTAAATATGGGATGGTTCAAATACATGTTATGGTTGCTGGTGGCGGTATTTTGCCTAACACCTTGTGGTGTCTCGGCTGCCGAGACGCAGAAAGACTTGAAGATTCAGGAGGTCTTTCAACGATATGGCAAGAAACGTAATGTCACGATGGTGGAGTTGTCTAACGAGATGTTGGAGACGTATGGCATGACTCGTTATAAGAGTATTACGATCAAGGATGATTCGGAAGCCCTGCGGTTTATCCGGCAATGTCTGGAAGCGGACCAAAAAGGGGCTCGAAAGATCAAGGAGGTGACAGACGATGGAGGGGTAGTCTCCGCTTATTACCAGTTGAAGGGCGTGGAAGCTGATATCAACCGTTTTGTCCTTTTTAAGGTCAGCAAAAGGGGGGTAATAACCTTGGTGTACATCGAGGGAGATTTGGATAGTGATGATTTGATCACGCTATTGTTTACGAAGAAAGATTTATAAACAAACAAAACAGATAGGAAGATGAAAAGAATACTTTTAGTCTTAATGGCTTGCTTCCCTGTAATCGGGTTGATGGCTGCTGAAATTGAGTCTTTGACTGGGGATACGATTATCACCCTTGAGAGAAAGCGTATTGAGGTGAAAGATAATGGCGATCGCATGAAAGTCAGGGTGTATGAGGTAGATGAGGACGGAGATTCCGTGGATGACGAGTTGATTTTCGAGGGACATTACCGGGACGGACAAAGCTATGAACGCCGTAAACACGTGAAGTCTATTCATATCCCCGTGCCTACTTGGGATAAAGACTTCAATCCGCATTGGGCCGGTTTTGGAATGGGCTTTGCGAACTTCGCGGATGGGAGTTTACATGTAAATGATGTAGACGGAGTTTCCCTTCGTAGTGGAAACTCATTGGAATATAATTTGAATGTATTGGAAAAAGCGTTCCCGTTCTCTCGGTATCGTTGGGCGGTGGTGATCGGTGCCGGTATGCGTTGGAGCCGTTACCGTATAGATACGAATGAGTATTTCAAGGAGATAGACGGTGTTACGGCTTTGCGTCCGGCTCCTGAGGGTGTTACGTTGAAAGCGAGTAAGTTGAATATCACGAGTCTGACCATTCCGTTGTTATTGGAATGGCAACCTAAAAAGTGTTTGAGTGAATTCTTTTTGTCTGTGGGTGTAGTCGGTGTGATCAAGACTTGTTCGTCCTCGAAGATCATTTATAATGATGCTTCCGGTAAGAAGCATAAGGAGAAAATGGACTCTGGTATAAATATCCGTCCGGTAACGATGGATTTATTGTTTCAAGCCGGTTGGGATTGGATCGGCCTTTACGCCAAGTACTCACCGATAGACCTCTTTGAAAATGGCAAAGGACCGAAGGTACATCCGGTTTCTATCGGTTTGCAATTGCATTTGTAACCTCATTGAGGTTTTGTGGGGTAAAGAATGTGCGGTATGCCGGATCTTGTTAGCAAGGTTCGGCATTTATCTTGAAAAAACTTATTTTATACTTTTTTGATGGGAATCGGGAAGTATTGCAAACTTATCCGGAGATATGGCCATTATTAAGATCAGTGTCGTATTGTTCGCAAGTCTTTGGGTAGGAGTGGCGAACGCAAGTAATGAAAATAAGAATAATAACAATTATACAGGAAATAAAATAAAAGTAATAGAATTAACACAAGAAGATTTCGTAAATAAAGTGTATGACTTTGAGACAAACCCGAACGCATGGAAATTCGAGAGTGATAAACCTGTAGTTATTCTATGCGACTTGGTGTGGCCCTTGCAAGATGATGTCTCTTATCTTGGATGAGATCAGCAAAGAGTATGAGGGTTTTATTTAATTGACAAGATTTTGTATGTTGAATAATCTATCAAACTTTTGTTCCTTCTCTGTTTCAGACAAGAGCCGGGTGATCGCCGCCTCGATAATCGTATCTTTACCTTTCTCGATATCTTCTTGGGTCATAGATACCTTGTATTTGGGGTCGATACCGAATTCTGTGTGCTGTTTGTTTACGTCTAGCATGGGAGATGCAGAGAAACGTACACCCCAGCCGTTGGGCAACTCAGAGTTGAAGGGGAAACCACTGCCGCCTCCAGTGCGATCTCCCATCGTCGTTACATAAGGCATCATGCGTACTTTCTGTACGAAATCATTGGCGGCGCTGTAGCAATGGCGGTTCGTTAAGACCACGACAGGGCGCAACCAGCGGATATGTTGAGAAGGTGAGAGATAAAGGGGATAAGGTTCGGAAAAGTCATCGTGCCCTTTACCCGTCTTATGTTGGATATAACCGGTCAGTATCTTTTCCTCCAAGAAGCGGGAGGCGATGCGATCGGCGTTTGATAACATACCACCGCCATTATCTCGGATATCGAAGATCAAGCCTTTGCAATCCTTAAATTGATAGAATATATGATCCAAGCCGCTTTCGCCGGCCGAACTGGAAAAGCTACCGTAGTAAATATATCCGATCTGCCCATCACTCAATGTCGTGTATTTAAGTCCTCCGGCGATCGAGTAGTCTCTTCCGAGGTAATTCTCTTGTATGTCCGCATCGAAGTTATCCGGATAATCTAGATACCAATCCCAATAGCGGGACATATTGAAGGTGGATGTCAAATTGGTATGCCCGTCTTTTAGCTCGTTTAGCATATCGCCTAATATGTCGAATAGGACGTATTGGTTCATCGTATCGCTTATCTGTGTTTTATAGCGGTCGTGAACCTCGTCCCAATCAATATCTTTGTATTTGAAGAAGCAGTAATTCTCATCCAATATTTTCCAAAGTGCCTCAAAGTTCTCTTGAGGGGAGGCCACGTATTCGTCTGATTTCTCACATCCGGTAAACAGGTATCCGAGAGATATACATATATATATAAGGTGTCGTTTCATTTTATTTCCTTTTAATAATAAGCGCTTTTGAATCGTTGGATATTTTTTGGGCGTTTTCCTCCGAAAGAGATGAATTCTTTCACGAGGCCGATCATAAAAGAGTGAGAGATTATATGAGACTGTATCCCATTGACATCCGTACGGTAAGAGCTGTTTAGGTAACCCGCCCGTATCGTAAAGTTACCAACCGGGAAATCGACCGTGAAAAAGTTCTTCATTGAGAATTTGTTATGGAAGGAGTTGAATTGCACCACTCCCGAGGCATTCCCCAGATTGAATATCTCATAATACGATTGCCCGTAATGGGGGGAAAATAAAACACCGGCGAAGGGGATCGTGAACTGGTAGCGTAGCGTCATGGGATATTCTTTGACGCGTAACTTATAGATCGCCATAGCAGAGATGTTCAAATCGATATCCGCTTTCGCCGAGGCCGGGTTATTTCCGTTACGGGTATTGTAAATAAAACCACCCATGCCATGTACGGCACCACCCGCCAGAAGCTTTAAATCCGGCAATACCGTGGGTAAATGATAATGGTACCCCAGCGTATAATCGATAAAGCCTGCGAAATCCGTCGCGGTAGAGGCAGCATTATCTGTGCTAGCCAGATCGACACTTATGATTTGCTGTCTGGACACTTGATAATTTGCCAGTCGTACCCTCTTCATCCGTTCATTCATTACCCGTAATCCAGGGCCTGTATATTTCTTATCTTCCATGCTGGGAGATAAATAGGTGTCCATTAGGTTGTAGCTTCCTATACCGACCATGGTCCCGCTGTTGATAGACCAAGGGATCTTGTCTTCATTGGACTGAGCCTTGGCTGTTAATGTAATAAACAGCAGGAGCAAACAGATCAAACAGGTAATGGCTCTCATAAGTTATTTGTCAAACAATTTCATCTGTCCCGTAATTTCATCGATAATATCCGTGTTACTCTGCCCGTCATCGGTGTCGCTGCCGGCTTCATTGCCTTCGGCATCGTCTGATTCTGATGCGTTTTCGGAAGGGACGAAGCGATTCGGTTCCAGTTCATTGATAGTCTCAACCTCAAATGTAGAGATTCGTTTACCTTTGGCTTTGAAGCCTTTCACCGCAATAAATTCGTCAGCATCAAGGACGAGAGCTTCCCGGAAGGCGTCATGGCCTCCGAAGATCACCTCGATACGAGGGTAAACCTCATCCGTAAGCAGCATCAAACGGTTCTTTGGATTCTCTCCTAGGAAATTCTGTTTCCGGGTGTTTACTTCCAGCAAGAATCGTTTGATGTAATAATATTTCTGATCCGCATCGTATAATACGGCAGTCCACGTCTTGCTCGGCTGGTATTTCTCGATGACCATGATATTGGACTCGTAGTGATTGCTAAGGTCGAAATTCGTGGCGTAGAAATCGCCGTTCGGCAGGATCACTAATATCTGATCGTTGCTATGGAACTCGCCTAGCTCTTCTCCCCGTCCATCGTAATTTAACCGGAGTACGTCCCAGTCGAACCATACTTCCCGGCCTCCTAAGGTGGAAGAGCCTTTCTGCTTGAGGCTGATCTTATGCACCTCCGCTTTCGTCAGGATATTACCTTGAGAGCCCCGTCCCTTAATGGCTATTTCGCTGAAGTTCTTCTCAAATACGAGTAGTTTCTGCCGGGGTTTGGGTTTCAGGATTACCTTGACGGTCTCCGCCTCTCCGTTCGGGTTTGCGCTGAAGTAAAGGACACGGGAGTTTTCCGTACCTTTGGTCAGGTCGTATTCCCGATCACGGGTAGCGCCTGTGACGGCGAAGCGTTTGATGTAATTATATCCAAACTTACCGTCTCTGTATATGACGTTGTAAATGGTGCGGTTGTCATTGCGCTTAAATACGTTGACATATAGAATATCCTTACCGATAAAGATCTTATCCGCTACCTTGACGATCTTATACGTACCGTTGCGATAGAAGATGATGACATCGTCTATATCCGAGCAGTTGCATATGAACTCGTCCTTTTTCAGTCCCATGCCGATGAAACCTTCTTGACGGTTGATATACAATTTCTCGTTTGCCTCTACGACCTTGGTCGCCTCGATCGTGTCGAAATTGCGTATTACGGTATGGCGGGGGTAAGCCTTGCCGTATTTCTCTTTCAGCATAGTAAACCAATCGATGGTATAGTCGATGATATGTTCCAGTTTATCGTTGATCTTGGCGATTTGTTCCAAGGTCTGGGCGATGAACTCGTTACTCTTGTCGGAGTTGAACTTTAGGATACGTCCCATCTTGATCTCCATGAGCTTCAGGATATCGTCCCGGGTAACCTCACGGATAAATCGGGGTTTGAACGGCTCTAAACGAAGGTCGATATGAGATATCGCCTCGTCCATGTTCTTGGCGTTCTCGAATTCCGGGTCTTTATAAATACGTTCCTCGATAAATATCTTTTCAAGGGAGGCGAAGAACAGGGCCTCCTCTTGCTCTTGTTTCTGGATCTTGAGTTCTTCCCGTAAAAGCTCCAGCGTACGATCCGTACAGTGGCGAAGCACATCGCTGACCGTAAGGAAATGCGGCTTATCCTCCTTGATCACGCAGCAGTTCGGGGAGATACTGATCTCACAATCCGTAAAGGCGTATAAGGCATCGATGGTCTTGTCTGAAGAGACTCCCGGAGCGAGATGCACCAAGATCTCCACATCCTTGGCGGTATTATCGTCTACCTTCTTGATCTTGATCTTTCCCTTATCGTTCGCTTTCAGGATGGACTCGATCACGGTAGAGGTCGTTTTTCCATACGGGATCTCCGAGATCACCAATGTCTTATTATCGAGCTTGCTGATTTTCGCACGGACTTTTACCGATCCGCCCCGTTCGCCGTCATTATATTTGGCTATGTCGATAGAGCCACCTGTCTGGAAATCCGGGTATAATGCGAATTCCTCTCCCCGTAGGTAGGCGATGGAAGCGTCTAATAACTCGTTGAAATTATGAGGAAGTATCTTGGAAGACAGACCTACGGCGATACCTTCCACGCCCTGTGCCAGCAATAAAGGGAATTTTACTGGTAAGGTAACTGGTTCCTTATTACGTCCGTCGTAAGAAAGCTGCCAAAGGGTTGTCTTGGGATTGAATACGGTCTCCAAGGCAAACTTGGAAAGGCGAGCCTCTATATAACGGGGAGCGGCGGCTCCGTCTCCCGTCAAGATATTACCCCAGTTTCCTTGGCAATCGATCAATAGATCCTTTTGTCCCAATTGCACCAAGGCATCTCCGATAGAGGCGTCTCCGTGAGGGTGGAACTGCATTGTATGACCTACGATATTTGCTACCTTGTTATACCGTCCGTCATCCAGCCTTCTCATAGAGTGCAGGATACGCCGTTGTACGGGTTTCAGTCCATCGTTGATATGCGGAACGGCCCGTTCCAAGATCACATAGGAAGCATAGTCTAGGAACCAGTTCTGGTACATCCCAGACAAATGATAGGTCGTAACACGTGCATCCCCTTTTCCCGGGACTTTATAGTCGGAATGGGTGTTCGCCTCTTCCCCCGTAGTCTCGTTATCTTGGGTATCACTATTTACATTCTCAATTTCCTCGTTTTCCTTATCCTCGATATAATCGTCTTCTTTATCTTCCGGTCTCATAAAATCCAGTTCTTTCTACACAACGCTATTACGACAAATTGCTAACAGGGTGTAAATATAGCAAATTCTATTCTATTTCGTTGATAATTTTATTTGATACCAAGGCAACCGCACCAAATTTTCTATTAAGATATGTTTTGTGGCATAAATTATTAAAATATTTCAAAAAAAAGTTGTGTGATTGGGGAATGAAAGTGACCTTGCGGGTACAAAAGTCTTAACAATGAAAAAAGAACCTTGACGACTGGATTTTTTACGTGAAGATTTTGCGAACCGAAGTCTCTTGGCTATGATTCGTGAGATCTTATAAGAGATCTCTTTTCATAAGAGGCCTCTTTTTATGGATTTGATAATCAGCTTAGTATCCTAATGATTTTCTTGAATGGTTCATATCCGAGGCGGCTTTTGAAAGTCAGATGCGCTTTAAAGATAGCGTATGTGTTTGGATATTATGTATTTTTGCAACATAAAAATAAGCGTATGATATTCTACATTACAGGAACAGGAAACTCACGTTGGGTTGCGGAAGCGTTAGGAACGGCTTTCGATGAACCATTGGTTTCTATTGCCGATGCGTTGAATGAGGGTAAGGATGAGAATACTTATCCATTGGGGGAGAGGGAGAAAGTGTTTTTTGTGTTCCCTGTCCATTCTTGGGGGCCGGCTGTATTGGTGCCTCGTTTTATTTCCCGGTTGACCCTGCCTGGATATAAAGGGCAAGAGGTTTATTTCGTCTGTACCTGTGGTGATGATTGTGGATATACGGATCGGATCATGCGGAACATCTTGGCGAGGCGGGGAATTACCTTAACCGGAGGATTCTCTATACAAATGCCGAACAATTATATCTTAATGCCCGGCTTCGACGTGGATAGTAAGGAGGTCGAGACTGAGAAACTGAAAAAAGCGCCGGAACGTGTAGACGAGATCGTGGAGGCGATCCGGCTGAAGAAAAGTCCCTCTTTGTATTATGCGGGAAGTGTCCCTCTTTTAAAGAGTTATATAGTCTATCCGTTGTTTACTCACTTTGCGATAGGCGGCAACCGATTTTATGTTACGGATACTTGTATCTCCTGCGGTCTCTGTGCGAAGGTTTGTCCGACCGGTACGATTTCCCTGTCGGGTGATGGAAAACCGGAATGGGCTGATACTTGTGTCCAGTGCGTTGCTTGCATTCATCGTTGTCCGGTGCGTGCGATAGAATATGGTAAGATCTCGTTGAAAAAGGGGCGTTATCATCACCCTGAGTTTAAGTGATCAATAAAATAGAATAGAGAAATGAAACAATTTTGTATGATGGCGCTTGCCGGCCTTTTGATGGTTGGTTGCCAAGAATCTCCAAAAGGATATGTTATCAATGGAGAGGTAGAGAATATGCCCGACGGTAAAATTTACTTGAAGTCATTCCGTAATAAAATGTTCTTTGACGTGGATACGGCAGAGGTCAAAGACGGGAAATTCACCTTTAAGGGTGAGGTAGATCAGCCTTTACTATTCGGTTTGGCAACCGAGAGCATGAACTATCCTGTTCAACTTTTCTTGGAGAATACGAATATGAATGTCAAGATCGGGAATGACGGGGAGACCATTACCGTAGAGAATTCACCGGTGAATAATGTCTTTCAAGAAAATGTGGAGAAGGTATTTGAGGAAGGGTATGATATTGACAGTTTGATTTCGAAGTATCCGGATTCTCCGGGGGCTGCGTTCTATCTATATCGTTATTTTACCTATCAATTATCTTTGGATGATTTGAAGGCGACCCGTGCGAAGATTTCCCCGGCATTGGCCAATAGTCCTTATGTGAAGGACTTGGACGGTATTATCAAGCAATTAGAACACGTGCAGATCGGACAAGTCGCTCCAGAGTTCTCCTTGCCGGATACTGCTGGTGTTTCCGTGTCTTTGTCGGACTTCAGGGGAAAGTATGTGTTATTGGATTTCTGGGCCTCTTGGTGTCCTCCGTGTCGTAAGGAGAATCCTAACGTCGTAAATGCCTTCCAGCAACATAAGGATAAGAACTTTACGATAGTAGGCATATCCTTGGACAAGGACAAGGCTAAATGGCAGAAAGCGATCGCTGACGATCAGTTGACTTGGACTCACGTTTCCGACTTGAAATATTGGGATTCTGAGATCCCTGCTCTTTATGGGGTACGGGGAATTCCGGCAAATGTGTTATTGGATCCGAACGGGGTGATCGTCGCCAAGAATATCACTGGAGAAGATTTACAGAATACCTTGAAGGAAGTGATTAAATAAGGATACGTTACTGCAATCCGTTTTGCAGTATTACTGCACGAGGGTTGCAGCACTACTGCAAGGCGGGTTGCAGTACTACTGCAAAGCTGTTGCAGTAGTACAAACAAAGGGAGTGTATTGGATTAAGCCTAATACACTCCCTTTACTATGGATAAGTTGTGACTTTTCTTTATTTAAGCGGAATAAGGGTAAAGCCCCACTTGTATTCCCGGTTTGCGGGTAATGTATAAGCTGGTTCCGGGCGTGAACCCCAGCTATCGTAACCTGCCACGCCTTGTTGCTTCAAGTCAACGCAAACCTCAACGAAGTCGCGAGGCGTGATATCGTTGATATGATGCTGGCGACGTAGTACGTTCTTTGCCGTAGCTTCATCATGATTCGCTACTTGCTCCGGTGTGAAATTACTCCATTGACGGGGCAGGCCGGTCGCTTCCTCATCATCGAAATCCTCAATGGAATTCCGCAAAGCGTTAAATCCAATCGTATTATCCGCTTGGATTAACAAGCCTTTCTTTCCAGAGCTAATGGATACCCAACGTGTGTCGGTATGATGGCCGTTTTCCTGTGGGCGTACATATGGGAAATATAATTCATCGACTGTAGATTTATATAAGCCGATCATACTACCGGCGTTTCTATCCCAATAGTTCTCCGCAGGTCCCCGTCCGAAATATTCCACTTGATTCATGCTAGCCGGCAAGCGGAAGCGAACACCGATACGAGGGACGTTTAGTTTGGAAGCCTCTTTACGGGCGGCGTCACGTCCCGGTGTGAAGGTTGCCGTACGAGTAGCTTCCGATACCTCGGTTTGGGCGGCGTCCATATCCGTGGAAGTAAAATGGGCGGCGACATTTACAGCTCCGTTAGGATAAATCGTATAATTAACAATGTATAGATTTCCCGCCGGCAATAAATAGTTCACGTTCACCACGGCGTTATTGCCATCCATCGTGACGGTAGCGTCTGTTACGTTGAAGTTCTTGCTGCTCTCCTTCCATATTTGCAAGCGTTTCGGCATACCGTTTCCGTAGTCGTTATCGGTCGGCGCACGCCAGAAGTTCGGTTGGATACCGAAGCCTTCGCTGAAATATTCCGTACCATCCACTTTATAAGAGGTAACGATTCCTGTCTTCTTATTGAACACGAAGTTTACCTTTGAGGAGGAGGCCGATAAGTTATCTCCATTTGTTGAAACCGTTAATTCAGGGCCGCTGGTCTTAAGCGCCTTCTTGGGGCCTTCGATCGGTAAGCGGAATTGATCGTAAGCGATTTCGTGTCCGATAGGGATTAACGGTTCTTTTTCTACGGTCGTTACGTTGAAGTTTACGAAATATTCCGTACCGGCTTGTGGCTTTAAGTTGCCTACGGGAACCGTAAATTCCTTAGAAGCTTGGGGTTCTATATCCAAAGAGACTTTACCGGAGCGTACAACTTTATTATTGGCTGTTACGCTATAGTGGATCATATATTTCTTTAGGTTCGTGAAATGGAAACGGTTCGTGATGCGGAATAAACCGTTCGCTAAATCGATTGCCTCGAACCCTATATTTTGATGGGCGTATTTAACCTCCGCCATAGCGGGATGCGGGGTACGATCCGGGTTTACCAGGCCGTTGCAAAGGAAGTTCCCGTCACTGGGGGCATTTACACCATAGTCGCCACCATAGGTGTAATATTCGCGTCCGTTATCATCTCTTTCCAAGATACCTTGGTCTACCCAGTCCCAGATGAAGCCACCTTGCAGGTTCGGGTATTTATAGATCGCTTTCCATTGATCCCATAAGTTACCGGAAGAGTTACCCATCGCGTGTGAATACTCCGAAGGAGCTACCGGACGATCGCTACCTTTACGTCCGATTTCTTCTAACCATTCGGCGCTCGGGTATTGAGGTACATACATATCTGTATTCCATTCCCAAAGGGCACGTTCGTAGTTCACCGGACGATTCATGCCATTTATTTCCTTATCTTTCAGATATAAATAGGTTTGATAGAAGTTGTATCCGTTTCCAGCCTCGTTTCCGAGTGACCAGAAAGTAACGCTCGGGTAGTTCTTGTTTCGTTCGTACATATTCATGGTACGGTCCATATGTGGGATCTGCCATTCCGGATTATTACCCAAAGTGCCGCCTTTTTTCAGGCTGTAATACATACCGTGAGACTCGATATTCGCCTCATCGTAAACATACAATCCGTATTCGTCGCAGAGTTCATAGAATTTACGGTCTTGCGGGTAGTGGCATAGGCGGACAGCGTTGATATTGTTTTGCTTCATCAGCTCGAAATCTTTGCGCATGATATCCTCGGTTACGTAATGTCCGGTTTCCGGGTTATGCTCATGGATATTGACACCCTTGAACTTCACCGGTTGTCCATTGAATAATAAGACTGTATAAGGTTTTCCGTTTTCCGCTACTTGGTCGATTTGCTTCATCTCGAACCGGCGGAAACCAACGTTGAATGGAACTACCTCGATTACCTTACCATCTTCTTTTATCGTCATCAATAGTTTGTATAGATTCGGATGCTCGGCGCTCCAAGGGGCCACGTTCTTTAAATCATGCTCGAAAGAAGCTGTTTGAGGGCCTACGGGACTTACCCATATGTCATTAGCCTCGGAGGTCACAAGATTACCTTTCGCATCCAAAAGCTCATATCCGACATTTAAGTTTTTCGTTTCTTGCGTATGATTCTTTAAGTCTACCGTCAGTTTGAAGATTCCGTTCGTATACGTATCGTCCAAGGTTGAGATGACACGGAAATCTTGAATACTGGCTTTGGGTTGAGACCAGAGGAATACGTCACGTTCGATACCGCTCATTCTCCAAAAATCCTGACATTCCAAATAAGAGCCAGTGCTCCAACGGAATATCTTTAATGTAAGCACGTTCTTTCCGGGTTGCAGGTATTTATTGATCAAGAACTCGGCGGGATTTTTGGAATCCTCGCTATAACCCACTTCTTTTCCGTTTAAATATACGTAAAGGCCGGATTTAGCTCCGCCGATGTGTAAATAAATATCCCGGTTGTCCCATCCTGCGGGGATCTCGATGTCTCTGCGATATACGCCAACCGGATTCGCTTCCGGCAATGACGGAGGTTGAGGATTCCTTGGCTTAAATTCATATCCGTGATTCGTATAAATGGCTATGCCATGTCCTTGTATTTCCCAGTTTCCGGGAACGGTTATATCATCCCATGAAGAGGTATTAACGGAAGGATCTGTGATGTTTTGAGGAAGGTCTTTGTAAGAGTCGACAAAGAAAAATTTCCAAGTACCGTTTAATAAGGAATAGTACGGGCTTTTCTCAAATCGAGAGGTGAGAGCGGTTTCTCGGTCCGCATAACTCATGAAGGAGCTTCTAGGTTTTTCCTTGTTTACGCCTACGACTTGAATGTCTTGCCAATAAGGTTTTACGGGCTGGGGTGAAGAACCGTCCGCGTAAGCTATTCCGGAAATAAGGCAACCTAATGCTCCGGAAAGCATCATTTTCTTGATAAAGTTCATATTCATTGTATTTTATTTAGATTAGCATTGAATAATTGGAAACTGAAAGTTGGGAATTAAAAATTGAGAATGGCTCTTCTTTATAACTCTCAACTTTCAATTTTCAATTCTCAATTATTTAGCAGCATAGTAAGAATATCCGTTAGCTACTTGCTGGAATGCTAAAACTCCAGATTGGCTTAACTCGACATTCATTTCTTTACCGTCCGGTAGGTACATGACAACTTCGTCATTACCATTGAATTTTAACAATTTTGTGCTTTCACCGTCAGCCTGTACATTCCAGCTTTGATCTGCTTCGTTGAAGACTAAATCAACCGCTTTCTCGTCGCCTTCTTTCTGGATATGATATCCGTCGGCTTTTGTTTCTACAGTATAAACGCCATCTTTGCCATCGATTGTTTTAACGCTACCTACATCCGCTACAGGATTGCTTCCGCTCCAAAATTCGATAGAGTTGATCACAAGGACATCAGCCAAAGCGGAAATCTCGTAAACTGGGACAATCCAGAAAGCAATGAACACTAGCTCATTAACAAACTTGCTGTCGATGCTTCTATTCCACGTTAGAAGTTTGTTTGTTAAACTAAAAGATCCTATACAGGATGAAAATAGGATACTACTTGCCACCGTAGTCGCTAGTAATAAAGTTAAGCTTTTCTTTTTCATGATTTAAAAATTTGTTATTACAAGGGACGAAGATAACAACTTTTTCATGATAAATAATGGTTTATAAAGGAATAAATGGAATAAGTGCCTTAATATTAATTAGGCTTCTATAAGTACGTAGTTCTGGCGGAACTCTGTTTGTTACTTATATACAATAACTTCATGCTTGAATTTCAAACTATATACCTTTTGAGGTTCATAGCTTCATACTAAAAAAGATTATGGTTGATAAAGAATGTTTGTTAAATATTTTAATAAACCTAGTGGCGTTTTTTTAGAATTGCATGCAAAAAAATAGTCTTTTTTGTTTTATAATTAAAAATAGTGCTATATTTGCTCCGTCTAATGATTATAAGTTCCGCCAGAACGATGAAGAATCGCTTTCATGATAGTTAGCAGAGGATTTATAATTATACATTTAATGATTTAGAAGAGTGAATATTATAAGAAACGAGATCTAAAATAGTATGCCTTAAGTCTTATAATAGTAACGGCTATTTAATAAACAAAAAACGATTCTTATGTTGAAAATTGTAAGACCTGTCAGTTTTGTTCTATTGTCTGCGGCGTTGTGTTCCGGGGGTGTGGTTCATGCTTCTGATCGTGCGGCGATAACTCCGAGGGTAGGTATTTCCCAGCAAGAAGGTAGTTTGAAGGGAACGGTTAGTGACAGTTTTGGCCCTGTGGCTGGAGCGTCAATAGTTGTAAAAGGTACTACGAATGGTACTGTAACCGACATGAATGGTAATTTTGTGTTGGATGTGAAGAAAGGGGATATAATTCAAGTATCCTTTATTGGTTATTTAACTCAAGAGATTAAGTATAATGGAGAGGCTTCTATTCAAGTTTCCTTGCAAGAGGATACCCAGAAATTGGATGAGGTAGTCGTTGTTGGTTATGGTACGCAACAGAAGGCGAACTTGTCGGGAGCGGTAGCTCAATTGGATAGCAAGGAGTTGACAAACCGTCCGATCTCCAACGTGTCTCAAGGTTTGCAGGGTATGATGCCGGGTGTTACGGTAACCTCCGGTCAAGGACGTCCGGGGCAGGATGGCAGTACGATCCGTATCCGTGGTGTCGGTACGTTGAACTCTGCCAGCCCGTATATCCTGATCGATGGTATCGAGAGTGGCTCCATGAATGATATCGACCCGAATGATATCGAGAGTATTTCTGTATTGAAAGACGCTTCTTCCGCCGCTATTTACGGTTCGAAGGCTTCCAACGGTGTTATCTTGATCACGACAAAGCGCGGTAAATCCGGTGCTCCTCGTATTTCTTATAACGGATATGTGGGCGTGTCTAGCCCGACTTCCGGAATCGAACGGGTTAGTTCCGCTGATTATGCCCGTTTGTATAATCAAATAGATTTGAACAATGGCTTGTCGCAAGGACGTTATAGCGATGAGGAAATTCGTAAATACGAGGATGGCACTTATGCTAATACGGATTGGAACGACGCTGCTTTCCGTACAGGTTTGTTGCATAAGCATAATGTGAACGTGGCCGGTGGTTCGGAGAACGTGAAATACATGGCTTCGGCTGGTTATCTAGGCCAGACGGGTATCCTTCCGAATTCTGAGCGTAAGCAATTTAACGGACGTACGAACTTGGATATGAAGTTGACTGAGAAATTGGGCGTTCGTATGAATATGTCTTTCATTAAGAATGACTATAAAGACCCGAACGCAAGTTATTATGGTGGATCTTCCGACCAGATTATCCGTCAGTTGAATATCCTGAGCCCGATGATCCCTATCAAGGATGCGGACGGCAAATATGGGGCGACGAATGATGGTAACCCGATCGCTTGGTTGGATTCCGGACAGACCGTGGATAACTACAATCAGAATTTTACCGGATCTTTGGCTGTAGACTATGAGATTATCGAGGGCTTGAAGGCGACCGTGACGGGGGCTTATGTGAATGAGGACCAACGGAAGACCGAGCGTGTGCTGAGCATCCCCGATGATCCGGCATCCGCTTCTCGTACGACTTATCTGGATGAGCGTTTCGTGAATTGGAAGCGTTATAATTTTGATGCGTTGCTGAATTATAGCAAGAGCTTCGGAAATCATGGCTTGAAAGCGATGGTTGGTTATCATGCCGAGAAATACGAGGTTAGCAAGAATCAGATGCGTCGTAATAATTTACCAAGCAATAGCCTGGGGGATATGGACGCAGGCGCAGCTTCTACACAGACGAATAATGGAGTGAGCCGTGAGTTGGCTATGCTCTCTTATTTCGGACGTATCAATTATGATTATGCGGGTAAATATTTGTTGGAAGCGAATTTCCGTGCGGATGCATCCTCTCGTTTCGCTCCAGGACACCGTTGGGGATATTTCCCGTCTTTCTCGGGTGCTTGGCGTATTAGCGAGGAGGCGTTTATGGAAAATTCGCGTGATTGGTTGAGCAGTTTGAAACTTCGTGCTTCTTGGGGTATGTTGGGTAACCAAGATGCGTTGAATAAGAGCAATCCATGGGAAAACCAGTATTATCCTTGGATGCAGACTTATAATTTGGATGGAAGTTATCCTATCGGTGGTAGCTTGGCTACGGGTTATTATCAGAAAGCCTATCGGATCGAGGATCTTTCGTGGGAGAAATCTACTACTTGGGGATGGGGTCTGGATGCTGTGATTAAGCATGTGACTTTCTCGTTCGATTATTATGACCGCAAGACAACGGATATTATCATGGAGGTACCTGTTCCGACAGAGTTCGGCTTGGATCCTTATTTTGATAATGTAGGTTCTATGCGAAACAGAGGTGTTGAGGTGCAGTTAGGCTATAACAATAAATGGGATGATTGGTCGTTGAGCGTGATCGGTAACATGGCCTATAACAAGAATAAGATCGAGGATTTAGGCGGCGTGGATCGTATGACGAATCCGGACGATGGCGATTTGTGGCGTTTCGTAGGGAAACCGATCGATTCTTATTATGTATATAAGGCGAACGGCTTCTTCCAATCGAATGAGGAAGCGCAGCAATGGATGGATAAGTATGCCGGACAGGATGGTTATCCGTTCGGACAGAAATTCCAGGCAGGAGACTTGCGGTATGAGGATACGAATGGCGATGGCAAGATCACAGCCGACGATCGAGTCTTGTCTAAAACTGTTAACCCGATTGTCACTTTTGGTTTGAACGTGAATGTGGGCTATAAAGCATTTGACCTTACCTTGAACTTTGCGGGAGCAGGTAATGTGGGCCGTGCCTTTACGAAAGAGGCGTTCGGTGAGTTTTCGGGTAGTGCGGGACATCCTTCCACTGCTTGGTTGGATAGCTGGACTCCTTCCAACCCGAATGCTAGCATGCCGCGTGTAGCGGAGTCTCGTAAGTCTCCAAGCGAGGCTTCTACCGTGATGTCTGATTTCTGGGTGATCAATACGAGCTACCTTCGCTTAAAGACTTTGCAATTGGGGTATACGCTTCCGAAGAATGTCTTAAGTGCGATTGGCTTGTCGAACGTGCGTATCTATTATTCCGCGGAGAACCTGTTCACGATCGATTCCATGCCGTTAAATGTGGATCCGGAGACCGTAAGTTCTCGTTTATCTAGTTATCCGTTGATTATGACGAATTCATTTGGTGTAAATGTGACATTCTAAGTTATTCATGCAAAAATTATAAGGATTTTATGAAACGATTATCAATATATTTATTGGCAGCGGGTATGGCTGTCATGTCTTCCTCCTGTTCCGATTTTTTGGATACGGTGCCTAAGGATCAATTGGCACATTCTACCGCTTGGCAGACAGAGTCGGACGCACGTGGTTTTATCGTTGCTTGTTATCGGGGTTTGTTGGATGGTAATGCCTTGCTTTATTTGGATTGTGGGTCAGACATAGGTTACAACAACTTCCCTTGGGAGGGATATCGCCCTTGGGGGGATGGCTCATTGTCCAGTTCTAACACGGGGGCTAGTTTTTATAGCTATACTTCGATTCGCCGGGCGAATACTTTTTTGGAGAATGTCGATCAAGTGACGTTTTCGAACGAGGCCGTCAAAAATGATTATGTAGCGCAGGCTAAGGCTATACGTGCTTATCGTTATTTTGTCATGAACTGGAATTATGGAGGTGTTCCTATCATTGATTCCTATACGAGTGCGGATGAGGCGAAAGTGAAACGGAATAGCGAGCAAGAAGTCCGCGAGTATATAGCGAAAGATTTGAATGAGGCGTTGGCGGGTATCGCTGACGTACCGGCCGCTCGCGGATTCATGGCTAAGGGGGCGGTTTTGGCACTCCAGATGCGTGAGGCCTTGTATTACGGAGATTGGCAGAAGGCTAAAGATGCGGCAAAGGCGATCATCGACTTAAAGCAATATGAGTTGGATGCTGATTATACGAACTTGTTTAAGCTATCGGGCGTGGATTCCAAAGAGATTATCTTGGCAGACCAACATATAGAGAATACGCATGGGTTGGGTACGATCGGACAGATGTATAACAATGCCGAAGGAGGATGGTCTTCTATTGTGCCGACCCAGAATCTGGTTGATATGTACGAGATGTCCGATGGCTTGACGAAAGAGGAGTCGAGCCTGTACGATGCGAAACATCCGTTCGCTAACCGCGACCCGCGTATGGCTATGACCATATTATATCCAGGACGTGATTTTAGGGGATCTGTCATTAATACCTTGGATAAGATTTTGGCAGATGGAAGTGAGAACAAGAATTTCCCGACTTATACGGATAATGCCTCAAAGACCGCTTTGTCATGGGCGAAGTATTTGGATCCGATGGAGCAATATGGGAACATATGGAGCTCTGGTGCGTGCCCGATCGTTTTCCGTTATGCGGAGGTCTTGTTATCGTATGCGGAAGCTGCCAATGAATTGAATGGTCCTTCTGATGATATTTACGGCTATTTGAATCAGGTTCGTCAACGTGCGGGGATGCCGGCCGTGGATAGAGCTAAGTATGCTACGAAAGATAAGCTTAGAGAGTTGATCCACCGCGAGCGTACAGTTGAGTTGGCTGGCGAGGGCTTGCGCCGTGCGGATATCATCCGTTGGAAAGAAAATGGAAAGATGTTGGCGGAGAAGGTGATGAACGGAAATTTGCTTCGTATAGAGGGTACTGTCGATGAGGCAGAAGTTGATCCGGGTACACGTGCCACGGTAACCAGTACGGCGGTGATTGAGAATCGTTCTTTCACTTCTCGTAACCGTTATTTGCCGATACCTCAAGGAAGTATCGACAAGAATCCGAACTTGGAACAGAATCCGGGGTATTAAATTCCTATAAGATGTTAGATAAAGAAGGGGGGAAGGCCGAGAGGTTTTCCCCTTTTTTAGTTATATTTGGCGGATGTTGAAATGGAATATCTCACGTGCTTAAAGTATAAATTGATTCCGTTATGAAAAAGAGATTGATAGCTTTTGCTTGCTTTCTTCTTGTGCCCTTGTATTGTTTGCCGCAATTGCCTGTACGGTTGAACGAGCGTCCGGTTGCGCTGAATACGTCTACCGGGACATTAAAAGGAAAGTTGGTAACTCCCAATCAAGAGTCCGGTTATCCGGTCGTATTGATGATAGCTGGTTCCGGTCCTACGGATATGGACGGGAACTCTGAGGTCTTGCCGGGTAAGAATAACTCCCTTAAATACTTGGCGGAAGGGCTAGCGGGAAAAGGTATCGCTTCCTTGCGGTATGACAAACGGGGTATCGCTTCCAGCGCCTCGGCGGGAAAGGATGAGTATTCCATGCGTTTCGAGGATGGGATTAAGGATGCGCAAGGCTGGATCGATTATTTAAGCAATGATAAACGGATCTCCGGTATTTATGTGTTGGGACATAGCGAGGGAGCGTTGGTCGGTATGGTAACTTCTGTCGATAATTCGAAAGTGAAAGGATACATTTCGGTGGCGGGTGCGGGTCGTCCGGCCTATGAGATCGTGGAGGAGCAAATGGCAGGTCAGCCGGAAGTGATCCGGGACATGGTAAAGTCTATAAACACATCCTTGAAGGAAGGGAAGCTCGTGCCGGACGTGCCGATCGGCTTACAAGCCTTGTTCCGTTCGTCGGTACAGCCTTATATGATCTCATGGTATACGTATAATCCGCAGGAAATCATCAAGAAACTAAAAAAACCGGTGTTGATCTTGCAAGGGGATAAGGATATACAAGTATCAGTAAAAGACGCCGAACTATTGAGGCAAGCCCAGCCTTCGGCCGATTACTATTTGATCAGGAATATGAACCATCTGATGAAGACTTGCGATACGATGGACCAGCAAAAACAGATGGCTACCTATACCGATCCGGCCCTTCCGTTGCATAAGGATGTGATGATATTAATTGAAAAGTTTGTGAGTAAACCTTGAACTGTTGTATCTTTGTGGTCATAAATAAAGAGATAGCATGATTTCGGTTGAAGGACTAACAGTTGAGTTTGGCGGTTTTACGCTTTTTGATGACATTTCATTTGTAGTAAACAAGAAGGATCGTATAGCCCTGGTGGGCAAGAATGGAGCGGGTAAATCAACGATGTTGAAGATATTCGCCGGTCTGCAATCACCCACCTCTGGAACCGTTAGCGTGCCGAAAGATATTACTATCGGATACTTGCCGCAGCATATGCAATTGGCCGATACCCGTACGGTACGGGAGGAGGCGGAGTGCGCTTTCGAGCATATCCATGAGATGGAGGAGGAGATCAACCGCCTGAATACCCAATTGGCGGAGCGTACGGATTACGAGTCGGAAGGCTATCAAAAGGTGATAGACCGTGTCACTTATTTGACCGAGCATTTTCAGATGATGGGCGGCAATAACTATCACGCAGAGCTGGAACGTACGTTGGTCGGACTAGGCTTCTCCCGTGAGGACTTCGATCGTCCTACTTCCGAGTTTAGCGGTGGATGGCGTATGCGTATCGAACTAGCTAAGCTTTTGCTCCGCCAGCCGGATGTCTTGTTACTGGATGAGCCGACGAACCACTTGGACATCGAGTCTATCCAATGGTTGGAGAACTTTATCGCAACTCGTGCCAATGCTGTGATCCTGGTATCGCATGACCGGGCTTTCATCGACAATACCACGTTTCGTACCCTGGAGATCGAGTTGGGAAACATCTATGATTATAAGGTGAAATACTCGGAGTACGTAGTGCTCCGACAAGAACGTCGTGAGCAGCAGTTGCGGGCTTATGAGAACCAACAGAAGAAACTGGCCGATACGGAAGCTTTCATCGAGCGTTTCCGTTATAAGGCGACGAAATCCGTGCAAGTACAATCCCGCATAAAGCAATTGGAGAAGGTGGAGCGCATCGAGGTGGACGAGGTGGATAGCGCCATGCTACGGTTGAAGTTCCCACCTGCCCCACGTTCCGGCTCTTATCCGGTTATTTGCGAGGAAGTGGCGAAAAGGTATGGCGATCACGTGATCTTCGAGCATGTGACATTAACGATCAACCGGGGTGACAAGGTGGCTTTCGTGGGTAAGAACGGTGAGGGTAAATCTACGCTCGTGAAATGTATCATGAACGAGATCACCGATTATACCGGTAAGCTACAGTTGGGTCATAATGTGAAAATAGGTTACTTCGCCCAAAACCAAGCGCAGCTATTGAACGAGAACCTTACCGTTTTCGATACGATCGATTACGTAGCCCAAGGGGATATTCGTTTGAAGATCCGTGATATATTAGGTGCCTTTATGTTTGGTGGCGAGGCCTCCGATAAGAAGGTGAAAGTCCTGTCGGGTGGCGAGCGTACTCGTTTGGCGATGATCCGCTTGTTATTGGAGCCGGTCAACCTGCTGATTCTCGATGAACCGACAAACCATTTGGATATGCGCTCGAAAGATGTATTGAAGGACGCCTTGAAGGAGTTCGACGGAACCGTGATCATCGTCTCTCACGACCGTGAGTTTCTCGACGGCCTAGTAGATAAGGTCTATGAGTTCGGAAACCAGAGGGTGATAGAGCATTTAGGTGGTATCTATGATTTTCTGGAACATAAGAAGATGGATAGCTTACGAGAATTGGAGCGTTCTTCGCAGATGAACACCCCTGCCGCAAGTATCTCGGGGGCGCAACCTTCCCAGAATAAACTCTCCTATGAGGCCCGAAAGGAGCAGAGCAAGGCGATTAAGAAGGCGGAGAAGGCTGTAGCCGAGGCCGAGGCCCGTATCTCGGAGCTTGAGGCTTTCATGGCGGCTATCGAGGCGAAGTTGGCTACGCCTGAGGGTGCATCGGATGTCTCCCTATATAGCGAGTATTCCGCCATGAAAAAAGAGCTATCCGATGCGATGGATCTTTGGACGGAACGTACCATGGAGTTGGAAGAGCTGTCTTCTCTTAATTAGTATGTTGTAGCCTATTATGGATTCAACCGATACTGTCCGCAAGGGCTATTCTCTTCCAATCCATAGGGATAAAAGCCAAGACAAACCGAAACAAATATTTCTTGAACCTTATGGAAAATCCCTCGTAACCTAATATATACTTCATTTAGCGACAGCGAACGATCGTTCGGCGGCGGCGAATGATCGTTCAGTGCCGCCGAATGATCGTTCGCTGGCACTGAACGAAGAATGTATGCTTATCTTTTAGAGAATGAAATAATTATAACGCAAGAATACGGACGAATCTTTAAGACTATCGACAGCGGGTCGGTGTATATTCCCCTAAGGTAAGCGTCAAAGTGTGTGAATTCCCGATAAATGTCGAGTGAGCCTTGAGGAGAGAATCGTGAAAGGATGATGGGACTTAGTGGATTTTATTTCCTTTCGAGGCGAAAATAACTATAAATAGGTGGTTTGTTGTAATGAAAAGTCGTTAACTTTGTGAACTTAAAAGAACGCGAAAGCTTAAAACTCATATCATGTTAACTCAGATCATTAATGGAAAGATTCTTACCCCGCAAGGCTGGCTGAAAGACGGGTCGGTATTGATAAGCGACGGTAAGATTTTAGAAGTAACAAACTGCGACTTAGCGGTAGTGGGGGCAACCTTGATAGACGCCAAAGGTATGTACATCGTCCCCGGTGGCGTGGAAATTCACGTGCATGGAGGTGGAGGCCGTGATTTTATGGAGGGCACCGAGGACGCTTTCCGTGCGGCGGTAGCCACGCATATGAAACACGGTACGACCAGTATCTTCCCCACCTTATCCTCTTCTACCATCCCGATGATCCGTGCCGCCGCCGAGACCACCGAGAAACTGATGGCCGAGAAAGATAGCCCGGTTCTGGGGCTTCATTTGGAAGGACATTATTTCAATATGAAAATGGCCGGCGGCCAAATCCCGGAGAACATCAAGAATCCCGATCCCGAGGAATATATCCCTTTGTTGGAGGAAACGCATTGTATCAAGCGCTGGGACGCCGCTCCGGAACTTCCGGGAGCGATGCAGTTCGGTAAATATATCACCTCGAAAGGCGTACTCGCCTCGGTAGGGCATACCCAAGCCGAGTTTGAGGATATCTTGACCGCCTATGAGGTAGGTTATACCCATGCTACCCATTTCTATAACGCCATGCCGGGTTTCCATAAACGCCGCGAGTATAAATATGAGGGAACGGTGGAAAGTATCTATCTGCTCGATGATATGACCGTTGAGGTCGTGGCCGATGGTATTCATGTGCCGCCTACGATCCTCCGTTTGGTCTATAAGATAAAGGGTGTGGAACGTACTTGCTTGATCACAGATGCCTTGGCTTGCGCCGCCAGTGATAGCCAAGTCGCTTTCGATCCGCGTGTCATCATTGAGGATGGTGTATGTAAGTTGGCCGACCGTTCGGCCTTGGCGGGTAGTGTCGCTACGATGGACCGCTTGATCCGTACGATGGTGCAGAAGGCCGAGATCCCTTTGGAGGATGCCGTGCGTATGGCCTCGGAGACTCCCGCCCGTATCATGGGCGTATCCGATCGTAAGGGAACCTTGCAGCGGGGCAAAGACGCTGATATCGTGTTGTACGACCGCGACTTAAATATACGTGCCGTATGGGCGATGGGGACGTTGGTTGAAGGTACGAATAAACTATTCTAAACAAGAACGATTATGTTGACACAGATTATAAATGGCCATATCCTTACGCCGCAAGGATGGATGAAGGATGGTTCCATATTGATTAGTGACGGGAAGATTTTAGAGGTTACAAATAGCGATTTAGCGGTGATTGGTGCCAAGGTGGTGGACGCGAAAGGAATGTCTATAGTTCCTGGTTTCGTGGCGATGAATATCCATGGCGGCGGGGGCTTCGACTTCTCCGAATGTACGGAAGAGGCTTTCCATGGTGCGGTAGCGGTCCATCTGAAGCATGGGGCCACGACGATATTCCCTACCGTGTTGGCTCCGGAAATCGGGGTGATTGATAAGGCGGTAACCGTATGCGAGGAAATGATGAGGAAAAAAGAGGGTCCTATCTTGGGATTGCATATCGAGGGACCGTATTTGAATCCGAAGATGGCGGCGAGTTTATTTATTGATAAGGAGAATCCCGCCGACCCGAAAGAATATAAAGAGATATTGGAACGTACGGATTGTATCAAGCGTTGGGATTCCAGTCCGGAGATACCGGGTACGCTTGAGTTCGCCCAATACCTGAAGTCGAGGGGAATCCTGCCCGCTATCTCGCATACGGAAGCGGAGTTTGATGATATCAAGACCGCTTACAACGCCGGTTTCACGCATGCGGCTCATTTCTATAACGCCATGCCTGGCTTCCATAAACGTCGGGAATATAAATACGAGGGAACGGTGGAAAGTGTTTTCTTGATGGACGATATGACGGTAGAGGTGATCGCTGATGGGTGCCATTTACCTTCTACGATCCTCCGGTTGGTCTATAAGCTGAAAGGAGTGGAACGTACTTGCTTGGTTACGGACGCTCTTTCTTGCGCCGCCAATGAGGGTAAGCCTTTATCTGATCCCCGCGTTATCATCGAGGATGGTGTTTGCAAGTTGGCGGATCACTCCTCCTTGGTGGGAAGTATCGCTACGATGGACGTACTGGTGCGTACCATGGTACAGAAGGCCGATATTCCTTTGGCCGACGCTGTCCGCATGGCTTCCGAGACCCCGGCTCGCCTGATGGGGGTAAGCGATCGCACAGGAACCTTGCAAAGAGGAAAGGATGCTGATATCGTGATTTTGGATCGTAAGTTGAATGTGCGTGCGGTATGGAGCATGGGTAATTTAGTCCCGGAGACAAATACATTGGTCTAAGCTCGTTAATAATAAAGGAAGGGGCTGTCTCAGCGGACAGTCCTTTTTTATTTTTAGACGATATAGATCAAGCCTTTCGGCTAATAAATTTGTTCTATCAACGTATGACAAAATCAGTACTTATTTCCTATATTTGTGATTCAAGTAAGATTGTAATACTAATATCAATAATTAAACATGAAAACGAACCTTAGTTCTCAAATTACTCTGACGCGTATACCGTTGCGGTATTATCGCCCGGAAAATGCTTTTGAGCATTCTGTTTTAACTCGTTTGGAAAAGATTCCGACAAACATTTACGAATCGGCCGAGGAAGGTTCTTTCGCTGTCGCTAAAGAGATAGCAACACAAATCCGTAAAAAACAAGATATTGGTAAGCCCTTCGTGATCGCTTTACCCGGTGGACGTTCTCCGTTAAGCGTTTACAAGGAGTTGATCCGTATGCATAAAGAGGAGAAATTAAGTTTCCGCAACGTGATCGCTTTCGTGGAATATGAGTTTTACCCCTTGACTAATCCCAGCGCCGGAAATCAGGCTCGCCTGAAAGAGGAGCTGTTCGATCAGATCGATATCGATCCGGCGAATATCTATTGTCCGGATGGAAGCATGCCGAAAGACGCTATCCTGGATTTCTGTCGCCAGTATGAGGAGACGATCCAATCCGTGGGAGGCATCGATTGCATGTTGCTAGGTATCGGTAACTCCAGTAATATCATGTTCAACGTGAGTGGAACAACGATTAGCTCACGTACCCGTATGGTCTTGTTGGAAGGCGCTTCTCGTAAGGAGGCTGCCCGTACGTTCCCTTCGCAGGAGAATGTCCCGGCAGGTATCATCACGATGGGTATCTCAACGATGATGAACGCCCGCAGCGTGATCTTGATGGCTTGGGGAGAGGATAAGGCTAGCATTATCGCTAAGACTGTTGAGGGTAAGGTCAGCGATGCCGTTCCTTCCAGCTATTTACAGAATCATCCGAACGCCAAGGTCGTGATCGATCTTTCCGCCGCTTACGATTTGACCCGAATCAGCCATCCTTGGTTGGTGACTAGCTGCGAGTGGGATAATAAGTTGATCCGCCGTGCGATCGTTTGGTTGTGTCAATTGACGGACAAACCGATCTTGAAATTGACAAACAAGGATTATAGCGAGCACGGATTGGGCGAGTTGTTGGCCCTCTATGGTTCGGCGTATAATGTAAATATCAAAATATTCAACGATATCCAGCATACGATCACAGGATGGCCGGGCGGTAAGCCGAACGCTGACGATTCTAATCGTCCGGAGCGTGCCACCCCGTATCCGAAAAAGGTGATCGTGTTCAGTCCGCATCCGGATGACGACGTGATCTCCATGGGCGGAACCTTGCGTCGTCTGTGCGACCAGCATCATGATGTGCATGTGGCTTACGAGACTTCCGGTAATATCGCCGTAGGCGACGAGGAGGTAATCCGTTATTGCGAGTATTTGCGTGATGTATGCGAGAAATACTCTCCAGAATCGGCCGTGAAGGATAAAGCGAACGAGATCATCAATTACCTGCGTTACGAGAAGGTGGAGAATGGCGAGCCGGAGAGAAAGGATGTTCTCTTTATGAAAGGAACGATCCGTCGTGAGGAAGCCCGTCATGGTTGCCGCTACTCGGGCGTGAAGGACGATCATGTGCATTTCTTGGACCTTCCGTTCTATGAGACGGGTTTGGTGAAGAAAAATGAGCTGAGCGAGGTCGATAAGGACGTCGTGAAGGCTTTGTTGCTGGAGATCAAGCCGGATGAGATGTTTGTGGCTGGTGACTTGGCCGACCCGCACGGAACCCACAAGGTTTGTCTGGATGCCGTCCTTGCCGCTATCGACGAGGTGAAAGACGAGGAGTGGATGAAGAATTGCCGTGTATGGATGTATCGTGGCGCATGGGCAGAATGGGAAATGGACCATATCGAGATGGCCGTACCTATCAGTCCGGAGGAGTTGCGCTTCAAACGTAACGCTATCTTGAAGCATCAATCGCAGGCCGAGAGTGCTCCGTATCTAGGTGACGATGAGCGTCTGTTCTGGCAACGTGCCGAAGACCGTAACCGTGCTACCGCTGAGTTGTATCGCCAATTAGGTTTAGCTTCTTATGAGGCTATCGAGGCGTTTGTACAATATATCCCGTTGAGATAATAACTGGCGATCTGGTCATAGAATAATCGAGGGGGGACTGAGCCGTGAAAAAGAATCACGACCCAGTCCCTTTTCTTGTAGCCTTCGACTGTTTTAGGTGATAGTGTCAGCAATAGGGATGTTTTTGTTTGCCTCTTTCGATGTAAAGATGTTATTTTGCATCCCGAATTAAAAGAATCGGTGTTATGTTGAAATTCTTCAAGACATGGACACTCCCTATTTCCATGTTAGCGGGTGCGATAGGGCATTTTGTTTTCGCCAATGTTGCTTTTCTGGCGCCTACAAAGCCGTTCATGTACACTTTGATAGCGTATCTGACGCCCTTTTTGATTTTTGCCCAGCTGCTCCTGACCTTCTGTAAGATCTCTGTGCGGGAATTAATGCCCAGTCCTTGGCACGGTTGGCTATTGCTTATCCAAGCGGTTTCTAGTTTGGTACTTGCAGCCTTATTGCTCTGGTTGCCAATGAGAGAGGAATACCGGGACGTGTTTGAGGGAGCGATGGTCTGCCTGATTTGCCCGACTGCTACGGCGGCGGCCGTGATTACAGGGAAATTAGGGGGAAGCGCCTCTAGTCTGACTACTTATACCTTATTATCGAATCTATTGGCGGCGATTGTCGTGCCGTTGGTCTTCCCATTAGTGGAGCCGCATGCCGAGATCACTTTCTTTGCCGCGTTCTTGAAGATATTAGGAAAAGTTTTCCCTTTGCTGCTATTCCCGTTTCTCCTCGCTTTATTCTTGCGCAGGTTCATGCCGTCTATCCATCGTTTTCTTGCGGGGTTTCGGGATATGGCTTTTTACCTGTGGGCCGTAGCTTTGGCTATCGTGACCGGGCAGACCGTGAAGTCCTTGGCCAATAGCGAGGCGGAGATTTATGTAGAAATCCTGATCGCTTTAGGAGGCTTGATAACCTGTATCGTCCAATTTTATTTGGGAAAACGTATCGGCACGAGATACGATGACCGTATTAGCGCAGGACAAGCCTTGGGACAAAAAAATACCGTGTTGGCGATCTGGATGTCTTACACCTATTTGAACCCCTTATCTTCTATTGGTCCCGGGAGCTACGTACTGTGGCAGAACATATTCAATAGCTATCAATTGTGGAGGAAAAGAAAAAATGAGATGAAATAGTGAACCTTTATATTCCTTGTTTAGTCTAATAGATACGTTTGTTTTGTTACTATTTTGTTGCCTGTATTCGTTGGAGTAACAAAACGAATCTTATGAGATTATTACGGAAAGCTTTGAATACGGGTATGGAGGTCATTGTGTAATATTTCCTCATTTCATGTGCGATTTTTCTGCGCCACTTGTTATCTTTGTGAAAGATGATTTAATAGGATTCGTTTATGGACACAAGAAAGATTGAGGATGTTCCTTTCGAGGAAGTACATGAGATACAAAGATATGGGACTTATTTCTCGGAAAAGAGCTTCTGGAGGAAGATAGAGCGGGTAGCGAAGAAAGTGGGGGCGACGGTATTGCGTCCTGTCTTCACGTTGTATTATATGTTGCAGGATGAAAAGGTGCCGCTTCAACATAAGGCTTATATAGTCGGGGCTTTAGGATACTTTATATTACCTTTCGACTTGATCCCGGAGAGCGTACTACCCATTATCGGCTTCACGGACGATGTGGCGGTGATGACTTTCGTATTGAAAATGGTGAAGGATGGCATTACGCCGGAGATCCGGAGAAAAGCGGATCAGAAAATATTGGATCTATTTCCTGATCCGGCTTGATAGGGCGTTAAAGCAACGGTCGAATATCGGGAAACCCCTCGCTTCCCTTTGTCATTTCCGGAAGGAGGATTAAGGGGATCTCCGGGAATTTGGTCTTTAGATACTCCAAGGTATTCGTCTCGATCAAGGGGTCGATGCTTGGATATTGGTTGTAGACGATGGCTTTTACCTCGATACCGTACCGCTCGCAGGCGTACAAGCTAAGCAAAGTATGATTGATACTTCCCAGCTTGCCAGATGTGACTAGTATCAAGGGATAGGCCTGTTCCTTCACATAATCGATCGTAAGGGATTCCATGTCGTTCGGAACCATCAGTCCTCCGGCTCCTTCCAGTAATACATATTCGTAGGTCTCTCGCAATCGCCGGGTGGCTTGGGTGATCGTGTCTAAATCGATACGTCTTCCATCTTTCGCCGCCGCCATATGAGGAGAGCAGGGATAGGTGAAGATATAAGGGCAAGTCAGCCCTTGCGTATCCTCGTCGGTAAAGGGGATCCCTTGTATCTGGCGGTGTGCCTCGATATCCTCCGATATGTTCTCGCATCCGGTCTGTATCATCTTCTGGGTGATCACTTTCTTTCCGGCTTTCGCCAAAGCCTTGGCGATCATACCGGTGGCTACGGTCTTTCCGACGTTCGTGTCTATGCCGGAGATAAATAAGACGTTTTCTTTCGTTTGATTATTCATTGTTCTGTTGTTAAAATAGTTGCTTGATTTATCTTTTGTATCTATGGATATTATCCCTTGTCTCTAAGCTATTTATTCCTTTTCTCCCGTACTATTGATCTTTTCACCCTTGTGAAAAGAACGTATCACCAAGGTGAAAAGATCGTTTCACGTCTGTGATACGATTGTACCATATAGGTGAAAGGAGTAATACCTCGAAAGAGGCGACATACTTTACCTTTGTCTTTTGACCACTAAGATGTAGAGTGGGCGGTAAGTTAATGTGACTCCACCCTCCGCCGAGGGGAATCTCTCTTGATAATCCCGGCAGAAACGTTCCTGTTTTCCCCGTGTCCAGACGCAAGAGGTGTTGGCCGTGACACCTGTGTACTTTAGATGTTTCAGCACTTCCAGCGGATGCCGGAAGGTCAAGGGAACATTGTCTTCTTCTTCATGGACGATCTGGAAATCGGCGGATAACCACTCCCTTAGTTGTCCGGTGGCAGGATAGGAGAGCCCTTCTCCGGTCAGCTCCTTGATCTCGTGAAGGTTGCTTGGCGTGAAGGTGTTGAAAACCAGTACGCCCCCGGGCGATAGAATAGACGATAGCTTATGGAGGAGACACGGAAGGTCTTTCATCCATTGCAGAGTGGAAGCCGAGGCTATCAAGTCGAACTTGCCGGGAAAAGCCAGTCGTTCTGCATCACCGGGCAAGAATAGAGGAGGAGCGGAAGGGAACAACTCCTCGATGGCACTTTGCCAAGTCTCGCAAAGATCGTTGAGTATCCATTCCTCGATCTGGCATTCTTGTTTTAATAAACGGGTGAATCCACCGCTTCCGCAACCGATTTCCAGCACTCTGCGGAAATGGGAGGAGGTGTATGCGGTCAATAGCTGTACCAGATGGGCGCAAATCCGTTTTTGGGCTTCCGCATGATCATCATATGTATTTACCGCTTGGCTGAAACGCCGGCGGATCCGTTCTTGTGCGATTACTTCCATAGTTCGTTCCATGATTGATAGTGGTAAAAAGGAAGATGAGGCGCCTTGATCTCTTGGATAGGGCAACGGCCTTGCCAGTAGTTACGGAGGTTGGTTGCCGGGAATATCTTGTCTTCGGTGGACAGGATGGCTTGATCCCAGAAGGCGGATATCCGCGGATCGGCTGATTCGAGCTTTTCCGGGAGGATCTGATTATATAGAGATTCCAGTTCCTCCTTGATTTCCTCCAGCGGACGTGACGAGAGTTCCGAATAGCGATTGAAAGTCTCCTTATCTCCGCACATCCTGCGGTTAAAGCGACGCATACCTTCCTCGCTGAAATGATTGAGGGTTCCTTCGAAGACCGCGGTCGGGATGCCTAGCGTATCGTGCATGGGAGAAGGGGTACCGTTCAGGGCGGTCGCCGTGGTAAAGGATCGGTGGCCTGCCCAAAGATGGGTGGCTACCCATACGCCTAAAGACCAAGCGACCAAATGCACCTCTTTATAGGGGGCGAATGTCTCTTCGAACGCAAGCGTCCTGTAATCGTAGGCAATCCATAGGTCTGTCCGCTCCGGTACTTCCAGATGGCGGAAAAGGGCCGGCGAGGTAGACCAGCCGGCGAGGCAGAGGATCAGACTCGGGGATCGCTTATCTATTATTTTATCTATATACATACTATCATCTAATTTATATACATATTATCTATCCGGGGTTAGAGGTGCGTCAAAATGCCCTCCTCAATCAGTTGACGCATATTTTTTATTGTGAGGTTTGCCGTAAGGGAGAAGCGGATACGGGAGGTGCCTTTAGGCACTGTCGGGGGGCGAACCGGGAGACAGTAGAAACCTTTCCGTTGTAGCTCTTCCGCTTTCCGTACGCAATCCTCACTTTCTCCAACAATGAAGGGGATGATATGGCTTTGGCTGATCTCGCCGCCTTTGCCTGTTAAAGCTTCCGCTAACAATCGGCTATACGCTAGAAGATTCTCCCGTTCCTTCGTGAACGAGGGGAGTCTCTCCCAGATGAAGGAAGTCCATGCGATTTGGAACGGCGGTAGGGCCGTACTGAATATGAGCGGTCGCATCGTGTTGACCAGATATTCTCGTATCGTACGGGAACAAACCAAATAGGCCCCCATAGACGCTAACGCCTTGCCGAAAGTACCGACCAATAGATCGATCTCTTGGATACAGCCTTGTTCCTCGGCGATACCTAGCCCCATCTTTCCACGGGCTCCGATGGCGTGAGCCTCGTCTACGTACAATAGGATATGGGGATATTGCCTTTTGATAGCTATCAGGCGGTTTAAGTCCGCTACATCCCCGTCCATGCTGAAAATGCTTTCGGTCAGGATGATGATCGTCTCGTATTGACTGGCATTCTTTTGTACGAGGCGTTCCAGTTGATCATAGTCGTTGTGGCGGTAACGGAGGAAAGGGGAGCCACTCAATAAGATGCCATCGATGATGCTGGCGTGTACCAGCTTGTCGGCGAGTAATAAGGTCTGTTTATCGGCTAAGGCCGGGAGGATTCCGGTATTGGCATGATAGCCGCTGTTAAAGATCAATGCGGCTTCCCGGTCGAAGGAGCGGGCGATCTGTTTCTCCAGTTTCGTATATACGGAGAAATTACCCGTCAGCAAGCGGGATGATGAGGAGGAGTAGGGATAGAAGCGGTCTTGTGTGGATGCTTGAAACTCCTCTTGTAAATCCTGCCGGCTGGCTAATCCAAGATAATCGTTGGAAGAGAGATTCAGCATACGCATTCCCTCTTTTAATATCCATATTCCTTGATGCTCGACTTCCGGTAGGTGCCTAAGATTCCCGGAGGCCCGTAAAGCCGTAAGTTGCTCGTTGTATGATTTCATCTATTTATATATTACCCGGTTGTAGATATGTTAATTATGCGTTAATACTCTCAATAATCCGGAGGTTAGTTTGGATAGTTCATTCGTGGAGATAATGAAAGGCGGCATGAGGTAAACCAGTCGTCCGAACGGACGTACCCATATCCCTTCCTCTACGAAGCGGCGTTGCAATACCGCCATATCTACCGGATGCTTCATCTCGATCACCCCGATCGCCCCCAATACCCGTACCTCAGCGACCTTGGGCAGCTCGGCGGCTGGCGCTAATTCCGCTCGTAATTGCTCCTCTATAAGCTTCACTTTCTCCTGCCAATGACTGGCGGTCAATAATGAGATCGAGGCCGAAGCGATAGCGCATGCCAAGGGATTTCCCATAAACGTAGGTCCATGCATAAAGCATCCCGCCTCGCCGGAACAGATCGTGTCGGCTATCGGCTTTGTCGTAATTGTGGCAGAAAGCGTAAGATAACCTCCCGTCAATGCCTTTCCGATACACATGATATCGGGTTCGACTCCCGCATGTTCCCATGCGAACAACTTTCCGGTACGCCCGAAGCCGGTCGCTATCTCGTCGAATATCAATAAGACGTTATACCGCTCGCAAAGTTCCCGGGCACGAACGAGGAAAGTGGGGGAATAGAAATACATGCCTCCGGCTCCTTGTACGATCGGTTCCAAGATCAAGGCGGCGATCTCGTCGGCGTGTCGTTCTAATAAATCCCGTAAAGGGGCTATGGCCTCCTCTCTCCATTCCTCGCCGAACCGGACCGAAGGTTGGGGTATGAAGTATTGGATGGGTAGGCTTCCTGAGAAGATCCCATGCATACCCGTCACCGGATCGCATACCGACATGGCGTGCCAAGTATCCCCGTGATAACCGCTACGGATCGTGGCGAAGGTATGTTTTCCCGTTATGCCTTTGGACTGCCAGTATTGGATCGCCATCTTTAAGGCTACCTCTACGGCTACCGAGCCGCTATCCGCTAGGAATATCTTTTCTAGGGAAGGGGGCAATAGCGGTAGTAATTTAGCGGCCAACTCGACGGCCGGCTCGTGTGTGAATCCCCCGAACATGATATGGCTCATCTTATCTAGTTGGGTTTTAGCCGCCGCGTTAAGTACCGGATGGTTGTATCCGTGGACTGCCGCCCACCAAGAAGACATTCCGTCTATTAACTTCCTGCCGTCCGCAAGGGTTATCGTTACGCCCTCCGCTTTGGATACCGGATAGACGGGAAGTGGATCGATGGTCGAGGTGTAGGGATGCCATAGATGATCCCGGTCGTATTGTAAAAGTTCGTTTGTTGTCATTTTTCCCAATCGGTGTTTGCGGTGAGTGAATAGCCTTCGGAGGTAAATAAGACTTTGTCTTCTTCTACCTTGCTTCCGATAGTCGTTAATAAGTCTCCGATGATCGCGGAGTTAATCCCGATATATAGGGATTTCCGTTGCGTGGCCTCGCTTAATTGTGCCCGTCCACCGGAGAAACGGAGAAATGCGTTTGGATTGATCAGGCGGAAAAGGGCGATCGTTGTCAGCCATTCCTCTTCTTGTAAGATCCGTATATGCTCCATAGGAGTTCCCGGTATCGGCTGTAATAAATTGAGAGGGATGGATAAGATACCTTCTTTCCGTAGGAAACAAGCCATCTCGATTCGCTCCTTCATCGTCTCGCCCATACCGATAATACCACCGCAACAGATACGGAAACCGATTTCCCGGGCGGTATGTATGGTTTCCATTTTCTGTTCGATTGTATGCGTGGAACAGAGCTGACGGAAATAGGAAGGGGCAGTCTCGATATTGCAGTGATAGTTCTCCACTCCGCTATCGTAAAGCGATTGGAGTTGGGAGCGGGTGAGTAATCCCATGGAGGCGCAGCATTTAATATCGCATTGCCGCTTGATTTGCCGGATCGTATCGGCGATCTGTTCCATTTCTTTGTCCGATACTCGCTTGCCACTGGTCACCAAGGCAAAACGCCGAATGCCTTGTTTTCGGTTGTATACCGCATGGCGGACACACTCCTTGGCCGGAAGCAAAGGATATAAGTTTACGAGGGTCTTGTAATGTCCCGATTGTGCGCACCATTTGCAATCCTCGCTGCAATTGCCGCTTTTGGCGTTGATGATGGAACACGTGTCGAACTTATTCCCCATAAAATGGCGGGTGACTTGGTGGGCGGCCTCGTAAAGCGTCTCTTTGTCCGGGTGATTCGCCAAGCTTAAAGCTTGTTCCTCTGTAATCTTCCTACCCTCTAAGATGTACAGCTTCGCTTCTTTTATTGTCATTTTTTCTAATTTAATAATTTCACGTATATATACCCCGTCTCTACAACCGGGTGGAAATAATAAAGGCGGGAAATATCCTTTCGGATACCTCTCGCCTTTACTATTTAATTATATAATGTATAGTGAGCTACACGATGAACCGGATGAACGATCTTATTAGAAGCCAATACCGGGAGTAATGCCGTACACAGTCCATACGATGTCGCAAGGCTCCATTTATCCTCCCCGGTATTCTCCCTCTCTTCCTCATCCACTTCGAAGAATCCGTCCATGAACGTACCGATTCCGGAATGTAAAGACTGATTCTTTTTCTCGAAGCGATCGGCTACGGAAAAGGACAATTGTCCGATCGTAACAGCCCTCTGTATACTAATGAAAGCCGCATACGCCTTCCGGCTCCATCTTCTGAAACGGAGTGCCTGCGAGCGATATGTATACAACTTCCTCATCCTCTAATTTTCAATTCTCAAGCCACTTTATCCAGTTTCTTCATGATAGAGAACATGAACAATGCAGACAGTAAACAAAGAACGATCAATACGCTCCATACCATCCATAACTGCATGCCTCCCCACAAATAGCCGATGATAGCGACCAGGTAGTTACCGATAGCCGTAGCCACGAACCATCCACCCATCATCATACCTTTGTATTTAGGAGGAGCCACTTTGGATACGAAAGAGATACCCATCGGAGAAAGCAATAATTCAGCGAAGGTCAATACCAGATAAGTCGAGATCAACCAGTTCGGAGAAACCAATACCTGCAATTTGCTATCTGCCGCTAAAGCGTCCGGTGTAGGCAAACCCATAGAACCGATCGCCAAGATCAAGAAACCGCAAGCGGCTATCATCATACCCAATCCGATCTTACGGGGAGCGGACGGTTCTTTCTTCTTATTAGCCAGATAACCAAAGATCGCCAATGATACCGGAGTCAATACAACCACGAAGAACGGGTTAAATTGCTGGAAGGTCTGCGGAAGGATCGTTACGGTTTCCGGCATAGCCATATATTTGATGCCTAGAGCGGCTAATGCGGCCACGGTTACGATGCTGGCGATTGTTTTGCCTTTGCTTGTTGTGGATTGTGCGATAGCGAATCCTCCATACACGGCGATAACCAATAACGTTAAGTTAATCACATCAAAGCCGATACGATCCAGTCCGGTCACTTGGTTAGCCGTATAGTCGCGAGCGAAGAACGTCATCGTCAGACCGTTTTGATGGAAAGCCATCCAGAAGAACAATACCACGGCGAATACCAGCAGCAAGGCGGTGATACGTTGTTTCGTCTCGGCGGGTGACAATTCCTCTTGCGGAGCGTGGGAAGCCTTTGCTTGTTTGGTATTGACATCCGCATGCTTAAAGGTAGAGCGGAATCCCATATAGATAGCCATCGATATGATCAATGAGATACAAGCCACACCGAATCCATAGTTGTATGCCTCGGACAACTTCTCGATATACGTGGAACAGAACGTAGCCATATCGCCGGTGAAACCTTGTGCGCTTTGCAGAGCGGCGAGTGCCTCTTTATTTTCCGCAGAGATTGTACCGTTTAAGAATTGGTGAGCGAGTGCCGGAATTTGTGACTCGTAGAAAAGGTTGTATTTACCCAACATCCAGTCTGTCATTTTTGTGGCAGCCGTAGGTGCGTACATGGCACCGATATTAATCGCCATATAAAATAAACTAAAGGCTTGGTCACGTTTACTTCTGTATTCCGGGGCATCATAAAGATTACCTACCATCACTTGTAAGTTACCTTTAAATAATCCGGTACCGCAAGCGATCAGAGCGAGCGATCCGAACATCATGATTTTTCCCGAGGCAGCATCTGTTGGGATGGCTAATAAAAGATAACCGACAAACATGATGATGATACCTGAGGTAACCATCTTTCCATAACCGAACTTATCGGCCATCATACCGCCAATTAATGGCATAAAATACACGAACGCTAAGAAGCTAGCGAAAATCGTTGATGTCTCTGCGGCCGTATAGCCGAATTTCGCTTGCAAGAATAATGTGAAAATCGCAAGCATAGTGTAATAGCCGAAGCGTTCGCCCGTGTTTGCGAGCGCTAGGGCATAGAGACCTTTAGGTTGTCCTTGTAACATGTGTTTTAGATAATATTAGTTTATACTTATTGAATAATTTGCTTTATGGCGCCGGTTTCCGGATAGAAAAGAACCTTGACGGGGGCTTTCTTATCTTCAAACATAACAGGAGCTAGTCCTTCCCGTGTTCCGAATTGAGTGATTTGGGCCTCTCCTTTGTAGAGTGTTTTTTTGTCCATTAGTATTTCTATGCTGGCTTTACCTGGAACATTGTAGACAATTCCTTTCAATGATTTGTCTTTCTTCTCGGCTTCCTTGGCATCTAGGATCGGAGCCCTTTCTGTCGCTTTCAAGTTCATATAGACAGGGGTACCGCCCAAATCGTCAGCGTCTACGATGCCTAGTTGCTTGGAGAAACGGAACAATACTTCTTTGTCTAGGTTATCGTGGGGGATGATACTTACCTCATAATGATCGGTTTCTTTGGTCAAGATTCCGGTGAATAGGTTTGTTAATGCTTTTTCTTGCTCCTCCAATTGCTGGATCACTAGCTTCATAGCTTCACCATCGGGAGGTAAATTATCCGCCTCGCCGGTCAAGATGTTCAAACGGCTTTCCCGGATACGGTAAATTTGTTTAGCGGCCACCTCTGCTTGTTTGGCGGTGGAGCCTGCCATTAGTAATTCCTCTGAGAAAACGGAAGCGTCTGTCACTTTTTGTTGGGAGCCTTTATTTTTCTTTGCGGCATCTAGCTCGGATTCAACCGGTGTATATTCTGCGTTTATCGAGCATAATAGTCCATCTTCGGTAAGATAAGCGTAAGGGGCGACCGTGCCTTGCTTGAATTCTACGATATAGGTATTATCCGCATCGGGTAATCCCCGGTTGATCAGACTGATTTTCCCAAGATCGAAATAAATCTTATCTTCCGTGACCGCATCTTTCACGCCCAGGTACTTCTCGGCATATTGAAAGTAAGGCCCGGCTTTACAGGTGATTTTAGTCACTTCGGCATCAACGACCAGCGAGGTTTTGGGTAACGAATAGGTGATTCCGAAATTATTTGCTTTTACGGCGTTCTTTTTTACCACCTTGGTTTGTGCCATAAGCGGCATCCCAAGGAGTAAACTAGCTATAATGATTATATTCTTCATATCCCAGTTTATTTAATCTGTATATTATTGTGCAAAACTAGGAAATATTTTGCGTAAAACCAACCAGTAAAGAGTCTTTATAAAAAAACCGGACTTGGAAAAAGCCCGGTTTTCTACAAATATGAAATACTACTCTTTAGTAATTGTCATTTTGAGTTAACGCTCCTCCTACGTAATCGATCTCATTTTGGGGGATGGGGTAAGGATAGGTCTTGTCCGTGACATGTGTCCCGGCACTTGAATATTTTCCTTCGGCTGTTTTTCCGAAAGCTTGCATCGTGGAGACAAAAGTTCCCCAACGAAGTAAATCATACAGACGCAGTCCTTCGCCTCCTAGTTCGACACGTCGTTCGTGGCGGAGGGCTTTTCGTAAATCATCCGATACTTTTACTTTGTATTTCGTATTAAATATTTCTTCTGTCACTTTTTTGTCTTCGGTAACATTGAATTTACGATATTTGGCATAACTATCAGTGGGGGATGTGGTGACAAAAGCACGGTGACGCACCTCATTGATCAAGTCCACCGCTTTTTGCTTATTGTCGTTTGTCTCAATCAAACATTCCGCGTACATTAATAATACGTCGGCGTAACGGATATGATAGAATGTCCAGTCTGTATTCATCAAATCGCCGATAGGCCGTCTTGACCAATCCGGATATTGCTTGCGGCTATGTTGCAACGTAAAGTTATCATATCCTGAATAATCGTGGATCTCTTCGGTTCCATCCGTTTTGGTGAATATGTCTCCGGAGGATAATACGGTATGTACCAAACGGGGATCACCTACCTCATATTCATTTACCAAATCGTTGGTTGGGCATTCGCCTCCCCAACCGCCGGTCCCGGCACGACCTACATTCATCTGCGGGCATACACTTCCACCTGTATAGTTCGGGATATAAGAACGTAAAGAAATAAAGACAGATTCTTTGGATATATATCCTTCTGAGGCACTATTGAATAAGGTCTCGTAATTGTCGATGAGTTGATAGCATCCCGATTCTATAACGGCCTTTAAGTCAGACTTTGCGGCTTCTAGATTACCATAAAACATGTTTACACGAGCACGGAAAGACATTGCGGCTTCCTTTGTTACACGTCCAATTTCCGAGCTAGGTAAGTTTTTCGCACTAGGAAGATTTGGTTCATCAATGGCTGTCGCCAAATCTGAAAGGATAAACTGCATGACCTCTTCCTTGTTCGCTTTCGTGATGCTTTCTTTCTCGGTTGCGTTCAATGGTTTATTTATGATTGGAATGTTCTCGAATATCATAGCCAGATCGAAATAGTAGAATGCACGCATGAAATGGGCTTCCGCTATCCATCTTTGTTTAACCTCGGTACTTACTAAAGCTCCTCCGGATTGAATCAATTGTGTCTCTGGAGTGATTAGTGATAAAAATACGTTACAAGGAGAGATCGCTTGTTTATAACGATGATCCCAAAGCTGCGTAAGCAGGCTACTGGTAGCGATCGGATTACCTCGGCTGATCTCCGTGATGGCGGAACGGTCACCTGCATCGGAACCTCCTTTGGCGCAATCGTCTGTCAATTGATCTCCAATATCGAATTTCATGGTTTGATAATCCCATTGGTTCCATATTGGCTGGTAACAGTTTACCAATAACTTGAAACCTGCGTCTTCGGTACTTAAATAGGTCTCTTCATCCAAATTACCCAAAGTGGGTCTTTCTAGGAAATCACTATTACAGCTAATTGTGAGGGCATTGATGCTTAGAACAAAAGCGAATATCTTTCCTGTTTTTATTATTGATTTCATAATGTATCCGAATTTAAATTATAGTTTCATACTAATACCGAACATAAATGTCCTTGCTTGTGGATAGAATCCCATGTCGCAACCTTTATATTGCGGATTGTTGTTGATCTCTCCGATTTCGGGATCAAGTCCGGAATAACCGGTGATCGTAAATAAGTTCTGTGCCGCTACAAAAACGCGAAGATTGTTGAGCGTGATCTTTTTTGTTAGCGAAGACGGGAGGGTATAACCAATCTGTAAGTTCTTCAAACGTACATAAGAACCGTTTTCGACATACCAATCAGACATTTCAAGATTCATACGGCTATCTGCGTCGATGGCGAAATTCTTGTTTGTACTACCTGGCCCATTCCAGAAAGTAGTTAAGATGTCTTTAGGAGCGTTGTACCAACCGGTTCCTGAATAGATGTCATATTTCAAGATGTTCAGGAGGTCGTTGCCTACGGAACCTTGGAAGAAGGCTGTGAAATCAAATCCCTTCCATTCTGCCCCTAAGGTAAGGCCAAAAGTGAAGTCCGGATGCGGATTTCCTGTCATCGTACGATCCTCGTCATCCAATTTACCATCTTTGTTTAGGTCTTGGAACTTCAAATCGCCCGGTTTTGCGCCTGGCATGACAACCTGCCCATTGTTCTTGTAATTATCAATCTCATCTTGAGTCTGGAATACTCCATCTGTCTTGAATCCATAGAAGTAACCGATAGGTTTATCTGGTTCGGTCATTGTGTAAGAGAAATAACCGAGGTGAACGCCCTTACCCGGTATATTAGCTCCGCTACCTAGGCTCTTCACCTTGTTGCGATAGGTCGATATATTACCGTTGATGTGATATTTGAAGTCTTTGCCGGCTTTACCATCGTATCCTAATGAAATTTCAAAACCTTTATTGCTTACACTACCTGCGTTCATCCAAGGTGTATTCGGAAAACCTAATGAGCTTGGGATGGGAACTTGCACCAACATATCTTTTGTTTCACGATCGAAGTAATCGAATGTGGCTCTTAACGATCCATCAAAGAACGCTAAATCCAAACCAAAATCTAGTTGGCGGGTAGTTTCCCATTTTAAGTCAGGATTACCTACTTGGTTACGTCCTCCGTATAAAGTGGCAGCGTTAGGATTACCGAAGATGTAATAACTGCCGTTGCCAAATGTGTTCATGTAAGCGCCGGCCGAGATTGTTTGGTTTCCAATCTCACCCCATGCGGCACGCAATTTACCTTGTGATAACCAATCAACATCCTTAAGGAAATTTTCTTCCGAGAAGTTCCATCCTGCGGAAACAGATGGGAAGCAACCCCATTTATGGCCTGTAGCAAACATAGACGATCCATCCCAACGGATATTGGCCGTGATCATGTAGCGATTGTCAAACGAATAGAAAATACGACCGAAGTAGGAATTCAACGAAGTCG
Organism: Parabacteroides distasonis; assembly: GCF_004793765.1. GTDB lineage: Bacteria > Bacteroidota > Bacteroidia > Bacteroidales > Tannerellaceae > Parabacteroides > Parabacteroides distasonis_A. The sequence goes on along the minus strand of NZ_SRYM01000002.1, from coordinate 52,083 downwards.
TTGAGATGTATCCGGCCGCTCCCGGGTTTAAAGTTCCCGCATTGATGATTTGCTGGCTTGGATTATTATTAACCATACCCTCCTTGTAGGCATAGATATCTTCGTAGCGTCTCTTTTCAGCCGAGGTTCCGGCCATGGCAGTGATGGCATGTTTATTGAATTTTTGGTTGTATGTGAGGTAATTGTCAAATACCCAATAATCCGTATTTCCAACAGAACGTCCTACTCCTGCATAGGTCGAGTACTCATCTCCATCCAAATAGTATTTAGGCCTGAAAGAATCACTTTGGTTCCGGATCAAATCAAGAGCAATACTAGACTTGAAGGTCAAGAATGGGAATAATTTGAATTCACCGGAAATATTACTCTTTGTTGCGATCCCGTGCCATTGGCTGAGAGCTTGCCGATCTACTTGGGCTACCGTATTCGGCTTATTGGAGTAGATAACCCCGGTATAACGAGACCAAGGATTAGTCGGTTCATAACCACTCATGATACGATTTTGCAGAAAGTCGGGGATATCCACGAGGTTATCACGATAAATCGGTGTGATCGGATCGGCACTGATTGTACTAAATACAGTAGCGGAATAGGAGTTGTTTTCGTCTAAGTTTCTCCTAGATTCATAAACTACATTTATGTTTGCTGACAGATTGAGCCATTTCGTGACCTCCGAATCAAGATTTAATCGTCCGGATAAGCGTTCATAGTCAGAACCTTTCAGAATACCTTTTTGGTTCATATAGCCGAAGCTGGTACGATATCTCAACTTATTCATACCACCTGAAAACGCAAGGTTGTAATTCTGGTTGATAGCCTCGGATGGTTTGCGGGTTGTCGCTTCCCACCAATCTGTACCTTCACGCCCACCATTCTTATCAAGGAAGGAGAGTATTTGTTCTCTTTTTTCCGGTGTGGAGAAATCGTCAATCAGAGTCTTGCCTGCCGCTGTATAGGCACGGTTTTTGTACTCCATGAAACCTTCAGCATCCAGTACGTCATATCGTTTAGGGATACTTTGGAAACCTACATTCATGTCAAATTCGATGTTGCTTCTATAACTATCACCTGAAGCCCCGCGTTTGGTGGAAACAAGGATCACGCCGTTTGCCGCTCTAGCTCCATAAATGGCCTGTGCGGATGCGTCTTTTAGTACTTCTAGGCTTTCAATATCACGTGCGTTTAGCCAGCCTATATCATCTTGAGGCAATCCATCCACAACATATAATGGGTTATTATTGTTGATAGTACCTACACCGCGAATACGTACGTTTCCGATGGAACCCGGACTTCCTGAGCTGGAGGTAATGGTAACTCCGGCCGCTTTTCCTTGTAAGGCATCCGCAGCACTTCGAAGAGGAAGATTGGCGATTTCATCTCCTTTTACTTGGGTGACGGCTCCTGTCAAATCTCTTTTCTTGAACGAACCATAACCGACAACTACCACCTCATCCAACTTTTGAGTGTCTTCCGCTAAAGTGACGTTGAGGTTACTTTTATTGCCTACGTTGATACTTTGTTGGAGATAGCCGATGTACGAGAATTCAACAGTAGCGTTGGAGGGAACATTCTCTAGAATGTAGTTTCCGTCCATATCAGTCATAGATCCGATCGTTGTACCTTTCACCACGACGTTTACTCCGATCAGAGGCTCCCCATCTTGTCCTACTACTTGTCCGGTTAGCCGTTTGCGATTTTGGTTGATGGATGGTAACTCCGTATCTTTCATGGTTTTGTTGGTAAGTACTACGTGATTCTTGACGATCTTATACGTAATATCCGTACCTCTAAAGACATTGTTCAATACTTGTTCTATGGATTCTCCATGGATATTGACATCAACCCGTTTATTCAGATTGATTTGATTGTCATTATAAAAGAATTTATATTCACTTTGGTCTTCAATCGCTTTAAAAACTTCAGTGATAGTTCCTTTTGTGATATTTAAGGATATAATTTGTGCTGATGCCGCTGCTGTGTACGGCTGGGAAAAGGTTAAGCACAAACCTAAAAATAATGATTTTTTCAGGGTACTGTAATTAGTTCTACCGGAACTATTGAAGTCCCTCGATATGAGACTGCTGGTGTGTTATTTCGAGAGGAAGTGGAGGATAATGATCCTCATTCTACACTTAGTGTCCTTGAGATAGAGCGAATCACGGAAAATACGATAGAGGAATTACCCGATCAATGTAAATCCATATTTAAATTGAGTCGTATAAATGGACTCAAGAACCAAGAGATCGCAGATAAACTGGATATTTCCGTCCGTACGGTGGAAACGCAGATATATAGAGCCCTTAAGACTTTAAAAAGTAGATTAAAAGATTATTTGGCTTCTTGAAAATATAATACAAAAAACTATCAATCTTGTAAGTAACACATCCCTTTAGTGTGTCATACATATAGAGTCGAGAAAAAACAATGAAGAAATATATAAAAGATATAATCGAGGAATGCCTTAAAGATGAGGTAGAGGTTAATAAGGAATGGGAGCGTTTGTTTTCATCCATAGAGGTAAAAGCTATTCCCAAAATGAAAACAAGAAGGCAATTCATTCAATACATGAAGTATGCCGCAGCTGTTATTTTTGGTATAGGTATTTCATTATCAATGTTATACCTGGCTAGACAAGAGGACTCTTCGACTGTCGGCAGTTATAAATTAGTAACGAGCAAAGGAGAGAAAAGTTATTTGCAATTACCGGATGGAACGAAGGTGTGGCTCAATTCTTGTACAACTATAGAATATGCGGAGAATTATGGTCATTCCAATCGTGACATTTGCTTAGATGGAGAAGCTTATTTTGAAGTTGCGAAGAACAAGGATTTACCGTTTGTTGTAAAAGCAAGTGGTATCGATGTGAAGGCTCTCGGTACGGCCTTCAATATTTCCGCTTATATGGAAGACTCGCGACTAACCACAACCTTGTTCAATGGCAAGGTTGCCGTACAACCTACGTTGACTAAACAAGAGGTCTTACTTGAGCCAAACCAAGTGGCGGTTTATGATAAAAGTAGAAATAAGATAGAAGTAGTGCCTTACGATCAGAAACTATTTGCTCAATGGAGAGGAGGTTTCTTGTCTTTCGAAATGATGTATCTGCAAGATATAACAAAGTTGTTGGAAAGGAACTATAACGTTGTATTTCATTATGAAAATCAAGGAATAAAAAAATTAAGGTTTAGCGGTAGTTTCCGTAACAACGAAGATTTATCGGAGATTCTCAATGTGATAAAGACGAATACGGGCATTCGCTATCAAATACTGAAAGATACTATAGTAATCAAATAATAAATCATTGAATTATTAATCTTAAAAACAGTCTTGCTTATGAGAAATGGATGATTTTTAGTGTAATACGGATAAAAACGTAACATTGTTAGATCTTATTATTAATCTTAAATTTATTAATTATGGCTAATCAAGTAGGGAGTTCCGGTAGAACGAAGGTAATTGAGGCATTCGTTCTGTATAGCCCTGTATAAATAAGCGTTTAAAGACGTGTGAATATCAATGTTCTCACGCTTTTCCCAGAAGCGGAGGAAGACGTTTTGTAAGATGTCTTTTGCATCTTCCGGGTCGGGGATAAATTTCCGGCAATGTATATAAAGTTGGAGATAAACAGACTTGAACAGGGTATTAAAGGCGGCTATATCTCCTTGTTTGATCAATTCGATTATTTTGTTGTCTGATGCCATTTTATTCCCGTGTATTATTAGAAAGGTGGAGCGTATAGGCTAGGAAACATTCCTTGAACCTATACGCTTACTGCCTGTCAATTAATGCTAACCCTATTATAAGATTTCGTTTGCGGTTTTATTGAAATATTGGATACATTCTTTAATATCCGGTACTGAGTTTTCCCAGTTGTATTCATACTCGATAGAGAATACTCCCTTGAAATTTTGGGATTTGAGCTCTTTCAACATACCCTTTACGTCTAGGATGCCTGTGCCCCAGATCACGTCGTGTTGCTCTTTTTCTCCTGCTTTTTTGGGGGCGATATCCTTGAAGTGCAAAGAGATGATCCGGCCTTTGAGCTGTTTTAAGCAATCGATCTGGTTTAATCCCTCCCGGCGCCAATGGCCTACGTCGGAACAAGAACCAAGCGATTGACTGCATCCGGAGATGGCTTTCAACAGGTTCTCAGGTTTCCAGTAGTCGGAAGGCTGCGGATGATTATGGACGGAGATCTTAATGTTGTATTGCCTAGACAATTTTTCTACCAAGTCCCAGTCACTTAAAGTCGGTTCGCAAGTAATGAATTCTAGGTCCATCGCTTTTGCGAACTTGAACATCTTTTCCCAATCGGATGACTTTTCGGCTACATACACACCGGTTCCTACGATCTTGATACCTTTGGATGCCGCAAGTTCCTTTATCTCTTTCTGAGTTTGTGTATCGAGGTTAAAATCGAATACTTTATCCCCCCATTTACCGCCAAGTTTATGACCGGGATAAATCTCGATATATTTCAATCCGAGTTCTTGCGTCTTGTCAAGAGCTTCCGTCAGAGGGAACAGATGGAAACTATAGGATTGCATACCTAGACGCCATCCGTTCTTCTCGGCTTTCGTTTGCGCTTCGGTTGGAATAGCCAATAGGCAGCAAACGATCGCTATCATTATTTTATAGATATGTCTTATCATGTTCTGCTGTTATTAAAAGGTTTATCTTGGCATATCCGGCAAAGAGAAACCGTTGTTATACGTATGCTTGATCCATTCGTTGGCCATCTCTGCGGCGTTAAACTCGGCGAAGCGACGGTCGAAACGCGGATCTCCGTCAATTACCTTGAAATCATCCACCGTGACGATCTTGATCTTATCGTTCGGGGAGATGTTCGTAAACCGCATGTTCTCTCCATCCCATTGCAACTCACGATGCAAACCTTGCAGTCCGGAGAGGCGAACGGCCAAGACTCCCATCACGACCATCTCGTTGAACGGACCGGAGAACTGGAAGTTGGATGAGGCTTCCGTACGATTTTCCGGGGATTCCTTGCAAGCCCGGATCCAGTCTTGCTCATGGGCGTTGGTGGACCATATGTCTCCATTGCCACCTTTCACTCTCGGGATCGTCGGTTTGGGCTGGTTGAAATGTTCCATGTCGGAAACCGGTAATAAGGTCGGGTTCATTCCGTAACAGCCTGTCATGATCTTTCCTTTCGTTCCGATGAAGATGATACCGCCATTCTCGTCGCCCATCATCTGCCCGTCTTTCAATTCTTCCGGACGGGGAGGCATCAGACCACCATCGTACCAATAGACCTTCACTTCCGGCATCTTGACATTTCCTTTGGGCGGACGTGCGGGGAATGTATACGTTACGATCTGCGCGTGAGGAGGGGAGTACAGGTTACTCAAAGTAGAGCTACCGATTACGCTGGTCGGATATTTCAAGTCGAGTGCCCAATACAACGGGTCCATGATATGGCAAGCCATATCGCCCAAGGCTCCGGTTCCGAAGTCCCACCACCCGCGCCAGTTCCAAGGGGTATAGACCGGATTATAAGGCCGCTTTTGAGCCGGGCCGATCCATAAATCCCAATCCAGTGTCTTCGGGCATTTCGGGGTATCGCTCGGTTTCATCAAGCCTTGGGGCCAGATGGGGCGGTCTGTCCAACAATGTACCTCGTATACATCGCCGATTACGCCAGACTGTATCCATTCCGCGATTTGCCGGCACCAGTCGAATGAGTTACCTTGGTTACCCATTTGGGTGGCTACCTTATATTTCTTCGCCAGTTTGGTAAGCAAACGCGATTCGTAAACGGAGTGGGTAAGCGGTTTTTGCGTATAGCAATGCTTGCCTAGCGTGATTGCGTGGGCGGTCACGCCGGCATGTGTATGGTCTGGGGTGGCTACCATAATCGCATCGATGGACTTACCCATCTCATCGAACATGACACGCCAGTCTTTAAAGCGTTTAGCCTTCGGATAGTCCTTGAAGGTCTTGTCCGCATAGTGCCAATCCACATCGCATAAAGCTACGATATTCTCCGTGTTCATGTTGGCGAGGTTACGACGTCCCATACCGCCGACACCGATACCTGCGATGTTCAGTTTGTCACTAGGAGCTGTATAGCCAAAGGATTTACCGAGCACGGAACCCGGAACGATCGTTAGTCCGGCTGCCGCTACGGCTCCGGTCTTGAGGAAACTTCTTCTCGAAATGTTTTTCATAACTATTAAATTTTAAGAAAACGATATACTATAATGTTTGTAAATGAAGGTTGCGCCAAAGAACCTTGATGCCGCCACCATCATATATTTGTAACGCGATACGCCCTTGACCGGCTCCGATCTTTTCATCCCGGATGTTTACCATCTCCTCTCCGTTGAGCCAAGTCTGTACATTATCTCCTTGTACCCGGATACGCATCGTGTTCCACTCCCCTTGTTTTAGGATGTTCTCCTTCTCGTCCGGGATCTGTATCAACCATCCTCGTCCGTAAGATTCGTAGATACCACCCGTGTCAAAGCCTTTGGGGGCGACTTCCACTTGCCAGCCGTTTACCTTTACGTCTTTTTCTTCTACAAAGGAACGAATAAATACGCCAGAATTACCATCTTTTTCCTGTTTAAATTCTACGGTAAGGTCAAAATCGTCGTAATATTCTCGGGTGGCTAGATAGCCGTATTGTTTATCCGGGCCACTTTCGCATACTAGTAAACCATCTTTTACATACCATAATTCTGTTCCGTATTTATCCCAGTTCGTAATGTCCTCGCCGTTGAATAAACGAGCCTCTCGTGTCTTGCGGGGAAGTTCCTTGATCTTGATATTACGGAACCATGCGGGATAACCGTGGTCTTGCAAGCAAATCAATCCTTTATGCGCCAATCCATATTCGGGAGCGTTCGCCCATTTGCCGCTGTTCTTACGAGAGAACCAATCGTCGGACCAGGCGTCGAACTCTACGGTTTTGTGTCCGTTCATAAAGTAGGTGACATGTCCGTTGTCAAAAATAATCTTAGAGTTGTTCCATTCGCCGGCCGGATGCACTTTTATCGTGTTGAAGTCCGGTAAATACATAGCGTAATCCACTCCGCAACGTTGCCAATCTTCCAATGGTTCCGCGAAATTGACATCATCGATCAATTGATACTCGGGGCCGGTAACGTAGGGAACCGGGAATTGAGGACGTTCTACCACATGATACAATAAGCCGCTATTCCCACCTCTCGAGATTTTCCAGTCCCATGAAAGCTCGAAATTCTCATAAGCCTTGTCGGTGACGATGTATCCGCTGGCATCGCTACCTTGCCCGTCCGCTTGGATGGTTCCGTTTACAACTTCCCAAGGTCCGGTCAAGGCGGTTCCGTTATAATCCCGCCAGCCATCCAGGGTTTCCCCATCGAATAGAAGTTCCCAACCTTCCGTTTTCTCTTGTTCGGTCAATGTGTTATGCTTCGTGTTATCACAGGCGGTTAAACCGAAAGCAGCTGCCATTGCGAATGATACGATTGTTATTTTCATGTACGTATAGCTTTATTGTTAATACAAATTTGTCGGTGTTTTATATATGAGACAACTCTGGGGCAAGGGATACGTAAGCTCTTTTTCCTTTTTTATTTATTTTAACGGGAGTGTATGGCAATCGGTCGTTTGTTCATAGACCGGCTCATGTGATAAGCAGATGCCGGCCTGCTTAGGGAGTTGATATCGGTCAGCTTGGGATGTTGTTGTTTATAGTCTTAAGGAGTTGTTTGTATTCTTGTATTGTAACCGTTTAATTCTGTGAATGATAAGTATACCTTCTTCGTTCGGTGCCAGCGAACGATCATTCGCTGCTGCCGAATATATATTCACTGCCGCCGAACGATCGTTCGCTGTCGTTGAATGAAGTATATATTAGGTCATGAGGACTTTTCCATAAGGCTCAAGAAACATATTTCCTCTTCCTCTATGGTCATCACAAAGGATAAAGCAATATGAGAAATTTACTACCACCATTCCGTATGTACACTGTAAGTCCGTATAATATATGGAATAGCGGTAGTAATTGTAACAAACGAGAGTAAAAACGCCTGTTGTTTTTGCAGGATTTATTTGATTTGCTTAAACGCTTTTCCGAGCATATCCGTGATGTCGCTGGCGATCATGCTCTCTTCCGAGCGGAAAGCGGCGGCGAGATCACCGGCTGTACCGTGCAAGAATACTCCGACTACAGCGGCAGTTTCCGGAGAATAATCTTGCGCTAATAAGCTGAGGATGATACCCGTCAGCACATCTCCGCTACCAGCGGTTGCCATGCCCGGATTGCCGCAACTATTGAAATAAATGTTTCCTGCCGGAGAACAGATGGCGGTATAAGCACCTTTCAATACGATACAAATCTTATGTTCGGCGGCGAAAGATTGCGCTTTCATCAAACGGTCGTATGAGTTCGTGCTCTCGCCTGCTATCCGGTCGAACTCCCTCGGATGGGGAGTAAGGATGCTTCGTGGCGGGATCTTATTGAATAAGTCCTTGTTGGATGCTATTATATTAATAGCGTCCGCATCGATAACTACCGGTTTCGCGCTGGATTGCAGGATGCGTTCGATTGCGGCGGCGGATTCCAAGTGCTGTCCGAGCCCAGGTCCCATACCGACAGCGGAGTAGCTACCGATCTCGGGAACCGTAGAGAAATAATCCGGATTTGCGTCAAAACTTAACATCGCTTCCGGGAAAGCGGTCTGAAAGATTGATTCGCCTCGGGTCGGGATATGCACGGTCAATAGTCCGGCTCCACTCCGTAAGCATGCCTTCGCGGATAATAGGGCAGCTCCCATTTTCCCTTTGCTTCCGGCGATTAATAAGGCATGTCCGAATGTTCCTTTATGTGAGAAACGTTTGCGAGACTTTAATGAATAGGAGATATCCTCCTCCGTGACCAATGCGTAAGGGGAAGCCATCTCATAAATAGCGTCCGGATGGATTCCGATATCCAGTATTTTCCACTCGCCTACGTATTGCTCATTCTCCGGAAAGAGGAACGCCAGTTTCGGGAAACCGAATGTCAAGGTTAAGCTGGCCTTGATGATCGCTTCCGAGTCATTTTTTCGATTATCTTCCCCAAATAACCCTGAAGGAATATCGATCGCTACGACTTCTGCCTCAGATTGGTTAATATAATTGACCATAGCGGCGAAACCTCCTGTGAGAGGACGGTTTAATCCCGAACCGAACAGGCCGTCGATCACCACGTCCCGGTCGGTTAGCGTCGGCGGTTCAAAGTCTCGGACCACTTCCGTAAATTCGATTCGTTCGATGTCGAGCAGACGCTGCTTGTTTTGCTCACACTCTACGGACAGATGCTCCGTCGGGTTGAATAAATACGTCTCTACCCGGTATGATTCCTCGTTCAAAAGGCGGGCGATAGCTAAAGCGTCGGCTCCGTTGTTGCCTTGACCGGCGAAAATCACGATGCGGATCTGCTTGGAGTAGCGCCGGCAAAACTCATGGACGAACATCGTGGCGGCACGTTCCACTAAGTCGATCGAACTAATTGGCTCGTGTTGAATCGTATATTGGTCGAGCTCCTTTACCTTGTCTGTCGCGAATATCTTAATCATAATCTAGATGTCTGGGGGTTTATTCAGCTTACAAATGTATAACAAACTTTGGTATGTTGCTACACTTTTTTGTGCATCGCCGAAAAAGTTGTACATTTGTCCCCTCGAAAACCGAAAGATTTATGGGCAGAATTCGTCTAAAAGACAAAGAATTTGAACTGTTTATTCCGGAGTCGGATATTCAGGCGGCTATCGCTAAAATGGCTGTTCAGATTAAAGCGGATGTGGAAGGAAAGAATCCTCTATTCGTGGGTGTGTTAAACGGGGCTTTTATGTTTGTCGCCGAGCTGATGCGTGAGCTGGATGCTCCGTATGAACTGACATTCGCTCGTTATTCCTCGTATCAAGGAACTTCCAGTACGGGCATATTGAATGAGATTATGCCTGTGCAGGCTGATATTCGCGGACGTATGGTGGTTTTGTTGGAAGATATTATCGATACGGGCTTTACGATGAGCTACGTGAAGGAGAAGCTCCGGAGCGAGGGTGCCGCCGATGTGAGATTGGCAACGATGCTTTTCAAGCCGGAATCCTTGAAATGCGATTTGACTCCGGATTATGTAGGCTTGCAGATACCCGCTGATTTTATCGTGGGACACGGTTTGGATTATGATGAATTGGGCTGTTCATATAAGGATATCTACAAGGTTGTGGAATAAAATAGTATACATTATATATAATATAAGGAACAATAGTATGTTGAACGTGGTTATTTTTGGTGCTCCCGGTTCAGGTAAGGGAACACAAAGTGAGTTGATTATTAAAGAATACGGTTTGGATCATATCTCTACTGGCGACGTATTGCGTGGCGAGATGAAGGCTGAGACTGAACTGGGCAAGATCGCTAAAGATTATATCGAGAAGGGACAATTGGTTCCGGACGAGCTGATCGTTGATATGTTGGCGAATGTATTGGATAGCAAGAAGCCAGCTAAGGGCGTAATCTTCGACGGTTTTCCTCGTACGATCCCTCAAGCGAAAGCTTTGAAGAAGATGTTGAACGAGCGTGGAACAGACGTTTCCGTTATGTTGAACCTTCAAGTAGAGGAAGAGGAGTTGATCAAGCGTTTATTGGAGCGCGGTAAAGTATCCGGACGTTCTGACGATAACTTGGAGACGATCAAATCCAGACTGGATGTTTACCATACTCAAACAGCTCCTTTAGCAGACTACTATGTAGGTGAAGGCAAGCACGTAGCCATCAAAGGGATGGGAACAATCGAGGAGATCTTCGGTCGTATCAAAGAGGCGGTTAATAACGTAAAGTAATTGAAATAAACTAATATGGCTGAATCGAACTTTGTAGATTATGTCAAGATCTATTGCCGCTCAGGAAAGGGTGGAAGAGGGTCTTCTCACTTCCGTCGTGAGAAATACATTCCGAAAGGAGGTCCCGACGGGGGCGATGGAGGGAGAGGAGGTCATGTGTATCTCCGTGGCAACCGGAATTACTGGACGCTTCTTCACTTGAAATATGAGCGTCATATCATGGCCACCAATGGTGAGAGTGGCAGCGCAAAGCGTAGCTCGGGCAAAGACGGGGAGGATCGAGTGATCGAGGTTCCTTGCGGTACGGTTGTTTACGACGCTGAGACCGGCGAATTCATTTGCGATGTTACGGAAGACGGTCAGCAAGTGATGTTGCTGAAAGGCGGTCGTGGCGGTCTGGGTAATTTTAATTTCAAGACGGCCACCAATCAAGCGCCCCGTTATTCGCAACCGGGTGAGCCGGCTTTGGAACGTACGGTGATTCTTCAGCTGAAATTGCTGGCCGATGTCGGTTTGGTAGGATTCCCGAACGCAGGTAAATCTACTTTGCTTTCTGTCGTATCTGCCGCTAAGCCGAAGATCGCTAATTATCCTTTTACCACCTTGGAGCCTAATTTAGGTATCGTGAGTTATCGCGATAACCGTTCGTTTGTAATGGCCGATATACCGGGTATTATTGAAGGAGCGAGCGAGGGTAAAGGTTTGGGACTTCGTTTCTTGCGTCATATCGAACGAAACTCATTATTATTGTTCATGGTTCCTGCTGATGCGGATGATATCAAGAAAGAATACGAGATCTTGCATAATGAGTTGGTGAAGTATAATCCGGAATTACTGGATAAACGCCGTGTACTGGCCATCACCAAGAGCGATATGCTGGATGAGGAATTGATCGAGGCTTTGTCGCAAGACTTGCCGGAGGGAATTCCGTATGTCTTTATATCTTCTATCACAGGACTGGGTATTGTCGAGCTGAAAGACCTTTTATGGAAAGAGCTGAACAAGGAGAATTTCCATGAGGCTGAGCGAATTGTCCATAAGAACATAGATGTAAGCACGTTGGAGTTTGAGGATGACGACGAATACATCTTCCCTGTGGACGAGGACGAGGATGATCCGGATGAGGAATACGAGGAATACTGGGACGATGATGAAGATGAAGATACAAGAAAATAAGCAAATAGAGGTGTCGCGGTTCTCCGGGTTAAGCGGATACCGCGACATTTCTCATTTTACGACAACACGTCATGGCGGCGTGAGTACGGGAACGTACGCTTCGCTGAATCCGGGCGTTTATACCGAGGATGATCCGGGCTCCATCCGGAAAAACTTGGAACTTCTTTCGGATGCGGTCGGGATTTCCCTAGAGAATATGGTTATACCTCATCAGACCCATGAGGATCGAGTATTGGCGATCGATGCGTCTTTCTTTTCGCTGAATGATAAAGAGCGAAAGCTACGTTTGGAAGGCGTGGACGCTTTGGTGACGAATGTCCCGGATGTATGTGTAGCCGTATCTACGGCGGATTGCGTTCCGGTCTTGTTATATGCGCCGGACCGTAAAGTGGTAGCAGCCGTCCATGCGGGTTGGCGGGGGACGGTTTTACGTATAGCTCGTAAGGCGGCAAGCTTGATGATCGAGGCATACGATTGCGATCCCGCTCAATTGATTGCCGGAATAGGCCCCTCTATCAGTCAAGCGGCGTTTGAGGTAGGAGAGGAGGTCGTAAAAGCGTTTCATGCGGCAGACTTCCCAATGGAGCGGATTCTTCGATGTAATGCGGAGACTCAAAAAGCGCATATTGATCTATGGGAAACTAACCGTTTACAATTGTTAGAGGCAGGGTTGCTCTCCGAGCATATAGAGATCGCTAGCATTTGTACTTATATGCGACATGAGGATTATTTCTCCGCTCGTCGCCTTGGTGTCAAAAGCGGCCGGATTCTTACTGGGATATGCTTGAGAAAATTTTAGTTATATTGGCTCAAATTTGTAATAGACATGATTTCAATCACTCTTTCATCTGAGATATCGGAGGCTTGCCCCGATCTTCATGTGTTGGCTATCGCTTGCCAAGTAAAGAACACGGAGCCCGATGAACGACTTTGGGAAGAAATAACCCGTGTTGAGGAGGAGATCCGCTCTACCTGTAGGATAGAGGATATTAATAAGTGGACTCCTATTTTCGCTACCCGTCAGGCTTATAAACGTCTGGGGAAAGATCCGAATCGGTATCGCCCTTCCGCTGAGGCGCTAAGACGGAGAATACTTCGTGGGCTTCCTTTATATAAGATAGATACATTGGTAGATATCATCAATTTGGTTTCTATCCGTAGCGGTTGTTCTATCGGAGGATTTGATGCGGATAAGATTGTCGGTGGATTGGAACTTGGTGTCGGAAAAGAGGGGGAGCTTTATCACGGTATCGGACGTGGAGAATTGAATATCGCCGGTCTCCCAGTCTACCGGGATGAGGTAGCGGGTGTCGGAACGCCTACCAGCGATGAGGAGCGTACTAAAATTGAAATGTCGACCACTTCATTGTTAATGATTCTGAATGGTTATTCCGGCAAGGAAGGCTTATTGGAAGCGGGTCATTACTCGGTCGACTTATTAAGAAGATATGTTTCAGCGGCAAACGTGGAAGCGGAACTAATATGCCGAGAAAGCGGTGGGAAAATAACGTTATAACTGTGTTAAAATTGTTTATAAAGTAAAAAAAACCGTCTTTTATGCTAAAAAACATCTATAATCTTTTGTTTTAATCATTTAATCTATAAATTTGTTCCCTATAATCAAATGTTATCATAAAATGATCGAATTAATTGGTACGAACGCTGGCCTTGTATGGAACGTTTTAAATGAAGGCGGTAAAATGAGTTTTAAGGCAGTGAAGAAAGGCACGAAGATTAGAGCGGAAAAAGATATGTACGCCGCTTTTGGTTGGTTGGCGAAAGAAGGTAAATTGGCTTTCGAGGAGATTGAAGGTGAAATGTATGTTTCTTTAGTGTAAACAAGAGGAACGTTTACAAGAGTTAGGGAGGGCTGTTCGATTTTTTGGACGGCCTTTTTATTTGTCCATACGTTTTCTGCCAAAATAATTAAGTCTACAGTTGGTTAATTCAATTCAAAATCTTACTTTTGTGTAGAATTTGGTGTGAAATGACCGAAGATCATAAGAGATTGTTAGCTGTATTTGAGGTTAGAGTTCGTGATTTGATGGCGTTATGCGATCAGCAGAAACGTAGAATAGACGAACTTACAGTTGCTTTGAGCCTTAAAGAAGAGGAGTTGCGGCAGGCGAAGGATATGATTGAAGGATTGAATACCAAATGTGATAACATGCTGACGGCGCGAATTGTTTCCACGAATGAGGAAGAGATAAAGAACGCTCGGATGCGGTTATCGAAATTAGTGCGGGAAGTAGACAAGTGCATCGCACTTTTAAATGAATAGAAGCGATGGACGAAGAATTTCTTATAAATATAGATATTGCAGGAAAGAAGTATCCACTTCCGATCAATCGGGAGAGAGAAGAACTTTACCGTAAGGCGGCGAAGCAACTTCAATCGAAGATTTTGGCGTATGGCGAAAAATATAACAAAAACGGAGAGTTGGATATGAAAGACTTGTTAGCGATGGCTGCTTTTGATCTTGCGTTACAAAATGTGGTGTTAAAAGAGCGAAATGATACAAGTCCTTTTACGGATAAGATACAGGAGCTTACAACTGAGTTGGAAGGATATCTGAAGAAATAATATACATATTGTAAGAAGAGAGTTTCCGCACTGCTTCGCACGGTGAGACCGTGTGACGGTAGTGCTTTTTTGGTATATAAATAAATGAATCTTAAATTATTAGTTAAATGGTTGGAATGTATATAATCATACCGATAGTAACTTTCATCGTAGGTGGGTTGCTTGCGTGGTTGGGCATGCGTTTCCTTCTGAAGTCGAAGTACGACTCTGTGCTTCAAAAGGCGGAGAAGGAGGCCGAGGTGATAAAGAAGAACAAGATGCTGGAAGTTAAGGAGAAGTTTCTTCATTTGAAAGCGGATTTAGAAAAACAGGTATCACAGCGTAACGCTAAGATCCAGTCTGTCGAGACTAAATTGAAACAAAGAGAACTGACGATGAATCAACGTCAGGAAGAGTTGCAGCGTAAAAATAACGAGGTAGAGGCTGTAAAGGAGAACTTATCCTCTCAGCTGGAGTTGGTGGAGAAGAAGAAGCAAGACTTAGATAAACTTCATCAAAAGGAGGTGGAGCATTTAGAGGCTATCTCCGGGTTATCCGCCGAGGAAGCCAAAGAGCGTTTGATCGAGTCCTTGAAGGATGAGGCGAAGACGCAAGCCGCTTCTTACATCAACGAGATCGTTGAAGAGGCGAAGATGACCGCTAATAAGGAGGCGAAGAAGATCGTGATCCAATCTATCCAACGGGTAGCGACGGAGACGGCTATCGAAAACTCTATTACCGTATTCCATATTGAATCGGACGAGATCAAAGGCCGTATCATCGGTCGTGAGGGACGTAATATCCGTGCTTTGGAGGCCGCTACCGGTATTGAGATCGTGGTGGATGATACGCCTGAGGCTATCGTCCTTTCCGGATTCGACCCGGTTCGCCGTGAGATCGCTCGTTTGGCCTTGCATCAATTGGTACAAGATGGACGTATCCATCCGGCTCGTATCGAGGAGGTGGTAACGAAGGTGAAGAAACAAGTGGAAGACGAGGTCGTAGAGACAGGTAAGCGTACCGTGATCGATTTGGGAGTGCACGGTTTGCATCCGGAATTGATCCGTATGATCGGTAAGATGAAGTATCGTTCTTCTTATGGACAAAACTTGTTGCAACATGCTCGTGAGACGGCCAACCTTTGTGCCGTGATGGCTTCTGAATTGGGCTTGAACCCGAAGAAAGCGAAACGTGCCGGATTGTTACATGATATTGGTAAAGTGCCCGATGATGAGCCGGAATTGCCGCACGCTATCTTGGGTATGAAGCTTTGTGAGAAATATAAGGAGAAACCGGATATTTGCAACGCCGTAGGCGCTCACCACGATGAGGTGGAGATGCAGACGCTGTTGGCTCCGATCGTACAGGTTTGCGACGCTATTTCCGGTGCTCGTCCGGGCGCACGTCGTGAGATCGTAGAGGCTTATATCAAGCGTTTGAATGATTTGGAACAATTGGCTTTATCGTATCCGGGTGTTGTCAAGACTTACGCTATCCAAGCGGGTAGAGAGTTGCGCGTAATCGTTGGCGCTGATAAGATTGACGATAAGGATACCGAGAACTTGTCCGCTGAGATCGCTAAGAAGATTCAGGATGAGATGACTTATCCGGGACAGGTTAAGATCACGGTGATCCGCGAGACGCGTGCGGTAAGCTACGCTAAGTAAGAAGCTATTTAATATAAATAGAAAAGGCCGGCTTACGTAAGCCGGCCTTTTTTATATCTGTCGTTATCGATTTCCCAGATCATCGTATAAAGTTTGCAATAGGACTTTTCCTTTCTCCAAGCGGGTCTCGTTTCCGCTTTCGGGTTCTACCACTAAGATCTTGTTCCCTTCATTGTCGTATACGGAAACACCGGATTCGTCTATAAAGCCAAATCCATTATTGAATGTATAGAAAGCGTAATGCGGAACGCAAGGATTCAAGATATCTTTGCTGAATGAGAACTCATGCGTGGGGAGCCCCATCTGATTTAATAAAGTGGCCGCTAAATCCGTTTGGTTCGCATACGTATCGATCACTTTAGGTTCGGCGATCGCTCCACCTAACCATAACATAGGTATGTGGAAACGCAAGGGACCGTACTCCCGCATGTTTTCAGGGTAGCGGTATCCGTGGTCGGAGACAAAGATGACTACCGTATTTTTCCATGCCGGCAGCTTCTTGAACTTATCGATGAAATTGCCGATGCAGCTGTCCGTAAAGGCAACGGAGTTTAGATAGGGATGCTCCAAATGGTGAAACGGGACCTCGAATGGCTCATGGCTACTTAATGTCAGGAATGTACTTAACCAAGGTTTACCGTCGATCGGTCTTTGCTTGATATCCTCGTAAAGATGCGAGAACGTGATATCGTCGTTTGCTCCCCATTTACTCAGACGGCTGCTCAAGGGAAAATCACGGTCTGCCGTTATTTTGCTGTAGCCGGAACTATAGAAATAACTTTGCATATTCGTGAAATTGATATCACCCCCATAGAGCATATCTGCCGTATATCCTTCTTTGTTAAGACTCTTCGCAATGGATGGAAGGGTCTGGCTTTTCACTGGATATTTCATGATGGAGGTGGTTGGCTGGGCTAAATAGCCATTCAATACGGAGACTAAGCCTCGATCGGTACGGAACGAGTTGGCATATAGGTTCGTGAATAATACGCCTTCCTTGCTCAATCGGTTCAAGTTTGGGGTAATTCCCGGCTCACCGCCAACAGCCTCGATAGCGTTAGCCGTGAAACTCTCCATGATGATGATGAGAATATTGGGACGAGCCGTTGTCAATAGCTTAACAGGCTCTGCCGGGATAGAATCTCCCGGACATAGAGAGTCTTGGGCTTGAATGAGCGTATCGAATAAGGTTTTCCGCTTTTCCTCCGGATAGAAATCGAATTGCGAGGCAAAATCCTGCTGCTTACTCAATGAGGCTATCAGACTGAAACAGGGGTTGATTGCCGAATGATTCAAGAACTGGTTTTGGCTGAAATAAACCATGCCGACATTCGCCGTAGACGTAGTTACGCCTCCCCGGATCGGGATAAATAGTACTCCTCCTAATAAGAGGATGGCGAATGTACTTCCCGATTGCTCCAATCCCGTAGGCGGAAAGCTGGGCTTTACGGGCGCAAACCGGAGGATGAAAGTGAACCAAGCATAGATGCCGAGCGCATATACCGCGAATACCAACAATTGGATAAAGAATATTCCCAACGGGACACTCGCCATCGCATCGGCGGGCGATTGCAGATAGAAGAATAAGGTAGCGTCCAACCTGAATCCCCAAAAGCCATATAAGGCCACATCTACGGAGAAGATCGCGGATACCAGAATTCCCATGATCAGGAAGTACCCTTTCAATACCTTCTTCAGCCAAGTGCCCGGAAGCCAAACCGATACTAAAGCCAATAGGAGAGGGATGGCCGTAAGGTATCCCGCTATCGTACAATCCAGCTTCAGCCCATGAAGCATAACCTGTAGGAAGTCCGTGAAGGTACAAGCTTCGGATAACGCATGCTGATAAAACATAAATACCGGTTTTTGAATAACAAAAACCGGTAGCCATGCGATAAAAACGATTAGTATGAATAATAATCTTTTTTTCATTTCGAATATAACTTTTCCCGTAACTCAGCGATAGCCGGATCTGTGATGTAATCATCGTAATCCATCATCTTATCGATGATGCCATTTGGTGTCAGCTCGATGATACGGTTTGCCACGGTTTGTATGAACTCGTGGTCATGGCTGGAGAACAGGATATTGCCCTTGAATGTCTTCAACGTATTATTGAAGGCTTGGATGGACTCCAAGTCCAAGTGGTTGGTCGGTGTATCCAATATGATGCAGTTTGCGTCGGTAAGCATCATACGTGAGATCATACAACGCATCTTCTCACCTCCGGAAAGCACGCTTACCTTCTTCAATAGTTCTTCTCCGGAGAATAACATACGTCCGAGGAAGCCTTTCAAGAATACCTCGTTGGTATCCGGCGAGAACTGGCATAACCAATCAATTAGGTTGAAATCTGAGTTGAAATATTTCGTATTGTCTAGTGGAAGGTAAGAAGTCGTAATGGTCTGTCCCCATTGATAAGTGCCTTCGTCCGCTTTTTCCTCGCCATTGATAATTTGGAACAAGGCGGTCATGGCACGAGGGTCATGGCTGATGAATACGATCTTATCTTCTTTCTCCACATTGAAATTCAAATCCTTGAACAATACTTGCCCGTCAATGCTCTTGGTCAGTCCATTCACCTCAAGGATCTGGTTGCCCGGCTCACGGTTAGGCGTGAACAAGATTCCCGGATAGCGGCGTGAAGACGGCTTGATCTCCTCGATATTCAGTTTCTCCAACATCTTCTTGCGGCTGGTAGTCTGCTTAGACTTCGCTACGTTGGCGCTGAAACGGCGGATAAATTCTTCCAACTCTTTCTTCTTCTCCTCTGCCTTTTTGTTTTGGTTCTGCTGTTGGCGAAGCGCTAACTGGCTGGACTCGTACCAGAAACTGTAGTTTCCGGCGAATAATTGCAATTTACCGAAGTCGATATCCACGGTATGTGTACAAACGGAGTCGAGGAAGTGACGGTCGTGACTGACAACCAATACGGTATGCTCGAAATTAGAGAGATAATTCTCCAGCCAAGAAACCGTTTCAAGGTCCAAGTCGTTCGTCGGCTCATCCAATAATAGGTTATCGGGCTGTCCGAACAAGGCACGGGCCAATAAGACACGGACTTTCTGCTTACCGCTCAAGTCCTTCATATACATATAATGCAAATCCTCCTTGATGCCTAGTCCGCTCAATAGGTTGGCGGCGTCGCTCTCTGCGTTCCAGCCTTCCATCTCTGCGAATTTCTCTTCCAGTTCCGATACGCGGATACCATCGGCGTCACTGAAATCAGGTTTCTCGTAAAGGGCGTTTTTCTCGCTCATCACCTCCCACAAGGTCGTATGTCCCATCAATACGGTATCCATAACCGTATATTCATCGAATGCGAAGTGATCTTGGCTCAGTACGGAAAGGCGTTCGCCCGGTCCAAGGTTAACGCTACCTCTGGTAGGGTCTAATTGCTTGCTGATTACACGGAGAAACGTAGATTTTCCGGCTCCGTTAGCACCGATAATACCGTAGCAATTGCCCGGTGTAAACTTCATGTTCACATCCTGAAAAAGGATGCGTTTTCCAAACTGTACGTCCAGATTGTTAACTGTTATCATATTTCGTATACCTATTAAATTGCGATTGAGGACGCAAAGGTACGAAAAATATTGTTTATCTTTGCATTATACATTTTATATCCAGCTATGTCATGAATGAGCCATCTGCCATATCGCTTCTAGGGAAAGCGAAACGGCCTTTGTCTCAGGATTTATGTTTGTCCGGTAGCTCTCTCGCTGATTACAGGTGGACGATAGTTTCACCGTTAAGATAGCTTGTCGGCGTAACTCGTCTATTCGTGTCTTTTTGCTTGGAATAGGCGCTTTTCGCTGATAAGTCCTTTCTTCGAATTGGCTGAGATAGCGAGGATATAAGGGAGAAAAAGCGGATTTGGCTGTCTTTTCATGCCGTAAATGGGCATTGTAAGGGTGTTTGGATCCCGATTGTAAGGTGTTTACGACGGAGTTGTTAGTTGTTTTCGACTGCGATTCCTATTGTTTTCGAGTCCGGTTCCTATTGTTTTCGGAGGAAAAGTCTATTGTTTTCGGACAAAAGAGCGTTTTCTCGTACGCTTGAGGCTGATAGGAGATGGGATTCCTCGCTAGAATAAACGGTTGAAAATTACTAGTCGGCTGTATGCCAGTTATTTGCTGAGAATCATTCTCGAATTTGGACGCTGGTCGTACTTTGCCCCGGAATAATCAATTCTCCGGGAGTTTAAGTTGCAAAGTGTCAGAATGTCAAATTGGGCGATCTACTATATATTAGCAAAGGAAATCCCATTATCTTAGGGGAATGCCATAGGTTGTAGAGCGTCTCCCGCAACATGTGCGATGGATTCATGTTTCTTTGGCTATGGATGAAATTTGCTGTGGTTACCTTGTTTTTATCTGAATAATAAGGCAGGATTGGAAATAAATAGCTACTTTTGTGCTCTAAAACATTAAAGTAAACGAAAATAGAAAGATGGCTGCAACGAAACGAATGAAACGTGCCTTGGTCTCTGTGTTTCACAAAGACGGGCTGGACGAAATCCTAAAGAAATTGCATAGCGAGGGTGTGAGCTTTGTATCAACAGGTGGTACTCAATCATTTATCGAGTCATTGGGTTTGCCTTGTGATGCGGTAGAGAACTTGACTTCTTATCCGTCTATTTTGGGCGGTCGTGTGAAGACGCTTCATCCGAAGGTATTCGGTGGTATCTTGGCTCGCCGCGAGAATGAGAATGACCAGAAACAATTAGCCGAATATGAGATCCCGGAAATCGACTTGGTTATCGTTGACCTATATCCTTTTGAGGAGACTGTCGCTTCCGGCGCGGAGGAACAAGCAATTATTGAGAAAATAGATATAGGCGGTATCTCTTTGATACGTGCCGCCGCGAAGAACTTCAAGGATGTGGTAATCGTAGCTTCCAAGGCGCAATACCAGCCGTTGATGGATCTTTTGAACGAGAAGGGCGCAGAGACCAGTATCGAGGATCGTAAATGGTTCGCCAAAGAAGCGTTCGCCGTTTCCTCGGGTTACGACTCCGCTATTTTCAATTATTTTGATGGCCGCGAAGGTTCCCATTTCCGTGCTACGGTAGATAGCCCGATGCATTTGCGTTATGGCGAGAATCCTCATCAAGCCGCTAAGTTCTATGGTAAGTTCAACGATATGTTCGATCAGATCCATGGAAAAGAGATTTCTTACAACAACTTATTGGATATCGACGCTGCCGTGAACTTGATCGATGAGTTCGACGAGCTGACGTTCGCAATCTTGAAACATAATAACGCTTGCGGTATCGCTTCCCGCGGTAATGTGCTTGAGGCTTGGAAAGAGGCTTTGGCCGGTGACCCGGTTTCCGCTTTCGGTGGCATTTTGATCACGAATACCACGATTAACAAGGAAGTGGCCGAGGAGATCAACAAGATTTTCTTCGAGGTGATTATCGCTCCGGCTTACGACGCTGACGCGTTGGAGGTACTTCAACAGAAGAAGAACCGTATCATATTGATCCGTAAGGATTGCAAGACTTGCCCGATGCAGTTCCGCTCTTTATTGAACGGTGTCTTGATGCAGGAGAAGGACTTGAGCATCCAGGGTAAGGCGGATTTGGAGCCTATGACGGATAAGCAGCCGACGGCTTCGGAGGTCGAGGACTTATTGTTCGCTAATAAGATCGTGAAGAACAGCAAGTCCAATGCGATTACCTTGGTGAAGAACAAGCAGCTTTGCGCCAGCGGTATCGGACAGACCTCTCGTGTGGACTCTTTGAGACAGGCCATAGAGAAGGCTAAATCGTTCGGCTTCGACTTGAATGGTGCCGTGATGGCTTCCGACGCTTTCTTCCCGTTCCCCGATTGCGTTGAGATCGCAGATCAGGCAGGTATCACGGCCGTAATCCAGCCGGGAGGTTCTATCAATGATAAGTTGTCTGTCGAGTATTGTAACCAACATGGCTTGGCTATGGTGAAGACAGGTGTTCGTCATTTTAAACATTAATAATTAAGACTAATGGGATTGTTTTCTTTCACACAAGAAGTTGCCATAGATTTGGGTACTGCTAATACCATTATCACGTGTAATGATAAGATGGTGGTAGACGAACCTTCGGTGATTGCTTTGGATGCTCGCTCGGACAAGGTGCTGGCTGTCGGTAAGGTAGCCCGTGAGATGTACGAGAAGACGCATCCGAATATTCGTACTGTACGACCGCTTCGTGAGGGAGTTATCGCGGATTTCTACGCTGCCGAGCAAATGATTCGCGGCTTTATCAAGATGGCGAGCGGAAGGAAGCGCTGGTTCGCTCCGTCCTTACGTATGGTGATCGGTATCCCTTCAGGTAGTACGGAGGTAGAGATACGTGCTGTGCGAGACTCTGCCGAGCATGCCGGCGGACGTGATGTGTACATGGTTTTTGAACCGATGGCTGCCGCTATCGGTGTCGGTATAGATGTCTTGGCTCCCGAGGGTAATATGATCGTGGATATAGGAGGTGGTACTACCGAGATCGCTGTCATATCCTTAGGTGGTATCGTGTCGAATAAATCAATCCGTATGGCGGGTGACGATTTAACAGCTGATATCGTGGAGTATATGCGTCGTCAACACAACGTGAAGGTGAGTGAACGTATGGCCGAGCGTATCAAGATCAACGTGGGTTCCGCGCTTACTGTATTGGAGGACGCTCCGGAGGATTATGTGGTTCATGGTCCGAATCAGATGACTGCCTTACCGATGGAGGTACCTGTCTCTTATCAGGAGATCGCCCACTGCTTGGATAAGTCTATCTCGAAGATCGAGGCGGCTATCTTGAGTGCCTTGGAGCAAACCCCTCCCGAGTTATATGCCGATATCGTGAAAAACGGTATCTATTTGGCTGGAGGTGGCGCTATGCTTCGCGGTTTGGATAAGCGTTTGCGGGATAAGATGAATATCCAGTTCCATATCGCCGAGGATCCGTTGCATGCCGTGGCTAAAGGTACGGGAGTCGCTTTGAAGAATGTGGAGAAGTTTAATTTCTTAATCCGATAAGAGTAAATAATTGGGAATTGAGAATTGAAAGTTGAAAACTGGCGAGCCGATAGGTCTGGTTCTTTTCAATTTTCAATTCTCAACTTTCAGTTTTCAATTCCTATGCGTAAGTTACTAGAGTTCCTGATCAGGAAGAGGCATTGGTTCTTGTTCATTCTGCTTGAGGCTGTTTCATTGACGTTAGTCTATCGTAATAATGCGTACCAACGGAATATCATATTCAGCTCAGCGAATGTCGTGACAGGATATATCGCCTCGATATCTGGATCTGTTACTTCTTATTTGAATCTTCGGGATATCAATAAGGAGTTATTGGAGCGTAACGGACAGTTGGAATTGCAAATGTTGGATCTGCAAGATCAGTTGGATGCGCTGATTGCGGATACGGTTAGTTTTAAGGGATTTACGCCGGATTCGACGGAGCAATTTCCTTATTCGTTTGTCGTGGCGGATGTAGTGAACAACAGTGTCACGCATTTGTCCAATTATATTACCGTGGATAAAGGGAAGCTGGATGGAATCTTGCCCGATATGGGAGTTGTCTCGGAACGGGGTGTGGTTGGTATCGTATCGACCGTTTCCGATCATTTCTCCGTGATCATTCCGTTACTGAATCCTAAGTTCCGGTTGAGTTGTAAGGTGTTAGGTAGTAGCTATTTCGGGTCTTTAAGCTGGAATGGCCGTAGTACGTTGTACGCCAACCTCGATGAGTTGCCGCGCCATGTGGAGTTCCAGAAAGGCGATACGATCGTGACGAGCGGCTACTCTGCCGTATTCCCCTCGGGAATTATCGTAGGTACGGTCGCTGATTTCGAGAAACAGCACGATGATAATTTCTATTCATTACAAGTCGAGCTAGCTACGGATTTTCAGGCGTTGAACAATGTGCGTATTATCAAGAATTTCCGTCAGACGGAGCAAATTGGTGTAGAACAAGAGGCGAAGAGAAATGATTAATAATTTACTGCGTGGTTTCATATATTTCGTGGTGTTTGTGTTGGTCCAGGTCTTGATCTTAAACAACATTCATTTCTTGCGGATCGCTACCCCGTTTCTGTATCTCTATTTCATCATTAAGATGCCGGTCGGTTGCTCACGGATGCAAGTCGTTTTCTTCTCCTTCATAGCCGGAGTGGTTATTGATACGTTCAGCAACACGCCGGGTATGCATGCGGCCGCTTGTACATTGGTGGGATTCTGCAGGGAGCCGTTAATCCGTGTATTCATGGGGAAAGATTTGCCGGAAGGTATTTACCCGTCTTATAAGACCTTTGGTTTCGGAGGCTTTTTCCGATATGTGTTATCGTTTGTGTTGATACAACATACGACTCTTTTTGTGATTGAGTCGTTGACTTTATTTGACCCCTTGTTTCTGGTTGTCCGTATCCTCTCGAGCGTGGTGATGACAACCTTATTGATTTGTACGGTAGAAGCTTTCAATATAGAGTCTCAGAAAAGTGGAGAATAATACCAAGTATGAGTTTGAGAACAGGCGCTATGTCTTAGGCGGGGCGGTGATCCTGTTGGTTATCATCTTTATTATCCGTTTGTTCATCCTTCAAGTGGTCGACAACGATTATAAAGCTTGGGCGGATAGTAATGCTTTCTTGAAAAAGACCTTATATCCTTCCCGAGGCATGATGTACGATCGTAATGGTAAATTATTGGTCTATAACCAGCCCGCTTACGACGTGATGCTTATCATGCGTGAGATACAGCCTTTTGATACCCTCGATTTTTGTGATGTACTGGGCATTACGAAAGAGCAATTCCTTAAACGTATAGCGGATATTAAGAACCGGCGGTTAAATCCCGGTTATTCCTCATATGTCCCTCAAGTATTTATGAATCAGCTTTCCGCACAAGAATATGGCGTGTTGCAGGAAAAGTTATATAAATTCCCCGGTTTCTATATCCAGAATCGCACGATCCGTCAATACGAGTATCCCAATGCCGCTCTTGTGCTGGGAAATATCGGTGAGGTGAATCGGAAAGATATAGAGAGTGACTCTTATTATACACAAGGTGATTACTCTGGCAGGACTGGGATCGAGCAATCGTATGAGGAATATTTGCGGGGCGTGAAAGGAGTCGAGATCCTG
Organism: Parabacteroides distasonis; assembly: GCF_004793765.1. Lineage (GTDB taxonomy): Bacteria > Bacteroidota > Bacteroidia > Bacteroidales > Tannerellaceae > Parabacteroides > Parabacteroides distasonis_A. Next base: position 26,733 of record NZ_SRYM01000002.1, on the reverse strand, counting down.
TTGCGTGACGCTCATGGACGTATCAAGGGGCGATATGAGGAAGGTTTGCGCGATATCCAGCCGGAATCCGGCAAGAACTTGAAATTATCCTTGGATATGGACTTGCAGGCTTATGGGGAGAAGTTAATGCAGAATAAATTAGGCGGTATCGTAATGATAGAGCCGGAGACAGGGGAGGTACTTTGTATGGTTTCCGCTCCTACGTATGATCCGAGTATCTTGATCGGGCGTCAGCGGGGAAAGAACTACGTGGCTTTGCAGAAGGATCCGTTAAAACCTTTATTCAATCGCCCGCTCATGGCACAATATCCTCCCGGATCTACTTTTAAACCGACCCAAGGTTTGATCTTCTTGCAAGAAGGGGTGATTACTCCGGAAACTCAATATACCTGTGCGCATGGATATACCTTCCGGGGTGGTAAGCCGGCTTGTCACGGGCATCCGTCTCCTCTGAATCTGGTCGGGGCGTTGGCGACCTCTTGTAACTCTTTTTTCCCTTGGGGACTGCATGATATGATCGACAGCCGGAAGCGATACCCCTCGGTACAGGAGGCTTTTGAGGTTTGGAAGAACCACATGGTCTCGATGGGATATGGTTATAAGTTGGGAATTGATCTTCCTGGTGAGAAACGAGGGTTCATTCCGAATAGTAAGTTCTATGATAAGGTGTACCGGGGACGTTGGAATTCCAGTACGGTTATCTCGATCGCTATCGGACAGGGCGAGATATTGGCTACGCCTTTGCAAATCTGTAATTTAGCGGCTACTGTCGCTAATCGGGGATATTATATCACTCCGCATGTCGTGAAAGAGATCCAAGACACTCCGCTGGATACGTTATATAGTAAGAGGCATTATACATCGGTGGATACGCATTATTATAGTTATATTGCCGAAGGTATGCGAGGAGCTGTTACGGGAACCGCTTATGGGGGAACCTGTCGTGGGGCGGCTTTACCGGATATCGAGGTTTGTGGAAAGACGGGAACAGCAGAAAACCCGCATGGTAAGGATCATTCTATCTTTATGGGGTTCGCCCCTTATCAGAACGCCAAGGTCGCTATTGCCGTGTTTGTGGAAAACGCCGGATTCGGTGCTACTTATGCGGTGCCTATCGGTAAATTGATGTTAGAGAAATATTTGAAAGGAGAGATATCCGAGGCTAACAAGGCGACGGAGGAATATATTATGAATGCTGTAATATTACCGAACAATGCGCTATAGGAAAACGGAAATATGGAAGTCGGTCGACTGGATTACCATTTTGTTATACTTGATTATGGTGACCGCTGGTTGGTTTAGTATTTGTGGGGCGAGCTACGAGTTTGATAACGTTGGCTTGTTCGACCCGTCAGGCCGTCCGGGAATGCAGATGATTTGGATCGGTACCTCACTCGCCCTTATTTTCGTCATATTAATGTTGGAAAGTGACTTCTTCGATATATTCGCCTATCTGATCTATGTGTGTGTGATCGTATTGTTGATCGCCACTATCTTTTTAGCACCCAATATCAAGGGATCGTATTCTTGGCTCGTATTAGGACCTATTCGTTTACAACCTGCGGAGTTGGCTAAGTTCGCTACCGCCTTGGCCGTGGCGAAGTTTATGAATGGCTATGGCTTTAAGCTAACGATGGTCAAGAATTTCTCAATCACCTTGTTCTTGATCTTCTTACCGATGATTTGTATCCTTTTACAGAAAGAGACGGGGTCGGCCTTGGTTTACTTGGCATTCTTCTTGATGCTATACCGGGAGGGAATGACCGGATATATTTTATTGATAGGAGTCTGTGCGGTCGTCTTTTTCGTTACGGGAATGAAATATTCAGAGGTGATGGTGGGTATTACCCCATTGGGTGAATTAATAGTGTCTTGCTTTATCTTATTAATAACCATGGGATTGGTAGGGAGTGTCCGTAAGGATTATATAAGCGTTAAGATCATGCTTGGGGGGATCGCTTCGACCTTCTTGGTTGGGTATGTCGTTTCTTTATTTGTCCCGGTAAATTTCGCGTGGATATCGATAGGCTTGGTCGGAGCCGCATCTATCTATTTATTCTATTTATCCATTCGAAACTGGGTATGGCATTATGCGTTAATCGCTCTGTTTGCTTTAGGTTCTATTGGTTTCCTATTTTCTGTGGATTATGTGTTTAATGATATATTGGAACCTCACCAGCAAATCCGTATTAAAGTCTCTTTGGGCTTGGAGGATGATCCTAGCGGGGCGGGGTATAATGTGAATCAATCCAAGATCGCTATCGGTTCCGGAGGATTATCCGGAAAGGGATTCTTGAATGGGACGCAGACCAAATTAAAGTATGTGCCGGAACAGGATACGGATTTTATCTTTTGTACGGTAGGCGAGGAGCAAGGCTTTTTGGGTGCCTCCACCGTATTGATCGTATTCGGACTTTTTATTCTTCGTCTGATTGTATTGGCGGAACGGCAAGATAATGCTTTCGGACGAGTCTATGGTTATAGCGTAGCCTCTATATTCTTTTTCCATCTGGCGATTAATGTCGGCATGGTGACGGGATTGACTCCGGTTATCGGTATTCCTTTGCCTTTCTTTAGCTATGGAGGCTCCTCGCTTTGGGGATTTACGATTTTATTGTTTATTTTTCTTCGTTTGGACGCTTCCCGGAAGGAGCGTTAGTGGAAGAAGGTAAGACTCGTAAGCCGATTTCTTGAATACCCGGAAGTTGATCGTTGCGCATCCCTTGTCGGAAGCTAAAGGTATATTGCCCTTTAACGGGGAAATAGTAAGCAGACCGTATCGGGAAACTGGATTGAAACAGGGAGATCCCGTGCCCATACCATTTCCCAAATTCATCCGCTAACATACATTCGATTGTATCCCTTTTTAAAGGACCAATCGGAAATTCCTCGCTGCAAAATACCCATAGGTTCTGATACGGATACATATTATTGTTCCGTACTTCCAAGGTTAGGTCGTATGGAACTGATATATCTTCAATCAGGAAAGTGAAATAGTACTCCTTATTCTTCTCCCACGAGGTGTTTTGGATAGCTTGATACTGATCGTATACAGCTTCATTCTCGCAAGAGAAGCATAAGAAGCATGCGCAAACGGCAATGAACTTTTTAAGCCTCAGGTTTTGTCTCTGGCTTATTCTCCGTTTTATCAGGTCTGGCCTGTTTGATCGGTTGCTGAGGTTTGTCATTATTCGCAGGCTTATTGTTGTTGGATTGCTTATCGTTATTAGCTCTCGGTCTTTGTTTCGGGCGATTGTTTCGGTTGTTCTCCCGATTCTCTCGGTTATTCTCCCGATTCTCTCGGTTATTCTCCCGATTGTTATTCCTATTATTTCCTCCGTTACGGCGATTATTGCCACCGGCTCCGTTGTTCTTATTCTCAGAAGCAGGTGTGTCCGTGTTAGTAACTGCTGCCGCAGTAGTATTAGCTCCGTTCCCGTTTCCATTGTTCTCGCCATTATTCTTGTTGGCAGGACGTTTTTTCTTTTTCTTCTTAACAGAGTCGAAACGTGTGACACTTTCTTGGCCAAGAATATCTTGAGCATCTCGTTTCGGTGGTTGTGGCTTCGTATCCGCCTCTAGAGATATTGGTTTCATGCCTTTCTTATTCATGTTAATGACATCGAAAGCACGGCTTGCCGGAATTGTGATAAGATTAGCCGCAAATGATTTATCCGTAGAATAGGTAATTTCCCGTTTGAAAATATCTGTTTTGAAATGGTAGTAATTATTATCTTTTGTCTCCAAGACAATCTCCCTGGAAGGAAGGCGTTTTTGGGCTTCCACATACGTGTCTACCTCATAATTAATGCAACATTTCAATTTTGCGCATTGTCCGGCCAATTTCTGGGGATTCATGGAAATATCTTGATAACGGGCAGCTCCGGTAGCGACCGATACGAAACTTGTCATCCAACTGGAACAGCATAGTTCTCTACCGCAAGGGCCGATACCACCGATGCGTCCGGCTTCTTGACGGGCACCGATCTGTTTCATTTCGATGCGAACCCGAAATGCCTCCGCTAGTACTTTAATTAGTTGACGGAAATCCACACGTTCATCCGCTATATAATAAAAAATCGCCTTATTACCGTCACCTTGATATTCTACATCACCGATTTTCATATTCAATCCTAAATCAGCTGCGATTTGCCGCGAGCGAATCATCGTGGCGTGTTCCTTTGCTTTTGCTTCCTCATATTTCTCAATATCGGTTGGCTTAGCCTTTCGGTAAATCCGTTTAGGTTCGGCTTCTGTGCGCACATTGTTTTTCTTCATTTGCAGCAGAACCAATTTGCCCGTTAAAGAAACCGTACCTATATCATGACCGGGACTTGCCTCAACGGCTACTATATCTCCTTTTTCCAAAGGGATTTTAGCACTATTCAAGTAATACCCTTTGCGGGTATTTTTAAATTGAACCTCTACGAAATCGGTTGAGCCTTCCGCATCGGGTACATCGCACAACCAATCATAAGTATTCAGTTTATTGTTTTGCCTTTTGCTGCAACCTTTGCAGCCCATATGGCTACTTCCTTTATCTAATATGAAATCCATTTATTTTTAATTTGTAAGAGGGGTATCGACATAACCACCCAATTTATCTAAATATGCAAAAATAGTGATTTATTCCCATTCAAAATCATAGTTATGATTTTTTCAGTTATAAAAAAGACCCGAAGATAGGTGTTATACCTAATCTTCGGGCCTTTTTTTATATATTTACACGATTAGTCTACCAACCCATGGCTCTTAAATACCTTATGGATTGTCTCCAAGGCGTAATCTAGTTGCTCTTTTGTGTGGGTAGCCATAAGGGAGAAGCGAATCAGTGTGTCTTCGGAAGCAACCGCAGGGGCTACTACCGGATTTACGAAGATTCCGGCCTCAAATAATTCTTTTACGATAAGGAATGTCAAGTCGTTGTCACGGATAAATAACGGGATGATCGGAGTAGAAGTTTGTCCGATCTCACAACCCATGTTACGGAAACCGTCCAATGCGTAATGAGTCAAATCCCATAAATGTTGGATACGTTCTGGCTCGCTTAACATAATATCTAATGCTGCGTTCGCTGCGGCAGTAGCGGCAGGAGTATTGCTTGCGCTAAAGATATAGGAACGAGAGTGGTGACGTAAGTAATTGATGACAGATTCATCCGATGCGATAAAACCACCGATGGAAGCAAAAGACTTACTGAAAGTTCCCATGATCAAATCGACATCGTTTGTAACGCCAAAGTGGTTACAAGTACCGCGGCCATGATCACCGAATACACCGATACCATGAGCCTCGTCAACCATTACACTTGCGTTGTATTTTTTTGCGAGAGCTACGATTTCCGGTAATTTAGCGACATCACCTTCCATACTGAAAACCCCGTCGATAACGATAAGTTTCACCTTGTCTGGCTCGCATTTCTGGAGTTGTTTCTCCAAAGAATCCATATCGTTATGCTTGAATTTCAATTTCGTGGAAAAAGAAAGACGATGTCCTTCGATAATGGATGCATGATCCAACTCATCCCAAAGGATATAGTCCTCACGTCCGGTGATACAGGATACAACACCTAAATTAACTTGGAAACCTGTTGAGTATACGATGGCATCTTCTTTACCAACAAATTCTGCTAAACGTTTTTCCAACTGGAGGTGTAAGTCTAACGTTCCGTTTAAGAAACGTGAGCCGGCACAACCTGTACCATACTTTTTAATGGCCTCGATCGCTGCTTCTTTTACTTTAGGATGATTGGTTAATCCTAAGTACGCATTAGAACCAAACATCAAGACTTTCTTCCCACTGATTAGAACTTCCGTGTCCTGATCGCTCTGGATTTCCCTGAAGTAAGGATAGATTCCCATTGCCATGGCTCTTTGAGGAGCGTCGTACTTTGCTAGTTTCTCTTGTAAAAGTTTCATATTATTATAAAAGAGAATGATTTATCTCGCTATTTGTTTATTCTTACTAAAGAACACAGATTCGCCGCATACATAATCCTATGTTTCGGCAAATCCAGCCACAAAAGTAGTAAAAAAATAACTTATAGTAGTCGAAATGCTTTAAAAGTTTTATAAAAGCATTATTTTTGTCCTCTCAAATAAAAAGAAGAAGTGAGGATGAGCGAACGGGATATAAAAGTACAAGCTATCATAAACCCTATATCTGGTGTAGGATCGAAGCGCAAGATACCTAAAATGATTGAGGGAATCTGCTCGAAAAAGAACTGTTCGTTAAACATATCTTTTACAGAGTATGCGGGTCATGCCAGCGAGTTGACTCGTCAAGCCATCGAAGGGGGAGCTGAATGTATTTTGGCGGTAGGAGGTGACGGGACAGTGAATGAGATAGCGAGAGCTATGATCCATTCGAATGCAATCTTGGGTATCATCCCGAAAGGTTCGGGCAATGGCTTAGCTAGAGAATTGCACATACCGATGGACGTGAAAAGGGCTATCGATCTGATTTCGAAAGGGCATGTTACGACGATAGATTGTTGCCGGGCGAACGGACAAGTCTTTTTCTGTACGTGTGGAGTCGGCTTTGATGCCGCTGTCAGCCAAAAATTCGCAAATGAGAAACGGCGCGGGTCTCTTACTTATATAAAGAATACGATAGAGGAGTATCTGAGTTATAAGCCTGAACCTTATGAGTTGGTGGTGGATAACCAGACGATCAAGGAGAAAGCGTTTCTAGTCGCTTGTGCGAATGCTTCGCAATATGGTAATAACGCATTTATCGCTCCGCATGCGAATATACAGGACGGACGGATGGATGTTACGATCTTATCCCCTTTTATGCCATTGGATATCGCTCCTTTAGCCATTCAATTGTTTACCAAACAGATTGATCGGAATAGTAAGATTAAGACGATGAAAGCCCGGCAAGTCACGATTATTCGCCAACATCCGGGCGTGATGCACTTGGATGGAGAACCGATTATGGCAGATCGCCGTATTGATATTACGGTGGAACCAAAGGCTTTACATGTGCTGACTCCTGAGGTTGTGTCTTTTACCAAGGAGGTACATAATTTATTTGACGAGGTAACTCGCTTCTTCGATAAAAAGCTTCCTTACATTTTCAGGTAAAAGTCTTTAGCTAGAGCGGTGAATTCATCGGTATATCGATGCCGCTTGATTTCTAGGGTCAGATGAGACAACTTGGGCTCTGCTACCGGCTTCGCTGAAAGTTCTATTAATAAGCGCTTAGGTGTGGCGTCCGGTATGGGGGAAACGTGGGTTTCTCTTGATGGAGACAAAGACTCTTCTCGAGCGAGACCTATTAAATACTCCCGTTGCTCGAAGGGAAGCACCAAGGCGATATTTCCTTCTGGTGCCAACAGTTTTCGGCTATCACGCAATAAATCAGGGAGAGATAAGGTATCTGTATGCCGGGCTAGATTACGTTTAGTATCCGGGCATTTCAATGAATCAATAAAATAAGGAGGGTTGGATACGATCAAGTCGTATTTGATATTCTCATTCGGTTTGTATTCAGAGAGTGAGGTTTGATAGACTTGTATCCGGTTGGTGAAAGGAGATTTAGCGATATTTTCCCGGGCTTGTAAACATGCGTCTGGATCTATATCGATAGCGTCTAGGATTGCGGTGCTGCGCTGAGCCAGCATGAGGGCGATCAATCCCGTTCCAGTTCCCACATCCAAAGTCCTCTGACATCTCTCTATGTTAGCCCATGCCCCAAGCAAAACGCCATCCGTTCCGACTTTCATAGCGCATTTGTCGTGCCATACCGTAAATCTCTTGAATTGAAAATAAGGATTTGCCATATCTCTGTCGATTGTATGCCGCAAAATTAGTAAGAATTGAATGAAAAACTGTAACTTTGGCACGTTTATTGTATTAACATATACAATTTTGATGAATGTATATATGAAAGAAAAGACGAGAATATTTTGCCAGAATTCGTTTGATGACTTGGATGATAATATTGGTATCGTAATGCCAATACTTACAGAATGCGATGTAGATGAAGATTTCACAGAAGGAGTAGAGAAAGTTGGAGACACCATACCCATTCTTCCGTTAAGGAATATGGTACTCTTTCCAGGTGTTGCCATGCCGGTGATTGTCGGGCGTCCTAAATCGATGCGCTTGATCAAAGAAGCTGTACATAAAAAGAGTTTGATCGGAGTTGTTTGCCAGAAAGAGATGGATACGGAAGATCCGGTTTTAGAGGATTTATATACTACTGGGGTAATCGCTGACATCGTTCGTGTCTTAGAGATGCCGGATGGTAGCACTACTGTTATTCTTCAAGGTAAGAAACGTTTTGAATTGAATGAGTTGACCGAGACCGATCCGTATCTTTCCGGTAAGATCACCGTGTTGGAGGATACGAAGCCGGACAAGACCGATCGGGAGTTCGAAGCTTTGATCTCCACGATCAAGGATTTGACAATCAAGATGCTTGGTGCCGTGGCTGAACCTCCACGGGATTTGATATTCTCGATCAAGAATAATAAGAATGTCTTGTATGTGGTCAATTTCTCTTGTAGCAATATACCGAGTGGATCGGCCGAGAAACAGCAATTGTTATTGATCGGGGATTTAAAAGAACGTGCGTATCGGTTACTTTTTATCTTGAACCGCGAGTATCAGCTGGTGGAGTTGAAAGCTTCCATCCAAATGAAGACGCATGAGGATATCAATCAACAACAAAAAGAATATTTCCTTCAGCAGCAAATCAAGACCATTCAAGAGGAACTTGGCGGGAATATCAATGAGTTGGAGATAAAAGAATTACGGGAGAAAGCCAGTTGTAAGAAATGGCCTGCCGAGGTAGCGCAGATCTTTGAGAAGGAATTGCGAAAATTGGAACGATTGCATCCGCAATCTCCGGATTATTCTGTACAGACACAATATGTCCAGAATATCGTTAACTTGCCGTGGGACGAGTATAGCAAGGACAATTTCAACTTATCTCATGCCCAAAAGGTCTTGGATCGTGATCATTATGGTTTGGAGAAGGTGAAAGAACGTATTATAGAGCATTTGGCGGTATTGAAACTGAAAGGGGATATGAAATCTCCGATCATCTGTTTGTATGGTCCTCCGGGAGTCGGCAAGACTTCGTTGGGGCGTTCCATTGCAGAGGCTTTGCACCGTAAATATGTACGTGTCTCTTTAGGTGGATTGCACGATGAGGCCGAGATTCGCGGACATCGTCGTACCTATATCGGTGCTATGTGCGGACGTATCATCCAGAATATACAGAAGGCGGGAACATCGAACCCTGTCTTTATCTTAGATGAGATCGATAAGATCACGAATGATTTCAAGGGGGATCCGGCATCCGCTTTATTGGAGGTCTTAGATCCGGAGCAGAATAATGCGTTTCACGACAATTATTTGGATATTGATTACGATTTAAGTAAGGTAATGTTTATCGCTACCGCTAACAATTTGAATACGATTTCCCAGCCGTTGCTGGATCGTATGGAACTGATTGAGGTGAGCGGTTATATCATGGAGGAGAAGGTAGAGATCGCCGTGAAGCATCTTGTACCTAAGCAGATGGATGTACACGGTTTGAAGAAAGGTTCCGTGAAATTCCCTAAGAAAACCTTACAAGTGATCGTAGAAGCCTATACGCATGAGAGCGGTGTCCGGGAATTGGATAAGAAAATCGCCAAAATCATGCGTAAGCTAGCCCGTAAGGTTGCTAGCGACGAGCCTATCCCGACTAGTATTAAGCCGGAAGATTTGTATGGATATCTAGGGGCAATCGAATATTCCTGCGATAAATATCAAGGGAATGACTATGCCGGCGTGGTTACGGGATTAGCTTGGACGGCTGTTGGTGGTGAGATTCTTTTCGTGGAGTCAAGCTTAAGTAAAGGTAAGGGATCAAAACTTACTTTGACCGGAAATCTGGGAGATGTGATGAAAGAATCTGCCATGTTGGCACTTGAGTATATCCATGCGCATGCGGCCCAGTTTAATATCAACGAGGAGTTGTTCGAGAATTGGAATGTGCATGTCCACGTACCGGAAGGGGCGATCCCGAAAGACGGGCCGAGTGCTGGAATAACGATGGTGACTTCTCTTGTTTCCGCCTTTACCCAGCGTAAGGTGAAAAAGAACTTGGCTATGACCGGTGAGATTACGCTGCGTGGCAAAGTGCTTCCCGTAGGAGGTATCAAGGAGAAGATTTTGGCGGCTAAACGTGCCGGGATTAAGGAATTGATTCTTTGTAAGGAGAATGAAAAGGATATCAATGAGATCAAACCAGAGTATTTGAAAGGCTTGGTGTTCCATTATGTGAATGACATTCAACAGGTGGTGGATCTGGCGTTACTGAGAGAAAAGGTGGATAATCCTTTGTTCTGATAACGACTTTTTAGGTATATATAGGTGTGGGCTTATACGTATATACGTGTGGGCCTACGCCGATATAGGTGTTTTTAAGGGAAGCGTGTACTTTTATTTAGAGCATTTCTGTAAGAATTCCAATCGTTGACGAACGCTTTTATCGGTAAGATCCCGGTTCCCCATGTAGCGTCTTTCTGCTTGTCGGTGAGGTTTTTCTAATGCGCCACTTTGATGCGTCTGGCTTGTGTTGGTATACTTTCCTTTGCGATAATTTGGTGATTCTCATCTACTGCGCAGAGCACCATATTGGTGCTGTCAACGTCCAGACCGAGATAATGCTTGGTGCTTTTCATCTTTGCTCTTTATTTTATGAGGTCAATAGAGTGAATTAATTATTTGTTGGTAAAGATAGAGGAGTTGCCTGCCTTAGATAATGTGAGATTTAGCCTAAAATAGTGGACTATTTTTGTATAAGTGCTTTTGTTGGTTAATGTGGCTATAATAAAAAGGACTGAACGATGGATATTGAACAGTCCTTTCTTTAATCTTTATGTCGTATGCTGTTATTCTGCTCCTTTTTCTGTAGCTTCCTCTTCTGTCAGAGCATCTTCCGGGGTGAAATCAGTGATACCTGCGTTGATCAAGATGTTATACCAAGAGAGTAATTTCTTGATGTCGCTTGGGTAAACACGCTCACGGTCGAAGTTCGGTAATACTTCTGCGAAATAGGAACGCAACTCGTCTGGTGTGGCTTTTGAAGGTACTAAAGAAGCGGTTTTTCCTTCTTCCTTGTTCTTTACGCTAGTCAATACCTCGTGCAAAGGCACCTCTGTTTCATTTGTATAGATTGCGATATCGCCTAATGAGATTACTTTATCTTTTGCGTATGCGGGTACTCTCTTGTTATCAGTCAGCGATTCAACGATCAACATGTTTTTTCCATGGGAAACTAGTTTATACAGACCGGGTTTTCCCGAAATAGACAAAATAGTCTTCAACATAATGTTCTTTATTTTCTATTAATGTTAAACTTCAAAGTTGCAAATGTAGTATAACTATGTGAATTAAACGATAGATTTTTGATAAAAATCCATTTTTTGGATATGGCTCTTTCATTTACAAATAGGCTCAGAAGAGAACCACCTGTGGACATATCCCAAAAAATGAATGATTATAAATTGTTCTACATACTATATCGAAAGATATAAGGATGATACGATATATCATTGCGAGACAGAACAGCAGACGGTCTTTTCTTTAGTCCCATTTATAATCTTTTTCGACTTCGCTTTTTAAAGCAGGACCGAATCCGAATCCCTGTTGCTCGAACCATCCTTTCTTTTGAAGTACGTGTTGATAAAAATGGGTAAAATCCAATGGATTTCCTTGATGCCACATCTGTTCTGCCAATCCGAGGATACGGGGAAACAGACGTTGGTCTATCATGCCTTCTGTCACTCCTTCGTCAGTCCACAATGCGCAACTCATACCGAGAATCAAAGGATTCTTTTCATTGTATGCTTGATTGGAAGGGTTGTCCAAATACAGATCTTTTAAGTCGAACGTGCGTTCTTTTGTGTATCCCCGCCAAGGAGTGAGCGGAAAATTCAAGTATGTATAGTAGTTGGAACTACAAATGACTGGATAGTGGTGTTTGAGCGCATTGCGAAGTGCTAGGTCCTTGTGGCCGCGATAGTTCCACCATTGAATTACAGTGTTGTCGGGTAGTGGATAGCCGTCTTGATAAATCACATCGCCCCAAAATATGGCTTTGCGTCCTTTCTGCTTCAAGTGTTTTGCCATTTGAGCAGAGAACCAAAGCTGAAGGTCGTTACTGTCTTTCAAGTTCAACGTAGCGATTTTCTTTTGGCAATCTTCACATTTATTCCAATTACCTTTCGGTGCTTCGTCTCCCCCCAAATGGATATAGGGGGAGGGGAAAAGCGAGCATACTTCGTCCAATACGTTTTTCAAGAAAGTTAGTACTTCTTCTTTTCCGGCACAGAATATGTTTTGGGTGAATCCCTGTTGTGGCACTTTGACGGGCTGACCGAAACATCCCAGTTCTGGATGAGCGGAAAGAGCGGCTTCTGCATGTCCTGGCATATCTATTTCCGGAACAATGGTGATGTTGCGTTGGCTGGCATATTGAACGATTTCCCGTATTTCTTCCTGTGTATAGAATCCGCATTGTTCTTCTCCCTTTCCTACCGAACCTCCTACTTGTGCAAGGTACGGATATTTCTTGATTTCTATCCGCCATCCCAATCCTTCTGTCAGGTGCCAATGGAAATAATTCATTTTAAGTAGAGAAGCCATGTCTATATACTTTTTGATGGTAGATATTTTTTGGTATTGGCGTCCGGAATCCAGTAGGAAGCAACGCCATTGCATGCGAGGACTATCGGTGATGTCAGCACAGATAAATGTCAATTTCCCTGTCGAACCGGTAACCCATTGCCGCAAGGTCTGTATAGCATAGATAAATCCTCTTTCATTTGAGGCACTAACTGTCATCTGTCTCGGATTGATAGTTATTTTATATCCTTCGGGTGGGAGTGACGGATCGTTCATCCAGCAGATATGGGCGTCGGATGCTTTGGGTTGCCATCTGATGGGAGCATTGTGGAGTACTTCGCTACGGAAAAGGCTTACATAAAAAGCGGCGGTATCCGTAGTGCATATGGAAATGTCTTTCTGTAAAGTCAGTTTACCTTTTTTTATTTCCACTTGATTGGGGGAGGGAAGTACAATCTGACCGCAAACGATGGTTGCGTAGGATGCTAGAATAATAATAATGGATAATCGATGTTTCATACAGGATAATTTTGATTTTAAATGAAAGAACTGTGTTTTTGGGTGAGAAGATGGTGGATCAAGTGCTGGACTTGTGGAATGAGTGCCCTCTTGTCATCATTATATATGACATAATCGGAACGTTCTTTTTTCTCCTCGTCCGGCATTTGATTATTGATCCGACGCTCAATCTCCGCTTTAGGTACGGCATCACGGCTCAAGGCTCTCTTGATTCGAAGTTCTTTGGGGGCGTAGACCATTAGGCTAACGTCTACTGCTTTATTGAAGCTTGATTCAAATAATATGGCAGATTCTATGGCACATAATGGCGTATTCTGCCTTTTTACCCAAGTCGAGAAATGACGGTTTACTTCTGGGTGTATAATCTCATTAACCCTCTTTAATTGTTTTGGATTATTAAAGATATGGGAAGCGAGGAGCCTCCTATCTAGTCCATTGTCCGTATAAAGCTCTTTGCCGAAAAGCTCGATCAGTTTTTTGCGGATAACAGGGGAGGTGTTAGTTAATAACTTACTTTCCTCATCCGCTATATAGACTGGTACACCAGATAACGCTAATAATGAGGCTACGACGGATTTACCGCTTCCGATCCCTCCTGTAATACCTATTTTAATCATGCTTATTGTTGTGTTCCAAAATAAATTCTACTTTATCAGGTAATAAGGTCGCCGTATGTACCCAGTCTGGTTTCTTGGTGAGTTTGACTGGTAGGGTACCGGATACGTTTTGCTCCAGATCCTCAAAAGGTATATGAATCGAGAACATATCTTCCGAAAGTCCTTTGAACCGGGACAAAGGTACACTACAAGTCACTTTTATGACTGCCGGAAACATTCGTACCGTATAATGTGGCGGTATATGACTGCAAGAGACCGGTATTTCCAGCGTCTTCTCTGTGTACTCCTCTATCGGAATCGTCATAGATACGCTTTCCGGATCAAAATTAACGCCGTCTATCTTGATCAGTTGTACGGTTCTCGTAATGTTTTTATTCGCCTTTTTAACTTCGGTGAAAACCGTCTTAACCGAGGTCAACGTATCCAAGATCGCTGCGGTAGCATAAGCATTGATCTTTTGGGGATTAATCTGGATATCTCCGGATAATTGAAAGCCAGCTTCCATATGAATATCACCATTAAAAACGACCGGTATTTCCTTATGGACCCGTTGACTGAAATCTAGATCAATTTGTTGCGGATCAAAACTTTGTAATGCCGTAGTGGCTATCAATTGTTTTTGAATATCGTTCTCGATCTGCCTTTTACTTACTTGAACCGAACCATTTTTTTTCTTCGTATTCTTCATGTTCACCTCGATCGGGGCAAACGATCTTCCAAAAGTATAGTTGAGTAAAACGCTACCCTTATCTTTTACCTTTGCGGTGATCGTTTCCACCTCAGGAGCATTAAATGCTATATCGGCAGGTACGTTTTTATACTTAACCGGAAAAACAAGCTCTATCTCATATTCCTGCTGCAAGCTTTGGAGTAGCCAGAAGCCGAAAGCCAAAAGGACGAAAAAGAAAAAGACCAAGGCCTCTTTCCATTTATCTCCGTGGAAAAAAGCCTTAGTCTTTGCTTGGATAGACTTGAAGGAATTTTGTATGTTCTCAAGTCGCGACATATTCTGTAGTTAGATTATTTCTGCTGCTGAGCGTCTTCCGCTGAAGCGAAAATAGACGTTTTATCTACACGGATACGTACTCCATCCGCTACCTCAATTAGCATATAAGTGTCACCGATCTCTTTGATCTTTCCATAGATACCCCCGGCGGTAATCACTTTATCGCCTGTTTTCAACGCCTCACGGGCTTTCTGGATTTCTTTTTGTTTCTTTTGTTGCGGACGGATCATGAAGAAATAGAAGATAGCTACGATAACTACCATCATCAAAATACCGGACCACTGACTTCCTCCAGCTGGAGCTTGAAGTAAAATACTGAGTAAGTTCATACTATAATAATCGTTTTACAAGTTAATATCAATAATGATATGCACAAATGTAATGATAATAATTAATCTTTGAGCAATAACTTCTCTTTTTTTAATTCGTTGACGATTGAATCCAGAATTCCGTTAATGAATGTTCCGCTTTTTGGTGTGCTATAATACTTTGCGGCATCGATATATTCATTTAAGGTAACGCTGATGGGAATGGTCGGGAACGATAAAATCTCGGCTAAGGCAACTTGCATGATGATCAAGTCCATGTTAGCGATACGTTCGGTCTCCCAATTCTTCATATGTTTGTCGATGCGTTCACGATATTCCTTACCTTTCAACAAACTTTGACGGAATAATTTGATTGCGAAAGCCTTGTCTTCCAAATCCTTGAACATGGGCAATAAGGCTTGTCTACTACCTTTCTTCTCCTCGAATTTTTTGATAGTCTTTAAGGCGAAAGTCTCTACGATCTCAATATCGTCGTTCCAGTAGATGCTTTTATCTTCTAGATATTCCTCTATCATCTCGTTTCCACAGATTACTTTCTTAAAGATCTGGCGCCAGAACTCACGATCCGTCTCGTACGAGTCTTCTTCGTTTTTCAAGTATTCGGCGTAGATCTCAGAATTTAAGATCGTATCCAATACGTTTTTAATGAACTCCTCGTCGTTGCTCCATGAGAGACCTTGCTCGTCTATATACTTTTTCAACGTATCATTTTCCGCTAATTGAGCGACGAAGCGATTGTCTATGAAGCGTGTATTCGGGTTTAACTCCTCGTCAGTAGGCATGTATTTGCACTTCCGGGTGTCAAGGATCCTTCTTTGCTGGTTGGTAACGTCGATAATTAGGAGTAAAAAATAATAATATAAGTCATATGACTTCTGAAGGCTGAAAAGCAATTCGTTTTCCGCAACTTTGAGGTCACCGTTTCCGTTTTGATAGTAAGAATATACTATCTGTAAAACTTTAATGCGGATTAAAATTCTGTTGATCATCGTTTGAAGGAACTTCTTATTATAAATTAGGTTGCAAAGGTAGTTGTTTTTTCCATAAAAGAATCCGGATTCACTTAAATTTATATGTGTTAGATGATATTTTATAAATTTAGCCTGAATGAGCGTATTTTCGATCGTAAAAATAGTTGCTAATTAAAAAAAAATGCACATATTTGAAGCAATTTATATAAAGAGGGTGGGTTTTTAACGAATGTTAGCTGTCATGGAAGAATCAATAAAGAAAAAACATGTTGAAGGTGGCGACAGGGAGATTTTGTATTCCAAAGCCATTAAGGCGGGAAAACGGATTTATTATCTGGATGTGAAGAGGAATTTGAAAGATGACCTATTCGTTGCTGTTACGGAAAGTAAGAAAGTTCAATCAAAGGATGGCTTGCAAATCTCATTTGAGAAGCATAAGATTTTCCTTTATAAGGAAGACTTTGAGAAGTTCATGGAGGGAATGCAAGATGTAATCAGTTATATCAAGAGCTCAAATCTGAAGAAATCTGCGGAAGAGGTGGTGGAATCCGAAGAGGAGGAAACAATACCAAACGATTCTCCGGAGGAGGATATGTCTTCCGGTGATATAAAGTTGGATATTGAGTTTTAATGTAACACGAAGAAAAAAAGATAACGGGCTGTTTCTCTTTATGAGAAAACAGCCCGTTATGTGTTAGGTACTTCCCGTAAAGGAAAATCCTATTCTTTGCTGCGAATTATTCAGCCGGATGGATAGCCTCTGTAGGACATGCGTCAGCGCAAGTTCCACAATCTGTACACATTTCAGGGTTGATGCTATATTTATCACCTTCTGAAATTGCTCCTACCGGACATTCATCAATACAAGTTCCGCATGCAATACAATCATCGCTAATTACGTAAGCCATTTTTTTAACGTTTAAATTGATAACTATTAGTAAGTGCAAAAATATAGCTTTCTTTCTATTTAAAAAATATCTACTGGCTTATTTTCTTCAAAAATCTTGTTTTTTGCAATATCTTTGTTCCGTTTTCGTTATTAAACAAAATTAGGTTGAGATTTGAGACGATTATTACTTATATTATATGTAGTAAGCTTGGTTTCCATGGGAGCCATGGCTCAGAAGGAGAGAGTGAGGAATCAGCCGTACGCTGATTTGAAATGGCTTCATCTTGGGTTTCATGTGGGTATCCACTCTCAAGATTTGTTATTGACCCATACTGGTAGTACGGCTAATGGAGAGACTTGGTTTGCGGAGATTCCTTCTTATTCACCTGGCTTCAGTGTCGGGGTGATCGGAGATATGTATATGAATCCTTATTTTAATTTACGCTTTACGCCTTCTATCCATTTCGGAGATAAGAAATTTAAGTTCCGGGAGCAGGCTACGGGAGAGGAATTCATTACGAACGTTCGTTCCAGTTATCTGAATTTCCCGTTAGACGTTAAATATACGGCCTTGCGCTTGAACAATTATCGTCCTTATTTGATCGGCGGTATCTATGGGGCTGTGGATATAGGGCGTAAGAAAGGTAATCCGATTCTATTGAAAAGTACGGACTTCGGATTTGAGTTCGGCTTGGGATGTGATATCTATCTACCCTATTTTAAGTTATGTCCGGAGCTTAAATTCTGTTTCGGATTGGTTAACCTATTGGAGAAAGATCGTCCGGACTTGGTAGATCAGGTAAATATCAAATATACGGATGCGCTATCGAAGGCTACTTCCCGTATGGTGATCTTGACATTTAATTTCGAATAAATAACTCGATATAGATATAAGCGGCTGGAATTGCCATCATTACGCTATCGAAGCGATCCAGCATGCCTCCGTGTCCGGGTAATATATACCCGGAATCTTTCACGCCTAGCGTACGTTTCATTAGAGATTCGATCAAGTCTCCCCAAGTCCCGAATACTACGATCGCCACGGCTAGTCCAAGCCATGTGTACCAATTGGTGGCCGGCATGAACCAAGCGAATATTTGGGAAGCTATTAAAACGAACGTTAATCCCCCATAGAAACCTTCCCATGACTTCTTAGGAGAGATACGTTCGAACAATCTTCTTTTTCCGAACATAGATCCTACCAGATAAGCTCCCGTATCATTTACCCATACGAAAACAAAAATAGCCAAGGCAAAATAGGGGATATGTATGATCTCGCCCGGTGTGTTGGGAACCGATGTGATAAAGTTTAGTAGAGAAAAAGAGCCTGCGCAATAGATTTGGCCGAATAAGGTCAAAGCCCAGTTATTGATCGGATTGCTGGCTTTATCGTAAAGCTCGGTGATCATGGTATATATTAAAAATAAAAGATAGGGTAGAAATATATTGCCTCCTACCAACCCATTGGCGTAACCGAATGTGGCGGCGAAAAGGTAGGCACCCCCTAAGGAACTGACAAACCGTTTGATGGCGGCATTCTCATAATGTTTGACCAATCCGTAGAACTCCCATAGAGAAAGCCCGGTAATGAGTCCAAATACCGCAAGAAAATAATAGGAGTGGAAATAGATCGCACCGACTAATACCGCTACGAAAATGACGCCAGTCAATGCACGTGTAATCAGATTTTTCAAAACAATAGTGTTTTTGCTTGTTTGTAATTTTTGCTGCAAATATAACTAATAAATTGATAATACAGCAATAAGGAAGGCTGGATAGTAACTTTTGATCAAAGATACGCCCCAGCCTTCCTTGTTATGAATGTCTTGACTTTGGTCAAGCTATTTTTCCTGTCTTGTTTTCTTCGGTAGGAGCATCGGTTACGTTTTCCGTTGTAGCGCCCGCTTCTGCCTCCTTATCCGCATTTTCCCTGTTCCTTCCGTTAGCCTTTTCCTGCAACTCCAGAATCTCTTGGGAACGGGAGATCCAGGCGCGTTTCCCGAAGATATGCTCTACATCTTCTGAGTAGATTACCTCACGATCCAATAATACCTGTGCTAACTTGCTATGTCCTTCCTTGTTCTCGGATAATATCCGTTTTGCCCTGTCGTATTGCTCATTGATGATCTTCTGTACTTCCGTATCTATCAATTTTGCGGTCTCCTCACTATAAGGCTTGGTAAATCCCCAATCCTGTCCGGTGGAGTCGTAATAGTTCAAGTTAGGAAGCTTATCGCTCATACCGAAGTAAACGACCATCGCATATGCTTGTTTCGTGACACGTTCCAAATCGTTGGATGCGCCTGTGGATATTTTTCCCAAGACTAATTCCTCTGCGGCACGTCCACCTAAGGTGGCACACATCTCATCCTGTAATTGCTCGCGGGTGGTGATCTGTCTCTCTTCCGGCAAATACCATGCCGCACCTAATGCCTTACCACGGGGAACGATTGTCACCTTAACCAGTGGATTGGCATGTTCCAACAACCAACTTAACGTAGCGTGGCCGGCCTCATGGTTTGCGATACATTTACGTTCTTCCTCCGTTGTGATCTTCGAACGTTTCTCCAAACCACCGACAATGCGGTCTACCGCATTCATGAAATCTTCTTTCTGTACGAATTTCTTTCCATTACGGGCGGCGATCAAAGCAGCCTCATTACAAACATTAGCGATATCAGCCCCCGAGAAACCCGGAGTCTGCCTTGCTAGGAACTCAGCGTCTACACTTTCATCGATCTTGATCGGACGCAAATGCACCCCGAATATCTCTTTACGTTCATTCAAATCTGGTAATTCAACATGGATTTGTCGGTCAAAACGTCCGGCACGCAACAACGCTTTATCCAAAATGTCCGCACGGTTTGTAGCGGCTAAGATAATAACACCACTGTTAGAGCCAAAACCATCCATTTCGGTCAACAACTGGTTCAACGTGTTCTCACGCTCATCGTTGCTATTCATATTTGCGTTCTTTCCACGGGCACGGCCTACCGCATCGATCTCATCAATAAAGACGATACAAGGAGATTTTTCCTTCGCTTGGCGGAATAAGTCACGCACACGGGAGGCACCTACACCAACAAACATCTCCACGAAATCAGAGCCAGACAAGGAGAAAAATGGTACATTAGCTTCTCCGGCAACAGCCTTTGCCAATAATGTCTTACCGGTTCCCGGAGGACCTACCAATAATGCACCCTTAGGTATCTTACCTCCTAATTCGGTGTATTTTTCCGGATTCTTCAAGAAAGAGACGATCTCCTCTACCTCTTGTTTCGCTTCCGCCAATCCAGCAACATCCTTGAATGTCACCTTACGGTCGTTATCTTTATCAAAAAGCTGGGCTTTGGCCTTACCAACGCTGAATACATTACCCGGACCTGCGCCGGTGCCACCTGACATTCGCCTCATCAAGAACATCCATACACCGATCAATAAGATAATCGGGCCAAATGAAACTAGGAAATTCCAAATAGCGTCATCGCCTTCCTCGAATCGAACTTGCGTGTCGATATGATTATCGGCTACCGCTTTGTCATAGAAATCGGAAAATTTGTCGGCTGATGGGATCTTTACATATACTTTCGGAGAAACCCCGATTTTAGAAATGTCCATATTCCCGAAGACCTGTTCGGTATGTCCGTTTTTCACTGTCGCCTCCACCAAGTTCTTCTTGTTGTAGACTGTCATTTTATCGAATACGTTTTCTTGCGCTAGTTTCTGGAACTCCGTCCAGCCAAGCTCTTTCGTTCCCGAAGAATCATTTGTCATGTATAGGGCGACAAGCATAATAAAGATTAACCCGTACATCCAATACAAATTAAAACGAAACATTTTGGGTTTCCCTCCCTTCGGTGTCTTATTAAATATGTCGTTTTTATTTTCCATAAAAAATTATCATCAAATATTTAGGCCGGCTTAATCAATGTTAGGTACTTGTATAACCTTCGAGTCTGCCCAAAGGTTCTCCAAGTTATAAAATGCACGTTGCTCCGGCAAGAATATATGTACAAGAACTGTGCCATAATCCATGCCGATCCATTGAGCACCCTGTGTACCATCAATGGACAGAGGCTTCTCATTTGCATTCTTGCGTGCGAAATCCCATACGGAATCGGATAAAGCAGAAACTTGGGTAGGAGTGTTTCCCTCACAAATAACCATGTATTGACAAATGGCACCAGAAGTCTGGCTTAAATCTACAGTTACAATATTTTTGCCTCTTTTTTCTTGAAGGCCTTCAACAATCGTTTTTACTAATTCTTTTGTTTGATCCATTTATTTCTTACTGATATAATTTTCCAAGTTGCAAATATACTTCTTAATTCGTTACATACGTCTTTTTCTTTCATTAATATATGTGTAATACCTTGTTTAAGATTGTTTCCTCGATTGTTATAAGCTTTTAAAAAAACACCTATGTCTTTTTTCTAGACATTTTTTCGAAGGTTTATTTGTAAATTTTGAAAAAGTATATACCTTTGCACTCGCTAACAAGAGAGTTGGTGATTTGTTAAATATTGTTCTATGGTGTAATGGTAGCACAACAGATTCTGGTCCTGTTTGTCCTGGTTCGAATCCAGGTAGAACAACATAAAAGCCTCGTTATTCGATAAGAGTAGCGAGGCTTTTGTTGTAGATATTTTGTTTTTATTTGTAACGAAGCCATTTGAATATCTCCTTTATACTGGGTTTCTTACCATACATAAGAATGCCTACACGGTATATTTTGGCGGAAAACCAAGTGAAACTGATGGATGATATATACAAAAATCCAATGGAAAGTAGTATTTCCCACAAAGGTACCTCGAATGGTACCCGGACCATCATGACGATCGGAGAGGTGAATGGGATCATGGAGCACCAGAAAGCTAATGGCCCGTCGGGGTTTTCCATGCTATAGATTCCCGCATAAAGGGCGAAAATCAAAAGGAGTGTGATTGGCAGCATGAATTGTTGCGTGTCTTCTTGGCCATCTACGGCTGATCCGATAGCAGCGAATAAAGAAGAATATAATAAGTAGCCGCCTATGAAATAAGCGATAAACAAGATGCCTATCTCGGTGAAGTTAATCGTATGAAGCACCCCTATCCATTCATTTCCCGGCTGTTGGGCTGCGATAGCCGTCATGTTAGGGGCTGTGTTAAGTGCCATGCTTGATCGCAAGATCTCGCTTTCCATACCTCCTCCCAAAAAGAAAGTTCCCCCGGTGATGAGAATAAAGGTCATAATTGTCCAAAGGAATACTTGCGTAAGCCCGACAAAGCCGATTCCTATAATCTTACCCATCATCAAGTCGAAAGGTTTGACGGACGAGATCATAATCTCGATGATCCGGTTCGTCTTTTCTTCCATAACCCCTTGCATGACCATTCCTCCATAGATTAGGATGAACATATAAATAAGCATGGTGAAAATTACTCCGGTTATGGATGCCACTACGGATGAGGATTGTTTTTCGCTTCCGTCATCCCCCCACTTGATCGTTTGTATGTTGAAATCTACTTTACTTTCTTTTATGATCTCTTGTAGGTTGGGGATATTGAATGTTGCCAGTTTGTCACTCTCTATCTGCTTCTTTAATGTCATATTGACGAGTCGGCTCAAATCCGCCGGGATTTGTTTCTTGGAATAGAGGGTTGCGTTTTTCGGATTTTTCTGCAAGTCGTCGGAGATGTTGAGAAATGCGAATATCTCCTTTTCCGACATTTGCCTGTACTCATCCATATCTTTGTCGCCGTTGATAAAACGATAACTTTCCGTATCTTCGAACAACGGGGCATATTTGTCGGTGGCGTCGAGTATGGCGACTGTATGAACCTCATCTCCCTTGATGGAAGAGAGCCATAGGGGGACGAATACAAGCGCTGCGAATAGAAACGGTGTGAGGAACGTGAGCAGGATAAATGACTTCTTGCTTACTCTCCGGAGATATTCCCGTTTGATGATTAATCCAATTTTGCTCATACCTTTGATGTGTTTGTACCGGAAACGGTGTTGATAAAAATGTCATTCATGGAAGGGATCTCTTCCGTGAAGGAAAGAATCTCATATTGGGACGCCAGCTGGGTGAGCCAGTCGGAGTTACTGATATTCTCTTCCTTGTGTATCTTTAACTTTTCTGTTCCTCCAGTCCCCTTGCGTACATTTAATATATAGGTATTGCTCTTAAACCGTTCCCGTACCTCTTTGACATTACCGGACAGGACGACCTCTGAGCGATTGATCAAAGCGATCTCGTCACAAATCTCCTCTACAGACGACATATTATGGGTGGAGAAGATAATCGTATGTCCGGCAGCCTTCAATTCCAGTATCTCTTGTTTAAGGCGATCGGCGTTGACTGGATCAAACCCACTAAAAGGCTCGTCAAAGATCAATAACTCGGGTTCGTGTATCACGGTAATGATGAATTGTACTTTCTGCTGCATACCTTTCGACAGCTCCTCCAGCTTGCGATTCCACCAAGGCATGATGTCAAATTTGTCGAACCAACGGGTCAAACGCTTGCGTGCCTCTGAATAGGAGAGACCTTTCAATTGCGCCAAATAGATAGCCTGCTCTCCGACTTTCATCTTTTTATATAATCCTCTTTCTTCCGGCAAGTAACCGATCTGATAGATGTCTTCCGGGCTGGATTCATGGCCGTTGAAGCGAACGATTCCGCTATCCGGCGCCGTAATCCGGTTGATGATCCGGATCAAGGTAGTCTTGCCCGCTCCGTTAGGCCCCAGTAATCCAAAGATAGTTCCTTGAGGAACTTGGATACTCACCTTGTTTAGTGCCAAATGTCCGGCGTACTGTTTTACCACGTTTTCTGTCTCAAGGAAATTCATAGATGTTTTTTATTACATTTTTAATACGATACGCTCACCCAGCTCTTTGCAGAGCACGTTCTTGATCTCGTTGAGGTGAGTGTTCTGTTTCATTAAATCAAAGATTTGTTCCATGTCTCCCTTGTTTTGAGCCTCTTTGATTTTCGCTTGGATATCCTTTATTTTATGGAGGATATAGGCATCTTTCATAGAATAGATCTCCCGGGGTACCAAGTAATCCAATTTGTCTTCTTCTTGTTCCAGTTCCCTGAACTTCGTATGATATTTACTAAGTTGATACTTATCGCTGATAAGGTTAGCGGCAAGCCGGCTGATATTCGGGTCCGGATGGGCAAGGAAATAACGACTGGCCATAAAGCCCTCGTTCTGGCAATGCTCGGCGGCCTCGTACAACATTTGTTTGAAGGTCGGCGTATAAAACGTAAGGTCGTCGCGTTCCAGATCAAAACGGATATAATCGGCGACCCGCATGATAACATGCTCGTTGGTCTCCTCATCTACGTAGTCATAAAGGACACGTTCGCCGTATCGTACGATATAGCGTAAAAGAGCCAATTCGTAAGCCTCGAAAGGAGAACGTTTCGGTTGGACCTGTATGTTGGGAGCTGTCGGAATCTCGTAGGGAGGGGTAGAGGGTGGACCCGTTTCCTCTTCCGAAATATAATCCTCGGGTGGTGGAGGTGGAATATTTTCCGGTGGAAGGGTGCTTGCTTCTTCTGGTGTATAGGGTTGGTAGCCGGGGAAATCCGGATACTCAGGGAGCGTATTGACAGGAGGTTGAACGGGCGGTGTATTCCTTACGGATTTAGACGCTTGGTTCCCTTCCTTGTTGAGGCGGATCTTATTGACTTCGTTGAGTAAGACTTGTTCGTCTATTTCCATGGTAGTACTACATTCCCGGATATACACGGAGCGAGCGATATTATCAGGTATGATCGCTACCGTACGGATAATATCCGAGATCAGGGCAGAACGTTTGATCGGATCGCCATCCGCTTCTGCCAATAGTAACTTTGTCTTGAAACGGATGAAATCTGTCTCGTTCTGGCTGATAAACTCTGCGAACTCGCTCGTGCTATGGCTACGGGCAAACGAGTCCGGATCTTCTCCCGCCGGAAGAAGCACGACTTTGACGTTCATCCCTTCTTCCAATAACATATCGATACCCCGGAGAGCCGCTTTGATTCCGGCGGCGTCTCCATCATATAATACCGTGATATTATTCGTGAAACGGTGTATGAGTCGGATTTGTCCTTGCGTGAGAGCTGTACCCGAGGAGGCAACAACGTTCTCTACGCCCACTTGGTGCATACCGATCACGTCCATATATCCTTCCACCAAGAAACAGCGATCTTGCTTCATGATCGCTTGCTTGGCGAAATAGATACCGTAAAGCTCGTTGCTCTTATGATAAATCTCGCTTTCGGGAGAGTTTACGTACTTCGCGGTCTTCTCGTCCTTTTTCAATACACGTCCACCGAATGCCACGACCTTTCCGCTTAGCGTATGGACGGGAAAGATGACACGTCCCCGAAAACGATCGTTCACGTTTCCGTTATCATAAGCGATAACTAAACCGGTTTTCTCGAGGAATTCCTTTTTATAGCCTGCTTTTATAGCGGTTTTGTATAAGGCATCCCGCTGGTCTAAGCTATACCCGAGCTGGAATTTACGGATGATATCTTCCCGCAATCCTCGCTCGGCGAAGTAGCGCATACCTACGCTTTTCCCTTCAATATGCTCATGTAATAAAGTAGAGAAGTATTGTCCTGCCCAACTATTGACGATAAGCATACTTTCCCGGTCGCTACGGATTTGTTTCTCTTTTTCGGTAAGTTCCCGTTCCTGTATCTCTATATTGTATTTTTTTGCTAGAAAGCGTAAAGCGTCGAAATAGTTGAGTTGCTCGTGCTTCATGATGAAGTGAACAGCGGTCCCACCTTCTCCGCAAGCGAAACACTTACAGATATTCTTTGAGGGGGATACGTAAAAAGACGGTGATTTGTCCGAATGAAACGGGCATAATCCTACATAGTTGATCCCTCGTTTCCGAAGAGTCACGAATTCAGAGACAACATCTACAATGTTCGCCGCGTCCAATATCCGGTCTATGGTAGGTTGATCGATCATTTTAAATTACTCCTTTTTTAGCGAACACAAATGTAGTGAAAAATAACTAAACACAAACAAGGCTTGATGTTTACTTGCGTTTGGTTATTTTTTGCTATATTTGCGACGTGAAACGAATGCTATTCGCCGAATACGCTTTCTAGCTTATAAGATTTTATTTTGTAACTGATTGGATATTAATAAAATACGCATTCTTTCAGGACTAGAAGAATTATCCCATCATCTAGTGGAACATCCTTTGACAGACAATTGGTTCGTATTGCGAGACCTGACTCGTCCCAATGCTAAACGCCCGGCCTATAGGTTGCTAAAGGAAAAGGGCATAGAGGTTTTCACTCCTATGCGTTGGCAGTTGGTTGAGAGAAAGGGTAAGCGGATTCGTGAGGAGGTTCCTCTTCTGCACGATTTACTTTTTGCCCATACGACCTGTGCGTGTATGGATCCAATCGTAGAAGAGATCAGTACTCTCCAATATCGTTATTTGCGTGGTGGCTACCGTAAGCCGATGACGGTAGGCCATGCGGAGATGAACCGTTTTATCCGTGCTGTCCATTCCGATGATTCTCCACGTTATTTCTTGGTTGAAGAATTAACTCCTGCGATGTACGGTCGCATGATCCGCATCGAGGGTGGCCCATTGGATGGCTACGAGGGGCGTTTACTCTCTATACGGGGTTCCCGTGTGAAACGTTTGATCGTAGAGATACCTGGTCTGTTGGTTGCCGCTGTAGAAGTCGATCCTGAATATATGACATGATACAGATTTACTTCACACGCAATTAACAATTAAAAGAACGTGTGTAA
>NZ_SRYM01000029.1 GCF_004793765.1 Parabacteroides distasonis | reverse complement strand
TGTATCTTGTACGTTTGCTTGGTGAGGATGTGGAATATCGAAATGCTGTGATAGAACGGATGGCTGAACGTGGGATCGCTTGTAACGTACATTATAAACCTTTACCGATGATGACAGCCTATAAAAATTTAGGCTTTGATATCGCAGATTATCCGAATGCTTATAACCAATACCATAATGAGATTACTTTACCTTTACACACCAGTCTTACGGATGAGGATGTGGAGTATGTGATTTCTAATTTTGTTGATATTATTTCCCAATAAAATAATCCAAACGATTTGAAACGTATATTTGATATTGTAGCGAGCGGGATAGGGCTTATCTTGCTTAGTCCTCTATTTGTCATTTTGACAATTTGGATTAAGTGTGATTCTATCGGTCCAGTCTTTTATAAACAAGTTCGTGTGGGGCGTAATAATATGGATTTTCAGCTATTTAAATTCCGTAGCATGCGTGTGGGTTCAGATAAGAAAGGACTTATTACTGTAGGTGGACATGATCCTCGGATTACTCGGTCCGGCTATTATATCCGTAAATACAAATTGGATGAATTTCCTCAATTGATTAATGTGTTTAAAGGGGATATGAGTTTGGTTGGTCCTCGTCCAGAAGTTCGTAAGTATGTTGATATGTATACGGAAGAACAAATGCATGTGTTGGATGTTAGGCCGGGCATTACTGATTTGGCTTCTATTCGGTATCGAAATGAGAATGAACTTCTTGAACGGGTTAATGATCCAGATAAGTATTATGTTGAAGTAATAATGCCAGATAAATTGCGTATTAATCTGGAATATGTTGCCAGACATTCCTTTACTTTCGATATAAGATTGATATTTCAAACATTTAGAGCTATTGTATCGAAATAGCCCAAAAGAGCTTTTATTCTATAGATTATTCGTGTAACTACATAAACAAGAATTGATATGAGGGATCCTTTTTCTCGACTATCTACCTGGTACTTTTCCAAGAAATCCTTACCCTATTGGGGTATTATCTTGCTGGATTGCTGCTTGATCTTATTTTCCGGCTTATTGGTGTATACCTTGAATAATGGTGTGTTGTCGACTTTGGATATCTTAGGACATCTATTGGTCACGCTGTTGGTATGCCTGATTCCTTATCTGGTAGGCTTTCGCCTATTCCATACCTATTCGGGGATTATACGTTATTCCTCTTTCGTGGACTTGCAAAAGGTGGGATTCGCCGTCTTGTTTGGCTTGATTTGCGTGGTCGTGTTTCAGGCGTTGACGGACTTTTCTCCTTATTTGGTGTATATCCGTAAACGGGATCTGATCCTCTCCGCATTGTTGGCTATGAGCTTGATGTGGATGATGCGTGTGTTCGTGAAATATTTTTATGTAAGTACTTTTCGTGTGGCTAAGGCTGAGCGTGCGTTTATCTATGGCGTGAAGCAAGGTGGGGTGAGTTTGGCGAAGAGTATCCAGAATCAGGATCCGGCTCGGTTTGTGCTGGCTGGATTTATCTCGGACATGGCTGAGATTGGGAATCGGTATTTAATGGGAGTCAAGGTTTATCCAAATAACGAGGATTTGATTGGTGTGATGAGAAGGCTGCAAGCCGATGTTTTGTTGGTATCTCCCTTAAAGGTTGAGGCGATCCGGAATAATCAGGAGATGGTGGACAGGCTGATCAAGGCGAATATAAAGATCTATATGACTCCTGCCGCCCAAGAGTGGGACGGGAAGAGCGACTTGAGCCATACCCAGCTGAGGGAGGTGAATATAGAGGATTTACTGCCCCGTGATAAGATCGAGATAGACTTGGAGGCTGTGAGGAAGCAGCTTACCGGTAAGCGGATTCTGATAACAGGAGCCGCCGGGAGTATCGGTAGCGAGATCGTGCGGCAGGTAGCCCAGTTCGCCCCGGAACGTATGGTCTTGATAGATCAGGCGGAGACTCCCTTGCACGATGTCCGCTTGATGATGGCTCGTCAGTGGTCGAATATAGAATCCTATACGGTTGTGAGCGATATTTGTGTACGTGAACGCATGGAGGAATTGTTCGAGGAGCATCGTCCGGATTATGTGTTTCATGCCGCGGCTTACAAGCATGTGCCTATGATGGAGGATAATCCGGAGGAGAGTGTCCGCAATAACGTGGACGGTACCCGGGTGATCGCAGACTTGGCGGTGAAGTACGGCACGAGGAAGTTCGTGATGGTATCGACCGACAAGGCGGTGAATCCCACGAACGTGATGGGCTGTTCGAAACGTATTTGCGAGATCTACGTGCAGAGTTTGGATCAAGCCATCAAGGATGGGAAGGTGAGCGGTCGCACGCAATTCGTGACGACTCGTTTCGGTAATGTGCTGGGATCGAACGGTTCCGTGATCCCGTTATTCAAGGAGCAGATCAAGCGGGGCGGTCCTGTTACGGTGACGCACAAGGATATCATTCGTTTCTTCATGCTGATACCGGAGGCTTGTAAGCTAGTCCTAGAGGCCGGTACGATGGGTAATGGGGGAGAGATCTTCGTGTTCGATATGGGTAAACCTGTACGGATCGTGGATCTGGCTGAGCGTATGATCCGCCTGAGCGGCGTGAAGGGAATCGAGATCCAATTCACGGGATTGCGAGACGGGGAGAAGTTGTATGAGGAGGTACTCAATGAGGAGGAGACCTCTAAGCCTACTTTTCATCCGAAGATCAAGATCGCCCAAGTCCGTGCGTATGACTATGCTGACGCCAATCTGCGGATTGATGCCTTGGTACATGCTTGTGCCGTGGAGGGGGATATGCAGATCGTGAAGCGGATGAAGGAGATCGTTCCCGAGTTCAAGAGCCAGCATTCTAAATACGAGGTTCTGGATAAATAAATTGTAGGAAAATAAATAAGATGTAAAAAGAAGGTCTCTCATTACGAGAGGCCTTTTTTTATGAGATAAGCGTTGTCTTTGAGATAGTATTTCGTATTTTTGCTCATACAATTTAATTAGTGTTGTTTGTGATAAGATGAAGGAATGAGTATGGTACGAATAAGAAAGATATTGCTGGTTGTTGTGTCTGCGTTGGTCGGGATCTTTTTCATATTTCCCTTGATCGGGGTTGGTATACTGAAATGGGCGGTCTTACCCCCGGAAAAGCTGACACCTTTGGTCGTAGAGAAAACAAACGAATTCATAGAGGCGCACCTGGAATGTGAGCGGGTGGAGTTGACTTATTTCGAGACGTATCCTTATCTGGGAGTGAAGTTGACAAATGGGCGTTTGATCTCATATCAGGCTGAGGATTCTATGGAACATCAGGAGGATTTGATGATTCCTTCGGATTCTTTGTTGTCTTTCAAAAAAGCGATCGTCGTATTTAACCCTACGGATTATTTGTTTAGCGGGAAAGTGACGATTCCTCAGATTATCATGGATAGTATCTGTTTTTATGGTTATGTGAACGAGGAGGGAAAGGCGAATTGGGAGATTTATCAAAGTGAGATGGATTCGGTAGACGAATCATCGTCGTCTCTATTGCCTAAAATAGATTTACAGCAAGTGCATATTACGAATGGACACTTTGTCTATAATGACCGCCAGCAGGATTTATATACGGCCATCGATGGTTTCTTTTTACATATAGACGGTCTTTTGACCCAACGAGGAAATAAATTGGATGTGGAGACCGGTTCTTCCTCGATCGTATTCCGTAGCCCGTCTTATTCTTTGGCGAATAAGTTAGCGTTACGCTTCAAGGGACGTTTGTTGTTGGCTGACGGACTTCGCCGGATTGGGTTGAGGGATGCGGAGTTGCTGGTGAATAACCTGCCTTTTACGGCGGATGGCTTTATGGTGCCGGCTACCGAGGATAATCCGTCACGGATCGATATGACTTTCGGGTTGAAGATTTCCGACATGAATGATCTCTTACATTTTATTCCAGATGAATATTTTAAGGATCGGGATAAAACACTTGCTGAGGGACGTATTATTTTAGATGGGGATATCCGTGGAGAATTAGGAGATAGTATCGTTCCTACCGTGAATTTGTGCTGCAAGATAGAGGATGGTTCTTATCATATAAAAGGTATAGAGCAGGGGATTGATACCTTGCGCATGGACGTGGATTTGCATTTGAATGGTGCTTACCCGGATTCTTCCTATGTCTCTTTGGAGGAGTTGGCATTGATCGGGTTGAATACCTCGTTGACCATGAGTGGAGAGGTTAGGGATATCTGGAGGAACCCTGCGATTCGGGCGGAGATGAAAGGGAGGGTTGATTTTACCCGTTTGGCTAAAGAGTTCTTGAATCCCGACACGCTGTTGCTGGAGGGTACCATGATGGCTGATTTATCTACGGTGTTTAAGGTGGATGATATCGTGAATAGTCGCTTTGGAAAAGTCAAGTCATTTGGTAATTTGACGGTTGATCGTTTCAAAGCGTTTAGTAAGCCGTTAGGCGTGGATATGTATATCGCCGGGGCGAATCTGTTCGTAGGTTCTACTGAAAATGAAAGTAAATATCTGAATGCGAAAGGATTGTTGAGTGCTAATCTGTCGGTGGATACCTTGAATATAAAGTATAAGGATGAGATCAGTACGAATATCGGTGGATTGAAGATGGTAGCCAATACGACGCCGGTTATTGATACAACGGCTGTTATTCCTATGACCGCAGGGTTGGAATTTGATCATTTACGTACTAAGTTGCCGGATTCTACTTGGATGGTGGCCGGTAAGACCGTGTTGAAAGGGGGCATCAAGGCTTCTTCTACGGATAAGCGGATCCCTATGGCGGGAGCTACGATCTCGGTGGATACCTTAAAATATATTCTTATCCCTTTACGGACGGGTATGATTCTGACAGAAAGCCAGTTCTCTCTGGAAGCGTTACCTTATCGACAAGCGATCCGTCAACAACGTGAGCGCCGTATCGCCGCCGGTGATACATTGCATAGGCGTACGCAGACCACCCGAAGGGCGAATAGACAGCGGTCGCAAGTGGATTCAGTGGCTTCCTCAAACAGCATCTTGCGTCAATGGGAGGCTCGGGGACAAGTGAGGTTTAAGCAATTGAGGGGCTTTAGCCGCTTATTCCCTATTCCTATGCATATTGATGAGACAAGCGTGACGTTCAATACGAACAATATGACGTTGAGTGGTGCTCGCCTGCATTTAGGAAAAAGCGATCTTACTTTGAGCGGAGAGCTTAATGACATCCGGCGAGCCATGCTACGGGGAGGAAAGCTGAAAGCGAATTTCGAGTTGGAATCCGATCTGATCGATTGTAACCAGTTGATGCTGGCTATAAGTAAAGGTTTGCAGTTTTCTGATCAATTGGCATCCAATTCGGTTGGGGCCTTCTCGGAAGACAGTATCTCCGTACTGGAGACGGATCATCTATTAGCGAATACCGTGGATAGTGTCGCTACGGATTCGATCTCTCAACTATTTGTCGTTCCGAAATTCTTGGATCTGACGCTTCATACAAATGCTAAAAAAATAGATTTTAAGGATCTGAAGTTGGAGGATGTGAAAGGTGAGGTTGTAATCCGGGATCAAAGTATCAATCTGAGCGATTTATGTATGAGCTCGAATATCGGCTCCGGAGATCTGACGATGGTTTATACGACCAAAACAGATCAAGAGGCGACTATGGGATTTGAGTTGTCCTTAAATGATATTTTAGTGGAACGGTTAATCAGTTTATTCCCGGATATCGATACATTGGTACCTATGCTTCGTTCGTTCGAAGGCATGGTAGATTGCCAGATGACGGCGACTTGCAAGGCGGATTCTACGATGTCCGTGTTGCTGCCGTCTGTAAATGCCTCTTGCTACCTGAGCGGAAAGAATATGGTGTTGCTGGATGGTGAGACATTTACCGAGATATCGAAGACGCTGATGTTCAAGAATAAAAAACGGAATATGATTGATAGTATAGCGGTAGATTTAGCGATCCATGATAACAAGATCGAGGTATTCCCATTCTTGGTGGAGATGGACCGGTATAAAGTAGCCGTAGGAGGAACGCATAATTTGGATATGACGTTCGATTACCATCTCTCGGTTTTAAAATCGCCGGTGCCGTTTAAGCTGGGTATCGATATAAAAGGGAATCTGGATGATTTCAAGTTCAAGATCGTGAAATGTAAATATAAAGATTTCTTGAAACCTGCCAAGCAAGCGGAACTGGATAGTACCCGCAGGAATGTGCGTGAGGAGATACGCGAGACGATCCGGAAACAAATAAGAGAGGCCGCTCCCGAATTAGGAAACAGCCTCTCTGAGATTCATCCACATACACATGGTCACGTTGAGGAATCAACGTGATCCATACATTTGCTCGTAATATTTCATGTAATCTCCACCGGTGATATCTTCTACCCATTTTTGGTTCTCAAGATACCAACGGATGGTTTTTACGATACCGACCTCGAAGCAGGTCTCCGGTGTCCAGCCTAATTCGTTGGTAATCTTCGTCGGGTCGATGGCGTATCGTTGGTCATGGCCCAGACGGTCTTTCACGAATGTAATCAAGTTGTCGTTGATCCAGTCGATAGAGATTTCTCCATCGGCACCGATCTCTTTTTTCTTTAATACTTGGCGATATTCCGGTTGTTCGGTCATTAGTTGATGGATCGTCCGGATCGTGAGTTTCACGATCTCGATGTTCTGCTTCTCGTTATGACCGCCTACGTTGTAAACCTCTCCCACACGCCCGTGGTGGATTACGGCGTCGATCGCCTTGCAATGATCCTCTACATATAACCAGTCGCGTACGTTTGTGCCGTCACCATATACAGGTAGGGATTTACCTTCCAATATGTTCTTTATGATTAAGGGAATCAATTTTTCCGGGAAATGGTAAGGTCCGTAGTTGTTGGAACAACGGGTAATAGATACCGGCATCTTATACGTCTCGTGGTAAGCCTTTACGAATAAGTCTGCGCTTGTCTTGGAGGCGCTGTACGGGCTACGGGGATCTAAAGGCGTGGTCTCGTGGAAATACCCTTCGGCACCAAGGCTTCCATAGACCTCATCGGTAGAGACTTGATGGAAACGTACACCTTCACGCCATACCGGATAACCTGTCTCGGCCTTACCGGTAACCCATGCTTTTCGTGCGGCGTCCAATAGGTTTTGTGTACCAAGGATGTTGGTTTGCAGGAATAGCTGGGGATTTTCGATGCTTCGGTCCACATGACTTTCAGCGGCGAAGTTCACGACATAATCGAAGTTGTATTTCTCGAATAGCTGGTCGGCCAAGGCACGGTCGCAAATATCGCCTTTCACGAACTCGCAACGTACTCCATCGATATCCTCGGCGATGGTGCCTAAATTACCTGCGTAAGTCAGCAAGTCTAGGACAACGATCTTGATATCGTCATATTTCGCCAGCATGTGTTTGATGAAATTGGCACCGATAAAACCGGCGGCGCCGGTAACTAGGTAAGTTTTCATATCTGTACAGTGTTTAGTATTTGAAATTAAGCTCAGCGTCTTTCAGCGATGGAGCTTTGGTGTCTTTCTCGGATAGGTTGATCGATTCCGGATCCGTGATGCCCCAATCTACATGGACCGTGGGATCGTCATAGCGGATTCCCCGTTCATGCGTCGGAGCATATGGATTATCTACTTTATAGGTAAAGATAGCCTCGTCACTTAATACATGGAATCCGTGGGCGAATCCCTGTGGAATAAATAACTGGCGTTTATTCTCGTCCGATAACTCTACAGCTACATATTTGCCGAATGTGGGCGAGCCTTCACGTACGTCTACGGCTACATCCAATACCCGTCCTTTGATCACCCTGACTAATTTAGATTGAGAATAGGGCGCTAGCTGATAGTGTAATCCTCGTAGTACGCCTTTAGAGGAGCAAGATTCGTTGTCTTGCACGAACTGGATTTTTCCGATATGCTCCTCGAATTCCGCTTGCTTAAAAGCTTCCATAAAGTATCCGCGCGCATCTTTCAATACCTTTGGCTCAATGATCCATACGCCCGGTATTACAGTTTCTGTATAAGTCATTTTTTCGTTATTTATCTATTTGATAGGCAAAGGTAAGCTCATTTTCTCTACTTCTATAATATTCGGAGGGAAAAATAAAAAAGAAAGGAAAAGTTTGGTAATTCCAATATTATTCTCTTTCTTTGCACTCGCAAAACGAAAGCAGTTGTTTTGTGTTGAAATTATGGTTCCTTGGATGAGTGGCTTAGTCAGCGGTCTGCAAAACCGTGTACGGCGGTTCGAATCCGCCAGGAACCTCTTGGTAATTGAAAATTCAGTATTGAGAATTGAAAATTACTTTTATTTTTGATTGATTCGGTTCCTTGGATGAGTGGCTTAGTCAGTGGTCTGCAAAACCATGTACGGCGGTTCGAATCCGCCAGGAACCTCGGAGGAAAGCCTCGAAGTTGTTTGTAATGAACGCTCCGAGGCTTTTTTTGTTTTGTCCGTCCGTAACTCTCGCCGGGTTGTCGGGCGGTTCGCTGTTTTCATGGCTTCCCTTGGCCGGATCCTTAGGGGGATTTGTGGTTTTCCTCTTGAGGAATTCATCTTCTAATGGCTGTTGCATGATCGTCCACCATCCGTTGCATGATCATGCAACAGTTGGTGGACGATCATGCAACGGATGGTGGATAATGAATGTCTCAGGAGGAAAGGCGTAATAGGACAAGGGAAGATCTTTTAAAAGTATCGTGATAAGGAAGAATATTTGCCCAGTGTGTTTATGCTTCCCGAATTTATTACTACCTTTGCGCCACTCAATTAAATAATCATAATTGCATGCACGAGAAACTTATTATTCTTGATTTCGGCTCGCAAACAACCCAGCTTATCGGCCGTAGGGTCAGAGAGTTGAATATGTATTGTGAGATCGTTCCTTATAACAAATTCCCGCATGACGCTACCGACGTGAAAGGTGTGATCCTTTCCGGAAGTCCTTATTCCGTATACGACGAGAATGCCTTTAAGGCTGATTTGACCGAGATACGGGGGAAGTATCCCGTCTTAGGTATTTGTTATGGAGCGCAGTTTCTAGCTTATACATCCGGAGGTAATGTGGAACCAGCTAATTCACGTGAGTATGGACGTGCTAATTTGTCGCACATTGATGGTGAGGATGAATTACTGAAAGGGATCCATGTGGGTTCGCAGATATGGATGTCTCATGGAGATACGATTACCGTATTGCCGGATAATTTCAAGGTGATCGCCAGCACGGACGACGTGAAGGCTGCCGCTTACCATGTGGAAGGTGAGCAAACGTGGGGCGTTCAGTTTCATCCGGAAGTATTCCATTCGACAGACGGTACGAAGTTGCTGGATAACTTCTTGAATATTTGCGGATGCGCCAAGGATTGGACACCGGCTTCCTTTATCGAATCTACCGTAGCTGAGTTGAAGGAGCAATTGGGAGATGACAAGGTGATCTTGGCTCTTTCCGGCGGTGTGGATTCATCTGTTACGGCCGTATTGCTGAATAAGGCGATCGGTAAGAACTTGACTTGCATTTTCGTGGATCATGGTTTGCTGCGCAAGAATGAGTTCGAGAACGTAATGAGGGATTATGAGCATTTAGGATTGAACGTGATCGGCGTAAACGCGAAAGATAAGTTCTATAAAGAACTAGCGGGCGTTACGGAACCGGAGAAGAAACGTAAGATCATCGGCAAAGGATTTATCGATGTCTTCGATGAGGAGGCGCATAAGCTGAAAGATATCAAGTGGCTGGGGCAAGGTACGATTTATCCGGATGTGATCGAGTCGCTTTCTATCACAGGTACGGTTATCAAGAGCCATCATAATGTGGGCGGACTTCCGGATACGATGAACTTGAAACTCGTCGAGCCGCTTCGTCTTCTTTTCAAGGATGAGGTTCGCCGTGTCGGTATGGAGTTGGGTATGCAACCGCATTTGATCAAGCGCCATCCGTTCCCGGGACCGGGATTGGGTATCCGTATCTTGGGTGATATCACGCCGGAAAAGGTACGTATCCTGCAAGACGCTGACGATATCTATATGTCATTGATGCGTGAGTGGGGACTTTACGATAAGATTTGGCAAGCTGGGGTAATCTTACTTCCGATTCAATCCGTAGGTGTAATGGGCGATGAGCGTACCTATGAGAATACGGTAGCTTTACGTGCGGTAACTTCCACGGACGCTATGACCGCCGATTGGGCGCAGCTTCCGTACGAGTTCCTCGCCAAAGTTTCCAACGAGATTATCAATAAGGTGAAAGGCGTAAATAGAGTCGTGTACGACATCAGCTCGAAGCCGCCTGCAACCATCGAGTGGGAGTGACATTTGTCTTAGGTATAACAAAGTGTAAAATCAATAAAATTTAAAAGTCACATGAAGCAAGATATGATTGTTATCTTGGATTTAGGTAGTCATGAGAATACGGTGTTGGCTCGTGCTATTCGTGCGTTAGGCGTTTATAGTGAGATTTATCCGCATGACATCACGGTTGAGGAATTAAAAGCCTTGCCAAACGTGAAAGGTATCATTATCAATGGTGGCCCAAACAATGTTATCGACGGTGTAGCTATCGACGTGAATCCGGGTATTTACGAGATGGGCACTCCTGTAATGGCCGCAGGTCACGATAAGGCGTTGTGCGAGGTTAAATTGCCGGAGTTTACGGATGATGTCGAGGCGATCAAGGGCGCTGTCAAGTCTTTCGTGTTCGATACTTGCAAGGCTGAGGCAAACTGGAATATGACGAATTTTGTCAATGACCAGATTGAATTGGTAAAGCGTCAGGTAGGGGATAAGAAAGTTCTGCTGGCCTTGTCTGGAGGTGTTGATAGCTCTGTAGTAGCCGCTTTGCTTTTGAAAGCGATCGGCGATAAATTGGTTTGCGTACATGTTAACCATGGCTTGATGCGTAAGGGCGAGTCTGAGGATGTCGTTGAGGTCTTCAAGAACCAGTTGAACGCCAATTTGGTGTATGTAGACGCTACCGATCGTTTCTTGAACAAGCTGGCCGACGTGGAAGATCCGGAGCAAAAGCGTAAGATTATCGGTGGTGAGTTTATCCGTGTATTTGAGGAAGAAGCTCGCAAATTAGATGGAATCGATTTCTTGGCTCAAGGAACGATCTATCCGGATATCGTGGAGAGCGGAACGAAGACGGCTAAGATGGTGAAATCCCATCATAACGTAGGCGGTCTGCCGGAAGATTTGCAATTTGAGTTGGTTGAGCCTTTGCGTCAATTATTCAAGGACGAGGTTCGTGCTTGTGGCGTAGAGTTAGGTTTGCCTTATGACATGGTTTATCGTCAGCCGTTCCCCGGACCGGGTTTGGGCGTACGTTGCTTGGGCGCTATCACTCGTGATAGACTGGAAGCGGTACGTGAGTCGGATGCGATCTTACGGGAGGAGTTCAAGAACGCCGGATTGGATAAAAAGGTATGGCAATACTTTACGGTAGTACCCGACTTTAAGTCGGTTGGCGTACGTGATAACGCCCGTTCTTTCGAATGGCCCGTGATTATCCGTGCCGTCAATACGGTAGATGCCATGACCGCTACGATCGAACCGGTTGATTGGCCAATCTTGATGAAGATTACGGATCGTATCTTGAAAGAGGTGAAGAACGTGAACCGTGTATGCTACGATATGTCTCCGAAACCGAATGCGACAATTGAGTGGGAGTAATTGGGCTTACTTTTTAAACAGATATGAAAAGGCCCGGTGATTTATCAGAATCCCGGGCTTTTTATTTATATACGATAGATTCGAAGAACTATTTTAGTTCACGGATCTTGATATTACGGAACCATATAGGATAGCCATGATCTTGCAGACCTATATAACCTTCTTTAGAGATACCTTCGGTAAAACCCGGGAAGTTCTTGAATTTACTGTTAGCTACCAGATCATCCCACTCTTTGCTCCATAAAGTGTACTCAACTACTTTTTTGCCATTTTGAGTATGCGTTACTTTTCCATCTTTTACACGGATTACGATCGTATTCCACTCGCCGGCAGGATTAACTGTTTTCGGATCTGCGGGAAGCATGTCATATAGAGAACCTGCTAGGTGGTTTGCTAATTTGTTGTCGGTTGCGTCCACGTTATCTAGCACCTGTACTTCGGGAGCCGCATAATAAATAGGTTTACCGGGTACCTCGCGTACATAATAGAAGATACCGGAGTTTCCCATCTTGCTGGCTTTCCAGTCTACCGAAAGCTCGAAGTTTTTGAACTTTTTGTTCTGGTAAAGGATATCGCCATTAGCGCCTTGTCCCGGTTTCTTGCCTTCGCCGGTAAATACTTTCATTGCATTGTCTTCTATAACCCAGTTCGCAGGCATAGCGGTTCCGTTACATTGACGCCATCCTGAGAAGTCTTTTCCGTTGAATAATAATTCCCAGCCAGCTTTTTTCTCCTTTTTAGTCAATGTATTCGGAGTTTGAGCGATACAGGGGATAGCCATAGCTATGGCTGAAAGAATCAAGAATGATTTGAACAAATTTTTCATGTTACTTAAAATTGTTATTAGATTAGATTTGTTAATATCATTACAAATGTAACGATTTGCTTAATAACCCATATAAGGATTAATGTGTTTTTAATGGAAATAGGATTATTCTATTGATTTAACACATGGATCGTTTGGCAAGCGACTAGTGCGGCCGTTTCCGTACGTAGCCGGCTTTCTCCTAAAGAGATCGGCTCGAAACCATTCTCTTGAGCCAGTTTGATTTCTTCCGGGCTAAAATCACCTTCCGGTCCGATGAGGATTAAGGCATTCTCTCCCGGCTGATACGTATGTTTCAATAGCGGTTTCTCGCCTTCCTCGCAATGGGCGATAAACTTACGTCCGTCAAAAGGAGTGGCGACAAACTTCTTGAACTCCGTCATTCCTTCTAACACTGGCAAAGTCGCTTTCTGGGATTGCTTCATGGCGCTGATCAATATCTTCTCCAATCGAACCGGCTTGATCTCTTTACGCTCGGAGAAACGACAATTCAGACAGGTGATCGCATTGATCCCTATCTCCGTCGCTTTTTCCACGAACCATTCCATCCGGTCCATGCTTTTAGTAGGAGCTACGGCTATATGGAGATTGAAGTTCCATAGGTCGGGTTGTTTCCAACTCTCTAAGAGGGTCACCTCACAGTGTTTGGGATGTGCCCGGCTAATAGCCGCTTTATAAAAAGAGCCTTGTCCATCCGTCAATAATATCTCATCGCCTTCGCCTAGACGAAGTACCCGTATACAATGTCCTGCTTCTTCTTCCGGTAATTCCGGGTTTACCGCAATATCTGGTGTGTAAAAAATCTGCATAATAATTTAATTCTCAATTACCCAAGGATCATTCCAATTATAGTAGCCGATAGTACAGAGACCAAGGCTCCGCCGATCATGGCCAGTACGCCGATACGTGAAATTAATCCTCGTTTTTCCGGGGCTAATACACCCAATCCGCCTAATAAGATACCGATAGACGAGATATTAGCGAATCCACAAAGGATATAAGTAGACATCAAGATCGATTTCTCATACATGAATAATCCCGCATCTTTCCATTGTTGTAGCTGGAAATAAGCGACAAATTCATTCAATATGGTCTTTTGTCCTAATAGCGAACCTGCCAACATGATATCTTGACTAGGAATCCCGATCAGCCACATGAAAGGAGACGCTATTACACCTAGTATGAATTGGAAGGTCAAGCCTCTTGCTTTGCCATCGGTGGTCTCCACTATCCAGTCGTTCAATCCAGTGTAACGTCCTATCACGTCTTCCGTAATATAATTCGCTAACGCTACAAGGGATATGAATACCAATAGCATTGCGGCGATATTCGTCATTAACTTTACGCCGGTAACCGTACCTGATGAGATGGCATCTAAAATATTCGAGTTCTCTTTTTCCTTGCCGGAAACAGCTACATGATCTGTAGCTTCTTCCGTCTGCGGACAAAGCATCTTCGCTAAAACGATTGATCCCGGTACCGCCATCACGGAAGCCGAGAGCAAATGAGTGGCGAATAAGACCTTTGCCGCTGGGTCTGTTCCTCCCAACATACCGATGTAAGTACCCATTACCGAACCGGCGATCGT
This sequence comes from Parabacteroides distasonis, assembly GCF_004793765.1. Lineage (GTDB taxonomy): Bacteria > Bacteroidota > Bacteroidia > Bacteroidales > Tannerellaceae > Parabacteroides > Parabacteroides distasonis_A. The sequence goes on along the minus strand of NZ_SRYM01000029.1, from coordinate 35,546 downwards.
TCCCATTCCGGATACCATGACTAGAAATATCTCCGAACGATTCATCATCGGCAGGTAATTCTTGATCAACACCGGAGATTCTGTCATCCCCATAAAAATATTACCAGCAGCCACTAATCCCTCCGATCCGGATATATTCATGAATTTACGCAATACCCATGCAAAGGCACTGACTACTTTCTGGATAATCCCCCAATGGTAAAACATGGAGACCAAGGCGGAGAAGAATATAACGATAGGTAATGAATGAAGCAAAAAACTGAATCCAGCTGCTTTAGAGGCGTACGTACCTAGTAAGAAAGTAAGACCGGCATCCGTGAAGTCCATCAACTTGACAAATATCTTACCGCATCCTTCCAATAGGTTTCCGACGAACGGCACATATAAAACCGCCAAAGCGAATACGATCTGCATGAACAAACCACCGCCTACTAACTTCCAATCGATCCGTTTACGGTCATAACTCATCGCATAAGCGATACCTAGAATCGTAATGATCCCAAGCAGACCTCTTAAAAATGAGACCAGTCCGAATCCTCCTTGTTCTCCAATCATCAGTTTGTGCTCTCCTCTTCTTCTCGACGGCGCAACTCGTCTTTATACATTTTCGCATATTCGTAATTCTCGTCCGCTATAGCGTCTTCCAATCGTTCCTTTATTTCTTGAGTATCCAATAGGCTTAACCATTTCTTTAACTGGGCTTCGTCTTTGATCTCATCCGGTTCTAATTCTAATAAAGCCTCGTCCTCTTCTGATTCGTCTGTCGGGAGGGATAAGAGGTCTAGTATGACACCGCAATCATTGATGATCTCGTCTGAGATAAATATGTCGCAATTTATCCGGAGCGCTATGGCTATGGCGTCGGAAGTGCGAGAATCCAGCTTTATCGAGCGCTCTCCGTCGCTAAACTCTAATTCAGAGTAAAATACACCATCCTCGAATTTGTAGATATATACTTCCTTTAGAATGACGTTGAACGCTTGTGCGAAAGAGGCGAATAAGTCGTGTGTTAATGGACGAGGAGGTACGATATGTTCCAAAGCGATCGCTATAGACTGTGCTTCAGCGGTTCCAACGATGATTGGAATTCGCCGTGGACCATTTTCTTCAGCCAAAACTAACGCATAGGCCCCAGACTGAGTTTGGCTGTTCGTTAATCCTTGGACTCTTAATTTTATTCTTGTACTCACAGAACTGAAATTTTAAATTGTATACGAAAGCAAAAGTAATATTATTTTCGGGATTATCGAGAATAAATGCGATTAATCACTTTCAGTGTGTTTGGGGTTAAGGGGAAGGATATATGGAAAAACGGCTTCCTTTTCCCACTTCGGGCCCTATGGCGATATACCCATCGAAACGTTCGGCTATCACTTTGCAAATGGATAGTCCCTAACCGGTACCTTTGGCGAATTCATCCAGTTTCGTGAAACGATTGAAAACGCCGTCTTGCTTTTCTTCTTTGATACCAATGCCGGTATATATACATGCCGTTTTGTCTTATTCAATATTTATGTGTGTGTCATGATTCTTAATAGATAGATCTTTTGTAAAGGTAGAAGTTTTTTTTTTGATTATCAAAGCAAAAAAATGGTCATCCGTCACGGATGACCAATCTTCATTACTAACCTTAAATCTAATACCATGAAAAACACAGTGCAAATATATAGTGTTTTATGTTGTACAGCATGATTTCGTGGTACAAATCCTTGATACGTTAGCATTATTTTAATAATAGTCCGGCCTGCTAAAGGGCGGTTAACTGTTATTACTTGCTTTTCATGTACTCATCGGCCTTTTCTTTTACCCGATCGACACGTTTTTGAGTCTCGGGATGGCTTGAGAACATCTGCATAAACTTAGACGATTTAGCTTCCGACTCACTCAATTGTAACAACTTATTTAATGAGTTAGACATTCCGTACGGATCTCGTCCGTTATCTATACAAAATTGGAATCCGAATTCATCCGCCTCATACTCTTGTTTTTGGGAATATTGAGCGCCAGCCAAGGCCTGTGCCATGTCTCCCAATTGAGAGTCGGTAAGTTTGGATACGGTTCCATTTACGGCTCCGGCGGCATTTTTAGCGGCGGAGGTCAAGTAAGCGTTTTTCATGGCGTCTTTAGAGTCAGAATGAACGACGTGTCCGATCTCATGACCGATAACAGCGAATACCTCGTCATCGTCCATGATTTTCATTAATCCGCCACATACGCGTACACTTCCATCTCCACAGGCGAAAGCGTTTACATCTACTACATTATACACTTTAAAATTCAAGTCTAGGCCGGAAACTTTCTTCACATTAGCGGTCAAGCGTTCCAAGCGTTGTCCCATTTCCGTATCCGGACCAGCTACCTCGTTATGAGTGTCCATCCATTCGATGTACTCTTTTGCCATTTTGGCTACATCCTCGTCGGAAAGAGTAGCGGCATGCGCTACATCTGCTGCGGCATTAATCACTTTTTTTGTATTAATGGTCTTGCCGCCAATCTTGAATTGGGCGGAAACCGTTAGGCTCGCTCCTGCTAAGAAAGCCAAGGACAATAAGATTTTTTTCATGTTTTAAATTAGTTAGTTGTTTGTGATAAATAATTTTCGATTTGTTGAAAAGTAGCGTCTTTCAACAATACTTTCTTCTCTTTGTTCAATAGGTATAATGTGGGTATCGCTTTTAAGTCGTAGATCTCGTTGTTTTTAAGCGAAACACTTTTGTCGTATGAGTTGATCCAATCTTTAGGCATGACGGAAATGTGTTTTTTCCATGCGTTCAGATCCTCGTCCGGATAAACGGCTAAAATCTTTAGTTTGTTGTTGTTTGAAAATTCATTGATCAAGAAGGACGATTCCATTTGTCTAGTTATTTCTTGACAAGTATGGCAATCCGGATTATTGAAAAATAATAATAGATAATCCGCTTTTATATTGTATAATTTCTCGGTTTGTCCGTTTGCTAATGTGTATGTGAAATCGGCAGCGGGCGTCCCGATTCTGTTTTTTAATGAGAGCTCTAGCAAATGGGCGGGACGTATTTTTTCCACATCGCTTAATGACGAGGATTCGGTAATGTATTCTAAGACCGCTATATACATTTCCTCATTTCTTAGAGGAGAGTTCGGGTCGTATAGATATTTCTCCATCATCTCGGAAAAGTACTGAAACATGGCACTGTCTTGTTCTGTTTGTTTCATCATCGCTTTTACGGAAGAAGACATAGCCGCAGGCGAGACATAGTTCATCAAATCTATATAGTTGGATAATGCCTGCTCGGTCACTTGAGGTTCATGGATATAGGTCGTATCCTTGAAGTCGAATTTATCCCAATAATGTTTCACTAAATATTCGGCCCTTTCCACCGGGTCTGTGATTAGGGTGGGGACTGAGACCATTTCAAAGGTGGGTGGCGCTACATTGGATTCTTCCGTTTTTTGATTGTGTTGACCACTGCATGCATTGACGGTCAACGTCAACAATAAAACATATAGATATTTCATATTCATTCATATATTTATGTTTCAATCCACAAATATACAGTATTATTTTTATCTTTGTTAAATTAAAACGGCAAAAGATAGAATATCATGGATTTTCGATTAAAAGTATTTCATAGCGTAGCTTGTAACTTAAGTTTCACGAAAGCGTCCCGGGAGTTGTTCATTAGTCAACCCGCTATTAGTAAGCATATCCATGAGTTAGAGGTTCAATATAAGACGCCTCTCTTTGAACGAACAGGTAGCCAGATCCGTTTAACTCGTGCAGGCGAGTTGTTGTTTTCGCATACCCATTCCCTGTTGGCTTCGTATCGTCAATTGGATTTCGAGATGAATCTGCTGACAAATAATTTTCTAGGGGATTTACATTTAGGTGCCAGTACGACAATATCCCAATATGTTCTTCCTCCCGTGCTTGCTTTATTCATTAAGATGTTTCCGGATATACATGTATCCGTATTGAATGGGAATAGCCGGGATATAGAGTTGGCTTTGCGAGATGGAAAAATAACGTTAGGATTGGTGGAAGGGACTACCCGTCAAAATACGATGCATTATATACCTTTTATGAAGGATGAGTTAGTGGTTGTCACTCATGTAGGGTCTAAGTTGGCTGCTTATGACGAACTGACGTTGGAACAACTTTGTGCTTTGCCCGTAGTACTTCGTGAAAACGGTTCCGGTACGCTTGAGGTCTTGGAGGGGACTTTAGTAAAACACCAGATCAAACTGTCGCAATTGAACGTATTATTGCAGCTAGGTAGTACGGAGAGTATCAAATTATTCTTGGAAAATTCCGATGCATTGGGAATTCTTTCTATTCGGGCGGTGACACGTGAGCTGATGGATGGGCGTTTGAAAGTGATAGATATTGAGGGATTTAAGGCTGAACGGACTTTCTCCTTTGTGGAGCCGCAGGGACAAAACAGCGGTATGGAAGAGAGTTTCATGCGTTTTGCCAGTCAACATTGGCAATAACTTTAGGTTATTTGCTATAAAAACTTATGAAGTAAGGGATCGGATGAAAATATGTACTTTTGCGAACGAAATCAAATAATGATATGTTATACTAAAAAAATCAATAATTATGTTTAGTGAAAAACGAGGTAACGTATTACATGGTGTCTTGCTGATAGCCCTTTTTTCTTGTTCCGCATTCTATATAGCGGAGTTTCAATTTATTAAGCAATTGTCATTCAGCCCGTTGATTGTCGGTGTTATTTTAGGTATGTTGTACGCCAACAGCCTGAGAAACCATTTGCCGGAGACATGGGTTCCAGGTATCCTGTTTTGTACTAAGCAAGTACTTCGTGCGGGTATCGTTCTATATGGGTTTAAGCTGACCTTCCAGAGCGTGATTGCGATCGGCCTTCCGGCAGTCCTGATCGATATGGTGATCGTAGTGCTTACCATCTTGATCGGTGTTTGGGTGGGGCGATTGATGAAAATGGATAAAGACCTTGCTTTACTGACCGCCACGGGTAGTGCTATTTGCGGGGCTGCCGCAGTATTGGGCGCTGAACCGGTCGTGAAGTGTGAGGCTCATAAGACGGCGGTTGCCGTATCGACAGTCGTGATTTTCGGTACGCTTTCTATGTTTATTTATCCGGTGATGTACCGTGCGGGTATTCTTGATTTAGACCCGGAGCAAATGGGACTTTATACGGGTGCGACTTTGCATGAGGTAGCTCATGTGGTAGGAGCCGGTAACGCTATGGGAAAGGAAATTTCGGATGCGGCTATTATCGTGAAAATGATTCGTGTGATGATGTTAGCTCCTGTGCTAGTGGTCATGAGTTTCATGTTGGCTCGAATCGCCGTGAAGTCTGTGACTAACGGGGGGAGGGATGGTGGAGGCGTAGCCCCTTCTCGTGGAAAGATCACTATTCCTTGGTTTGCGTTTGGTTTCTTGGCCGTGATTGGTTTCAATTCGCTCGACTTGCTTCCTCATGCGGTTGTGGATGGGATCAATCAGGTAGATACGTTCATGCTGACAATGGCCATGACTGCTCTTGGTACGGAGACTAGTATCGAGAAATTTAAGAAAGCTGGCGTTAAGCCCTTTGTTTTGGCCACTATTTTATATGTTTGGTTACTCGCTGGTGGTTATTTGTTGGCGAAATATGTGCCTCAACTTGCATAAGATCGTATTTTCCTCTATTTTTGTGATCTTAAATTAGGTCGTTGTGGATAGGATGAGTCTCTTATCTATACCGTGAAATATAAAAAGATGGCATCAAAGATTACAAAAGGTATCCTTATTTCTTGTTGGATAGTATACCTCGCTATATTAGGGGCGGTGGTAATGGTGTTTATGGCGATAGCGAATGGTTCAATTGGTTATATGCCTCCGGTGGAACAATTGGAGAACCCGATTGATAAATATGCTTCCCTAGTTATCTCCTCAGACGGAAAGGCGCTGGGAGCCTATGCACATAGCAAGGACAATCGTATTTACGTGAACTACGAGGATCTTTCGCCGGATTTGGTGAAAGCCTTGATCGCTACCGAGGATATCCGGTTTGCCGAACATAGCGGTATCGATGCGCAGGGTTTGTTTCGTGCCATCGTGAAGCGGGGTATCTTGATGCAAAAAAGCGGTGGTGGCGGTAGTACCATTACCCAACAATTGGCGAAGCAATTATTCTCGCCGAGTGCCGATAATGTAATGGAACGTCTCTTCCAGAAACCGATCGAATGGGTGATCGCTGTTCAATTGGAACGTTATTATACGAAGGAAGAGATTATAAATATGTATCTGAATAAGTTTGACTTCTTGTACAATGCCGTGGGAATCCAATCTGCGTCTCGTGTGTATTTCGGGAAGACCCCTAAAACCTTAAAGATCGAGGAAGCCGCCACGTTGGTAGGCATGTGCAAGAACCCTTCTTATTTCAATCCGGTTCGCCATAACAAGCGTACCGTCGGTCGTCGTAATACGGTTTTGGAACAGATGGAAAAGGCTGGGTACATAACCAAGGCGGAATGTGATTCGTTGAAGGCTTTACCCTTGGTCGTACATTTTACCCGTATGGACCATAAAGACGGTTTGGCTCCTTACTTCCGTGAATATCTTCGTCTGGCAATGACTGCGAAGAAACCGGAGCGTAAAAATTACGCCTCTTGGCAATCCCAGAAATTCAGTGAGGACTCGTTATCTTGGGTTACGAATCCGTTATATGGATGGTGTAACAAAAATAAAAAGGCCGATGGAGAATTCTATAATCTTTATACGGATGGCCTGAAAATCTATACGAGTATCGATTCCCGTATGCAGAAATATGCGGAAGACGCTGTCCGTGAACATATGAGTAAAGATCTTCAACCGGCTTTCTTCCGGGAAAAGAAGGGACGTAGTTATGCTCCGTTCTCAAAAGACGTAAGTGTCGGCCAGGTAGACACGATGCTAATGCGTGCGATGCACCAGACAGATCGTTACCGGGCGATGAAAAAGAGTGGAATGGCTGAGGCCGATATGCGAAAGGAGTTTGAGAAGGCTGTTGATATGCGTGTGTTTAGTTGGGATGGTCCGATTGATACGGTCATGTCTCCCTTGGATTCGATTCGTTATCATAAGAGTTTCTTGCGTACGGCGTTTATGTCGATGGACCCTCGCACCGGACAGGTCAAGGCATATGTAGGTGGTATTGATTATAATGACTTCCAATATGATATGGTGAATGGCGGTCGCCGTCAGATTGGTTCAACCATGAAACCGTTCCTTTATTCGTTGGCGATGATCGAGGGGATCAGTCCTTGCGACCAGATGCTACATGTGCAGCAGCAGTTGATGGATGAGAACGGACGTTTGTGGATTCCTCGTAACGCCAGCGCTAAACGGATTGGCGAGATGGTTACGATTAAATGGGGATTACAGAACTCGGATAACTGGGTAACAGCTTATCTGATGAGCCAGCTCTCACCTTATACGTTTGTTCGTTTGCTTCATTCTTTCGGCTTGAAGAATCATATCGATCCGGTTATCTCGGTCTGTCTGGGTACTCCGGATGTATCGGTGGGTGAGATGGTCGGAGCCTATACTGTATTTGCCAACAAGGGCATCCGGGTAGAACCTTTATTCGTGACCCGTATAGAAGATTCATATGGAAATACAATTGCGAACTTTACCCCACAGATGAGTGAGGTGCTGACGGAAGATGCTTCTTATAAGATGTTACATATGTTGAAAAGCGTGATCGACGGCGGTACCGGAGGGCGTGTACGTTTCCGCTATGGGATTAAGGCGGAGATGGGTGGCAAGACTGGCACGACCCAGAATAACTCTGATGGTTGGTTTATGGGATTTACGCCAAGCTTGGTTTCCGGATGCTGGGTAGGAGGCGAGGATCGTTCCATCCATTTCGACCGCTTGGCGGAAGGACAGGGAGCGAGTATGGCGTTACCGATTTACGCCCTTTATATGCAAAAGGTTTATAAAGATAAAACGTTAGGCTACTCGGAAGATGAGAGCTTCGAGATCCCCGAGAAATATGCGAACCCATGTAGCGAAGGAGGGGAGGAAGATAGCCCTACGACTCCACCGGATACAGGAGGTATCGATAAGATGTTTGAGTGACAATAATCAGATTGTTATAGTTTTTTTAATTTCCCATAAGGAAAACTTTTGTTTTCCTATAGCAAAACTATAGTTTCATATCTATGAAACTATAGTTTCTTCCAATAGAAACTGCTGCTGTCTTTGTGGAAAATAGAAAGCACTACTGATCCTTTTTCCCAAATCCTTTGTTATACTAAGAATTAATGGTTAGATTTGTGACTGTTAATCTTAAAAAGGAGGAGCTATGGACCGTTGTAAAATGATTTCTCAGTTGGAAGACCCGTCTGAAGTCTTTGATTTTCTTGTGATCGGGGGAGGGGCTACCGGTATAGGTATCGCTTTGGACGCTTCGACAAGAGGATATAAGGTAGCTTTATTCGAGCGATTGGATTTCACGAAAGGGACTTCCAGCCGTAGTACGAAGTTGGTTCATGGCGGTGTCCGTTATTTGGCGCAAGGAGATGTCTCCTTGGTGCTAGAAGCCTTGCGGGAACGAGGTCTGCTACGTCAGAACGCTCCCCATTTGGTAAAAGATCAAACCTTCTTGATCCCTTGTTATCGTTGGTGGGAAGGTCCGTTTTATACGATAGGCCTGATCCTATATGATATGATGGCCGGAAAGCTAGGTTTGGGACGTTCGGTTTGTATCGGTCCGAAACGAGTGCTCCGTACCATTCCGATGCTTCGCTCGAAAGGGATGACCGCCGGGGTGCTTTATCATGACGGCCAGTTCGATGATTCCCGCCTTGCGATTAATATGGTCCGCAGCTCTATTGATGCTGGTGCTTGTATCTTGAACTATGCGAAAGTCATAGGGCTTCTGAAAGACGGCGACCATAAAGTATCTGGTGCTACGGTTCGAGATGAGGAGACTGGTACGGTTTATCAAGTAAAATCCCGTTGCGTGATCAACGCTACCGGTGTCTTCGCTGATGAGATCTTGCAAATGGACGAGCCGGGTAAACGCCCGACCGTTCGTCCTAGCCAAGGAGTCCATTTGGTATTGGATTCCTCTTTCTTGCAAAGTGATTGCGCCATTATGATTCCTAAGACATCGGATGGACGTGTGTTATTCGCCGTGCCTTGGCATGGCAAAGTCGTGGTAGGGACAACGGATACCTTGATGGAGTCGCCGGAAAAAGAACCGGTAGCCCTAGAGAAAGAAATTCAATTTATACTCGATACGGCCGCTAACTATTTGACCCGGCCACCCAAGCGAAGCGATGTCTTATCCGTGTTTGCGGGGCTTCGTCCGCTCGCCGCTCCCCGTAGCGAAGGTAAAAAGACAAAAGAGATATCACGTAGCCATAAATTGATCCGGGAGAAATCCGGTTTGATCACTATTATCGGTGGTAAATGGACAACCTATCGGAAAATGGCCCAAGACACCTTAGACCTAGCTGTACGTTACATGCATGTTCCTGCAAAAGATTGTATTACCGAGCGTTACCAAATCCATGGTAGCCGGAAGAATCCGGATTTCTCCGATCCTTTATACGTATATGGTACGGATGCCGACGAAATCCGTAACTTAGTGGCCTCTTCCCCCGTCATGGCGGAGAAGTTGCATCCGGGCTATGCCTATACGGTAGGAGAGGTAACTTGGCTGGTTCGTAATGAGATGCCTCGTACTTTGGAGGATGTATTGGCCCGCCGTTTGCGTATCTTATTTTTAGACGCACGGGCGGCGATGGCGATGGCTCCTAAAGTAGCGGGGATTCTGGCTGCGGAATGGGGGAAGGACGAGGCTTGGATCTCTGCTCAGATAAAGGCGTTTAATGAGGTTGCCTCGAGTTATATACTGAATTGACAAATTGATAAACGATACTAATAGAGAAGGATATGAATTTTCGAAATAAATATGTGCTGGCGATCGATCAGGGAACCACTAGCTCCCGGGCTATCCTGTTTAATCATCAAGGAACTATTATAACGTTGGCTCAGAAGCCATTTCAACAGTATTTCCCGAAACCGGGCTGGGTAGAGCACGACCCGAATGAGATTTGGTACACCCAATCATCAGTCATTAAGGAGGCGATGGCGAAAGCAGATGTCACGGATAGCCATATCGCCTGTATCGGAATCGCTAACCAGCGGGAGACTACCATCATCTGGGACCGGGAGACCGGTTTTCCCGTATACAACGCGATCGTATGGCAAGATCGCCGTACGGCGGATTATTGCGAGGAGCTTAAATCGCAAGGTTGGGCGGAACGTATCCAGCAGAAGACCGGATTGGTGATCGACGCCTATTTCTCCGCCACGAAAATAAAATGGATATTAGATAACGTAAAGGGTATCCGGGAGCGTGCGGAGCGGGGAGAACTGTGCTTCGGTACGGTAGATACTTGGTTGGTTTGGAAGTTGACTCGGGGCGCTCAATTCATCACGGATGTGACGAACGCTTCCCGTACCATGCTTTTCAATATCCGTACTTTGCAATGGGACCAAGAGTTATTGGATTTGTTTACGATACCCACCTCGATGTTACCGCAGGTGAAAGGTTGTAGTGAGGTTTACTGCGAGACATCAACCCCTGTTTTTAAGAAAGGCATTCCGGTATCCGGTATGGCCGGCGATCAACAGGCGGCTCTGTTCGGCCAGCTCTGCGTAGAGGATGGTATGCTCAAGACAACCTACGGAACGGGTTGCTTTATGATCTTGAATACCGGCAAGGAACCAGTTCTTTCCCAGAATAACCTATTGACAACGATCGCATGGAAACTGGGGGATCAGACAACCTATGCCTTGGAAGGGAGTGTCTTTGTGGGAGGTGCCGTCGTCCAATGGTTGAGGGATGGGATCGGCTTGATTCCGAATGCCTCGATTACGGAGCAAATGGCGAAATCCGTCAGTGATAATGGGGGCGTTTATTTTGTGCCGGCGTTGACGGGTTTGGGTGCGCCGTATTGGGATCAATACGCACGTGGCGCTATTATTGGGATTACCCGCGGAACTACGGCGGCTCATTTAACCCGTGCGGCTTTGGAGGGTATTTGTTATCAAGTATATGATGTATTGATGGCCATGGAAAACGATATTCACGCCAAGCCGAAAGAAATCCGGGTAGATGGCGGCGCTATCGCTAATAACTTCTTGATGCAATTCCAGTCCGATATCTGCCGTTGTCCGGTCGTACGTCCGAATGTATTGGAGACGACTGCCTTGGGAGCCGCTTATTTGGCAGGCTTGGCGATCGGCTACTGGAAAGATATTGATGAACTGAAAGAGCAATGGTCGATGGATAAGGTATTTACCCCGTGTATGCGGGAGGCTGAATCGATCCGTTTGCTGACCGGTTGGCATAAGGCGGTGGGCCGTTCATCGAACTGGGCGGAGTGAGAATCTGCTGATGCCCATTCTAAGCATGTAACAATGCCCATCGTAAGCTCCTTATAATGGGCAATCAAGGGTGCTTATAATGGGCATTGTAAGAACTGATTATCTAATACTGAAGTAAAACATTGAGAACTAAATTATTAAAGTATGACTCCTTTTTTAGCTGAATTGTTGGGTACGATGCTTCTTATCCTGATGGGAGGAGGCGTGGTGGCGAATGTCTGTTTGTCGAAAACAAAAGGTAATGGAGCGGGCTGGATAGCGATAACGACCGCTTGGGCTTTAGGCGTATTTATCGGTGTCGTGGTAGCCGGTCCTTATAGTGGCGCACATTTGAATCCGGCGGTATCGATCGGATTGGCGATCGGAGGGACTTTCCCTTGGTGTGATGTATGTACTTATATCGTCGGGCAAATGATAGGTGCCGCCTTGGGCGCTTTATTGGTTTGGCTGGTTTATAAGGATCACTTCGACGCTACGGATGATCCGGATGCGGAATTAGGCGTTTTCTGCACGTCACCGGCTATCAAGGATTATCCGATTAATTTCTTAGGAGAGGCTGTCGGTACGTTCGCCTTGATGTTCGTGGTGTTTTTTATAACAGATGGTGAGCTTGCTTATGATAGTAATAGTACCTTGCCGATCGGTTTAGGTTCGGTAGGTGCCATTCCTGTAGCGTTTACAGTTTGGGTAATCGGCCTTTCCTTAGGTGGAACTACCGGCTATGCGATTAACCCCGCCCGTGATTTAGCTCCCCGGTTTATACACTTTATATTGCCGATCAAGGGAAAAGGCAGCAGCCATTGGGAATATGCTTGGGTGCCCGTTCTAGGACCGATAGCAGGAGCGGCTATTGCCGGTATGCTCTATTACGTATTGAAATAATCTCTTGTATCATCCGGATCACTTCCGGAACCGCCGCCTTTACTTCGGGTGTCAGATCCATTCCGACCTCGTTGATATGAAGGGCAGAGATGACGATCAGGTGGGTCTCCGGGAGATCGTCGGTCAGGATCATGGCGTCGATCATATCTTTTAGACCGATCTCGTGGGCGCTCATGAGCGGGGGAAAGTCGGTGGCGTAACGAGGTTGGATCAGACGGACGGTGCCCGGAGGGTTATTATCCAGCGTGGCGTCGATCATGATGATACGGTCATATCCTTGCAGCCAACTTAATAAATGAAGCCCTCCCGTGCCCCCGTCCATCAAATGGACGTGAGCCGGGAGCTTCTCGTTTTCTAAATCCTTGATAACGTGTATGCCTACACCTTCGTCTTTCAGCAATAAATTGCCTACTCCTAATACTAATGTTTCCTTCTCCACTTTCATCCTTTTTTAGCGATCTTAGTGATAGTCTCGGCAGTCTCGGTTACTTCTTCCTTGTCCGCTATGTCTTCCTCGATAAACTTCCAGCCACCGATGATGGAGGAGGTTTCGCCGCGTTGCTCGATATAATCATGGTAAAATACTAGATAAATATGAACAATAGCGAAAAGGATGAAGAACCACATCAGGAAATGATGAATCTGTCGAGCCATCAAATCCCCGCCCATCAATGGGATGGTCCATGCGAATAATTGCGGAAAGAAAGACTGGCTCATCTTGGCGTATAGGCCGAATCCAGTGATACACTGTAACAAGAATGCCCAAAAAGTACCGAAATAAATTAAGCTAGCCAAGGTATTATGCCCGATACTGTCTACCGGTTTGTTCTTAATCATCAAGATATCTACCTTGATCACCTCCAACACCTCTTTCCATTGGGATTTCTTTAACGGGATGAAGTTATTCCATCTGGCATAACGATTCCCGACGAATCCCCAATAAAGCCGGAATACGAAATTGAAGAAGAACACGAACGCCGTTACGAAATGGATAAATCGGACCACGCCGAACCAATAGCTGAAATAAGCCTCCGATGCGGACATGATAGCCGGAGGATCGGCGATGATAAAGCCAGTCACGCAGAGTATGACGATACAGAGCGCATTTACCCAATGATAGATACGTACGGGCAATTCCCATACATACACTTCTCTTAAACGTTTCTTACGACTCTTCATGACTTTATTGTTTTTTAGAATGTATCAACTTGGTGTACATATTTTCCTTCCTCGTCATACAGATGCACGGCACATGCTAGGCAAGGATCGAAAGAGTGGATCGTCCGAAGGATCTCTAGGGGTTGCTTCGGGTCGTATATCGGTGTGCCGATCAAAGCGGATTCATAGGCGGATAATACGCCGTTCTCATCCCTCGGTGAAGCGTTCCAGGTAGTAGGTACTACCATTTGGTAGTTCTTTACCCGGTTCTTGTCGATTACGATGAAATGGGCTAACGCTCCACGGGGAGCTTCGGCCAATCCTACGCCTTGTTCATGATCGGGCCAGTTCTCCCGTTCCCATTCGGCGCTGTTTGCCATCCGGGAATCCCCGTTCTCGAGGTTTTTGATCAGTTGATTGAAAAACTCAAGAGCCCAGTCCGCTGCCATTTTACATTCCAATCCGCGAGCGGCGGTACGTCCTAGGGTAGAGAATAAAGCATCTACCGGTAAGTCTAGCTGACGTAAAGTCTCGTCTATGATGCTCTTTTGTGGTTCCTTCCCGGCGGCGTAAGCTACGATCAAACGAGCTAACGGACCCACTTCCATTGGCTCCTGTTTCCAACGTGGTGTCTTGATCCAACTATATTTATCCTCTACGTCCAGCAACTTATAGGGGGGACGAGGGCCGGTGTATTTCAAATGGGTTTCTCCCTCATAGGGGTGTAAACCAGTTTGGTCTCCTTGTGTGTATTTGTACCATGAATGGTAGATATACTCTTTGATTTCCTCCGGGGAGTTAGCGTCTACGGGATGTATTTTGCTTAGGTCGCGATCCAAAATGATTCCTCTGGGAATCTTATAACTTTCCACTTCCCCGAGATCGAACATCGGATAGTCTCCGTAAGACAAATAATTGCGTACTCCTCCGCCTATCTTACTCCATTTGTCTTTGTAGACGTTGGCGATCATTAATAAATCAGGGATATAAACTTGATCGATGAATGTTTTCGCCTCCTCTAGTTTCTGCTTTACCAAAGCGAGTCGTTCGGCGTTGATCGAGTTTGCCTCATTTAAGTCGATGCTGCAAGGCATACCGCCTACGATATAGTTTGGATGCGGATTCTTGCCCCCGAACACAGCGTGTACCTTGACGACCTCTTTCTGCCATTCCAATGCGTCCAGATAATGGACGGTAGCGATAAGGTTCTGTTCCGGCGTAAGTTTATAGTCCGGATGTCCCCAATACCCATTGGCGAATATACCAAGCTGCCCGCTGGCAACGAACTTCTTTAGTCGTTCTTGAGTGGAGGTGAAATACCCCTCGGTATTCTTTGCCCATGGAGAAAGTTGCTGGGCAAGTAAAGCGGCGGCTTTCGGATCGGCTTTTAAGGCGGATACCACATCTACCCAATCCAATGCATGCAATTGATAGAAATGCACCGTATGGTCATGCATGTACAATACGGCTTGCATGATATTACGAACCATACTGGCGTTGGGAGGGATCACGATACCCCGTGCGTTCTCGACCGCCCGTACCGAGGCAAGCGAGTGGATGGAAGTACATACGCCGCAAACACGGCCTACGAAAGCCCATACATCCCGGGGATCCCGATCTTTTACGATATTCTCGATGCCCCGCACCATGGTACCCGAGCTATAAGCGTTCTTGATAGTGCCACCTTCTATTTCAGCCTCTACTCGCAGGTGGCCTTCTATACGGGTAATGGGGTCTATGACAATTCTTTCTGACATGATAGTAGTGTTTTATTAGATCGTAGATTTACTTTCCGGCTCATCATTGTCGATAAGCTCTTTTTTCCGTATGTTAGTCGCTACGGCATGTACGGCGATACCGGCGGCGGTAGCGGCTCCAAGAGCCAGACCGATCTGATCCGCCGTGGCCTCGATACCGAATCCGTGTATATCGGGCATACGTTTATAGAACGGGCTGTTATCCCAGAAATTCTCCTCGCTGCAACCCAAACAGGGGTGACCGCTTTGGATCGGGTAACTGGTGCCCTCGTTCCATTTGATGATACCGCACGAGTTATAGGTGCTTGGACCTTTGCATCCCACTTTATACAGGCAGTAGCCATGCTTGGCGTTCTCATCGTCGAAGCTCTCCACGAACAAACCGGCGTCGAAATTCGCACGGCGGTAGCACGTATCATGTACCCGGCGTGAGTAGAACATCTTCGGACGACCCAATCCATCCAATTGTGGCATACGATCGAAGGTCAACATATAGATAATGACACCCGCCATCACGTCGGCGATCGGAGGACAGCCTTGTACATTAATAATAGGTTTACCTTTGATGACTTTATGGATACCTTTAGCGCCGGTAGGATTCGGGTTCGCCGCTTGCACGCAACCGGCGGAAGCGCAGTTGCCCCAAGCGATGATCGCTTTAGCTCCTGCGGCGGCCTCTTCGGTGATCTGCAAGGCACTCTTGCCGCCTACGCAACAATAAGCCTCGTCTTTTGTAGGTAACGATCCCTCGATCATCAGTAGATAATTGCCGTAATACTTTTTCATGGTCTCTTCCTTGGCGGTCTCGGCCTGTTCACCGGCGGCGGCCATTAGTGTCTCGGTATAATCTAGGGAAATCTTGTCTAACAACAAGGTTGCCACGATTGGGTGGGCGGCGCGGATAAACGATTCGGTACAACAGGTACATTCCTGTAGGTGTAGCCAGATGATCGGAAGGCGGGGTTTCGTCTCTAAGGCATTTACTACCTGTGCCACTCCCGAAGCCTCCAATCCCATAAGGGCGGCCATGGTGGTACAGAACTTCAGGAAGTCCCGGCGGGAAATGCCTTTCTGACGGCACTCTTCGTAAACGGACGGTCTTTTATTTTCCATATCTCTGCAATTAAGTATTCTAACAAATACGGGGGAGTTGTTCCCCGCTTAGCATATCGATGATCCGGTAGTTACCGTATAATGTCTTCATTTTGACCCGGGCTTGCTCTCCGCTTTGCTTGGCGATACGACCGATGACGGTCGCTTGCCTGCCCTCCTCGAAACCTCTCATAAGGGGTAACGCTTGTTCCGCATGGCTTTCCGGCAGGATCACAAGTACTAATCCTTCATTCGCTATATAGAGCGGGTCTAATCCTAGCATCTCGGATGCGGCACGTACCGCTTCCGGAATAGGCAGGGCGTCTTCGTCCAGCAGGATATCTACGCCGGCATCTTGGGCGATCTCGTTGAGGGTTCCGCTTATGCCACCTCGGGTAGGGTCACGTAAGACATGTACCTCTCCTATAGTATGTAACAGCTCAGAAATCATAATGTTTAGCGAAGTGGTATCACTTTTTAGATCCGTCTCGAATCCCAAGCTTTCCCGTGCGGAAAGGATCGTGATACCATGTAGGCCAATCGGGCCGCTACAAATGACGACATCGCCGGGAGTGGCTTGGTCAGGGGCAATTCGTATGCCCGGCGGGACGATCCCGATTCCGCTGGTGTTGATAAACAATTTATCGCATTTACCCCGTTCCACCACTTTGGTGTCTCCGGCTACGATCTGTACGCCTGCACGCTCCGCCGCACGTTTCATGGATTGTACGATACGCTGAATATCTGCTAGTGGCAAGCCCTCTTCCAGTATAAACCCAACGGTCAGGAACAAAGGACGGGCACCGCAACAAGCTAGATCGTTAACGGTTCCGTTGATCGCCAGATCACCGATATCTCCTCCGGGGAAAAAGATCGGGTCTACCACGAAGGAGTCGGTAGAGTAGGCTAGTTGCCCTTCTTCGATAGGAAACACGCATCCGTCATGATCCTGTTCCAGTAAAGGATTCCGGAAAGCCGGATAGAATACTTGGCTGATCAGTTGGTGTGTCATGCGTCCTCCCCCTCCGTGCGCTAGTAACACACGATCTGAGTCGGTAAAAGGAATCGGGCAATTCAAGTGTATATCCATATCTTTCTATTTATATCTATAATAAGCGGAACAAACCCCTTCCGAGGAGACCATCGGGGCTCCTAGCGGATGGGTGGGATGGCAAGCCTTCCCGAAATGGGGACAGTCCGAGGGGTGTTTCAAACCTCTCATAATCAGTCCTGCGAGACATTCGGATACGATCCGGTTTTCTTCCGGACGCAATTGAAATCTCATTCGGGAGGAATATCTTTTATATTCGGCTCGAAGTTGAAGCCCGCTGGAGGGGATGATTCCGATACCCCGCCAGTCTTGGTCGCAAGGTTCCAACATCTCATCCATAAGTTGACGGGCGGCGGCGTTCCCTTGCTCGGGAACGGCCCGTTTGTAAGCGTTCTCTACCTCATAACTTCCGGCTTCCAACTGGGAGACACAGCGATAAATGCCATATAATAGATCTACCGGCTCGAATCCGGTGACGACCATCGGTATTTTATAGTGGGCGGCTAATCGGTGATAGGTCTTGTTGCCTGTCACGGCGCAGACATGTCCGGCTGTTAGGAAACCGTCTACTTTACTTTCCTGATTGGATAAGATAGCCTCGATAGCGGGCGGTACTGTGAATAAGGAAGTCAAGATGGAAAAGTTTGGGAGCCCTCGGCGTATGGCTTCTTTCAAAGCTATGAGGTGGACAGGTGCGGTCGTCTCAAAACCAATTGCGAAGAATACGATTTCTTTATTCGGGTTCTTCTCGGCCAGTGATAGGGCATCTAAGGGTGTATATAGCATATGGATATCCGCTCCTTTCGCTTTTACGCTCAATAAATCCTCCTTACTTCCCGGAACTCGCATCATATCCCCGAAAGAGGCTAAGATCACATTCGGCTGTGTCGCCAACTTCAAGGCGTAGTCGATTGTCTCGACCGGTGTTACACAGACTGGGCAACCTGGCCCATGGAGCAGGTGAAGATTCGAAGGCAGCATCTCTTCCAGCCGATAACGGGCGATAGCATGTGTTTGTCCGCCACAAATCTCCATGATATACCAAGGCCGTGTCACCTTTTTGCGGATGGCCTCCAGAAGAGTTTGTACCTTCTCGTTACTTCTATATTCGTCTACGAAACGCACTTTTGTAATTCTTTTAGGTCTTTCAGTGTTTCCTCCGCTTCTTTCTCATCTACAACAGATATAGCGATTCCTGCGTGAGCGAGGATATAATCCCCCTCTTTCACATCCACCCATTCAATACATATATTTTTTAGGATGCCTCCGAAATCAACTTTAGCCATGGTCATTTCGGGGATCCTTCGATCGATTGAGATAATCTTTCCAGGTACCGCTAAACACATATCGTTTTAATTTATTTAATAACTTCAAAGGTACTTAATATGTTTAAGAGGGAAAGGTAAAATTGAAAAATATTATTTATAAGATGACAGATAATATCTCTTTGGCAAATACGATAGTCGATTCGTACCTGATTGGACATTTATTCCTATATTTGTGCTATGGCGAAAAATAAAGTATATGCGTTGATTGTTCAAGGCTTGGTTCAAGGGGTTGGTTTTCGTCCTTTTATCTACCGGATCGCTAAAGATCTGGGGATGAAAGGTTGCGTGGAAAATATGAATAATGGAGTGCGTATCTTGATTGTCGCCACTCCGGATGAACGGGATTTGCTGATAAGTCGTATACGGACCGAGCATCCTCGTGTCGCTTATATCCATCGGATCTCCTATACATATACGGAAATGGATGAAGATGATTTTGACGATTTTACGATTACGCCCAGCCATTCGGAATCGGATGAGGTCACGCAGGTCTCCCCGGATATCGCTGTTTGTGCGGATTGTATGCGAGACCGGACTACTCAACCCCATCGAATCGGATATCCTTTTGTTAATTGTACGCATTGTGGCCCTCGTTTCTCTATTATCCGGGACCTTCCTTACGACCGTTCGCAGACAACGATGGGCGGTTTCCTTATGTGTCCCGATTGTGAGAAAGAATATACGAATGTTATCGATCGCCGTTTCCATGCCCAACCGGTCGCTTGCAATCATTGTGGCCCGACTTATTATGCGACTTATAACGAGGAGACTTATATCGATTATGAGACCTTATTGAAACTAACCTCTCGCTTATTGCTTGGTGGAGAGGTTATTGCAGCTAAAGGAATCGGAGGCTATCATTTGATTTGTGATGCCTCGAACGAGAGAGCGGTTGCCCGTCTGCGAGAGATAAAGCGGCGGGATACCAAACCATTCGCTGTTATGTTCCGTGATTTGGAACATTTGCAAGTCTATACGGCAACGGAGCCGATGGAGGAGCGATGCTTAGTTTCTTGGCGCCGTCCGATCGTGTTGCTGAGGCAACGGAGCCGGTTAGCTTCTGGAATCAATCCGGGCATGCATACGCTAGGATGTATGTTGTCTTATATGCCGATTCATTACGATTGGTTTGCTTGTACAGGGGTACCTGCGTTGGTAATGACTAGCGGGAATCTAAGCGATTTGCCGATAGCGATCACCCCGGAGGATGCGGAGGCGCAATTAGCGGGAAAGGTAGCGATCCTCTTGCATCATAATCGCCCGATCCATAACCGGGTAGATGATTCTGTATTGCAGGTCTGCGGAGGACAACCTTGCTTGATCCGTCGTTCCCGGGGCTATGTGCCGGAACCCTTTTTCACGGATACAAATGTGGAGGGGATCATGGCTTTCGGTGCGGAGAAAGTGAACACGTTCGCTTTGGGAAAAGGAGAGACGATCCTGCAAAGTCAATATATTGGCGACTTAAAGAACTGGGAGACTTTCCGGTTCTATACGGAATCTATGGAGCGGTTTCGTCATTTGTTTCGTTTCAATCCCCAGCGATTGGTTTGTGATCTGCATCCGGATTATCTTTCCAGCCAAGAGGCGGAACGTATCTCGAAATCTCTTTCCTTACCTTTATTAAAGGTACAACATCATCATGCTCATGCCGCTGCTTGTATGTTGGAGCATGGATTGAATGAGCCGGTTCTCGCTATCGTGATGGATGGGACAGGTTTGGGTGATGATGGTAAGGTTTGGGGAGGCGAGTTCTTTCTTTGTGACCGGGCGAAATACCGTCGCCTTTCCCATTTTGAGTATGTCCCGTTACCTGGAGGCGACAAGGCGGCTGAGGAGCCATGGCGAATGGTTGTCGCCTATTTGTGGCATTATTTCAAGGACGAACCGTTGGGTATTCCTTATCCGGCCGATTTCGTGGAACGCATAGGTATGGAAAGGATCGCTATGCTTGAACGAATGATGGAGAAAGGTGTGAATACACCCTATACATCCAGCGCTGGTCGGCTGTTTGATGCGGTAGCTTCTTTATTGGGGATTTGCGATGTTTCCAGCCTCCAAGCGGAGGCTCCGGTCTTATTGGAGCAGGCGGCGATGGGAGAGAGGAACGCTTATGCGTATCCCGTCTCGGCTGAGGGAGAGGAAATCTCTTTTTATTCTTTGTTTGAGGCATTATTGCATGATAAGACGAACGAGGTTCCAGTGAGCTTGATATCCGCCCGTTTCCATACGACATTGGCTTCCTTGTTTGTGCAGAAAGCCCGCTTGTTGATTAAACGGACGAAAGCGACACAAGTGGTTATCTCGGGAGGATGTTTCCAGAATAAATTATTGACGGAGTCGATGAGGAGACTGTTCATCATGGCTGGCGTCCCCGTCTATATTCCGTCTCGTATACCTTGTAACGATGGGGGGATAGCCGTGGGGCAATTAACGATCGCCTCGGTGACTTCCTTTTAAAAGAGATCAGATATGCATGAGTTGTCCATAGCCCGTAGCATCGTGGAGCTGGTCGAGGAACAAGCGGATAACCGGGGAGCCTCGGTGGTCGAAGAGTTGGAGTTAGAGATAGGACATTTGTCCGGCGTAGAGATCCAAACCTTAGCGTTCGCATTGGATAGCGCCATAAAAGGTAGCAAGCTGGAAAAGGCCCGGATTATCCGTCATTATATTGAGGGGGAAGGACAGTGTAGCGACTGTGAGACCATTTTCCCAATGAACGCCTTGTTTTCCCCTTGTCCCCATTGTGGTTCCTATTTAGTTAAAATCCTTAAAGGGAAGGAACTTCGGGTGAAGTCGATTGTTGTTAAAAAGGAATGATATATTAATGAAATAAAAACTTAAATACTATGTGCGGAACTTGCGGATGCGGAGAGCATCATCACCATCCTGATGAAGGGATCGTAATTAATCTGGAACAAGATATACTTCAACGTAACAACTTATTGGCGGAGCGAAACCGGGGATATTTCGAGGCTAAGAACCTGTTCTGCCTGAACTTGATGAGTTCACCCGGATCTGGTAAGACAACCTTGCTGGAAGAGACGATCTGCCGTTTGAAAGCGAAGCAACCGATCTATGTGATAGAGGGCGATCAACAAACCTCAAACGATGCCGACCGTATAGCGGCGTTGGAGATTCCCGTGTTTCAGGTAAATACCGGTTCCGGCTGTCATTTGGAAGCCGACATGGTCAATCATGCCGTTAAGCATCTGAATCCGAAGGAGGGAGCGATCCTTTTTATAGAGAATGTCGGTAATTTGGTCTGTCCGGCTATGTTCGATCTCGGAGAGTCCAAGAAAGTCGTTATCGTGAGTACGACGGAGGGGGATGATAAACCGTTGAAATACCCACATATCTTTCAGGAGGCAGATATCTGCGTAATCAACAAGATTGATCTGGCTCCTTATCTGAATACAAAAGTGGAAGTGCTTCGGGAAAACGCCTTGAAGGTAAATCACCATCTTCAGATATTTGAGGTATCCGCCACGAAAGGAGATGGGATGGATGCATGGTGTGACTGGTTGCAGACAGAGAGTGCAAAGTGTAAATAAATAACGAACTAAACAAAATATTATGATTAACCGAGAATTGATTAATCCTCAAAGCATCGTAGTGGTGGGAGGTTCCAACAGCGTACATAAACCGGGCGGTCGTATCGTGCGAAACCTGTTGGATGGAAAATATAAAGGAGAATTATGTGTGGTAAACGCCAAGGAGACAGACGTGCAAGGCGTCAAGTCTTATCCTTCTGTACATGATATCCCGGAGACGGAGTTGGCGATCATCTCGATTCCGAGTAAATCGTGCCCCGAGGTGATGGAAGTGCTGGCCCGGCAAAAGGGGGTAAAAGCTTTTATCGTGATCTCGGCTGGCTTCGGCGAGGAGACACACGAGGGCGGTATCTTGGAACAACAGATGCTGGATGTCGTGAATGAGGCGGGAGCTTCCTTGATCGGTCCGAACTGTATCGGGTTGATGAATATGAATTATCATGGCGTGTTTACGCAACCGATACCGGAATTCCATCCCGATGGCGTGGATTTCATCTCTAGCTCCGGCGGTACGGCCTTGTTCATTATCGAGTCGGCGCTGACAAAAGGGCTGCGTTTCTCTTCTGTTTGGTCGGTTGGAAACTCCAAGCAGAATGGAGTAGAGGATATTCTTGAATATATGGATCGGAACTTTGATCCGGTATTGGACTCCAAGATCAAGATGTTGTATATCGAGCAAATCAAGCAACCGGATAAATTGTTGTATCATGCGTCTTCCTTGATACGTAAGGGATGCAAGATCGCCGCTATCAAGGCGGGAAGTACGGAGTCGGGAAAGCGAGCTGCCTCTTCGCATACGGGCGCTATCGCTAGTTCGGACTCTGCCGTGGAGGCTTTGTTCCGTAAGGCGGGTATCGTGCGTTGTTTTAGCCGTGAGGAATTGACTACCGTGGCGAGTATCTTTACCTTGAAAGACGTGAAAGGGAAGAATTGTGCGATCGTGACACATGCCGGAGGGCCTGCGGTAATGCTGGCGGACGCTTTATCCAAGGGGCGTTTGAATGTTCCTAGTTTGGAAGGCCCTATCGCTGATGAGTTGAAATCCAAGCTGTATCCGGGTGCCGCTGTCGGTAATCCGATTGATATTATCGGTACGGGGACACCGGAACATCTGGCTACAGCCATCGATTTCTGTGAGAATCGTTTTGATAATGTGGATTTGATGATGGTCATCTTCGGTAGTCCCGGTTTGGTAAAACTTTATGATACCTACGAGGTACTTCATAAAAAGATGGAAGAGTGCAAGAAGCCGATCTTCCCGATATTACCGTCTATCGTGACGGCCGGACCGGAGGTGAAGAGCTTTGTCAAGAAAGGCCATGTGAACTTCTCGGACGAGGTGACATTGGGTACCGCCCTTTCACGGGTGATCAATACGCCGAAACCGATGAGCACGGATATCCAGCTATATGGCGTGGATGTACCGGAAGTTCGTCGTATCATAGACCGGTTGCCGGGTAGCGGTTATTTAAATCCGGAGGAAGTGCGTACATTGTTGCGTGCCGCTAATATCCCGTTAGTGGAGGAATATGCTTCGGATGATAGGGATGCGTTGCTGGCTTTTGCCAAGAAGGTGAAATATCCGGTGGTAGCCAAGGTCGTGGGGCCTGTGCATAAGAGCGATATCGGTGGTGTGGCCTTGAATATCCGTGGAGAAGAGCATTTATTGTTCGAGTATGAACGTATGATGCGTCTGCCGGGTGTTACGGGCATCATGGTACAACCGATGTTGAAAGGACAGGAATTATTCTTGGGTGCCAAATATGAGGATCGTTTCGGCCATGTAGTGCTTTGCGGATTGGGTGGAATCTTTGTGGAGGTATTGAAAGATGTGTCTTATGGTTTGGCTCCGTTGTCATACGATGAGACTTATTCCATGATTCGTTCCTTGAGAGGGTATCCGATCATTAAAGGTACACGTGGGCAAAAGGGTATCGACGAGCAACAATATGCGGACATTATCGTTCGCCTCTCTACCTTATTGCGTTTTGCCAGCGAGATAAAGGAAATGGATATAAATCCGTTGGTGGCTACGGATAGAGGCTTGTTCGCTGTAGACGCCCGTATCCGTATAGAGAAATAAAAAAACAAGCTCCTTTCACTACTGAATGCTAATATACTTAGCAGAGGTGAAAGGAGCTTTTCTTATTTTTTAGTCTTCTTCTTTTTCTTATCGGGAAGATACTCTTTCAGGAAGCGTTTAAAGCTACTTAGTGATACATTGTATTTTTCCGCTATCTGGGCGTAAGTCAAGCTCGGGTCTTTCAAATCTTTCTCGATTTGTTCCTTATAAGGCTCCAAGCGTCCCATTTGTTGGCTACCTTTCGGACGGCCCAGCACCACACCTTTACTTCTGATCAAGGCAAGGGCTTCCTTTGTACGGATAGAGACCAGCTTTCGCTCGATCTCAGAGACCAGACCGAAGGTAAAGGCCAAAGTCTTACTGTCGATATTATCTTCGAACACATATCCGTCGCTTACGCTACGAAGCGTTACTTTTCGTTCGATACAAAGCAAAATGATATGGATGATCTCGATCATCTTACGGCTCACACGAGATATATCGGACACAAGTATCTCATCCCCGGGACTTAAAGATTTGACAATACTTTCCAGTCTGCGGTTCGCGCGAGGACTATTTCCCACCTCTTTAGCCCACTTCCCGATCTCTATCTTCTGTGATTCGGCAAATTCCCGGATCACAGCTTCTTGGACCTCGGAGTTTTGCTTATTGTTATATGTTCGGATAAAAGCAATTGTCATAATGTATATATTTAATTATCTCCTTTTAATAACAGATCGACTTACGATAAGTTCAAATATGACAAATATATGAAACACTTTAATTCGGTTGGCTTAAAAAACAAAAAAACCAACTAATAAATTTATTAGTTGGCTCTTTGCGGAAGCGGGGGGATTCGAACCCCCGGTACCCTAACGAGTACGTCAGTTTAGCAAACTGGTGGTTTCAGCCACTCACCCACACTTCCTTGTGTGTTCTGTGCTTCTTCCTTAGAATTGCGATGCAAAGGTATAACTATAATTTTAAATAAACAAGGCTTTGCACATCATTTTTTTCGAAAAAAGATACTACTTTTGTGCCTTATTCTGATATTCAATAGATTATTCATGGATTTGAACAAACAAATTTTATCGAAGCGTTCGATAACCATCGCCTTGATAGCGATTCTCGTTGTTTTGATAGGTGGTGGAGGCTTTTGGGCGTACCGTTTGGCTTGGGCTCCGAATTTTAAGCCGGATAAGCCGGTTTATGTCTATATAAATGATAAGAGGGATTTTGATGATCTTTGCCGGCAGTTGGGGGATTCGGCGAACTGTCTCCGTATCGGTAGCTTTAAGCAATTGAGTGGATTGCTGAAATATCCTGCGTCTATGCGTACCGGTCGATACGCCGTGAAGCCCGGCATGAGTAATTTAACCTTATTGAACGACTTGCGGAGAGGGCATCAGGTAGCGACCCGTGTTACTTTTAATAATATCCGTCTCAAGGAGGATCTGGCGGAGCGTATAAGTGATCAATTGATGTTCGGGAAGGAAGAGCTCCTGCGTTTATTGAGTGATTCCGTGTATTGCGACTCTTTAGGTTTTACCCCGGAAACGATCCATGCCCTCTTCATTCCGAATACCTATGAGATTTATTGGAATATATCCGCAGATAAATTTATACGTCGTATGAAACGTGAATACGACGCTTTCTGGACACCGGAACGATCGAAAAAGGCTGAGGAGATCGGGCTTAGACCGATCGAGGTGTCTATTCTGGCTTCTATCGTGGAAGAAGAGACGGCGGCATCGGACGAATATCCGATCGTGGCGGGCCTTTATATCAACCGCCTTCATGCCGGTATTCCTTTACAGGCAGACCCTACCGTGAAGTTCGCGGTGGGGGATTTTTCTTTGCGACGTATCTTATTTGAGCATTTGGAAGTAGATTCTCCTTATAATACCTATAAGTATGCGGGCCTGCCTCCCGGTCCTCTGCGGATCCCTACGATCAAGGGATTGAATAGCGTATTGAACCATACGAAACATAAATATTTGTACATGTGCGCTAAGGAGGATTTCTCGGGACGGCATAATTTCGCCGTGACCTTGGCGGAGCATAACCGCAATGCCAACCGCTATCGGGCAGAGTTGAATCGGCGCCGGATCCGGTAATGGATCTCTCTTGTTGAATCGTTATCACTGCAACCCGCCTTGCAGTAGTTCTGCAACGCCTGTGCAGTGATGCTGCAAGGCGGGTTGCAGTGATGTATGTTCATTACTGAATCTACATGCGCATTGCGTTATTCATTCTAAATTGAACATTTTTCATTACCTTTGGCCGTTAATAGTGTGAATAGTCAATATTAAGAAAACAGATACACATGGAAAAACATTTATTTTTGGGGGACGAGGCCATAGCGCAAGCCGCTATAGACGCTGGCATCTCCGGGGTGTACGCATACCCGGGAACCCCTTCTACTGAAATCACGGAATATATCCAAGGTTCTCCGGTAACGAAGGAAAGAGGTATCCATTGTCGCTGGAGCGCGAATGAGAAAACCGCCATGGAAGCCGCTTTGGGTATGTGCTATGCCGGTAAACGTGCGCTTTGCTGCATGAAACATGTAGGCTTGAACGTAGCCGCCGATTGCTTTATGAACGCCGCTATGAGCGGTATCAACGGAGGTATGATCATCCTTACGGCCGACGACCCATCCATGCACTCTTCCCAGAATGAGCAAGACAACCGTGTTTATGGCAATTTCGCCATGATCCCGATGTTCGAGCCATCCAGCCAGCAAGAGGCTTATGATATGGTATATCATGGGTTCGAGCTGTCCGAGAAATTAGGGTATCCTATCTTGCTGCGTGTAACGACCCGTATGGCGCATTCTCGTGCCGGTGTCGTAACCAGCCCGTTGAAGCCGGAGAACCGGATGAGTTGTCCGGAAGACGGTCGTCAACGTTTTATCTTACTCCCGGCATTGGCTCGTAAACGTTTCAAGAGTTTGCTGGTGTCTCAAGAGGCTTTCACGGAAGCTTCCGAGAATTCCGCGTATAATAAGTATTTCGATGCCCCGAATAAAGACTTGGGTATCATCACGACGGGTATCGCTTTCAATTATCTTTCCGAGAATTATCCGGACGGTTTCGAGCATCCCGTATTGAAGATCTCCCAGTATCCGCTTCCGAGAAAGCAAGTGGAGAAGATCGTTGGCGAGTGTAAGGAGATCTTAGTGTTGGAAGAGGGATATCCGGTTGTCGAGGAGCAATTGAAGGGTTTCTTGGGGAAGGGAGTGACGGTTCATGGCCGTTTGGACGGTACGCTTCAGCGTGACGGCGAGCTTACGCCAGACGCGGTAGGCAAAGCCTTGGGTAAGGAGATCCAGAGCTATTACGCGATCCCCGAGGTGGTTGAGCAACGTCCGCCCGCATTGTGCCAAGGTTGTGGACACCGGGATATGTATGAGGCCTTGAACGAGGTGATCGCCGAGTATAACGGTACGGCTAAGGTGTTTGGCGATATCGGCTGTTATACCTTGGGAGCTTTGCCTCCTTTCCGTGCGATCGATTCTTGTATCGATATGGGGGCCTCCATCACGATGGCGAAGGGGGCTTCCGACGCGGGTGTATTCCCTGCTATCTCCGTGATCGGCGATTCTACGTTTACCCATTCCGGTATGACTGGTTTGCTGGATTGCGTGAACGAGAACACGAACATCACTATCGTTATCTCCGATAATGAGACGACGGCCATGACCGGAGGGCAGGATTCCGCCGGAACAGGACGTCTGGAGTCTATCTGCGCCGGTATCGGTGTGGACCCGGCTCACATCCGTGTGATGGTTCCTTTGAAAAAGAACTACGAGGAGATGAAAGCCATCATCCGCGAGGAGATCGAGTACAAGGGCGTATCCGTATTGATCCCCCGCCGTGAGTGTATCCAGACATTAACCAGAAAGAAAAAAGCAAGCAAGAAATGAAGACAGATATTATACTATCAGGCGTAGGAGGACAGGGTATCCTTTCTATCGCCGCCGTTATTGGAGAAGCCGCCTTAAAAGAAGGTCTGTATATGAAGCAAGCGGAAGTACACGGTATGAGTCAGCGGGGTGGAGACGTGCAGTCTAACCTGCGTCTTTCCGATGAGCCGATCGCCTCGGACTTGATCCCTAAGGGCCACGCAGATTTGATCATCTCCTTGGAACCGATGGAGAGCTTGCGTTATCTGCCTTACCTGAAAAAAGAGGGTTGGCTGGTGACAAACTCCCGTCCGTTCGTGAACATCCCGAACTATCCGGAGATCGAGAAAGTGAACGCCGAGTTGGACAAACTCCCTCACAAGGTCGTATTGGACGTGGAGGAGATCGCCAAGGAAGCGGGTTCTGTCCGTGCCGCCAATATCGTGATGTTGGGGGCAGCTACCCCGTTCCTAGGTATCGATTACGATAAGATCGAGGCGGGAATCCGTCAGATATTCGGTCGTAAGGGCGAGGAGATTGTCAATATGAACTTAAAGGCATTGAAAGCGGGCTATGATTTAGCTCGAGGGATTCAGTAGGCATTGTCAAAAACCGTGACAGTGTAGAAGTGCTGTCGCAAACCGAAATAGCGCTTATGATTTTCTAGAAGCACTGTCACGGATCGTGGCGGTGCTTTTAATTTATAGTAAGCTCTGTCCTGCTTTTTTCAAGGATGAGAAAAAATAAACGTATCTTTGTGGCTGAATCTTAAACAAGAATTAGCCTTATGAAAAAGTGTTTATTGACAAGTTTACTAGCGTTATTAGCTTTCGTAGGCAAAGCTCAGGAGGATAACTCCGATCTCGTGAAGGTCGGTGATACCATGCCGTCATTTACGATTGTTTCCGACAACGGGAGTAAGTTGCAGTCCGCTTCGTTGAAGGGAAAAGTGATCCTCGTGAATTTTTTCGCCACTTGGTGTCCTCCTTGCCAAAAAGAATTGGCCGCTGTCCAACAAACCCTCTGGCCGAAATACAAGAACAACAAGGACTTCGTTCTCTTGGTGATCGGGCGTGAGCATTCCGATGCCGATCTACAGAAATATAACGAGAAAAAAGGCTTCGATTTTCCTTTGTATCCCGATAAGGACCGGGCTATTTTCGGCGCTTTCGCCAAGAACTTGATCCCTCGCGGCTATTTGGTCGGAAAAGACGGGAAGATCATTTATACGAGCAAAGGCTATACCGATGAGGAATTTGCTGAGTTAATGACTAAAATAGAGGGTGCGTTAAAATAAGAATCATGAAATATAGTAACATACATTTAATTTATTTTTCTCCGACACACACGTCCGCCAAGATCGTTTATGCGATAGCGGAAGGAATGGGTGCCACTTCGATGTCCGAGTCGGATGTCACTTGCGAGTGTCCGGATATGGAAGAGCATATTGATGATGAGCTGACGATTATAGCCGCTCCTGTATACGGTGGCCGTGTAGCGGAGACTGCCATGGAACGTTTTCGCATGTTCCGCTCCGCCCACCATGCGCCGGTAATCCCCGTGGTACTGTATGGGAACCGGGATTATGAGGATGCCTTGAAGGAGCTTTGCGATTTAGTGTCGGAGCAGGGGTTCGTACCTGTGGCTGCCGGAGCGTTTATCGGCGAACATTCTTTCAGCCGCAAGGGGATGCCCATTGCCGAGGGGCGTCCGGACGAGTCGGATCTTAATCAGGCTACGGAATTCGGGAAAAAGATTATCGAGGAGTTGGAGAAGGTTTCCTGCGTGGAATGCTTGTCCGCCTTGGAGGTGAAAGGTAATTTCCCGTATCGGGTGAAAAGCCCTTCCACTCCGCAGGCTCCGGTTACGGATAACGATCTATGTACGCAATGTGAGTATTGCGTGGATGTATGTCCTACGCATGCGATATCCTTGGCAGACGAGGGTATGTATAGCGACCCGAACCTATGTATCAAATGTTGCGCCTGCGTGAAAGAGTGTCCCGAGGGCGCACGTACTTTCGATACTCCTTACACGGCGATGCTCCATAAGAATTTTAGCGCACGGCGGGAACCGGAGATATTCTTCTAATGGAGGATCGGGCATCCGGTATATTGTGAGGGAAAGCGTCAAAAGGCAAAAGTTCTTTTGGTGCTTTCTCTTTTTTTGTACCTTTGTTCGGATCGTTAATCTCAAATAATACCGTGTTTGTATGAAAAACTATTTATTCCTTTTGCTTTTTGTGTTTCAAGCCTTCTCCCTGTCTTCCCAGATTAGCCTGAAAGGGTATCATCAGGAGAAGATCGACCCTTCTCTTTTTGAGGGACGTTGGAAAGCCCGTTGGATCTCCTACCCGGGTGAGGCTCCAAATGTATATGGGGTCTATCATTTTCGTAAATCGTTCGATCTGGAGGTGGTTCCTTCCCGGTTTATCGTCCATGTTTCCGCCGATAACCGTTATAAATTATATGCAAACGGGAAATTGGTATCCTTGGGCCCGGCCCGTGGGGATGTCTATAACTGGAATTTCGAGACGGTGGATCTGGCTCCTTATCTGAGGAAGGGGAAGAATACGCTGGCCTCTGTCGTCTGGAATTATGCCGAGCGGAAACCTGCCGCCCAGATCAGTTACGATCAGACTGGCTTTATCTTACAAGGCAATACGGGGCAAGAGGCGATCGTAAATACGGATACCACTTGGGTCTGCCTGCGTAATAAGGCGTACGCTCCTTGGACCGAATGGCAGGTCTTGGGGTATTACGTGGCCGGCCCGGGTGAGGAATTGGAAGCCTCCGCTTATCCTTGGGGCTGGGAACAACCGGATTACGACGACAGGAAATGGGAGAAGGCCGTACGGGGCATGGAGGGTGCCACGAAAGGATCGAGAGATTACCCGGGACGGTTGCTGGTTCCTAGCCCGATACCTCCGATGGACAGCCGGATCGAGCGTCTGGCCAAGCTCCGCCGGTCGGAAGGGATCGAATGCCCGCAAGGATTTCCTTACTGGCCAAAAGCCTTGACAATCCCGGCGAATACGGAGGTCCGCTTGCTTCTGGATAATGATTACCTGACAACGGGGTATTTCTCCTTGGCCTTCAGCAAGGGAAAGGAGGCCGAGATTCGTATCGGTTATTCGGAAGCCCTTTATAGGCAAGAAGAAGAATCGACCACTAAATCGTATGCGCTGAATGGCAAGGGGCATCGGGATGAGTTGACGGATAAGCGGTTTATCGGGTACGAGGATAAGATACTGGCTGATGGGGGAGATAATCGTCTTTTCACCTCCCTGTGGTGGCGTACATGGAGATATGTGGAGTTGAAAGTGAAGACAGCTTCCGAGCCTTTGGTGATCGAGGATATATATGGGACTTTCTCCGCTTATCCCTTCCGTAACGAGACCGCTTTCTCCGCTCCGGGGCATGAGGAGCTGGGCCGTATGCTTGAGATAGGCTGGCGTACCGCTCGTCTGTGCGCCAATGAGACGTATATGGACTGCCCGTATTACGAGCAACTGCAATATTTCGGGGATACACGTATACAGGCAATGATTTCCATGTATAATACATCAGACCCTTATATGGTGAAGAATGCCATAGAGCAAGGACGGCAGTCCATGGTGGCGGAAGGAATTACGATGAGCCGATATCCGTCTAGCGTACATCAGTTTATATCCTCGTTCTCTCTCTGGTGGATTTGTATGGGGCACGATTATTGGATGTACCGTGGGGATGAGGCATACATGAAGACCTTGCTTCCCGCTTACCGTCAGGTTTTGTCGTGGTACGAGCAATGGTTGAAGCCGGATTATAGTTTGTCCTACGTTCCTCATTGGTTCTTCGTGGATTGGGCGGCTGGCTTTGATTATGGTGAGCCGATACGGGAGAAAGAGGGAAACTCGGCGCTCCAGGATTTGATGTATATAATGACCTTGGAGTTTGCGGCGGAGATGGAGCAAGCGATCGGCCTTCCTGCCATGGCAGATCATTATCGGGAGATCGCTACCGAGATGCGTAAGACGATCCGCCCGAAATATTGGGACGCTGCCCGTAATCTATTCGCCGATACGCAGGATCATCGAGGCTATTCCCAGCATGTAAATGCCTTGGCGATTCTAACTGGGGTTACGAAAGGGGAGGAGGCCGTAAAGGTGATGACCCAAACCTTAGCGGATACGAGCTTGATCCAATGCACGATCTATTTTCGTTATTACTTGAATCAAGCGTTAAAAGCCTCCGGCCTAGGGGATCAATTCTTGGATAACTTACAAATATAGCGGGATCAGATGGCATTGGGATTGACTACATGGGCTGAGATGCCGGAGCCGTCTCGTTCGGATTGCCATGCTTGGGGAGCCAGTCCGAATATCGAGTTTTACCGGATCTTGTTGGGGATAGATAGTGATGCTCCCGGATTTAGGAAGATACGGATCGCTCCGTCTTTGGGAAAACTGAAGGAGGTTTCCGGTACGATCCCACATCCGCTTGGAAGCGTGACCGCCGCTTATAAATTGGATGAGAGAGGTGAGGGAACCGCCCGTCTGGTCTTGCCGGAAGGTACTACGGGTATATTTATCTGGAATGGAAAAGAAATCCCGTTGAAACCGGGCGAACAGGTTATTTCGTTATCTTCGCGTCATTAATCTATCTAAAATCCTGATATGAGACGAGTTTATTCAATTGCCTTATTGCTGCTGGTCGCTCTCGGTCTGTCGGCGACAACGAAGGAAGTAAAGTTGAAATTAGTGGAAACCGGTGATATCCATGGAAACTTCTTCCCGTATAATTTTATCGAGCAGCGGGAGTGGGGAGGAAGTCTGGCACGGGTATATTCGTTCGTGCAAGAAGAACGCCGGGCGTATGGCGATAACCTTTTGCTATTGGATAATGGCGATATCTTGCAAGGACAACCTTCGGCGTATTATTATAATTTCATGGATACGGTCTCTACGCATATAGCTTCCGCCATGATGAATTATATGGGGTACAATGCGGGAAATATGGGTAACCATGATGTAGAGGCTGGCCATGCCGTTTTCGATCGTTGGATCAAACAATGTGATTTCCCAATCTTGGGTGCCAATATTATCCGTACCTCCGACCGGGAGACCTATTTAAAGCCCTATGAGGTATTTGAGCGTGACGGTGTGAAGATCGTTGTACTGGGGATGATTACTCCGGCTATTCCTGTATGGTTGCCGGAGACTCTGTGGCAAGGTCTTTATTTCGCCGATATGGAAGAGACGGCCCGTAAATGGATGAAGATCATTCAGGAGAAGGAGAAGCCGGATGTTGTGGTAGGTATCTTTCATGCGGGAAACGAGGCTCGTACCATGTCTGGCCAGTACCGTGAGGATGCGTCGATGGAGGTTGCCCAGCGCATTCCGGGCTTCGATGTGGTTATGATGGGGCATGATCATCGCCGGTATTGTGGTAAGGTGGCGAATATCGAGGGAGATTCCGTGTTACTGATAAATCCGGCAAGTAATGGGCGTGTAGTCGGTTCCGTTGATGTCGTGTTAAAGATGGAGCATGGAAAGGTTTTGGATAAACAAGTATCGGGTGTTTTGACGGATGTGGATAAGTTGGAGCCTAGCGAGGAGTTTATGGAGAAATTCGCTCCGCAATACAAAGCGGTGAATGATTTTGTCTCCGAGAAGGTGGGAACTTTTACGGAGAGTATCGCGACCCGTCCCGCTTACTTTGGGCCATCCGCTTTTATTGATTTTATTCACTCTTTACAATTGGAGTTGACTGGTGCGGACGTCTCTTTTGCCGCCCCGTTATCCTTTGACGCAAAAATAGATAAAGGGGATATCACGATCAGCGATATGTTCAGTCTTTACAAATATGAGAATATGCTTTATACGATGAATTTGACGGGAGCCGAGATCAAAGGTTTCTTGGAGGAATCATACGCTATGTGGACCAACCGGATGAAATCTCCGGACGATCATGTCTTATTATTGAAAGAGAGAAAGAAAGGACAGGAGAATTATGTCTCATTCGTCAACTTCAGTTTTAACTTTGACTCCGCAGCTGGTATCATTTACACCGTGGACGTAACGAAACCAGAGGGTGAGAAGATTACGATCTTGAAAATGGCGGATAACAGGCCTTTCGACGAGAATAAAACGTATAAAGTAGCTCTCAACTCTTACCGAGGTAATGGAGGAGGTGAGTTATTGACGAAAGGGGCCGGTATTCCCCAAGACGAGTTAAAGAGTCGTATCATTCATTCGACCGATAAAGACCTCCGTTATTATATGATTCAATATATAAAGGAAAAGGGCGTACTTAGCCCACAACCTTTAAACCAATGGCAAATGATCCCGCAGGATTGGACGAGACCGGCGGCCGAACGGGATTGTAAGTTTCTTTTCGGGGAATGAGTTTCCGTCCTTGAAGTGTCTGGTTTGCGATAGTATCTCAATGGGAAACGGTGGTAAAGTCAATGGAATAGAGATGGTTTCTCAATGACTTTACGGCCGTGTCCCATTGACTTTTTTGTATCCTGGATAAGTTGGTAGAGGATGGTTCAGGGCGATTAAGGCGATTATTTACATGGTTTGTAAAACTTTTTCTGTAAACAACGTGTATACTCTCTGTCTATAGAGTGATGTAATGATATTATTTTTTTTAAAAGTTTCTTTAACCACGTAAATAATCGCCCTGGATTTTTTCTGGGAATTTTTCTGATGCTTTAAAATATAGATATACAGTTGTTTATATGGTATTGTTCTTTTAGCCCTTTTTAATCTTTGGGGCGATATAATAGGCTTTTACTCACATTTACGTGATCCGAAAGCATTAAAACCAAGTGCATTTTGCGTGATTCCATGAGCTAAAAGCCGTTTTTTGTGTGATTTCCTTGAGGGGCCAAGATCATTTTATCGTTTTTATTACGTGCGAATGTACTTGTGGAGCACTTGTTTTTAAGTGTGTGTGGTGATACATAAGGCCACGTGGTGGGCCACGTGAGCCAAGAATGGATATTGCGTATTATTAATGTATGAAATCCCCCTCGTGAGAAAAACCTTGAAAAATAATGCCGAAAAAGTTTGGATGTTATGTTTTATAGCATTACTTTTGTACCCGCATTCGAGAGAGAACGGAGATGCCGAAATAATGAAACAAATTTTTCTTGAAAAAAGTTCCGAGATAATTTGGAAGTTTGAAAGAAAAGCACTTATCTTTGTATTCATGTTCGCAAAACGATAGCGAGAGAGAGTTCTTTGAGAGACTTACATAATTCAACAAGTAGTACAAGTATTAGGAAAAGGAATTTTTCCGGATCGATACCGTCAAAGACGTATGACTTTGGACTACGATATACGGATTCCGGGGCGAGGATAAAAGAAACAATT
>NZ_SRYM01000028.1 GCF_004793765.1 Parabacteroides distasonis | reverse complement strand
CTTCCCAATGTAACTTTTTCCGTACCCGCAAGCGTGTTTTGTCTACGGAAGTTGGCTTGATATTCAAAAGTATGGACATGGCTTTCGTATCTAATTTGAATAAGGTAAGAAAACAAAGGTGCATTTCCGAAAAAGATAGGTCCGCGTCTCTCAATGCCTTTACAATATCAGGATATACCTCCACCATCAACACTTCTATATCAATCCACATCTTCTCATCGATTACCGCTTGTGAAGCTTTCGACCAAACCGTTTGAGACATCCTCTTTATTTTTTGAGCTAAGCTAGAGTTTAAAATCTTTATTTCTCTTAAATTGATTAATCTATGTCTCAAATCCTCTACTTCTTTTTTTATATTTTCATAGGATACTAATTCCTCCTTTGCTAGATGTAATGAATTTTCTTGCAACTTCAATTGCTCTTCTTTCTCACGCAATTCTATAGACAAATGATATATATTTTGATTTAAATCATTTATTTCCTCTTGTTGTTTCAATAGTGATCTATTTTTTCGTCTCAATGCCATTAAATAGAAAATGACAAGTAAAGCAATAGCAAATAATAAAAGCAATATAAACAGGTAGCTCTTTTGATTCTTTAAAACCAATTCTATATTTTCATTGTGCAATTTCAAACGCTCATATTTTTGCTCTGCATCATATATATCTACAGATTTACTTACATTTATAAGAGAATCTTCTACTTCAACATATTTTTCATAATCATTCAAAGCACTTTGCAAATCACCTTGTCCTCTTTTTATCATATAAGAATAATAAGCTATAGAAGCTGGTATGAATCTATTATGAGTAGATATATTACGAACCTTATGAAGGTAATATTCCGCCTTATCTAAATTGCCTCGCTTTTCCTCAATATCAACCAATAACAAATAATATGAGGCTACATTTTCCGAGTCTATCTCTATACATTGTAATACATAGTATTCAGCCAAGTCATAATTTTCTAAAGCACTATATGTATTAGCTAAACCATTGTACACATACTCCTTAACCTCATTCATATTTAAAGAATCCATTATCGCTTCAGCTTGTTTCAATGGTGTCAGAGCTAAATGGCTTGAATCAGCGATCATATAGATATTTCCCTCATTTACAAATGCACGTATATAACTTTTGATATTATTTGCTAACCGAAAATATCCACCACTTTCCTGATACCTTTTAGCGGATAACATAAAACGCTCATCTACCTCATACAAATCCCCCATATAACTACAAATATACCCGGCACGATTATAGTTCTTAATCGCCAACGCTACTTTCAGCGCATCGGAGTAAGCCCTCATTGCCTTCTCGTACTCCTTATCCTCCACATACGAACGCCCCAGATAAAGGCCGATCTCAGCCTCCTCTTCCCGCATCTTTTTCTTTTGATAGTATTTCAAGGCGATCTCAAGCTGGTTCGTATAAGGCATCTCGTCCTCTATTTTATCGGCGGCACGTGCGTATAACATACACCAACGGGCTACCAGACGGGGACTCATCTCTTCCGGGAGCGGAATGGAATCCAATGTAGTGATTACGCTATCCGGATAGGCATCAAACAGGCGTTCCGCCTGATTGATCAAACGGATTTCCTCAGATTCATTTTGGCATCCTACCACAAGGAAAGTCAAGGAAGTTAATAGTATATATATAAATGACTTCATCCTTTATTATAGATAAGCAAAATTAAATATTTTTAATTCATAAACAAACGATAGAACAACAAAATAACAAATACAAGAAGAAAAAACACACAATAAGTCCATGCAAAGGTATCAAGTTATATATACATGAATATCAGTGATATAAAAACATCATCATGTTTTCCGTAAAACACGTACATGTTTTTCCGAAAAGTCGTACGTGTTTTTCATAAATCACGTACGTGTTTTTCCCGGAAATCTTATAAGGAAAATAAGAACACATAAAAAATAGACAATAAGCCGGATCAGCAATAATTCATTGTACAACTTACAAATGCAACCAATCATAAATATCCAACTAGCTTATTGCTTATCTCAATTATTTTACAAACCTTTGCGACCATAATATTAAACTAAAATCTTCACTATGGAATTACAAACGATACAAAACAAGATTCACGAGATCAGAGGTATGAAAGTCATGCTGGATTTTGATCTGGCGGAAATGTATGGAACGGAAACAGCCCAATTGAAACGTGCGGTCAGACGTAATATAGAACGCTTTGAAGGAGATGATTTCATGTTTGAGTTAACCAAGGAGGAACTTTCAAGATGCCAATTTGGTATCTTGAATAAAGGAAGAGGTAGTAATTTCAAATATAAACCTTTTGCTTTCACGGAATTAGGGGTGGCTATGCTTAGTAGTGTGCTCCCGATGATTTCATGTTTCAACTAACAAATGAGGAAGTAGATAATTGGAAATCACAAATTGTGATGTCCAATTCTATAAAAATGGGACTAAGACGTAATCCTTACGCATTTACAGAATTAGGAGTAGCGATGCTCAGCAGTATCTTAAACACGAAGATACCCGTACGCAACTTGAGCTAATCAATCTGTCACTCGCTGAGTTACAAGCGAAAAGAACCGAGAATCAATCTCGCCCCCGGATTGGTTACGTGAAATAAACAGTTCATGTAAATAACTCATATAAAATAAATAAATTCACTAACTTTGTGGCCTTAAATAGAAAACGATACAAAAACGATAAACGATCATGGAGTACAATTTCAGAGAGATTGAGAAGAAGTGGCACGACTACTGGATTGCCGAAAAGGTTTATAAAGTCGAAAAAGACACGAATAAGCCTAAATACTATGTATTGGACATGTTCCCCTATCCTTCCGGTGCGGGATTGCACGTTGGCCACCCGCTCGGTTATATAGCTTCTGATATTTATTCGCGTTTCAAACGTTTGCAAGGTTTTAACGTATTGCACCCGATGGGTTACGACGCTTACGGATTGCCCGCAGAGCAATACGCCATCCAGACCGGACAACATCCGGAGATCACGACAAAAAATAATATAGCCCGTTATCGGGAGCAATTGGAAAAGATCGGTTTCTGCTACGATTGGAGCCGTGAGATCCGTACCTGTGATCCCGAATATTACAAATGGACGCAATGGGCCTTCATCCGGATGTTCAACAGCTACTACTGCAACGACGAGAAGCAAGCCCGCCCGATCAGCGAGTTGATACAAGCCTTCGAGACAAGTGGTACGGAAGGTCTGAACGTAGCTTGCGGAGAGGAACTTAGTTTCACCGCCGAGGAATGGAAAGCCAAGAGCGATAAAGAAAAACAAGAGATATTACTCAACTACCGGATCGCTTATCGTGGCGAGACCATGGTAAACTGGTGTGCCGCCTTGGGTACCGTATTAGCGAATGATGAGGTCGTGAACGGTGTTTCCGAGCGTGGAGGCTATCCGGTGGAACAAAAGATCATGCGCCAATGGTGCTTACGTGTATCCGCTTACGCGCAACGCCTGTTGGACGGATTGGATACGATCGACTGGACGGATTCCTTGAAAGAGACCCAAAAGAACTGGATCGGACGCAGCGAAGGTGCCGAGGTTCGCTTCAAGGTAAAAGACAGCGACAGGGAATTCACGATCTTTACGACCCGTGCCGATACGATGTTTGGTGTTACCTTCATGGTATTAGCTCCGGAAAGCGAATTGGTTCAACAATTAACTACGGCAGACCAAAAAGCGGAAGTAGACGCTTACCTAGATCGCACCAAGAAACGTACCGAGCGCGAGCGCATCGCCGACCGTCAGGTAACCGGTGTATTCAGTGGTTCCTACGCTATTAACCCGTTTACGGGCGAGGCGGTTCCCATCTGGATCAGCGACTATGTATTGGCCGGCTACGGTACGGGAGCGATCATGGCGGTTCCGGCGCACGATAGCCGCGACTACGCTTTCGCGAAGCATTTCGGACTGGAAATCCGTCCGTTGGTGGAAGGTTGCGACGTAAGCGAGGAAAGTTTCGATGCCAAGGAAGGTATCGTATGCAATTCTCCGAGAGCCGACATTACTCCTTATTGCGATCTTTCCTTGAACGGACTGACGATCAAGGAAGCGATAGCCGCTACCAAGAAATACGTAAAAGATCACGATCTGGGACGTGTGAAGATAAACTACCGCTTGCGCGACGCTATCTTCAGCCGCCAGCGTTATTGGGGCGAACCGTTCCCGGTATATTACGACGCCGATGGCATGCCTCAGATGTTGCCGGAAGAATGTCTGCCCCTGTTACTGCCGGAAGTAGATAAATTCTTGCCTACCGAGACGGGCGAGCCTCCATTAGGACACGCCGTTAAATGGGCTTGGGACACGGTAAACCAAAAAGTCACCGAGGTATTAAAGATCGATAACCAGACGATCTTCCCGCTGGAACTTTGTACGATGCCGGGCTTCGCCGGTTCTTCCGCTTATTATTTGCGCTATATGGACCCGCGTAATGATAAAGCCTTGGTCGCTAAAGACGTGGATGAATATTGGAGAAACGTGGATTTATATATCGGTGGTACGGAACACGCTACCGGCCACTTGATCTACAGCCGTTTCTGGAATAAGTTCTTATTCGACTTGGGTATCGTTTGCGAGGAAGAGCCGTTCAAGAAATTGATCAACCAAGGTATGATCCAAGGACGGTCGAACTTCGTGTACCGCATCAACGGAACCAATAAATTCGTTTCCTTGAACTTGAAAGACCAATACGAGGTCACCCCTATCCACGTAGACGTAAATATCGTATCTAACGACCTGTTAGATATAGAGGTTTTCAAGAACTGGCGTCCGGAATACAACGATGCGGAGTTCGTATTGGAAGATGGTAAATATATCTGCGGATGGGCAGTCGAGAAGATGTCCAAATCCATGTTCAACGTAGTGAACCCGGATATGATCGTTGAGAAATATGGTGCCGATACCCTACGTTTGTACGAGATGTTCCTAGGCCCGCTGGAGCAATCCAAGCCTTGGGATACGAACGGTATCGACGGCGTACACCGTTTCTTAAAGAAGCTTTGGGGTTTGTTCTTCGGCAATACGGATACCCTACAAGTTACCGATGCCGAGCCTACGGCCGACGAATTGAAATCCTTGCATAAGCTGATCAAGAAAGTAACGTTCGACATCGAGCATTTCTCATACAACACGTCCATTAGCGCCTTCATGATTTGCGTGAACGAGTTAACGAGCTTAAAATGCAGCAAGCGCGCCATCTTGGAGCCGCTGATCACCTTATTGGCTCCGTTCGCTCCTCATATAGCGGAAGAGCTATGGCATCAATTAGGACATGATACGACCATCTGCGATGCTCAGTGGCCGGAACACAACGAAGAATATCTCAAGGAGAAATCCGTTGTTTACGCGATCTCATTCAATGGTAAAGCTCGCTACAACCTAGAGCTACCGGCAGATATTTCTAAGGAGGACGCCGAGAAAGCGGCTTTGAATCATGAGAACTCAGCGAAATGGATGGAAGGCAAGACTGTTAAGAAGGTAATTGTCGTTCCCGGCAAAATCGTTAATATCGTAGTGGGATGAACTTAAAATTCACAAAAATCTATTTTTCCGTACAGGATTATCTAATGATCCTGTTCGGAACTTTATTATACGGATTCGGATTCAACGCCTTTATCCTCTCTAACGAGATCGTAACAGGTGGGGTAAGTGGTATCTGCGCATTGATCTTCTTTGCTTCCAATGGATTGATCCCGGTATCCGTATCTTATTTTGTCATCAACGTAGCCTTGTTGGTGGTAGCCTTAAAGATCCTTGGTCTAAAATTCTTGATAAAAACTATTTTCGGAGTTTTCTCACTATCCGCTTCCCTCTCCTTCTTTGAATGGTTGCTGAAAGGACAACCCATACTGCAAGACCAACCGTTTATGGGTATCATAATAGGAGCGTTCATGTGCGGTGCCGGACTAGGATTGGTATTCTCGGCAAACGGTAGTACCGGAGGTACGGATATTATTGGTGCGGTAATCAATAAATATAAGAATATATCGATCGGACGTATCCTTCTGTTTTGCGATTTCTTCATCATTAGTTCCTCTTTCTTCCTGTTCCATAACGTGGACAAGATTGTTTTCGGTTTTGTAGAGATGGTCATAAGTAATTACGTACTCGACATGGTATTGAACGGTAACCGCCAATCCGTACAATTCCTTATCTTCTCCCAGAAGTACGACGAGATAGCGGATCGTATCATCCATGAGTTAGGCCGCGGCTGCACGATACTGGACGGCGAGGGCGGTTATTCCCGCAAACCCGTCAAGGTAGTCGTACTACTCGCCAAGAAATCCGAATCCGTCTCCATCTTCCGGATCGTGAAGCGGATAG
Source organism: Parabacteroides distasonis (assembly GCF_004793765.1). GTDB lineage: Bacteria > Bacteroidota > Bacteroidia > Bacteroidales > Tannerellaceae > Parabacteroides > Parabacteroides distasonis_A. The sequence continues at coordinate 43,993 of NZ_SRYM01000028.1, read as the reverse complement.
ACCACCAAGCGTTCATCTCCCAAAGTATCGTCCGAGGAGTATACGGTGAGGGGTTCGATCAGATAAAGACTTAAATGTTTCATGCAAAAAAGAGCTGCTTTGAATAGAAAACAGCTCTTTTTTGTGATATAAATACTACTTCAAAATTCTATATTTTTTTATTCTCACCTTATGTAAAAAATACTGAAAAGCTACACCTAATACTCCCAATCCGTACACCATACTATTGTATAACTTAATAGAAGAAGCTTCAGGAAAATATTTTGTAGGACAAGTAACCTCGGCTATTTCATAACCTTTATCACATATCTGAGCGATTACTTGATTATCAAAAACAAAATTATCCGAACATTTCTTATAATCAATGGATTTTAAGACCTCAGACGAAAAAGCCCTATATCCCGTATGATACTCAGATAACTTATTATTCATTAATATATTTTGTATCAATGTAAGTACACGATTACTTATATATTTATAAATAGGCATTCCACCTCTTAAAGCCCCTTTTCCTAAAATCCGCGAACCAAAGACTACTTGATAGACATCATCCGCAATCACATAAGTCATAGCATGTATCAATTTAGGTGTATATTGATAATCTGGATGAAGCATAATCACAATATCCGATTTCAACTCAAGTGCCTTATCATAGCAAGTTTTTTGGTTTCCCCCGTATCCCTTATTTATCTCATGAGAAATAATATGTTTAATACCTAACTCACGTGCTTTTTTTACTGTTTCATCATTGCTTTTGTCATCCACCAAAATCACATGATCTACTATATCAAAAGGAATCTCTTGATAAGTTTGTTCTAACGTCTTTTCGGCGTTATAAGCAGGCATTACGACAGTAACCACTTTATTTTCAATCATTCTTCGTCTTTATTTACAATAGTTTCTAATAAAAAAGGAAAACAAAACAGGTAATAAGAGATATCAGCTCCGTTTGTCAAAAAAGACTTTATTCCATTATCATACAATCCATATACAACATGTCCCGAAATAGTCATAAATAATAGCAAACCACTATAAAAACATATGTCCGAATACTTCTTACAAAAGAAGGGTAAGACAAAAGCTATCCCTAAAAAGCAAACTACATATGAGAAAGGCAATAATACGTCTCCCTGCGTTACAAACGGATTTAATCGTATAAAAGTATATGGATCCATACAATAAAAGGGAAGGAAAGTTAACACAAAGGCGACGATAAAACAAAGTCCCCATTTAAATAATCGCACAATATCGATCTCTTTTCGCAAACAAATATACATACCCCATATAATAAGGGGCAAAGCGAACACAATACGCATAGAAAATAATATGCCGCCTATAAATGCCCATCCATAAAAACTTAAGCCGGAACGCTTGGGTAAATCTTTCAAACAAAATAAATATAAGCCAAATAATAAGGAGTTAATATAAATCGTACTGCGGGAAAATACCTCCCAATAGATAGCTAAGGAAGATAAAAGCAATACCATTAATAATCCCAAGCTATTACGATCAAGCCTTTTCTGAAAATACCATAAAGTCAGCCATAATCCGCCAATAGTCAACCATCCAACCTCTCCCACTTTATAAAAAGGATAGGCCATTATAAAATAAAAAGGCATAGGCCCCGGATAATTACCACCCGGACTATGAACCCCGTATGGATAAATCCCATTAGAAACCGAATCCCAAAATAATTGGATCATCTCCCAACGATCTACACTCAAACTTTCTTTTGGAATAAAATGAAATATAAACCCGCTACTAATGGTGAGCAATCCCATACATCCGATCCATGCCCATATAGGGATGACAAGTTTCTGCTTTTTATACAAAAAAAATAACAAACATATAAACGTTATATATCCTCCCATCGCTACTAAACCTGTAGTTAAAGATACTCTATACAAGTATTTAAAATAAAATAAGGTATTTATCGTTATAAATAGGCAACCAGCTACAAACCGCTGGATAGTAATACGAGAGTTCATATATTTTTATTTACTTTGTACGATGCAAAGATACTCACTTTTAATAAAATAAGTAAAAGATGAAAAAGAAACTTGTTTTCGCAACAAACAACTCACATAAACTACAAGAAGTCTCGAAGATCCTTGGAGATAACCTTGAATTAGTTAATTTACATGATATTAATTGTCAGGAGGATATTCCTGAAACAGCTGATACTTTGGAAGGAAACGCCTTGCTTAAAGCTCGATATATAAAAGAACACTACGGCTTCGATTGTTTTGCCGATGATACCGGACTTGAGGTAGAAGCATTAAATAACGCTCCGGGTGTATATTCCGCACGTTACGCCGGACCAGGACATGACGCACAGGCCAATATGCGGAAATTGCTTTGCGAGATGGAAGGAAAAGAAAATCGAAAGGCTCGTTTCCGTACTGTAATAGCCTTGATTCTGGATGGTAAGGAATATTTGTTCGATGGAATCATTAATGGTGTTATCACCGCTGAGAAAAAAGGTGAATCCGGTTTTGGATACGATCCTATCTTTATGCCGGATGGTTATACACAAACATTTGCCGAGCTTGGCGATGATATAAAGAACACGATCAGCCATCGTGCTCTTGCCGTACATAAATTGGCTGAATTTTTATCTTCCTTATCTTGATAAATATGAAACGTATCTTATCCATATACTTACTATTATGTGCTTTGACACAAATTATCCAAGCACAAGGTGTCGGAACTTGGACTCCGTACCTGTCTTACTACAGTACGACAAACGTGACGGAAGCTAACAACACTGTTTTCGCCGTAGCAAATGGTTCCTTATATAGCTACGGTAAGGAAGACCAGAGTTTAAAATTTTATTCCCGTCAAAATGGATTAAGCGATAACGGCATTACCCATATAGATTATAACCAAGAGACCAAGACCTTGTTAATCATTTATAGTAGTGGTAATATCGATTTATTGAGCGATGTTGGTATTTATAATATCCCTTATATACAAACCAGCACAAACATACAAGATCAAACGGTTAATTCGATCTATTTTTACAAAGAGTACGCTTATTTATCCATGAATTTTGGTATTGTCGTAGTCAATATGCGTAAAAATGAGATTACGGATACTTACAGACTTAATAAAATAGTAAGATCCGTATGTATCAAAGGTAATTCTATCCATGCCGCTACATCAGAGGGATTATTATCCGCTTCTACGAATGATAATTTATTAGACGCGAATAATTGGAAAAAGATCTCACTTAACACGGATAAATTTAATGAGGACGATATTGCGAAGATCGGGTTGTTTCAAAATACGCTTTGCTTTTTCGTAAAGAAAAAAGGAGTTTATTACCAAGATTCAAATAACGCGATTCAAAACTTATGTATAGATAGTGATATAAACAACATAACGGTTCAAAGAGATAAGCTTCTCGCATATACAAATACCAATACCTACATATGTTCTTCACTATCGCAAAAAACACAAGTAGCTACGGGTACGACAAATGACATATCCTGCCAAAATACATCCAATACCTATTGGGTCGCTTCCGGATCGGATGGACTAGTAGGTATGAAGCTGAAAGGAAACCAAATGGAAGTATTTGCCTCTCAGTTGATTTCTTTAGAAGATAGTCCGAAACGTAATTATTGCGACTTCATGACTTTTCAACAAGGCAAGTTATTGGTAGCCGGTGGTGGACGATGGACGAACAGAAAAGAACGCCCCGGCACATTGATGGTTTACGAAAACGGGAAATGGACCAACTTCGATGAAACGAAAATAGCACAAAAGAGCAAAGTCCGCTTCTCCGACATCACATCGATTGCCGTTGATCCTAACGACCCGACACATTACTTCGCGTCTACATGGGGAGAAGGGGTTTATGAGTTCAAAGACAATGAGTACGTGAAACTGCATAATAGGACGAACAGCACATTAGCCTCCGCTACTAGTGACGCATCTTTAAATTATACACGTGTGGAAGGACTGTGCTATGATAAGAAGGGTAATCTGTGGATGACAAATACGGCCATAGCTAGTTGCATCAACATATTGAAAAATGATGGTACATGGAGCGTATTAAAAGCCAATCAGTATAACATACTTAACAATCAGTCTCTAGTAGATAAAATATTGATTACCTCCAAAGGCCATAAGTGGATAAATATACCGCGAGAAGATGTAAGCATCATCGTTTTCGATGATAAAGGTACTATAGATGATACCTCTGATGATGTAGTAAATAAAATTACAAGTTTCAATCTGAACAAGCCAACAGGAGAAGCGATCTCTGTCAGTGGCTATTTCTGCATGGTTGAGGATAAGAACGGTACCATATGGATAGGAACCAATAGAGGCCCTATAATTTGTCCGGTGCCGGATAAAGCGGTAAACGACCCGGAAAATGTGTATTGTACCCGAATCATCCGATCCATTCAAGATGATATCCCTACTTATTTCCTAGATAACGCTAAAGTAACAGCCATCGCCGTAGATGGAGGTAATCGCAAATGGTTAGGTACGGAAGGAAACGGAGTATTTTTAGTAAATGAGGATGGAAGTGAGACCATAGAGAATTTCACGACCGAAAATTCTCCTCTACTTTCCAATAAGATAAACAGTATCGCTATTAACGATCAAACCGGGGAAGTTTTTTTCGGAACGGAAAATGGTATCATTTCTTATATGTCGGACGCTAGTGAAGGCAAGGACGATTATTCAGAAGTCTACGCTTATCCAAATCCTGTACGCCCGGAGTATGCGGATCAAGTCACGATCACGGGATTGATGACGGACTCCAACGTTAAAATAACGGATTTGAATGGCAACATTATCTTTCAAGCGAAGTCTTCCGGTGGACAACTTACATGGAATTGCCGGAACATAAACGGCAACCGTGTAGCTAGTGGCGTTTATCTGGTGCTTTCTTCCACACCTGAAGCGAAAGAAAGTGTGGTAACCAAGATTATGGTTATTAAATAAAAACAAGGGAGTGTGTCTGGAAATATCGAAACGATTTGTAGATATGGATTTTAAGACACACTCCCTTATATAATTAATGCTTTATACCCTCGAACATCTCCGAGCGATCTTCTTTCGCTTGGGTAGATTTAGCCTTGAAACTATTAAATGTCCAACTCAATGTCAATGTGATTTGTGGATATTTGGGTTTAATACGTGTCAAGGAGCGTAAATCTGCCGTTTGAATATCGCTGATATATTTGGCGGAACGGAAAATATCCCGGAAAGCTAAGGTGGCGGTTAGTTTTCGGTTACATAGTTGCTGGCGGACGGCTACGTTCGCGTACCAATAAGCGTCCGTGCGGCCTTGCGTCGTTACGGAAGGGCCTACAAAACTACCATCCAGCTGGATACGAGTGTATTTTCCCAGATTAAACAGGTTGTTCCATAGGATATCGTAATTGGTGCTTGAGGTCGTATTTCCACCGGCGGCCTGTTCGTTCTTTACCTTATAGTGATAAACGTTTCCGTTGACCGTGGTATTCCACCAGCGCACCGGATGCAGGCTGACGCTTAGCTCGATACCCGTCGAGTAATCATGTCCTACGTTCGCCATCGAATCCAAGGTTACACCGGCTGAATAAGGAACTCGCAATCGCTCGATCTTATCTTTCCGATACCGATGAAAGGCGGTGGCGGATACCGTATTTTCCCCGAAATTCTTCCGGTAGTTCACTTCAAAGGAGTTGATGTACTCCGGACGTATATCCGGATTACCGATCTCGGCCGTATAAAAGTCGCGATACGTGATATAAGGCTCCATATAGAAAAGCTGCGGACGTGTGGTACGACGGGAATAGGAAGCCAACAATCGATGCTCATTCGGGAACGTATAGCCCAAATGCACCGATGGGAAAAACTCAAAGCGGTTCTTCGTACGGTCCGCTCCCTCCACGGAACTTCGCAAGACCGTATGCGTATGCTCTCCCCTAACGCCCGCTTGCGCCTCTAAATTCTTCCACGTATGCGAAAGAATCGTATAGATAGAATTCACCCCTTCCTGAAAATAAAACGTATTGTAGATATCGTCACGCCAAAAGAACGTCTGCCCCTCGGGGTCCCACCATTCCATATTGTAATCGCCGTCTTCCAGATAGGAATAATATTGGTAACCCGCCTCTAGCTTGCCTCCCTTCCCGAAAGGCAAGGCGTAATCCAGATTGATACGCATCGTTTCCCGGTGCTCGGCCTCATAAGCACGGTGCCCCTGTTGGCGTTGTCCTTCCAAGGACATCAAGTCATTAAAGAAATATTCCAAGGCATGACCGCCATATTTGTAATAGGTGCTACCGGAAAGCTCGTGTCCCTTATCGTTGAACTTATGCTGTACCGCCAGACTTCCCAAGCCTATATTCTCATCATTATCATAATCATCTATGCTTCGATAATCTTCCGTCACCGGAGAGCGGCCCGCCGTCGAGCGGGTTTCCTTATAAGTCATCTCTCCCTTACGCTTATTTCCGCCATAGCCCCCTTCCAGATCCAACGCGATGGTTGTCTTGGGAAGATTCAAGCTCCAACCGCCTTTCAGCGTATAATGGTAACTGTCTCCCGTACGAGGCCCGACGGAATGCGAAGTCGTTGTTTGATCGCCGACGACCGTCTTCTTCTCTTGGTCGAAATCACTCTTGCGCATACGATCCGTCCATTGTCCACCGACGTACCAACGGGAACGCTGATGTTGCTGTGCCAACAAGAAATCGACATGACGGGAAAGCCATGTACTTCCCGAAAGATTCACCATCCCGCTCAATCCCCGCTGGGAATGCTTCTTCGTGATAATATTAATGATACCCACGTCGCCTTCCGTATCGTGCTTGGCGGAGGGCGTCGTGATAATCTCTATATTCTCTATATGCCCGGCCGGGACTTGCTCCAAAGCCTGTGTACCCGAGAAGACACTCGGCTTACCATCTATGTAAACCAAAAAGCCGCTGCTTCCACGGAAAGTGACATCGCCTTCCGCATCTACCCGTATGGAAGGCGTATTCTCCAATATGTCCACGGCGGAACCGCCTCCTCCCATCATATTGGAGGAAGCCTCGACCACTTTCTTATCCAGCTTATAAACCAATTGGCGTTTCTCGGCCACTACCTCCACCTCAGCGATGCCTACCTCCAAGGGATTCATCATCAACTTACCTAAATCCACCGGAGCCGAGGCATTCAAGGTTATATCATTCCTTGTCAACACATCATATCCCATCAAACGAACCATGACCACATAACTACCCGGGGCTATCTTAGTAAAGGAGAAACGTCCTTGATCGTCCGGAAAAGTCTGTTGCAAAGGTTTCTCACTTCCCATCGTAAACAGAAAGATATCCGCATAATTAATTACTTGATTCGTAGAGGCATCTATTAACTGCCCCTTAATACGGGCATCCGAAGAAGAAGCCCATGAGAGAGCGCAAATCACCCATAATAAGGCCAACATTAGTCCTATCTTTTTCATGATATTGAGAATTACAATTAGATTTCTACGCAAAAGTAACTAAATTCAGCATGTTACGGTAATTAATAGCGATCATTCTTGATATATTCTTTCCCGGGATCGCTCAGGTTCGGGTAGCGAAGCAAATGGTTTCTCCCTAGGGAAACAAAAGTTTCCCCTATAGAAAACAGAAGTTTCCTTCTATGAAAACAAAAGTTTTATATGGGGAAAACTTTTGTTTTATACCATAAAAAACCACAAATACTTATATATTAACATTTTATCTATATAAAGAAAGGAAGAAAAACGGACTGATTACATACGTAGAGTGTAGAAAATTCCTTCGACGGCATGGCAAAGACACTTACTAAAAACGGAAAATGATGGTAGATAAAGACTTACTATTGTAGATGTTTTCCTATCTACAACAATAGGATAAATATTTTAGATTCAAATGATTATAAGGATAGTTGTAGATATTGTAGATAATTTTGATTATTTATATATGATAGACCGGGCTTAGATTTTATATCACCCAAGTCCGGTCTATCCATTGAGATCGATACCGCATTTGTATGAATCAGAGTCCCAGCTTCTCAGAGATCTCCAGCATCTTCTTGATCGGTTTGATCGCTTTCTTCTGTACCTCCTCGTCCACGAATATCTCCGGCATCTCGAACTTCAAGCAATTATATAGCTTCTCCATCGTGTTCAAGCGCATGAAATTACATTCGTTGCAAGCGCAAGTGCTGTCGTTCGGAGGAGCCGGGATGAACTCCTTATCCGGACTCTGCTTACGCATCTCGTGAATAACGCCACTTTCCGTCGCTACAATGAATTGTTTCGCGTCGGACTTAATGGTATGCTTCAGCAAGGCCGCGGTCGATCCTACAAAATCTGAGACCTGTATAACCGGCTGCTTGCATTCCGGATGGGTGATCACTTCCGCGTTCGGGTACTTCTTCTTCAAAAATAAGATCTTCTCCAACGAGAATTGCTCATGCACATGGCAAGCGCCATCCCAAAGCAACATATTACGTCCCGTGATGCTATTGATATAATTACCCAAGTTACGATCCGGGCCGAAAATTATCGGTGTACCTTCCGGGAAGCTCTCCACGATCTGACGGGCGTTCGTGGAAGTAACTACCACATCCGTGACCGCTTTCACGGCGGCAGTCGTATTCACGTAAGAGATTACCGTATGACCGGGATGTTGCTTGACGAACTCGGCGAACTCCGGAGCCGGACAACTATCCGCCAAGGAGCAACCGGCATTCAAGTCCGGTACCAGCACTTTCTTATCCGGACAAAGGATCTTCGCTGTCTCTCCCATAAAGTGAACCCCGCAAAGCACGATGATATCCGCCTTCGTCTTAGCCGCCCATTGCGCCAAGGCCAGACTGTCTCCCACATAGTCCGCTATATCCTGTATATCGCCAGTTTGATAGTAATGCGCCAATATAACCGCATTCTTCTCCTTACGTAACTTGTCGATCGCTTCCTTAAGGTCTAAATCCTTAGGAACGGGCGCATCCATGTACCCGATTGATTGGTTTGTCAACATAGCCTTATATATTAATGATTCCTGTTTCTACTGCTCCCAATAGGGCTTTCACTATATATAAACAATATTATCCACAGAAAGTATTACTGATAATCTTTATTTTATCTAGTTTATTAACCTATTGTTCACAAAGCACAAAGGTATAAACTTTCTTCATTTATAGAAATAACAAGAAAGATTCTTATCTTTGCCATCGATGGATGAGCTACCATGAACCCTCAGGAGTTATCCACAATCATTATATTATATTCTTATTAATCTTTAATTTTAAAAATAAATATGATGGATATGATAGGCTGTTGAAATGGTTAATACATTTTTGTTACAATCTTTGGTTATTGACTTATTAAGGTTTGTGAACGGCTTATCAAAAGGATACCAACAGTATGGATGTCTATTTATAGATTGTAATTCTTATAGTTATAGACTTTATGAATATCTAGCTGTTTATTGTTGACAACCTTGATTGTGAAAAAATAGATCCTCCTGCGAGGTTGTCAATAGGTGTATAAGGGCTGTTGATAGTGCGTAATAAATAAGTAGCTTATTCATTTGCTAATTTGAGAAAGAGGGGGGTATGGACAAGTATTTGAATAAAGCAAGAACTATTTTTCATTTTATGTCCACTACTTATTAATAGCTTTTCAACGGCATATCCACGGATATTCGCTACTTTTGCGGTCAAAGATATTTGTTATGCGAAAATTAAAAGTAACCGAATTGAACCGCCTGACTCCCGAGGCTTTTAAGGAAAGTAAGAAGATACCTTTAATCGTTGTCTTAGACCATATTAGAAGTCTTAACAACGTGGGTTCCGTATTCCGTACCTCCGATGCTTTCCGGGTAGAGGCTATTTATCTTTGTGGCATTACGGCTTGTCCTCCGAATGCGGAGATCCATAAGACTGCCTTAGGAGCGGAAGAAACCGTAGATTGGGAATATTTCAAAGATACCCCGGAGGCTGTTGATAAATTGCGTCGAGAGGGGTATACGGTATGTGCCGTAGAGCAAGCGGAAGGTAGTGTCATGTTAGATAACTTGCAGTTAGACAAGACAAAGAAATACGCTATCGTCATGGGTAACGAGGTAAAAGGAGTTCAACAAAATGTGGTTGATAACTGTGATATATGTATTGAAATACCTCAATATGGTACAAAGCATTCCTTGAACGTATCGGTTACTACCGGTATCGTAATCTGGGATTTCTTCAAGCAGCTATCAGATTAAACCATTCTCAACCAATACGACGACCCGTTCGGTCATGGCATCTTTACCTTTCGGGTCGTATTCCGATTTGAGGCTGGCTCCGAACATGCCGGCGAAGAAATTCCAAAAGCCCGCACGGAAACTTCCCAGGTAGGCTTTCAGTAAATTGTAACTGGATTGATTACATTCCCTATCGATCAGTTTGATAAGTAGCTTACCTTGCGAGAAGGATAATTTTTTTAGTTCCGGTTTATATTGGGCGAACAACTCTTTCTCCATCCGTTTCAAGTGGGCTTGGCGAGCCTTGTCATTCGGTAAGGTTTCCATGTATTCGTAGGTCTCTATCAATGTATCATACACCATCTTGGCATAGGGCAAAGTACGCTTTACGTCTCGTACCAACTTATTGTACTTCGCTTGTTCACGCTTATTCTTAAACTTAACTTGAGGATATATGAAAACTTCCCGAAGGTTGACGACAGCCATTGTATCACCTTCATACAGCTGAGCTTTCTGATAACCTTCCGGAACAATATTTGTCTTTACCGTCTGCGCCCTCCCTTTAAAGCTAGAGAAAGCGAGTAGAGCCAAAACACAATATATCCCTTTTCGTATCATATACCGCGAAAATATAAATACTACGTGATTCTCAGCATCATTTATCTGTTAATAACTTGCTAAATGAATATAAAACATTACATTTGCGCAATTGACAACAACTTAAGCATATATTAACTATGAAGAAAGAAGATATTACCGCCTTATTCGGAAAATTCGAATCCATTTCATGTGAGGTAGAAGGCATAGAATGCTGGAGTACCAGAGAGTTACAACCCCTATTAGGATATGCCAAAGGGAATAATTTTATCAATAATGTAGTGGTGAAAGCCAAAGAAGCGTACCGGATGCAGGAGTAGAAACCATACAAAATCTTAACTATGAAATATCTATTGTTATCCTTGTTCACAGGGCTATTTTCATTGTATGTACATGGTGTTGATAACTTACGTTTACCGGATGTTCGCAGCGCGGGGATGGGAGGGAATGTAGCGACACAATCTGTTTTATTCAATCCGGCTCTTATTGTCGATAAAGAGAAAAAATCTATTCATTTAGAGTATTTTAATCGGTATACGTTGAAAGAACTGGGTACGATGTCCGGTAGTTTTTATTATCCGAATCAACTATTATCCGCAGGTGTTGATATCTCTGTTTTCGGGTTTGACGGATATAGAGAAATGATGGTTCGTGTGCTGGGAGGAAAACGCTTGGGGGATCAATGGGCGTTAGGGCTTGGAGTTCACTATAGTTTCTTGCAAACTGATCTATCGGAAAATACAAGATCCAGACTGTCAACAGACATTGGAATCACTTTCTCTCCTATTGATAAGTTGTTAATAGGAATGTTAATAATGAATTTACCATCTGTTTCTATAGGAGATAAAGATATTGAAATAGAAGATTTTAATTATTACTTAATTCAAATAAGTTTTCAATGGGAGATTATAAACAGTCTGTTAATTATAGGAAGTGTAGGAACGGAAAATGAAAACCTAGTTGTTGGGAACTTGGGTCTTGAATACACCGCTTTCGATTCTTTTTTTATTCGTGCCGGAATACAGACTGCTCCTCTCCTACCCTCTTTAGGAATTGGTTATAACTTTTCTTGCTTTACGATAGATGTAGCCTCTATTTACCATCCGATTTTAGGGATGAGTACCGGTCTTGGTTTATCATTCTCTTTTTAAATGATACTTAGCTATGAAACGATTGTTTATAATCTTGTCGATAATCCTGTTGATAAATAGTTATTACGCTAATTCTCAAATAGAATATTCTGTTGATAAGTGGATGGAGTATGTAGAGGAACTAGCCTTGGAAACCGAGGATACGGAACGTATCGAAAGTTTGTATGCCGATTTATCTTATTTAACTGAGCATCCTTTTGATTTGAATGCCGTGACGGAAGAGCAACTGAAGCGATTACCTTTTCTATCCGATCGCCAAATTGAGCAGCTCCTCTCCTATCGGAAACGATACGGAAATATGGTTAGCATCTATGAGTTGAAGAATATAGAGGATATCGATTTTCAGACGATATCTCTTCTCCTTCCATTTGTTTATATAGGTGATAATCATGTTGAAAAACGGTTGCTTACGGTTAAGAACCTGTTGAAATATGGTCGTAATGAATTACAAATCAGGTATGATCAATGTTTTCAACAGAAAAAGGGATATGGTGAACAAACGGACAGCATACTTTCGTTATATCCGAATCGTAAATATAGAGGAGAACCTTTCTATCACTCCTTACGTTATTCCTATACTTTCGAGGATCGTTTACAAGCAGGCTTCGTAGCCGAGAAAGATGCGGGCGAACCTTTTTGGAACGCATATCATAAAGGATATGACTTTTATTCCGCACATCTATTCCTAAAAGATATCAACTGGTTAAAAAGCTTGGCTATAGGGGATTACAAGATGTCTTTCGGACAAGGTTTGGTGATTAGCAATGACTTTTCCCCTAGCCGTACGGCAGTAGTCGCTCAAGCGGAGCGAAGGACAAACGGCTTCCGTAGGCACTTTTCCACCAATGAGCAGGATTTCTTCCGAGGAGTAGCCGGCACAATTACGATTAGAAACTTGGATATAAGTGTTTTCTATTCGTACCGGAAAATGGATGCGGCCGTAGATAGCTTGACATTCACCTCATTGAAAACAGACGGACTTCACCGCTTGCAACGGGATTGGGAAAAGAAGAAAACGATAACGATGCAAGTATATGGAGGAAATATCCGTTATGCTACGCCTCATTTTCATATCGGTTTAACGACTCTCTCTTATTCGTTCGGTAAGTTTAAGATGGATCCCGATCCAAAACCTTATAACCTGTTCTATTTCAGAGGTTACAATAATTTCAACATGGGTGTTGACTATATGTTGAAAACGAATCGTATCAAGTTTTATGGCGAGACCGCTCTTTCGAAAAACGGAGCTGTTTCTACCTTGAATGCCTTGCAATTAATACCTGCCTCCTACATATCTTTCTTGGTATTATACCGCTATTACGATCGCCGTTATCAAGCTTTATTTGGGAACGCTTTCTCGCAAGGCTCTACGATTCAGAACGAGCAAGGGGTTTATATGGGATTGCAATTAACCCCGATTGCCCGCTGGAAATTATCCGTTTATGCGGACTTATTCCGTTTCCCTTGGTTGAAATACGGGATAGACGCTCCTTCTGGAGGACAGGAATATATGGCTCAGATAGATTATACCCCTAGTAGAAACTATTCAACTTATCTTCGTTATAAATACCGGCAAAAAGAAAAGAATGGAATATTTGAAAATGATAATTTGTTGATAATCAATCCGTATAGACAACATCGTATTCGTTTTCAACAGGTTTATAACTTTTCTTCTCCTTTTATTTTTAAGACTTCCTTAGATGGTATTCTATTCGATGAGCCTACCAAGGAACTTAATAAAGGGGTGATGATCTCCCAAAGTATAGGTTGGAAACCCACTACCCTACCTCTTCAACTGGATGGTTATCTAGCGTGGTTTCATACGGATGGTTACAATAGCCGGATCAGTTCGTATGAGAAGAATATATTGTATGCCTTTAATATGCCTTCTTTTTATGGCAATGGGATACGGTTCGCTTTCACCTTTCGTTTGGATATTTGGAAACGTTTATCTTTATCCGCTAAACTAGCTCACACCCATTATTGGGACAGGGATTTGATAGGTACTGATACGGAGGAGATAAGCGGTTCTGATAAAACAGATCTTTATGCTTTGCTTCGCTGGAAATTTTAGAGTAGATTTGCGTGGGTAAAAACAAACAGCGCTATGTCTACAATTCTTTTTGATAAAATCGTATTTGGCCCGATACATAGTCGGCGTCTAGGTGTCTCTTTAGGGATGAATTTACTTCCTACAGACGGGAAATTATGCTCTTTTAATTGCATTTATTGCGAATGCGGATTGAATGAGAATCATAGGATTCATAGTAAACTGCCTACTCGTACGGAAGTGAGGGAAGCCTTGGAGCAAAAACTAAGTTCTATGAAAGCGGAAGGGATCGCTCCGGATGTAATTACGTTCGCCGGAAACGGAGAGCCTACGATACATCCGGAATTCGGTGGAATCATTGATGATACGATCGTTATCCGGGATCGGTTTTTCCCTGACGCTAAAATCGCCGTACTTTCTAACTCTACGATGCTCCATAAAGAGGAAGTCTTTCAAGCCTTGAATAAAATAGAGGATAACATATTGAAACTGGATTCTGTATTAGACAGTCGTATCCGGCAGATAGACGCACCTAATTCCCCAGTGTTTAATTTCGAGTTTTTATTAAAGCAATTATGCCGTTTTAACGGGAATTTGATTATACAGACCATGTTCTTGAAAGGGGAAGTAAACGGGGAATCGGTTAATAACATGACGGAAGAGGAGATAGCAGGCTGGATTTCCGCCTTAAAACAAATCCGTCCGAAACAAGTCATGATTTATACGATAGATAGGGAGACCCCGGTTAAAGCTTTGAAAAAAGCTACCAAAGAAGAATTAGATGCGATTGCGGAGAGGGCCCGGAAAGAGGGTTTTAACGTGACGGTATCTTATTAAACTAACTAATTTAGAGAAACACAATAAGTAGTATGAGAACATTGAGTAAAAAGAAAAAATTGCCTCGACTTTTGACGCTCTGTGGAGCGATAGTAATCTCCGCATTGCTAGGAGGATGTGGGCAGAGTGGTGTTCCGATAGAATCTTTCGATCGGTCGGATTATTATACTAGAGGTATCGGTTCATATCCGGGAGATCCGGGAGAGGACTTCTCCCCTTCATTACGTCCGGATTATTCCACGTATCGTAACATAGCTCTTTTGCGTAGCGCTTACAACTCCTCCAGTTATGATTACAATCTAACGGCTCAACTGGTGACGGATGGTGTTATTAGCGATAAACAACCTCAGTATCTCGATCTCTCCACGCAAAATGGGGATATCGCTCGTCGTGAGCGTGAGTGGATGATCGATCAAGGTCCTTATTCTCGCAACGCAGTTACAGGCGAGGATGCCTATTTCCTGTTCACGCTAAATAACTGGAAAGAGAAAGCCGACAAGGTGCAATTCCGCGGTAGCGTGGCTTATGACGAGAATAAGGTCAAGGACGGGTATGAGATTATTTGCGAGGGATCGAATGATGGGAATACTTGGACGGAATTGGCAGCCTTAAAGGGTAAAGGTATGCCGGGTAAGGCCAGCAAATATAAAGCCCATTCGGACCCGAACAAGAATAGCTGGGATCCGGGTACGTTGCCCACTCGGATGTTGAATGAGACATTGACGTTCGATCAACCGGGTGAGTACGCTTATTATCGGATGCGATTGAAAATGGAAGGTGCCGCTTATTGGGCATTCTTCGAGATGAATTTCTATAACCAAGATAAATTGATAGATTTGCTTCCTTCCAAATTCTTTAATAGCGCTTGGATGAGCGCCACGACAGGAGAGGAGTGGGTCTATGTGGACTTGGGTAGCCAATCCGAATTCGACAAAGTAAAATTACATTGGATCAATAAAGCGATCAAGGGTAAGATTCAAGTTTCCGATGATGCGAAACAGTGGGTTGATATAGCTAATCTTCCGGGCGGGGAAGCCAATTTGGATGAGATCAAGCTAAAAGGAAAAGGCCGCTACGTACGGGTATGGATGGAGCAACCGGCTAATGACGTACGCTATATCTTAAGCGAGATAGAGGTGATGGGTAAAGGTGGCTTGCTTGCCCAACCAGCCGCTGCTCCGGCTGCTACAAAAGACGAGATCCGTTTATCGGGCGGAAACTGGAAAGTACAACGAGCTTCCGAAGTAACCGCTTCCGGCGAGGAAATATCGAAACCTTCTTTCTCTCCGGAAAATTGGATCGTGGCGACCGTGCCGGGAACGGTATTGAGCAGTTATAAGAATATCGGAGCTATCCCGAATCCGAATTATGCGGATAACCTGATGCAGATATCCGAGTCATTCTTCAACTCTAATTTCTGGTATAGGGATGAGTTTGAGGTACCCGAAGGATTCAAGCAAGACCGTTTGTTCTTGAATTTCGATGGCATCAACTGGAAGGCCAATGTATTTGTGAACGGTAAAAAGATCGGCCGTATCAAGGGAGCGTTTATCCGGGGTGTATTCGACGTGACAGATGTGGTCGTACCGGGTAAGAATGTTGTTGCGGTGGAGATCATCAAGAATGAGCATATCGGCGCTATCAAGGAGAAATGTGAGAAGAATACGGATTTCAACGGTGGTATCTTAGGCGCTGATAACCCGACCTTCCATGCTACGATCGGTTGGGACTGGATCTCGACGATCCGTGGTCGTAATATCGGTATCTGGAATGACGTGTACTTGACTTCTACAGGCAAGGTAACGATTCAAGACCCGTTCGTACAGGTTGTATTGCCGTTGCCGGATACGACTTCCGCTACCTTGACTCCGGAAGTGATCGTGAAGAACCATGATGCCGCTCCTGTAAAGGGTGTATTGACAGGAAAGATCGGCGATATCACTTTCGAGCAACCGGTAGAATTGGCCGCAGGCGAGGAGAAGACAGTTACTTTCAACCCAAATAGCTTCAGTCAATTGAAGGTCCAGAACCCGCGTCTGTGGTGGCCTAAAGGATACGGTTCTCCTTATTTATACGACGCTAATTTCACCTTTAAGGTAGGCGATAAGGTATCCGACTCTGAGGATTTCAAGGTAGGTATCCGACAAATGACTTTCAACGAGAATAATAGCATCTTGAGTCTCTTTATCAACGGCCGTCGTTTTATCGGACGTGGCGGTAACTGGGGATTCGGTGAGTCTAATCTGAATTACCGGGGTCGTGAGTACGACATCGCCGTGGCTTACCATGCCGATATGAACTTTACGATTATGCGTAACTGGGTAGGGCAGATCGGCGACAAGGAGTTGTATGAGGCTTGCGACCGTCATGGTATCATGATCTGGCAAGATTTCTGGTTGGCGAATCCTTCCGACGGACCTGATCCTTATGACCCGGAGATGTTTATCGCCAACGCGGAGGATTACGTGAAACGTTTTCGCAACCATGCCTCTATCGGTATTTATTGCGGGCGCAACGAGGGCTTCCCGCCGGAGCAGATCGACAAGGCTTTACGCCGTATCGTGAAAGAGGATCATCCGGGCTTACATTATATCTCCAGCTCGGCGGATGAGGTGGTAAGTGGCCATGGCCCGTACCGTGCGCTTCCGGTTAAGGAATACTTTAGCTTGAAGAGTGGTAGCGATAAGTTCCATAGCGAGCGGGGTATGCCTAACGTGATGAATTACGAGAGCTTGGTTCGTACCTTCTCTCCGGATGCCTTTTGGCCGCAAAACGCTCAATGGGGACAGCACGATTATACGATGGAAGGCGCCCAGTCTTGCGCTTCTTTCAACGCTATCATCGAAAAGGGCTTCGGCAAGCCGAACAACGCCAAGGAATTCGCTGATCTGGCTCAGTGGGTAAACTATGATGGTTACCGGGGTATGTTCGAATCGAGAAGCTTGAACCGTAAGGGATTATTGCTGTGGATGACGCATCCGGCATGGCCTTCTATGGTATGGCAGACCTATGACTATTATTTCGAGCCTACCGCCGCTTATTTTGGCTGTAAGAAAGCTTCCGAGCCTTTGCATATCCAATGGAATCCGGTGACGGACGAGATCGAGGTAGTGAACTATAGCGCCGGCGTACGTGATGGCTTGACGGCGAAGGCTCAAATCATCAATATGGACGGTTCTATCTCGTGGGAAAACGAGGTATCCGTGGACAGCAAGGAGGATACGACAAATAGATGTATGAAATTAGATTTTCCCGCTAGTGTGTCTAATACTCATTTCGTGAAGCTTACATTGACCGAGAACGGCAAGATCGTATCGGATAACTTCTATCTGCGTGGCGTAGAGGAAGGCAACTACCAAGCTTTGCGTGAGCTGCCAAAGGTTACTTTACGATCCAACGTGGCAACCAATAAGGGTAATGACGGTACTTGGACCGCTACTGCTACCTTGGAGAACACTTCATCCACCCCGGCTCTGATGATCCGTGTGAATGTAGTGGGCGAGAAGGATGGCGAGCAATTCCTCCCGATGTTCTATAGCGACAACTATTTCTCCTTGCTTCCGGGCGAGAAGAAAGAGATCAACATTCATTGGAAAGATGTCGATACAAGAGGCGAGACCCCGAAGGTGGTTATCTCCGGTTATAACGTGAACTAGTCAGCTAGGGGCTGATACCTGATATGAAAAGCGGCCTTGCCAATATCTGTACGTGGATTTGGCAGGCCGCTTTCTTATTTTCGGAATGATGATGGGTTATTTAATTGTACTTTAACAACCATTTCCAGATAGGAATCACTTCGATTGTCAATCCTTCTTCCGATAGGGTCTTTTCCTCATCGCGAGTGATGATAAAGGCTTTCTCAACAGGAAACGCTTCCGATATTTTACGCAAAGCCTTGACCTCACGTTCACGGGTAACCGGATCGTCAATGCTATAAGATACTTGTATGGCCGTCTTTATATCAGGAATGTAGAAATCTACCTCAATCCCTTTATTGTAAAAAAATACCCCATCTTCTTCTCCTGTTCTATATTGTCTGATAAGGTTTATCGCTACGATATTCTCCAGTAGCTTGGTTTCTGCGTCTAACAGGAAGTTATTGAGCAATCCATTGTCGTAATAATATCGTTTGCAGCTATTCGTTCGCTCAGTCAAGGAGTCCGTGAAATTAGGGATATTGAATGTCAGATAGACTTCATTCATATAGCTTAAATAATCGGCTAAGGTGTTACGTCCTACGCTACTTCCCGAAGACTTTATGATATTTAATAATCGGGTTTGGGTGGTAGGCTGCATGACACTTTCCGCTATTTTTTTCGCGAGCAGTCGGATGGCATTGCTATTACGGATCTCGTTGCGAGCTATAATATCTCCTAAAAGGATCTTTTGATAGAGCGAATTGATCCATTCCCGTTTATCGCTTAAAGAAAAGGTCTCCGCGAATCCTCCGAAATGGAAATAGCTATCGAACAATTTAACGACTTTCAGTCGTAAATCAGGATCAAATTCCCAATTCTTCTTTAATTCGATGGAATGATACATTAAACATTCAGCGAAAGAGAAAGGAAATACCTCACGTATGATGTACCGTCCCCCCAAAGTAGTGGCAATTTCCTTACTGAGCATTTTGGCGTTGCTTCCAGTGATAAATACCCTGTATTTGGAGTCGGCCAGACGGCGGGCGAATTTTTCCCATCCATCTATGTTTTGTATCTCATCAAGATATACAAGTGGTTTACGGTTATCATACATCTCGGCATAACATTCCAATAGAATGCCTAATTCGGAGGCCTTGATTGAAGATATACGTTCGTCCTCAAAATTGATATAGAGACAATCTTCGATAGTTGTCTTTCCCGATTTTATACGATCCTGTATATCTTGATACATCTGATAGGATTTACCCGCACGACGGATACCTACTAATACGTAATTCCCGCTTTCTTCGAAAGAAATAGGTCTTTCTACTAGTTGTATTTCGCTGATTTCCTTTTGGCGTTCAGCGATAATAGCCTTTATGATCCTTTTTTCCATATCGTTGCTTCATATATAGAGCAAAGATAATACTTTTTTGCTCTATATACGGAGCAATAACGATTATTTCCGCTATCGCTTCCTTTACAACTTGGTACAATATCCCGGGACATGTTCATGTTTGACATTTTGACAATTTGTAAACGGAACCTCCGGAGAATCGATTTTTCTGGGCTCAAGTGCGGCTCGTCGCCAAATTCGCAAGAAAAAATCGGCAATCCTTTCATTGATAATGCGATACCGAAAAACGGCCTTTCATTCTAGCGGAAATAATTCATCTTAATTCATATCCATTGATTTCTTTGGACTATCCGATAGGGTTACGACTGGGTTCTAACCGGGTTACGATGCCCATTCACGACTACTGACAACCCTATTCGTGACTGTTTATAATGCCCAACGGCAGTATTGGCATAGCCAAATGCGACTATACGTGTAGGCTTTCGCCGCCTTTCGCACCCGAAAACGGGGATATTTCCACCCCAAAGGGTATTTTATCGCTCTTCTCGGCTTCTAGTTTGTCTAATTCAAAGAAAAGCATTGTCACTATTAGCTTCTATTTAGAAGCATAAAGATAAGGTAGAAGGCTTTTTTATGCTATATAGACAATAGAGCCTGCCTCGTATTGCTATACATTATCCCTATCTGAAAGATATTAGAATGCGTTGTTAATTCCAAATAAGATTCTTATCTTTAGGGCATTGTCTAACACTATAAATTTATTAGCCTATGAACAAGAAACTGTTTTTTATCTGGAGTATGTACCGGCGGTTGTACGATGCGAGCAAGATGGATATGTCTCCATTTATTATTCTTCCTATGCGGATGAGTATTTCAAGGATGACAGACTCGTTACCCAAAATTTGGGCGATATCGTGGATAAACGAATTGGGGTTACTCTCAAAGATCTCAAAACTTATAAAATTCTATTTAACTCCAAAGTGTACCTATCAGCCTCTGTCACCAACGTGATAAAGTCTTACTCAGACTATAGAGATGGATGCGATTGGGAGTGGGGATTTTCATATGAAGAACTTATGTACAATAAAGCCTATTTGAAAGATATTAGAATACGGGAATAACATTTTAAATACATATTAATCATGAAAACAAAATACTTTATAATCTTAGCGTTATTTTTCACAAGTATAACACTATTCGCACAACAAAGAATTATTGGAGGATCAGCTATTGATATCACACAAAGGCCTTTTCAAGTAGCTATTTTTATAGATGGGAAATATACAGGAGGCGGTGTCATAATTAACAATCAATGGATTTTAACAGTTGCACATATAGCCGAAAAGTATTCAGTCTCTCAAATGTCTATTAGTCTAGGTTATACCAATCTAAATAATGACACATAACGAAAATCTATCAGTCAAAAAATAGTTCATTTTCAGTATGATAGTGTTGCAAAGAAAAATGATATAGCATTACTAAAATTGTCTACACCTATCAGTTTTGACTCATCAAAACAACCTATCAATATATCTAATAAAAATACATATTCTTTAGGAACGACAGCTATTGTCAGTGGATGGGGGCAAATAGACCAATATCATAATACAGGAATATCTCAATTACGTAAAGCAAATGTCACTATCGCATCTTGTAAGTAAGAAGAGATAGAGGCAAAAGCATCTACCTCTACCATTTATTATGGCGACAGCGGTTCTCCTCTGACCATTTCTTCATCAGAAACAGAATTGATAGGTTTAGTCTCTCGCGGAGATGGGAATTATCCTACACAAAGGCCATCCTATTACACCAACATTGGTACCTACCGCAGCTGGATTACCTCTTACGTTGACCTCTACTCCATTTCTGGCCCAGACTTGATATGCGGTGGGGCAACGGCTAGCTTCAACATTTCCGCCTCAGGCGGAACGCTGGAGCTAAGCCCGAACTTATCCATCGTATCCCAATCCGGGAAGAATTATGCCATCAAGGCCAACAGTAGCGGTCGGGCTTACATCAATATCAAGGCCGGAAATAGTTATTTAGTAAGGAAAGCATTATGGGTAGGTGTCCCCATTATCTCCGGTATCACCTACAACGGATCCACACTGACGGCGGAGACTTTTGGCGGGGACGCAGGCATCAGCCGCACGGAATGGACGATCGGATCCAATATTTTCACTTCCCCTTCCAAATTCATCAGCTCGCCTTACAGTACCGGAACCTACACCGTCTCCGTTAGAGGTACCAACGGTTGTGGCACGGGAGGCTATTATACCACGCAGATCAGCTTCTCCGACCGGGGTACCTTCTCGCTGGCCATAGAACCTGGCTCGCGTATCGTGACCGTAACTCCCATCCCGCAAGATGACGAGGTGGCAGTTGCCTTGGCAAACCGTAAGAGCACGGCAAATGCCACCATGCGATACGTCTTGGCCGATCTGACTTCCGGAAGCTTCAAGGCTACGGGCTACTTGCCGGAAAGCGGCGGCACGCTGGACTTCAGCGAAGCGCCCGCCGGAATGTACGTCTTCAAGCTCTATACCTCAGCCGGTGCCGAGGAAACCTTCAAGATCTCTCTCAAATAACGTAAGTATATTATATTACTCCTACTCCTCCCTGCTCTGCCCTAAATTGGGGCACTCTCCTTTTTACAGCTTGATATAAATTTTCTTCTTATACAGGAAATACCCCGGTATCCAGTTTAACACCACGAAGAAGATAGCCCAGGCAAGCGATCCCCCGAAATCGCCGAATAGCGGCCTGAACAGATCCATATACATAAAGGCGGAGATACCGCTCATCCCCAGCAATACGGCGAACAGATCCCCTTGTACATACAGATACAGCAGGTTGATACCGAACGACTCAAAGAATAACGTCCATTTCTTCTTCCCGTTTATGTCGATGATCCAGATCAATAAGGCGAGGAATAAGGAGGCGAATCCGCAAGTTACCAATACGAACGTACTGCTCCATATCTTCTTATTGATCGGACAGCCGTAACTCAATAAGAAACCGACGAGAAGAATAATCGTACCGAAAATGAATATATTGCGGATGATCAACTCATTATTCTTTTTGCAATCCAGTATCACCTTTCCCACGTAGAATCCGAGTAATACATGCGCTATGCTACCGACGCAGCTCAAAAGCCCTTCCGGATCGAAGGCGATCCGTGTACCATCCGCCGTATCATCGTGATACATATGCGACGTACCGAATAAAGCTCTGTCTACGACTGCTATAATGCTATCCTCCGACATTTCCATACTATGCGTGAAACCTAGCAATGCCCAGTAAAATATCAATATACCTGTGGCGACCTGCAAAATATACTTATGATTGATCGCTAATCCTATCAAGGAGCCGAAACCGTAGGCCAGCGCCAACCTTTGCATCACCCCAAGGATACGTAAATTATGGAAATCGGTAAATCCATTGTAGCAAACATGCCCGAACAGATTCAGCCCTAATCCCACGAGGAATATCAATACCGTGCGTCTCAATACTTTTGTCACGCTTTCTTTGGACAGCTTGAAGTTATATTTCCGAAGCGAGAAGAACATGGAGACTCCCATGATGAACATAAAGAAGGGAAATACCAAATCGGTAGGCGTGAGGCCATCCCAATGTGCGTGCCTTAAAGGCGTATATACATACTTCCACGATCCGGGGTTGTTTACTAAAATCATCCCTGCGATCGTAATTCCCCTCATCACGTCGAGGGATAATAATCTTCCGGATTGTTGTGCCATATCGATAATAGATTAAAAAGTTTCCAATGAAAATCCAAAGATAATGGAAATAGATGTTTGGTGAATAATTTGTGTATCTGATTTATTTCGCTAATTTTGTTACCGCTGTAATTGTTACCGCTGTAACAAAATAAAGAAGACAATGAGATTCTATGATCGAGAAAGTGAATTAGCGGAATTGAGACGTATCGGGAACTTGGCCTTCAAAGACCATTCTCGGCTGACTGTCGTGACCGGAAGACGGCGTATCGGTAAGACAAGTCTCGTAATGAAGGCTGTAGAAGGAATGCCTACCGTTTATCTATTTGTCGGGCGCAAGAATGAGGCGACTCTTTGCGCCGAATACATTCCGATCATATCTCAATCTTTGAATACCTATGTACCTAACGAGATAAATACGTTTCGTTCGCTATTTCGTTATTTGATGGAATTAGCCATGCGACAATCATTCAATTTGGTCATAGACGAGTTTCAGGAGTTTTACAATATAAACGAGTCGGTATATAGCGACATGCAAAATATATGGGATCAATACCGGGGTAAGTCCCGGATGAACCTGGTCGTTTCCGGATCTATTTATTCGTTGATGTTGAAGATATTCCAGCACTCGAAAGAACCCTTGTTTGGCAGGTCGGATAATATAATCAAGTTGTCGGCTTTCGATTTATCGACACTCAAAGAGATTATGCGAGATCACAGACCCACGTATACGAACGACGATCTGTTGGCGCTCTATGCGTTTTCCGGTGGAATTCCTAAATACGTGGAGCTTTTTTGTGACAACGATGCGTTGAGCGTGAATGAGATGATCGATTTCATGGTTAGGGATAACTCCCCGTTTACCGATGAGGGAAAAAACCTGTTGATAGAGGAGTTCGGTAAGAATTACGCCACCTATTTTTCCATATTAAGTGCGATCTCGGGAGGAATCAATACACAGCCGGAGATAGAGGCCGCTCTAGGCAACAAGAGTATAGGAGGGCAAATAAAAAGACTGATCGAGGATTACGATATTATTGTAAGGCAACGTCCTATCTTGGCGAAAGAAGGTTCCCAAACCGTCCGATACGAGATAACAGATAACTTTATTCGTTTTTGGTTCAACTATTTTGACCGTTATCGCTCTTTGATAGAGATCAAAAATTTTGTAGGCTTGCGGTCTATCATAGAGGCCGACTATCCTACTTATTCGGGTAAGTTATTAGAGAAATACTTCAAGCAGCGATTGGCCGAGAGCTTTCGCTATCGTGCCATCGGCTCATGGTGGGACACGAGGAACGGGCAGGATGAGATTGATATCGTAGCTTTGGAATTAGAGAAAAAAGTGGCGTTAGTAGCGGAGGTGAAACGACAGAAGAAAAATTTCAAGCCGGAGCAATTCGCCGCGAAAGTAGAGCGTTTGAAGAATAAGTTATTATCGAAATATCAGATAAATCCTGTCTGTTTGTCATTGGAAGATATGTAATTTGAAAAAGCAATACTACTTACTTTTCCGGAGAAGATATATTTACTTTGCCAACGCAGTATATATTACTTTGCCAAGTAAGTATATCTTCTCTGAAAAACAACTTGTCGGTCTCAGGAAAACGGCTTATCATGGATCAATTTTATGACTTGATAAAAAATGTGCGTATCTTGCGCATAAAATCTAAATGCAAAAACTGATGAGGCATTTACTTATTCTGATATCATTATTATCTACGTTCTCTTTTATCGGTTGTAAAGATGAGAGCGATGCCACATACCTAATCGATCGTGCGGAATCCTTGTTGAAATCCGATCCGGATAGTTCCCTTATCCTATTGGATAGCATAGCCGTGCCTGATAATTTGAGTGATAAATTATTGGCTCGTTGGTGTATGCTATCCGGTAAAGTGGCGGACACGTTATATACGGATCTGCCCTACGTACAGCAATTGCGGCGTGCGCAAGCCTATTATGAGGATCATGGGACGAAGCAAGAGCAAGCGAAAATAGGTTTGTACCTAGGGCGTTCGTATGTGGAGGATAAGGAGAATGAGAAGGCTATGAAAGTTTATTTGCAGGCTTTGGATATCGCTTTACGCAGTGAAGACTATAATCAAGCCGGATATATTTGTAGCTATATGGGGGATCTGTATGATTTTAAGGGTGATTATCTGTTAGGAAAGGACAAATATAAGGAAGCGGAATCTTATTTCCGGAAAGCGGGGAATATGAGAAGCTCAGCTTTCGCCTTGCAGGATATAGGAAGAATGTACGCATTTTCAGATTCATTAGATATAGCGTTAACTTTTTTGTTGAAAGCGAATACTATTATAGTTGAAGTCGGTGACTCTTCCGATATAGGGACTATATATAATGGAATAGGGAATATTTATAATATGTTAGATAATAAAGAGTTAGCTAAATTGTATTTGTGGAAAGATATCAATATGTCAGATTTTGATGACGCACCAAGTTACAGGACATTGGCTGGTATATATATAGAAGAAGGCGATTTTAAGAATGCCCGTATTTGTTTGGAGAAAGCAAGTGTACCTAGTTTTAATGATATGACCCGTTTTTCGGTACTTTATGGTTATTCTTTGTTAGAGAAAGCGGAGGGTAATTGGGAAAAGGCTTGGTTTTACTTGGATGAATATAACAGTGCCTCAGATTCGATCTTGACAATACGAAATAGGGAAAACATAATAAAAATAGAAAAGGAATATGAGCATTTAAAAATATCATTGGAAAATATGCGATTAAAATCGGATAAACAAAAGTATTTTATCTATTGGGTAATATCTGTATCTATTCTTTTAATATTATTATGGGTCTTTCAAATACGAATTGATAGAAAAAATAAAAGACTTCTTAAGCAGGAAATCGATTTGTCGAATAAGAGTAATGAATTATTCAGACTACGGGATAATTTACGTAACAAACAAGATAGATTAGAGGCTTTATCTATTCAATTGTCTGAAAAAAATGAAAAACTGAATGAACTTGATTCAAGAGAGAAACTGGAGAAAGAATATGAACAAATAAAAAAAGAAGAGGAAACCCTCGTCCTTCGGATAGCGGAACGGCGTAAGGATCTATTCTTATCATCCGCTATAGCCAAGAAAGTAATCAAGCTATCCCAAAAAGTAGTACCGGGAGCTACCAAATCTCCACTATCAGAAAAAGACTGGCAAAATATTATTACGCAAGTGAATGAGGTTTATCCTTTTTTAGCGGATCGACTCGCTGCGTTTAATTTATCTGCCGCCGAATTGCGTTATTGTTATTTGAGCTTGTTGGGTTTGGATTCGATAGGTGAATCTATCCTGTTACATATCCAGCCGGATTCGGTAAACAAGCGTCGGCAGCGTGTACGCCAAAGGCTGGGAATCATAGCGAAAGAGCTTGATTTATGTGCTTATCTTATTAATAGTGTACAATAGATTGATAAACAATAGCTTCTATTAATATTGGCTTTACCCTTTGTCCTGCTAGTTGATTTATAATCAATTAAATATTAGTTGATTATGAATTTCGTTTGTCGCTTATTATTTAGCGTTATATTTGCTTGTTTCTTCTATAGGCTTGATCTTTACGTTGAAAAAATAAAAACGAAATGAGACAGCTTAAATTGTTATTAGCGGCAATAGCTTTATTATGGGCTATGCCATGCTGGGGTAAGCCTATAGATCTACATGGTAAATGGGAACATAAGAAAAAATCCATTCCAATAGGTTTGCCAATGGATGCATCGATTGAGGAGGCTAATAGAGAACTGATAGTAAACTTTCACGAGGATCTTGGTGATGTATGTGTTATTGTCACTAGTTCTACGGGAGAAGTGATCTATAATGAAAAGGTACAAACGAGAGATATTACTTTTTTGATTGTACCTTTAGACTATCAAGGTATGGGTATGGTACAAATTACAGATGGATATAATAACATATATGGAGAATTTGTTAATAATTAAATAAAAACAAAATGAAAATAAATCTACTAATTACTTTTTTTATCATCCTTTTCTTTTTGGGTTGTCAATCAAATATTGAAAATGAAACTATAAAAAATATCCAGTCAGATAATTTGCCGGAAAAATTTTTTAGTGTGGATTCAAACCTTGTTGTAGGAATAGCTCAAAGATTAAATAGATATACACTTATATCAACAAAATCTATTCATCAAGAAAAAGAAATTAAAAATATTGTTTCTTATGGAAAGGAACGTAGTTTACCTACGTTGTATATTGTGAACTACGAAAGTAAAGGTTTTAGTATTATATCTGCAGACAAGAGAGTTTATCCTATCCTTGGTTTTTCTGATGAAGGGGAGTTTTCTCTGGATAATGCTCCGGAAGTGGTAACTCTTTGGTTAGAATGGGTGTCTGAACATATTACTCGATGTAGAAATCAAAATTTTCAACCCGATCCTATGATTACAAGTATGTGGAATTCAGCTGAGTGTCCAGAAAAACCACTAAAAATGGTCAATTGTGACGATCCAGATCATACCTCGCAAATTGTAAAAGGGCCGTATTTAAAAACTTCATGGAATCAAAGAAATAATTATAACAAATATTGCCCAACAAATTGTCCTGTGGGATGTACTGCTGTTGCCATAGGTCAAATAATGAGATTCTGGGAATATCCAAAGAGCTATAATTGGGCGGCGATGAGCTTTAATAATGCTACAGGTGTTACTGCTCGTTTTTTAGCAGAATTAGGAAATAAAGATCATTTGAATATGGATTATACTCCGAATGGATCATCTGCAAGAAATACGGTTTTGGATAATGTGCTAAGAGGATATGGTTATAATGCCTCTAGAGAAAAATATAACTATGCCAAAGTAAAAAGTGAAATATTCTCGGGAAGACCTGTAATTCTGAGTGGAGTTAATCAAGTTAGTGGAAGTGGACATGCTTGGGTATGTGATGGCATACAAATATATAATAGCACTATGTATTCTTATTCAATGCTACATATGAATTTTGGAAATAGCGAGAAGTATAATGGCTATTATCAACTGGATAATTGGTCTTATATTGAAGATGGAAAACTTATATTTGATTATACTACTAATTTTTTTCATAGAATGATTATAAGTATTTATCCAAAATGATGAAAAAAAGAAATTTACTTTGGTTATTGGTTTTTGTACACTTATTTCTATCTTGTACAAAGCGTGAGGATTGGCCTCCTCCGACGGTTTTTAGTTTTGTTTTGATGAATAGCGATAGTTCTTCTGTCTTGACATCAAAAGAAGATAAGGTCGTTATTAAATATAGAGATAACGGTATGATGCGCCAATTTTATGATGTGTCAGTGGATGAACGAGAGGGTGTTTATTTCGTAAGTAGCATATCTGCTCTTTATAGTGGCGTTGATTCCTTATATATCGAGGCAAAAAGTAAGATAGATACTTTGGTGTTGGTTAAGACTCCCTTTTATCTGTTTGATCCTTTTGAAGGTACGTTTAATGGTAAACTAATTTCTATTCCAGAATATGAAGGTTTTCTATATCTTGTGAGATAAGATAGTATTCTGAAAATTAGGATTAAATTAATATTTAGATTGAATGGGAGTTCTATATCATGATATGTCGAACTTTTATTCAATCTAAATATTAATTTTAATACCTTGTAAGTAATGAAGAAGTTGTTTGTTCTGTTGATATTGCTTTTATCTTTTGGCCGATCGCAGGCAACTGATATAGAGGCTCGTACTGGTATATTAGGAGGAGATGGATGGGGACTTCAAACCGGGGCATATATAAACTTTCCACAATCACAGTTGCTTTCTATACAAACAGGATTGTTGCTGCATACCGCGGGGAATTCGTTTTCATATGGAGATGATTGGAATATTGATTTTTTTGTACCCGTGTATGCTTCTTTTCATATTCCGTTGAGCGATAAAGTGAATCTCCGATTAAATGCGGGTGTTTACACCGGTACCGGTGAATATTGGAATCTGGGAGCTACGGCGGAGGCCGGTATAGAGGTAAAAAGATTTTATGTGGGAGTGAACTATTTCCAGAATTGCGTCAATGACCGGGATTTGAAATTAGGTTTGTCGGTTGGATATAAATTCACATTATTTTAATCTTTTATATATTTTGAGGATAGGGGTATTTGATGGTTTCCTGTCTTATAAGAAAACAATAGTCATTATGGAATCAACAACTGAAAAACGGAATATCTCTATGCTTTACTGGGATGAAGCTAAAAAAGGAATGATGGCAGGTTTCATCTTTTCTTTATTCATTCTTTTACTATTCTCATTCGTTTCTTGTGACAAGGATGAGGATACTTCTTTTGAAGAAACTCCTTACTATTTGGGGTACTTTGAAGGAAAGGTGAATAGTCAAGATATTTCTATAGCTAATCAGTCGAACTCTCATTCTTTCATTGATCATGGAAATTTTTGGCAGGAGGTAAATACCGATTTAAGCGGTTTCTATTGGGAGATACCATTAGGAGTGCATATCTCTGACTATCCTTATCCTATGCTGAGGATCTCATTGATTCCATTGAGAGAAGGAGAATATCTGATCGATAAGGGTAAATTATTGAATGAAGAGATAGAATCTACTGTTAGGATCACGAAAGATGACGCTAAAATAGTGTATCATCCACTGAAATCTTCATTTCGGATACAAGTGGATAGTATTCGTTTTCATGAGGGAAGTGGTACCCCTTATATTGAAGGGAAGATGGAAGGCATCCTATATAATATAGAGAATTCGGAAGATTCGATCGTCATAAAAGATGCTATATTCGGAATACACTAACTTGGAGCCGAATAATGATATAGAAGCAATATTTAGATTGAATGGGAGTTCTATATCATGATATGTCGAACTTTTATTCAATCTAAATATTAATATTAATACCTTGTAAGTAATGAAGAAGTTGTTTGTTCTGTTAATATTGCTTTTATCTTTTGGTCGATCGCAGGCCGCTGATATAGAAGCTCGTACCGGAATACTAGGAGGAGATGGATGGGGGCTTCAGACGGGGGCGTATATAAACTTTCCACAATCACGGTTGTTTTCTATACAAACGGGATTGTTGCTGCATACCGCAGGGAATTCGTTTTCATATGGAGATGATTGGAATATTGATTTTTTTGTACCCGTGTATGCTTCTTTTCATATTCCGTTGAGCGATAAAGTGAATCTCCGATTAAATGCGGGTGCTTACACCGGTAGTGGTGAATATTGGAATCTGGGAGCTACGGCGGCGGCCGGTATAGAGGTAAAAAAATTTTATGTGGGAGTGAACTATTTCCAGAATTGTGTCAATGACCGGGATTTGAAATTGGGGTTGTCGGTTGGATATAAATTCACATTATTTTAATCTTTTATATATTTTGAGGATAGGGGTATTTGAGCGTTTCCTGTCTTACGATAAAAACAACGAGAATTATGGAGTCAACAAGTAAAAAACAGAATACCCCTAAACTTTGGTACTGGGGGGAACCTAAAGGAGGAATGAGCCTTGAGGATTGTGAGAAAATAGTAAAAGAGATCCCGCATTTTGACAGGAAAACCCGGCTTGCGGATATGTATATAGCTTTTGTTTGACAGCAAGGGTTTCATTGTGGCATTTAACATAAGGAAGAGAGCCTGTTTTTATACATCGCTCTCTTTTTTTTATAACTTAGCCCCCAATTACAAAATCGAAGAACATGAAAAAGACTTTTTTATTAGCGATAGCCTTGTTGTGCTTTTGCGCCCCGATGAGCTTATTCGCACAAAAACAGCTTGCTTTCAAGGATGGGAAATTCAAGATCGTCCAATTTACAGACATTCATTGGGATCAGAAATCATCTAAATGCGCTAAGACAGTCGCTACGATACAATCCGTATTAAAGGCGGAGAATCCGGATGTGGCAATGCTGACGGGCGACGTGGTGACAGCAAGCCCCGGTTTGGAAGGATGGAAGTCAGTGATCGGGATCTTTGAGGAGGCCAAGATACCGTTTACGGTCATGATGGGAAATCACGACGCGGAGATCGTCCCCAAGGACGAGATTTATGCCATGCTTAGTAAATCACCTTATTTTATGGGCGAGAAGGGACCGGGTGATATCCATGGAGCCGGAAACTATGTGGTACCGGTCTACAGTTCGGACGGAAAGAAACCGGTGGCCTTATTGTATTGTATCGACTCCAACGATTATCCTACGCTAAAAGATTACGGCACGTATGATTGGATTCATTTCGACCAGATCCATTGGTATCGTGAGCAAAGTACGCGCTATACCAAGGAAAATGACGGCAAACCGTTGCCAGCCTTGGCCTTTTTTCATATTCCTCTGCTGGAATATAATGAGATCGTTGGGGCGGAGACTACATTAGGACAGAAAGAAGAGGGAATCGCCTCTCCCAAGATCAACACGGGCTTCTTCGCTTCCTTGGTGGAAATGAAGGATGTGATGGCTACTTTTGCCGGGCACGATCATGATAACGATTATATAGGAATGTTATATAACGTGGGGCTAGCTTTCGGGCGTGTATCCGGATGGGACGCTTATGGAGATTTCGAGCGGGGTGGCCGTATCATTGAGTTGCGTGAGGGCAAGTTTGAGTTTGATTCATGGATCCGTACCCCGTCCGGAAAGGAATATACGTATTATTATCCGTCTGGCCTGACCTCTAAGGATGAGGAAACGATGGAATTCTTACCCGCCAAAACGGTAAAACCTAAAAAGCACGGGGTAGCTTATACCTATTATGAAGGTAAATTTAAACATACGGATCAGATCGCTTCCGGGACAAAAGTGAAAGAGGGTACGATGAAAAATATCTCCATTCAGGAGGCTCCGGGCAAGGATCATTTCGCTTATGAGTTCCGTACGTTGATAAATATCCCTGAAAAAGGTGTATATCGCTTTTATACGTATTCGGATGATGGTTCCAAACTGTTTATAGACGGTAAAGCTATTGTTGATAATGATGGCTCTCATAACGCTCGTATAGCGAAAGGAAAGGTAGCGTTAGACGCTGGTTTCCACGAATTACGTGTTTTGTATTTCGAGGATTATATGGGCGAGGCCTTGGAGGTTGGAGTTTCCAGCCGGACAATCAAAGAATCCGTTTTACCGGATGATATGCTCTATTTGCCAGAATAAATACCTATTTGTAGAGACGGGGCGTGCCCCGTCTCTACAAATCTGATGGTATCTTAGACTTGTACGGCAGCTTTCGCTTTCTCTACCGCCTCATTGATATTACTGCAAATATTTTCCGCGCCGATCTTCTTGTCGAATCCGGATTTTGTCAATACACGGTGTACATGTTCATTGACACCCGAAAGGATCATATGGATATGCTCTGCCTCGGAAAGACGGAAAAGACTTTCCAAGTTATGCAGACCGGTGGAATCTATGAACGAAACCTTACGCATACGGATGATGCGGACTTTCGGTTTATCTCCCATACTTTTCATGATACCATCGAATTTATTCGCCACGCCGAAAAAGAACGGGCCGTCGATCTCGTACACCTCTACGCCTTTAGGCAGGGAGAGGACTTCCTCGTCATGATGAATCTCGCCCTCGTCGGAAAGATCGATTTCATCCGTGGTAACAGATACATGCGTGGTCTCGGCTACACGGCGCATAAAGAATAACATGGCGATCAGAAGGCCGATCTCGATAGCGATCGTAAGATCAAAGATAACCGTCAGGAAGAAAGTCACCAATAAAACGGATACATCGCTTTTCGGGTTTTTCATCAAGGAACGGAACGTACGCCACTCACTCATATTATAAGATACGATGATCAATACGCCAGCCAGACAAGCCATTGGAATGTGCTTGGTAAGCGGCCCGAGGAAAAGCAAGATCAATAATAATACGATGGCGTGAATAATACCGGCAACCGGGGTTCGTCCACCATTATTTATATTGGTCATTGTGCGGGCGATGGCGCCGGTCACGGGAATACCACCAAAAATAGGAACGATGATATTCGCTGCGCCTTGGGCGATTAGTTCCGTATTCGAATTATGCTTGTCGCCTGTCACACCATCCGCTACCGTAGCGGATAATAAAGACTCGATAGCCCCAAGGATAGCAATCGTAAAGGCGGAGGGAAGCAATAAGTTGATAGTTTCCATATTGAACGTGATCGGAGCTGGGGCTGGTAAAGAAGCGTTAATCGTGAATCGGTCTCCAATTGTCTCGATGCCTATAATACCCAAATGATTACGCATGATGTAAACAACGATCGTCATGATGACGATAGCGATCAAGGAACCCGGAATTTTTTTCGTTAGTCTCGGGCTTAACGTAATGATCAGGATACTAATGATACCGATGACGAATGCCCAAGGGTTCACCGTGTCGAACGCTCCGAAATAAGCGATCCATTTCGATATGAAATCTGCCGGAACCTTATCCATTGTCAATCCGAATAAGTCTTTCATCTGTGTCGTGAAGATCGTGACAGCGATACCGCTCGTAAAACCTACTACGATCGGATAGGGGATGAACTTAATGACCGTCCCCAGTTTCAAAGCTCCCATCAATACGAGAATGATTCCCGCTATGACCGTAGCGATTGCCAGTCCCTCGATACCGAAATTCTGGATAATGCCGTAGACGATTACGATAAACGCTCCCGTAGGTCCGCCGATTTGTACGTTACAACCTCCCAGCAGGGAAACGATGAATCCCCCGATAATGGCTGTAATCAGTCCTTTCTCCGGACTTACCCCGGAAGCGATACCAAAAGCGATGGCGAGTGGCAAGGCAACTATGCCGACAATTATACCCGCCATGAGATCCGTCATGAACCTCTCTTTGGAATAATTTTTCAGCGCCGTAAAGAGTTTGGGCTGAAAATCAAATTTGTTCTTCATTTTTCTTTTGCCTGTTGATTTGAGGATGCAAAGTTAATAAAATAAAGAATATGCAAAAAATATAAAGACCCATTCCGGTTTTGGGTAAACAATTTAGGAGGATTTGTTGTTTCATGATAAAAAAGTGAAGAAGTTGTTCCTTGATAAATAAGTGATGTCTATTGAGAGATAGATATTATTTAATGTTTGCGTAATCGATGTCTAGAAACAAATTCTTACTTTTGATCAGTCATAAGAAAAACGATATATAAAACAGACTCATTAATTTACTACATAAAATTAGCAGTATGGAAAAAAGTATTAAAGGTACACGTACCGAGCAGAATTTGTTGAAATCATTTGCCGGAGAATCTCAGGCAAGAAGTCGTTACACATTTTTCGCTAGCGTAGCTAAAAAAGAAGGTTACGAGCAAATCGCTGGGGTTTTCATGGAAACAGCCGAGCAAGAGAAGGAACACGCTAAACGTTTCTTCAAGTTCTTGGAAGGTGGAATGGTTGAGATTACCGCTTCTTATCCCGCAGGCGTAATCGGAACAACCGCTGAGAACTTGGCCGCAGCAGCAGCTGGTGAGAATGAGGAGTGGGTTGAATTGTATCCTGAGTTCGCTAAGATCGCAGAGGAAGAAGGTTTTCCCGCTATCGCTGTAGCTTTTAAGATGATCGCGAAGGTAGAGGCTGAACACGAGAAGCGTTATCGTAAATTGTTGGCTAACGTAGAGGAAGGTAAAGTATTCGAGAAAGATGAGGCTATCTTCTGGCAATGCCGTAACTGTGGTTTCGTATTCGAGGGTAAGAAGGCTCCGGTTACTTGTCCGGCATGCGCTCATCCGCAAGCTTACTTTGAACCGATGAAACAGAACTATTGATAATTAAAAGTTGAGAATTGGGAATTAACATAGCTAGTAATTCTCAATTCTCAATTCTCATTATTTAACCGGTGGATAATCAATCGTATAATGTAATCCCCGGCTCTCTTTCCGCTCCATCGCTTGACGAGTGATCAAATAACCTACATTGATCATATTACGCAACTCGCATAATTCCCGGGATGCCTTGCAACGCTTGAACAGGCTCTCTGTCTCCTCATATAAAATATCCAGACGGTTCCATGCACGGATCAAACGTGTGTTACTACGAACGATACCTACATACGCCTCCATGATTTGGTTTACCTCTTTCATGCTTTGGGTGATCAATACACGCTCTTCATTGGTGATCGTTCCCTCATCGTTCCATTCCGGTACATCCTGGTTGAACTCATAGCGATCCATGACGCTTAATGAGTGTTTCGCCGCGGCGTCGGCATATACAACTGCCTCGATCAATGAGTTTGATGCCAATCGGTTACCACCGTGCAAGCCGGTGCAAGAACATTCTCCGATCGCGTATAGCCGGCGGATGCTGGATTGCCCGTTTAAGTCTACCTTGATACCTCCGCATAAATAATGGGCGGCAGGGGCTACCGGGATGTAATCTTTCGTGATATCGATCCCTAAGCTGAGGCATTTTTTATAGATATTGGGGAAATGTTTCTTTGTCTCTTCCGGATCTTTGTGCGTCACGTCCAAATAGACATGGTCTTCACCCCGTTGCTTCATCTCGTTATCGATCGCACGGGCTACGATATCACGAGGAGCCAGCGAAAGGCGGGGATCGTATTTCTGCATGAATTCCTCGCCACTCTGGTTCCTCAAGACGGCCCCATACCCTCTCATCGCTTCCGTGATAAGGAAGGAGGGACGATCGCCTGGATGGAACAAGGCGGTTGGGTGGAATTGTATGAACTCCATATCTTTTACGGAGCCTTTCGCACGGTAGACCATGGCGATACCGTCTCCGGTAGCTACCAGCGGGTTTGTCGTATTCCGGTAGACAGCCTCACAGCCTCCGGTTGCCATAACGGTTATCTTCGACAAGAAAGTATGTACCTCTCCCGTTTCCTCGTTTAATACATAGGCACCGAAACATTTGATGCCGGGGGTATGGCGGGTGACGATAATACCCATATGATGCTGGGTGATAATCTCTACCGCATAATGATTCGTGAATACGGCGATGTTGGGATGGTTGTTTACCGTTTCTATCAGGCTCGTCTGTATCTCGGCTCCCGTATTGTCGGCATGGTGCAGGATACGAAACTCGGAGTGTCCTCCTTCTTTATGCAGGTCGAATTCTCCGCTTTCTTTTTTATCGAAATTAACTCCCCATCGGATAAGCGCCTCGATCTGGGCGGGAGCCTCACGCACGACTTTCTCCACGGCTGCCCGGTCACTGATCCAGTCGCCGGCGATCATCGTGTCTTCTATGTGCTTCTCGAAATTATCTACTTTCAAGTTGGTTACGGAAGCGATACCTCCTTGTGCGAAATATGTGTTGGCTTCTTCTTGTCCGGCTTTACAGATAAGTGCTACGCTCTTGCCTTCATTGGCTACTTTCAGCGCGAAACTCATACCGGCGATTCCCGAGCCTATCACTAAATAATCGAATCTCTGTACCATATTATTTACTGTTTAGGCTCACAAAGTTAGGGATTAACTGATTTGGTTGTTCCTTTCGCGCTTGCTTTTCGTACAAAAATAAGTATTGACTACAGGTTTCCCGGATACAGCCTTGCGGGTTGTGTTACTGCAACCCGCATTGCAGTGCCGCTGCATGGGCGTTGCAGTCTTACTGCATCCGCATTGCGGTAGTACTGCAACCCGGCTTGCAGTGGATGTCTTTAGAATTGGACGGATAATCCCAGCGTGAAGGTACGGACTACAGGATAGATGGAAGTGGTCTCGATGCTGGGTTCTACGCCATTCACGTTGATATTGGCGGGATCGCCTCCGGTGTATCCGGTAAGCGTAAATACATTGTTTACCGAGAAATAAGAACGTAGCGATTGAATCCATTTATTGTCTGGGAGAGGGATTTTATATCCCAAGGTCAATTCCTCTAATTTCAAGAAATTACCGTTCTCCAGAAAGTAATCGCAATAGATCTTGTCTCCTTTAATGGCATCGTTACGGGTATAAGCGTCTTCTAAAAGATTGATAACCGGTACGTTTTGTAGTCCGTAGTACATTTGCTTCAGATTCAACAGATCGTATCCCAGCCAAGAGGTGAAAAACAATCGTAAATCGAAATTCTTCCAAGTAAACGTATGGTTGAAAGAGAGTTGTACTCTCGGTACGCCATTTCCGATAAAAGCCTTGTCTTCCTCGGTTCGTTCCGTAGTCGGGATCTTTCTCCCGTCTTTGCTCCATACCAAGATATTACCCTCGGCGTCGGTTCCGGCATAGCGCCAACCGAAAAAGGAACCGATCGGCTTTCCTTCCTCCAAGCGGATAGCCGGGCCAGGTAATCCGGGGGTGGGAAGATCATACAGATAGGTATAGCCTAGTTTGAACTGATTGTTGGAAAGACTTTTCAGCGTACTGCTCAATAGGCTACCCGTGAGGCTTGTCGAATATTGAAAGTTTTTGGTACGCACGGGTAGCCAGTTCATTTCCCATTCCAACCCCTTGGAGTCGATGGTGCCTACGTTTGTCGTGATATTATCATGGATCATGGGAGGCTTGATCGCATTGTAGACAAACAGGAGATCTTTAGTCGTGCGTTTGAATAGATTCAAGGAGAGCATGAGGCGGGAGTTAAGTAAGATCGCCTCGGCGCCTATGTTGGTATGCAGGCTTTTTTCCCAGCGTAAATCCGGGTTGGGGTTATTGCTAGGCCCGAATACTTGAATCCATTTACCGTTTACCATGACTTTACCCGCTCCGGCGTATGTCTCTAGCGATTGGTAAGGGGAGAAATTATGGCGGCCCGATACCCCGTAACCAACCCTGAATTTAAGATCGTCCAACCATTCCGCTTGGAAGGCGGGTAACTCGCTCAAGCGTATACCGCCCGAAAGGGCAGGGAAGTTGCCCCATTTATGATTCGCCCCGAATTTACTGGAACCTTCCCTGCGAAACGAGGCGGAAAGCATCAATAAGTCCCGATAAGAATAATTAAACCGGGCAAAGACACTGATCAACTTGCTGGAATTCTTGAACGAGCTTAAGGTTGCTTTTCCATCGGTAAGGTAAGAACCGGTGCCTATGTTGTTCCATGTGAAGAAGTCGGTAGGGAAGTCGGCGTTTCCGGCGTTCATTCCCGAATGATCCCAACGTTGGAATGAATAGCCTATCATCGCTTTGACCGTGTGCTGGTCCCACGTATTATCGTAATGATTCGTCCAGTCTAGCGTCCGGTTTACATATTTGGAAGAGGTGCGATCCGCTCGCCCTTTCCGATTATTGTCTACGGATTCTTTGGCCCTTGAGGTCCAATAAACATTTTCCTCGATCTCTTCCCGGTTTTCGGCAAGCATGATGGTGGAATAAAAGGCTTTGCTCCAGTTGATCCGTGCGGTTAGCGAGCCGGTCATAAACTGGTTCTCTTGTTGGCGGTTTTCCTCTTTTAGTGAGGCTACGGGATTATCTCGTTCGAAACCGGATGGATAAAGATACTCCGTCTCTTCCTCATCGGTATAGATCGGGGCGGTAGGATTGGCTAGCATCGCCTGCTGGAAAGCCGTATGGTTACCTAGGCGCAACTGTTGTTTTTTGTAAGCGAGCGATACGGTTAGCTCCAGATAGCCGGAGAGGAGGTTTTGGCTGATATGGGTACGTAAGGCGTACTCCCGGCGGGAGGATACGATATCTAGCCCTTGTCCGTCCCTGTAATTCATGGAGATACGGAACGCTCCGCTTTTCCATCCGTTTTGAACGGATAAATCATGATTTTGTTCCAAGGGGCAGGAGCGTATCAAAGCGGCTTGCCAATCCGTATGGTATGGTACCCTAGATTAGTGTCTCTCCCGGTCGCTACAAAGGCTTCGGGCGAAAGGATACGAGGTTTATTATATTCGTGGGCGGCCGCTAGGTAGGTTTGATAATTAGCCTGCAACTTATCCGAGCTTTTACCTCTTTTGGTTGTTATCAAGATCACTCCGTTGGCCCCGTTCGAACCGTAAATGGCGGCGGAAGACCCGTCTTTTAATACCGATATGGAGGCGATTTCGGCTAGCGATAAACTATTCAAGGATACTCCGGGTACCCCGTCTACCACGGCCAATGGATTGTTTCCGGCCAAAATAGAACCTGCGCCCCGTATCTGTATATCCGGTATCGAGTTTATATCGGACAAGGAAGATCCCGATATGCTCATTCCGGCGATCAATCCTTTGATACCTTGGATGGGATTATTAACCTTTCCGGATAAAAATCGTTCCGAGGATACATAGTCCACGGCTGATGTCAGCTCCTTGCGTGCCAGGGTTCCATAGCCGATCGCTACTACCTCGTCCAAATTAAAGACAGCCGGTACCAATTGGATCTGTAAATGACGGTTATCGGGCCCTACCTCCATTAGCTCCGGCTTATAGGCCAGATGGGAGATTTGTAGCCGGCACGAATCCTTATCCGTAAAGAAGCGGAAATAACCTTCCTCATTCGTCAGTCCTCCTTTCCCGGAAAGAAGATCGATTACTGAGACAAATTCCATGGGAGATCCTTTCTCATCCGTGACATAACCCGTAACCGGGACTGGATAGGGCTTGGGCTTCCCCGTATCGATCTTAGGCAACAACAAGATCTGTACATCCATGATCTCATAGCGTATCCCGATCGGTCTGCATAACCGGTCTAGTATTTTACGGATATCCGATGAGGTTATTTTCTCATTGATTTTCTGGTTCATATCCAACTGATTCTCGTTGTATAGGAAAAGATAAGGGGATTGTTGCTCTATTTTCCGCAATACATCCCTTAATTGAGTTCCATGCTCATTCAAGGTGATGGGAATCTCGATCTCTTGAGCCTGTGTATACGGGACGCAAAGAAACAGAGCCGTTATTAAGAATGATATGTATATCTTGATTTGCATAGGGTGAATTAAACGGTTAATAGATATATCCTTCCGAACGTTTCAATAAGGGGTTGGCCGATATCGCCCGGGCAGGTATCGGATAGAACCGGCGATAACTATCGGAGGGTTGCTTATCCCACCAGATACCGGTCGTGAATAGGCCGAACCGGTTTAAATCGGTACGTCTCCGTTTCTCCGCTAGAAATTCACGTCCCCATTCGTCCAATAATTCCTGTGCGGTAAGGACGGAGCCATCTTCCGGATAGCGTACTTGTTCCCAGTCTTCCGGCGCATAGTACCGTTTGCGTATCTGGTTCAAGATCGCCTCGGCCTTGGCTGGATTACCCAGACGGAAGGAAACTTCCGCCAGCGTATAATAAACCTCTGTCAGCCGTAACACTACCAGATTATTCGCCATCAGCCCCACGTCTCCGGATGGATAAAGCGGATATTTCACGATACGGATACCTGTATTCTCCTCGCCGGTCTTGATATTGGATGCGAGGGAGGTGAATCGTTTATCTTGTATGATCCACGGCGTATCGGAAGATAATTGTTTATCTGTGAGCGCTTTCTTTTCCGTATCGGATAGATGGTCGGAATAACGTGCTACTTGATCTATGAAAATGAGGGGGTAGTTTCCCCATTCCTCGGCACCATACTGAAGCTGGTCGCTATTGTATATCTGTTGGGCTCCGAAGAGGAATAATCCCTCGTAAATGCCTTGTGAGAGTACCTTGAAGTTCTTCTTCCGGAGATCCGTATCAGGAAATTTGGAAAACGTGCGTCCTAACGTATAAGGGTAGGGCTTGCCGGATGGATCGTAAGAGGGACTGAGGTGGCAACCATTGTTTGGCATAGACAAATCCTTGCCGCAACCGAATCGTTCGGCTGCTTGGTAGTGCATGAAAAACTGATAGTAAAAGCCGTCATATCCTACTTGCCGGGACTGGGTATAAGACCAGATTAATTCCGGACAATCTTGATTGCCTGCGTTCCATAAATCGGTCCATTCCGAGGTGAGAGAGTAAGTGCCGAACTCTCCGTTGATAATCCGTTCGCAAAACGCTCCGGTCTGTTCCCACATCGGTATATTGATGTACCAAGACGCGTTAAAATAGAGCCTCATCAATAATACGGCCGCCGCTCCTTGGGTGATACGTCCCTCGTAATTCTTAGAGGGTGCCTTGGGTAAATCGGGGATGGCGTTTAATAAGCTCTCTTCTATAAAGTGGAAATTTTCTTGTGGGGTAGCCGAACCGACCTCTTCCTCTGTCGTGAGGGAGATCGCGGGGATGCGGAACGCATCCAGAAGTAAAAGTTGGAAATAAGCCCGTAAAGCGGTAAGCTCGGCGATATGCTGCCGCTTGTCGGACTCGCAGAGTCCGAAGTTATCATATGATAACTCTTGGATATCCGCCAATGTATTATTACAATATCCGATACCACCGTAGCAAGCGTTCCACATTTGCTCGCTGTTTTTCTCGTACGTATCCCATGTATGCTGGTGGATCATACGCCATACGCCCCCGTCTTCCCAATGCTCTCGTTTTTGGGTGATCACGAGTTGATCCGCCGATAACTCTTGCAGCCAGAAAGAGAAATTAGTTTCCGCCCATTTCGCATGCTCATAAGGACGGAGTACGGAGGCCATTAAGGATTCATAATCCGTATAATAATCCTCTTTCTCCAGCTGGTCGTATAGGTCTTCTTCCAGATCGAAGCAGGAGAAGAGCAGCGGGAGAAAAAGAAAGGTTAACAGCAGTGGCGCGTATCTCTTCATTGAATAAGAATCAAGTTCGTACCCGTGAGTTTATTGGTTTGTTGTAATACGGTTTCTAATTTTTGTGTCTTTAGAAAAGCGCCGGAGAAACGTTGATCATCGTTTTCTGGACGTGTGTACATGAGTGAGACCTTATAGGTTTGTTCGATCAAGCGTACGATTTCATCTAGGGAAGCGTTATCATAAAAGATGATCCCTTTTCTCCACGAGGTAAGCCGTTCACTATCAACTTCCGTTACCGTATAATGTTCGTCATTCACGAAATAATCGGCTTTTTGGTTCGGATGCAACTGTACCAATTCTTTCTCATGCGCGTTATTCAGGCTCACCTTTCCTTCTACCAAGATCACGGAGATCTCGTTTCCTTGATCGGAGGTCTGTACGCTGAAAGAGGTTCCCAGTACCTTGACCGATAAGCCGGAAGCATCAACTATAAAAGGCTGCTCGCTATTGGGAGTGACCTCAAAAAAGGCTTCTCCTTTGATTTTGACCTCTCGTACGGAAGAGGCGAAGAGCTCCGGATAGCTTAGCTCGGAATTCTCTCTCAAATAAACGGAACTACCATCGGGTAAAAGGATCGAACGATCCTCTTGTGCAGCTATAATCGTTTGCCATTCGGCATTTCCTGTTCCCGCTTTTCCGCCTTGATTCAAGAAATAGACGGTAACTCCGGATACAAGCAATAGTAAGACCACCGCTGCTATCGAGAACCATATTCTTCGGGAAGAAGTTGAGACCAAAGAAATAACCGGTGCCTCTTCGGTTTGCCATTGAGATTCCGAGGGCGTGATGACAGAAGCGATCCGATTCCATTTCCGGTCCGTTTCCGGATCGGCTTCAGTCTCTTCCAAAGGATTCCATTCGGCGGTTCGCTTCCGGAAAGCGGCCTCCCATTCCTTGGAGGCATGGATGGCTTGAAGCAACTCCGCTTCTTCCTCCGGTGTCGCCTTGCCTTTCAGATACCGTGTAATTATATGTTCGAATCGTTTATTCTCCATTTTCCTGTTTTACTAAATCTGTATTACCATTTCCAAAGACT
The DNA here is from genome assembly GCF_004793765.1 of Parabacteroides distasonis. Classification (GTDB taxonomy): domain Bacteria; phylum Bacteroidota; class Bacteroidia; order Bacteroidales; family Tannerellaceae; genus Parabacteroides; species Parabacteroides distasonis_A. The sequence goes on along the minus strand of NZ_SRYM01000028.1, from coordinate 843 downwards.
AAGGAGCGTTCCCAGTAATAAGGCATAACGCCTTAATCCATCCCGGAATCGTTTCAAGGCACGGGTAATGTGTTTCTCCACCACTTTCTCCGTAATAGCCATATGCTCCGCTATCTCCCGGTTTTTCAAGCCGTTCAGACGGCTGAGAACGAACGCTTCCTTGCATTTGGGCGGCAGTTCCTCCATAATCTGATCGATCGAGTCGGACAGTTCCTTTTGGATCAGCAAGGAGGAAGGGTCGGGTACGAAATCCGCCGCGTATAATCGCTCGGCAGTCTCGGTATCCGGTATCCGTTGCTGTACCGTATCGGCTATCTGACGGTGTTTTAAATAGTTTAGACAACTATTCCTTACCATCATGAAAAGAAAAGAGGTCAGCGAGATGTTATCCAGCAACTCCCTTCTTTCCCATAATTTCAAGAATACATCCTGTACGATATCCTCCGCCTCGTTTGTATCGTTGGTGTATTTCTGGGCAAATGCCTCTAAACGGGGAGAGAACTTGCGAAAAGCGTATTCGAACGCCTTTGCGTTGCCCCCTCTGATCTTATCGAAAAGAAGACGATCATCCGTTAGATACAATTGCTCACACATACCACTTTAGATAAAAGATTGAGGCAAATGTAACAAAAGTATTCTATTTTATGATCAAATCAATTTATTATATAACAACTAGGCCCGCTTTTACCCGCCCTTTATTCCTGTAAGATTATTTTATGTCCGAGAAGGGGGGGATTCCCCCTCTTGGTTGTTTTATCAAGCAAACGAAATAAATAAAATTAATTTAGTAAGTAACTAATCAAAATTAAGCAGCATAATGGCTAAAGTTAATATTCAGTCGTG
>NZ_SRYM01000027.1 GCF_004793765.1 Parabacteroides distasonis | reverse complement strand
GACCAAGACCACAGTAATAACTTAATCAACCTGTTTTATGACAATGAAAAGAGAACCAAGTATCAGTGAGCAGCAGGCTCGTGAAATCGTGGAAAGAATGGGACGCAGGGAATCCCGTAGTGAAAAGTCTATGGACGACTTCTACAAGAACATCGGTCTGGAGTCGGGACATCTGGCACAACTCGTCAAGACCATCACGAAAAAAGCGGAAACAGCTACGGTGGATGAATCGTCAAGCGGAACGCCCGAAGAAGTGGCAGTGCCGCAGAAGCGTGTCAGCAGCAAACAACGCAGGCTGTCGCTGGACGAGTACCGTACCGCTTACCTGCAAGTTCCTAAGATAACCGACCGCAAGCCCGTGTTTGTCAGCGGCGAGGTGCGCGACCGTCTGGACGGGATTGTCCGCCGTCTCGGCGGGCGTGGCATGAGCGCATCGGGACTTATCGAGAACCTCGCCCGCCTGCACCTTGAAACCTACCGGGAGGACATCGAGCAGTGGCGCAAACTCTGAGCGAATTACGGTAGAACCAATCAAGTCGGTGGATATACTCCATCGGCTTGACCGATATTCCAAATGAGTTATTATACTCACAAACCAATCCGACAAGCGGAGGATTATTGTGTCCTCAAAGACACAGCAAGGTATATTTTCAGTTACCCGAATAATTCTAAGTAACTGAAAACACCTTCACCGCCGTGGGTAGAATTATCCTCCGCAGTCGGATAATTTCGGGGTTCCTTAATCAAAGATTAAACAATGGACAAGCCATAAAATTAAAAGAATAAGAGAATGAAAAAGAAGAGCAAGTACGGGAGAAATCCCAAGTTGAATCCGAAGACGCACTGCGTGATGGTGCGCTTCGACGATGTGGAATGGAACAGGTTCCTGACGATGTACGAGGAATCGAACGTGTATGCGAAAGCCGTCTTTCTGAAGGCGCATTTCTTCGGGCAGAAGTTCAAGGTGCTGAAAGTGGACAAGACGCTGGTGGACTACTACACCAAACTGTCGGACTTCCACGCCCAGTTCCGTGCCATCGGTACGAACTACAATCAGGTCGTTAAAGAGTTGCGCATCCACTTTTCGGAGAAGAAGGCGATGGCGTTGCTCTACAAGCTGGAGAAACATACCATCGACCTTGTGAAACTGAGCCGGGAGATTGTGGAGCTTTCGAGGGAGATGTATGCCAAGTGGGAGCAATCAAGACAAGGTTGATTATATGGCCTCGATAAAAGTGAAGTTCAGACCTTCCTCGACCATAGGTAAGGAAGGCACAATCTATTACCAAATCATCCATAAGCGTGTAATCCGTCAACTAAGGACGGATTACCGCATCTATGCAGATGAGTGGGACGAAGGAAACGTACTTTAATTCTCGCCAATATATCTATATCGTAATGAATCGGGATATTAATTGATCATTTGTTTATAAAGAAGAGTATTAGTATGGTAAACCAGACAATCACGTTACATATAATTACATACATGAACTTTTTATGGAATTTGTCTATTTGTGAAGACACTTCACCTTTTATATTATCTACAGCATCGTTGATCTTTGAAACTAAGGAATTACATGAAGTTTCGATTTCTTTGCAATCTTGTCTAAACGATTCGGTATTATTCTTATAATCCTCTCCAATAGTGGCAATAAGTGCATCCAAGTTGTCTTTTATAGTAGAAAGGCTCTTTACATAATTTGCCGTTATCGTTTTTAATCCATCGTATGAGTTGATTGTATTTTCAACTTGTCTGCGAGCAGATTCTATATTCCGAAGATTAACTTCTAATTCGGTTAGAGTTTTGTTTATTTTTTCGTCAATCATATTATTGGTATTTGGATACTATGTTTTTTAAATTATTTAGATGTCTTTTTAATTGAATATAAGAGGAAAGTTTTTGAAGATAATCCTTCCTGGATTCATCAATTGCTGCATGACTTATGAGCAGATCTGCATACTCATCAAGTAACATTAAGTTGTTTTTTGAAGTATAGTATTCAATGACTTCCTCATAATCGTTACAAATTTCCTCTTCTAACATTTCATTATCTTGTTGACCAAGGAAGAGTATACAGAAAATGTTCAGCAGATTGAGGACAGGATTCATTTCTGCAGCAGCCCGACGAATAAGGCGGACAGCACCATGCAGGTGCTTCACATTGTCTTTCTGGGCATCGTTATTTACAATGTCTGCATCAACTACCCGCATATATTTCTTGACCAGCTCAAAACTCGTGGTCCCCGCTTCTGAATGCTTGTCGCTATCGGTGTCATCCTTTAGGGAAAAAGGAACTTCCGCTTTCACACTTGCGTCGTATGTAACAAATCCTTCCCTGGCATATTTAGAATTGAAGTAGTAATAGATGAAGTCCTTTAAGTCTTCATTTGTTTCCTTCCAATCCTTTTTTGAGGTGATAGCCATGTTGCAGAATTGCTCCATATCCAAAATACCTCGGGCTCTCTTGTCGGCAATACTTCTGTAAACAAAGGCTGTAAGATGTTTTAGACAAGCCATGATGACATCTTCTTTTTTAGCCATCTGCATAACTTCATCTATCATCGTTTCTACCCTGTCTTCGGAATAGTACTTACGATAATATGAACGGAGGTGTTCGTAGTAGCAGGAACTGTCCTGACAGATTGTTGTGATACGAAATATTTGTGCCGAATAATCTTCGGTGAAGTCGTCGATCAGCCCAATCACACACATTCGGTATATAGCCTTTTGGATAGCATCTTTGTAATTGGTAGACCCGAAATTGGATACAAATTTGAAACCTTGCTTAGTTTTTAGGTTTTTGGCATTTGGAGTATTGAACAATGGCATGTTCTTTTCATACAGACATTTATTATATTCATCAAGGACATAATTATCTTCATTATATGACACATAATATGTAAGAATAGTGCCTTTAGAGTATCTGTTGATGAATTGAAGTATACCTTTACTTTGTCCAACTTTGCGAGTTTCTATACCAGGAATTTCCTCGTTACTTATCTGCACGTATAACCTGCTCATGAGTAATTCCATCACATACAGCTCAAAGTCTTCGCCAAGGAAATTGCTGTCATAGAAAAACTTATTGTTTATATAGTCAGCAGAGTATTCTTTCCATTCATCTGTTCTGGCATTTTTACTCCAAAATTTTTTAGGCGAATACATTATGGTTGCCAATGCCATTTTTCGGTCTCTTCCTGCACGTCCTGCCTCCTGTACAAAGGACTCCAACGAACTGGGGAAATTCAGATGGAAAGTAAGGCGTACATTAGATTTGTCAATACCCATACCAAAGGCTTTTGTGGCCACCATGAGCTGTGTGTTCCCAAGCAGAAAATCATCTTGGCATGAAGTATCGTCCCCGCCTTTGTAGGTGGAGAAATTACTGACACGGTATGCCCTAAGTTTCCTGGAGACAGAGGGGACACTTAGGTTCGTATACTCATTATCTGATTTGCGAAGGCAAAATACAATTCCAGCAGTATCTGTGTATTGCGCTTTGCACCAGCAGTTATCTACGTGTGTGTAGAGATTCGTATTCCTGATTGCAGATACCTTTTCGCTATCAGTAAGGTTCTCTCTTTCAATGAAATGATCCTTTATATAACTTATATCATCTTCATTTTGTATCTCCTGTATTTTTTCAGTTGCGTCATTGATTGCATCAATGAGAGCCGTTTCCTTAAGGTCTCCGACTTCCCATGCCTTTGATGCGTTTGTAGCATCAATAGGATAAACATTATACTGCAATTCCAGCCGATTGGTGTTCTCGAATCTGACCGTTGCATCATCTTCCAAAGAATATGAATTACTGCCGGAGAGTTCACGCTCCACGTCTGCCAACACATCGAACGAAGCCGTTGCAGTCAAGCCAAAGAGAGAAATGTGATTGTCCGTACCTTCTACCTCCTTTGGCAACACATAATTGTATAGATTACGACCTAAATGCAGATAGGCAAGCCGGAAATCATGCCCCCACTCCGAGACACAATGCACCTCGTCTATAACTCCATATGCGAAATAGACGTTTGACTCGCGCATGGAGCGCAGAACCTCCCTAAAGCGATAGATACTTAACCGTTCAGGGGAGAGAAACATAATTTGTATCTGAGAACCAGTAAGGGCCTGCTCACGCCTATGGGCCTCCTCATGGTACATCGTAACATCGCTATTGATATACGATATACAATCAATGCCAGTCTTGAGCAGGCCATCGTATTGGTCTTTCATTAAGCCTTTCAATGGGTCGACAACCAATGTTACGCCGGGTTGAAGCATTGCAGCCAATTGGTAAGTCAGAGATTTTCCTCCACCTGTCGGCAGCAAACCAATTACACTCTTCAACCTCAAGGCTCTATTGAGAATAGGTAATTGACCAGGACGAAAATCCTGTTTCCTGAAAATAAGTTGTAAGAAATAACGAAGATGAGACACTGTTGTCTCGTTCTGAATGTATTTCCCGCTGGGTTCCTTTTTCGCAAGCGACTTATATTCAATACGTTCCGTTGTGTACAATATGCGTGGTTCGTAGACGGATTCGGAAGAGCGGACAATGAAATAGCAATCATTCTTAGCCCTGTACTTTGAGAATGCCACATGCTCAGGGTCTGCAAACTTGTCAACCGACACGTCGATAACCATATCATAAACTTCGTCAGGAGCTGCAGAACGGACATCAACTACACTCACTTTCGGCAACAGCATGCCATCGTATTTCTCTGTCATTGCAATGAGATTCCCATAGAGCTCTGCAAAATCCTCAACGGCGATATTGGCTATGTTTGTACAATCATCTATGATAAGGATTTTCCATTCTTCAGACAAACGGTCAATCCGTCCGGTTATCAACGCCTCTATAATGGTCTTCTGTATTCGGGCTATTACCTTTAGTGCCTTTTCCCTCTCAGTCTGTTCTCGCTGCATAAGAGCAGTTGTAATGCGCTCACTTGCGTACGTCGGGATACCTCTTGATATAAGGTTGCTGACAAGTGCAAAAACGGGATTCAAACCTCTACGCACAGTCATGTCAAACGGAGCCATTATCTCAAAAGCACCTTCATTGGAGATTCTTTTCTCAGGCATCGTCTCTGCATAGCATGCAAAGAATTGCAATGGGGCAAAACAATTGTATTTGTGGAGAATGCTTTCTTGGGATTTTAGCGAGAATATAAAACTCTTGATGAGACATCCATAGGCCTTTCCATTCGAATGTTTGCCGAAGTAGGTTTCTCTAAAGTCAGTAAATACCCGTATGCCATTATCTCTGAAGTAATTCTTAAAGGCATTGATTCGGCTTTCATTGAGATTTGCAGGGCCGACACACAGAACAATATGCCTTGCCCCAGAAGAGGTTATCAGTTTGGAAATCCCTTTAAGGCTTACGGACTCAATATCGAGAACATTTGAAAGTATATGAATAACACAAGGCTGTTCAACATTGATGCTTTGAATAGCTCTAATCGAAGCATCGTCCGAAGGAAGATATTCGGAACAAGTCTCTACCACTGTGCAGGAATCATCATCAAGTGCCTGCTTCACATGTAACAGAGCTCTTTCACGTGCTATGTCAGAAGGTTCTTCCAGTGTTATCTTTTTAAGGCAAGACAGCAGTCCCTCCCTTCTCAGATTTTCAATAACAGCCAAAGAGCCTAGTCCTTGCCCACATCCCCAGTCGAAAATCTCAACGCCATTCCGCACTTCACCATAAGGGAAGTTTCCTTTCCCTTGTGATTTGTCTAAAGCATAGTTGAGTTTGTGGCAATGCATACGACCATAGGCCGCCATATAGGCAGAACAGAGTTCCTCTGTTTCGAGTATCGCCGTGCCACGTTCAAGATTTCTGCCTGCCTCGTCTTGATAAGTCCATGGCATTGAACGATATTTTAGAGGAAGGTCGGCCTCGGCCATCTGGATTATATGCTCTATTGTGAGAGGATGATACTTCCTTATCTTGTCTTCGTACATCTTATTTTCCAGTTATCGTTTCACTGTTAGGATTCAATTGGTGCCGCCGCCAGTTGGCAACAGCCATTTCCTTGCTGGCATTGGCATAGCAATACTCACATAAGTGCGGGCATGTGTTGTATTCGCCAATGTCTTTGCTCTTCATGCAGCCACATGCTATACGTTGTCCTTTGTCTCTGTTGCTCTTGTTAATGGTTGCAAATGTGCCATTGTCAAGTGAGATTGCACCTTGTGGTATTTCCATTGTATCCATCTCAGAGAATAAACTATGTTTAGAATTTATTATTTTCGCACCAAGAAAATCCATCAATTTCTTAGACTTATATCCGAAACGCACCATAAGACGGTCATCCACGCAATGATTGTGTTCCACTCCATCCAAGTCAGCAGCTTCACCACAAGTAGCAAGAATATAGTTCCATTCTTTCACTTTGTTAAGATGAACGAGCTTCTCCGCAAATTCTATCATTTGCTCATTTGCCCAATCAATATAATTAACATGGCTACGTTCAAGATTAGCTTTAACCTTGCGGTATGAAACTATATCTGCAAAGCTGAAAACAAGTTTTTCGGTATATCCTCTAAGTTGGTCGCCTATATATTCTATCTTCCGCAAAAGCTTATCCATGTCAATCTTGTCTGTAAGAATAAGGGGGTCAAATCGCCATACAACCGCACCCATCCCAAGCTTGGCAACAAGCAGTTTGAAAGTCTCAATACGTTCAACAAGCGGAGGTACGCCCTGTTCTAACTTCTCTTCCTCATAATCATTGAGCGTGTACTGTATATAACATCCAATACCTCTCTCTCTTAAGAAGTCAATATGATTAAGAAGCGGACGGGGATTCTTCGACCAAAAGACAATGAACTGAGTATCTTCATAAGACACATAACTCTTCTTCCCATTAAATGGATTGGTCCATGCTGAATATCCTTTCTGCAGACGTTCAAAAAACCAATCGGAATAAAATGCTGGTATATCAGTGCTTCGACTTGCAGAAACGACAACAGGAAAAGTCGCTTTAGCAATCTCTCCATTATCCAAAATAATGGTTCTGTCCTCTTGCTTCTTGTTCATAATTCACCCTATATTGCATTAGTATAACGAGAAGCGTGGCACTGCCAGTAACCACGTCTTAAAGTGCAGGCCCTGAGAAAACCTTAATCAACAGATATGGTTAAGCAGCCCACGCTATAACGTGGGAACTGCCATGCCAATTCTTGTTGATTTCGTGTTTCAGTTTCTCAGGCTTCGCACTTACAAGAGTAGCATAACGCTCCTATTATTTCGAATCTATTGGAAATGGTCACCCAAATCCAATTGCAAAAGTACCTAAAATATTTGGGAAATAAGAACGTAAGAAGAAGAAGTGTATCATCCAAAAAGAAATAAGTCCATAAAAGGATGAAAAAATATAGCGCCTACTCGTCAAAACGGCAAACAAACCCCGAAGAAGTTCTGCGAATATACACGGAGACAGATCTGTGCTATGGAATTTTTCCGATTATGAGCAATTTCTTTCTCCAACTATCTGGATTCCCAAATAAAATTTGTACTTTTGCGTTCAAGATGGCGTTCTTTTGATGTAATGCAGAACAAAACAGAATACAGAACTTCGCTCGTTTCTAAATCGTTACCTGTCAAGAAATAAGTTTCTGCAAGCCATTCATTTTCAAACGAAAAGACATATCATAGTGTCTCTACGAGTGCCAACAGACGTTCTTTTGAATTCCGCATAGTTTAGCCACAGCCTTTATCCCATGTCGGCAATTGGCATAACAGGGTACAGGCAACAATTTATTGCCTTCCGCCAGACTTTGATACTTCTCGATGATATGTTTGGCAGTGTCGAGCAATCGGATATTGGTTTCCGTTCCCGTCTTTTGTCGATTGGTCTTAATCCATAAATGCCCATCGAATGATGTTTGTAAATTGTCGGTTGTGAGATTATACATATCCCTCCAACTCAATCCGCTGAAACAACAGAAAATGAAAAGGTCTCTAATCAGTTCGTAACTTTTCTTCTTGAATGTTCCGTTGATAAGCATCGTGATTTCTTCTTTGGTTAAGAATCCTTTTTTGGTTTCTTCCTTTGTAATACGATAAGCATAAAACGGGTCGCGTTGTAACCAACCGTTGTTGATGGCTGTATATATAATACTGCGGAACGGCATCATATACGACCATACGGTATTGGTGCAATGATTCTTCTCAGTACGGAGGAACAACTCGAAGTCGGTGATGAATGCCGGGGACAGCTCACGCAAGGCAATATCGCTTACCTTGTAGCGATGCTTGATGAATTCTTCCAAATGGTCGTAAACGGTGCAATACTTCCAATAACTGCGTTGGCTTTTCATCTTGCCCACTTGTCTGGCGTAATCTTCATTGTGCTGTCGAAATACAGCAAGCAGGGTTTTATGGTTTTGTCCCATACCCAAGAAAGCATTTCTGACCTTCTCTGCAGACACATAACCATCCCTATCCATAATTTCTTGATAAGCCTTGTTGATGCCTATTCTGATTTTATCCAACATTCGGTTGGTTTCTTGTGCAACAATGCTTCTTCCCGACATTCTGCCGAGACTGACATTCCATAACTTTTCCTCTACATCCAGTTTGCAACTGAATTGGGAAATCTTGCCGTTTACGGTGATGCGGCACATCACAGGCACAAGCCCGTTCTTTTTCGGGGCATTGCGTTTGAGATAGAATAATACTCTGAAAGTGCTTCTGCTCATAACTCTACTTTTTTGTTTGCGAAATTATTACTTGTAGAGTTGAGTGACGATAGGCAAAACACAGCGTATCGGTGCAAAAGAATCAGCCGAAGCGAAACAGGAACGAAGATATGAGAAATTTTCCTATATTTGCAACTGCAATCGCTTAACAAACATTGCTATTCAATCAGTTACAGCAACCAATATACTCCATTGAAATCAAGAATCAAAGTAATGGTATAGTAACGAAACTTTGTCATTTCTTGGCTTTTCATTGGCATTTGATGGTATTGTAACATCTTGGCAAATACTGTTAAATCGCTAACAGACAACATTCTTTCCCCATTTCGCACTCACTTTCGCTTCTTTGTTGTATCTTTGCGGTCAAATAAATAATTCATCTGATAAAATGAACGATATTCAAGTAATGAACAAAGCAGCTGATAACATCCGTATACTGGCTGCGTCAATGGTGGAGAAAGCGAACTCCGGACACCCGGGTGGCGCTATGGGTGGTGCAGACTTTGTTAACGTACTGTTCTCAGAGTTCTTAATATACGATCCCAAGAATCCCAAATGGGAAGGACGCGATCGTTTCTTCCTTGACCCGGGACATATGTCTCCGATGCTTTATTCCGTACTGGCTTTAAGCGGCAAATTCACATTGGATGAACTTCAACAGTTCCGCCAATGGGGAAGCGTTACTCCGGGACATCCAGAGGTAGACGTTATGCGTGGTATCGAAAACACGTCCGGCCCGCTAGGACAAGGACATACTTATGCGGTAGGTGCGGCTATCGCGGCTAAATTCTTGAAAGCACGTCTGGGTGAGGAAGTAATGAACCAGACTATTTACGCATATATTTCCGATGGAGGTATCCAAGAGGAAATCTCACAAGGTGCCGGACGTATCGCCGGAACTTTAGGACTGGACAACCTGATCATGTTCTACGACGCAAACAACGTACAGCTATCTACCAAGGTAGAAGACGTTGACGCAGAGAACGTAGCCATGAAATACGAGGCTTGGGGCTGGAAAGTCATTCAAATAAACGGTAACGACGTAAACGAGATCCGTAAGGCTTTGAAAGAGGCTAAAGCCGAGATCTCCAAACCGACTTTGATCATCGGTAACACCATTATGGGTAAAGGTGCTGTCGGCGCTGATAACAGCTGTTACGAGAATAAGGTATCTACTCACGGGCAACCTTTATCTGCGGCAGGAGCTTCCATCGCAGATACGATCAAGAACCTAGGTGGTGACCCGGAACATCCGTTCACGATCTTCCCTGAAGTAGCAGAATTATATGCCAAACGTGCGAAAGAACTGGAAGTAATCATCGCTGAGCGTTACGCCATTAAAGACGTATGGGCGAAAGCTCACCCGGACTTAGCGGCTAAAATGGAGCAATGGTTCTCCGGAAAGGCTCCTCAAATCGACTGGGCCGCTATCGAGCAGAAAGCGAATCAAGCGACTCGTGCCGCTTCCGCTACCGTATTAGGAGTGCTTGCTACCCATGTAGAAAACATGATCGTCGCTTCCGCCGACCTTTCCAATTCCGATAAAACAGACGGTTTCTTGAAAAAGACCCATGCTTTCGTGAAAGGCGACTTTAGCGGAGCTTTCTTCCAAGCGGGTGTAGCCGAGCTTTCTATGGCTTGTATCTGTATCGGTATGTCTTTACATGGTGGCGTGATCGCCGCTTGCGGTACATTCTTCGTATTCTCCGATTATATGAAGCCTGCGTTACGTATGGCCGCATTGATGGAGCAGCCCGTTAAGTTCATCTGGACACACGACGCTTTCCGTGTTGGAGAAGACGGACCTACGCACGAGCCGGTAGAGCAAGAAGCTCAAGTTCGTTTATTAGAGAAATTAAAGAATCATAAGGGGCATAGCTCCATGTTGGTACTTCGTCCGGCAGACGTTGTGGAGACAACAGTCGCATGGAAACTAGCGATGGAGAACGTTTACACTCCTACAGCATTGATTCTTTCCCGTCAGAATATCACAGATCTTCCCGCCAAGGAAAACCGTTATCAAGAGGCTTTGCAAGCGGAGAAGGGTGCCTATATCGTCAATGAAGACGCTAATGCGGATGTAATTCTTTTGGCTTCCGGTTCCGAGGTATCGACTTTGGTCGAGGGTGCCGCCCTACTTCGTGCCGATGGCATAAAGGTTCGTATCGTTTCCGTTCCTTCCGAAGGTCTATTCCGTTCACAAAGCAAAGAGTACCAAGAATCTATCCTTCCCACAGAAAGCAGGATTTTCGGCTTAACCGCTGGTCTTCCGGTTAATCTGGAAGGGTTGGTAGGTCCTAACGGTAAGGTATGGGGACTTGAGTCCTTCGGTTTCTCCGCTCCTTACAAGGTACTTGATGAGAAATTAGGCTTCACGGCCAAGAATGTTTATAACCAAGTAAAAGAATTATTGGCATAAAGATGGGTATAGTAGGTTTGTGTAGCGATCACGCTGGTTTTGAGTTGAAAGAATATATAAAGACAATCCTCGACGCACGGGGATTATCTTACAAAGATTTTGGGACTTATTCCTCTGACAGTTGCGATTATCCGGATTTCGCCCATCTGATGGGCAAGGCCGTAGAAGCCGGCGAGGTTTATCCGGGAATAGCTGTCTGCGGTACGGGAAATGGCATTAGTATGACCTTGAATAAGCATCGGGGTATCCGTTCTGCCTTATGCTGGCAAGAGGATATCGCTAAGCTGGCACGTGAGCATAACGACGCAAACGTGTTATCAATGCCCGGTCGTTTTATCAGTCAAGAAGAGGCTAAGAAAATCGTTGAAATATTCTTAGATACACCTTTTGAGGGTGGTCGCCACCAACGGCGTATAGACAAGATCCCTTTGTAAAGTCCGCAAAAAAGTCACTTTATAATAAAAGAAGGCTCTCCCATGGTTCGTTTACCATTCGGAGAGCCTTTTCGTATCACCGTTTAAACGGCAACGTACATATAATAGATGACGGATGCCAAATTTGAAGACTTTCTACTATCAAACATTCGATCTCGCTTTTTGTTCTTTCCATTTAGTTAAAAATGTACGGGCTACCGTCGGGAATAACTCCAGCAACAGTATTTCTTTCTCATTCTCAGCCAATAGTACCTCCAAATCCTCCAATACCGGATTCTCTTGCATCACATAATGGGAACCGTCGTAAGGCACCTCATTTTGTACGCCGGCGATTTTCAACCGAAACGCAGAATCTACCGGAATCGGTGTCTTGCCATACTCTCCTTTTACCAAGGCGATAAACTGATTGGAAGGATTACTATACATAGGGCGACCTTTCAGCTCATCCAACGCACAGGAAACCGCTTGCGCCCCGATAATCTGGCTCGTAGGCGTCACCAACAGAGGCAAGCCGGCATCCATCCTTACTTGCGGAATGAGCGACATCGCCTTCTCCAACAAGTCGATCTGCCCCAATTGCCTCAACTGGGCAACCATATTCGTATACATACCTCCCGGGATCTGCGCTTTTTTCACCAACTCATTCGGCTCAGGGAAATCAAAATACTCCTCGATCGCATGGCAATAAAGCAGCAAATCGTCCTCCTTATCTTTCCGAGCGGCCTCGATGGCATCGTTGAAGAAGCGGTCGATCTCAGCGGGGAAACTATTCTCTACAGGATTAAAAGGCCTCGGGAATTTCTTAGCGGTATCGAACACAGAAAGTTCCTTGCGGATCGTCAATAATTCCTTGTTGATCTTAGCAATCGCATCCATATCAAGATCCAGCTCTATACCTAATTTCTTGCAGAAGATATAGACCAGCTCCACGGCGGGAGCGGCCGGTCCTCCGGCGAAGTTCCATATATTCGTATCAACGATATCCACCCCATTGATAATGGCAGATACAACCGACGCCAATTCGTAGCCGGGCGTACAATGCGTATGGAAATCCACTGGTACTTTCAAGTTCTTCTTGAACAATCGCACCAATTCCGCCGTACGAGCCGGAGGTATCAAACCACTCATATCCTTCAGGGTGATCATATCAGCGCCCAGCGACTCCAGTTGAAGGGCCTTGTTTAAGAAATACTCATTCGTAAAAACAGGCTTATGCAAGGGCCGTCCATGCAAGGCGGCTTTTATACGTTCTACCGGAGAATGGTGAGGATCTATCGTATAACAGATGGCACAATCGGCCTTCCCCCCGAATTTCTTCACATAACGGATCGTGGATTTTACATTATCCACATCGTTCAAAGCATCGAAAATACGCATGATATCAATACCAGAACGAATAGAGTTCCGGCAAAAGCCTTCTATAATCTTGTCGGGATAAGGATTATAACCGAATAAATTACGCCCACGGGAAAGAGCGGATAGCTTTGAGGTATTACCTATTTTCTCTTTGATGATCTCTAAACGGTCCCACGGATTCTCACCCAAATAACGCATCACGGAATCGGGAACCGCCCCGCCCCATACTTCCATGGCGTAAAAGCCCGCATCTTTGTAGTAAGGAAGCACACGGTCTATCTGCACTTGAGACATTCTTGTAGCGAATGCCGATTGCTGACCATCGCAAAGAGTCAAATCACGAATCAATAATTTACGTATCATACCAAATTTGTTTAGATCGTTTTAGTCAATATTCTGATTATATAACAAGATCTAAACAAATTTGATAAAGATTACGGGGTTAATAATAACCAATTTTTCTAAAACCTCAGTCTTTGACTTCCACAACGATCATTACGGGAAAGTGGTCAGAAGGGGTACGGGCCTCATATTTGCTCAATGATACCTCTTTCGGGAAATTACCGTTTTGCTCCTTCTGAATGCTTTCTTTCACCTCGGAGCGATAGGTATCCGTTAAAATTCCATACTTCTTCACCTCAAATTCTTTCGTAAGAAAAAGGTGATCAATGCGGCTCTCGGTCTTCCGGTCCGGATGGAAACCGTTGAAGGTACCATTTGGGGCATAGCGGAAATCAGCGATCTCATAAGAATCACGCATGATACCGGAACCATCTAAAAACTCATAGGACTCACTTGTTTGGTCCACGTTGAAATCACCAGTAAGGATAGCGGGAAGTTTCTTGGGAAACTCCTTGATCTTCTTCAAGATCAGCTTGGCGCTCTCAGTACGTGCCTGTACGCCTATATGGTCCATATGAAGGTTGAAAAACAAGAAAGTGAAACCGGTTTGCTTATCACGGAACTCACCCCACGTACAGATACGGGGAAGAACGGCATCCCAGCCTTTATTCGGGCGGTTGGTGATCTCGGATAACCAAAAATCGCCATGCTCCAAAATCTCGAACTTGTCCGTGCGGTAAAAGATAGCCGAATACTCTCCCGCCTGCTTACCATCGTCACGTCCCACGCCGATATAATCGTATCCAGGCATGGCTTGCCTCAAGTCCTGCAATTGTGGATATTTGCCCTCTTGGGTACCAAAGATATCGAACCCGTGAAACTGTACGAGCTGGGCGATGTAGGGATAGCGTTGTCCCCAACCGTTACCATTCGTGGAATCGCTGCCGTTAGCGTTACGCAAATTATATGTAGCAACCACCATTGTCTCCGCCTGTAACGCAAACAACGCACAAAAGATTAAAATAAAAGAATAAAGTATCTTCCTCATGATCCATATTTTTAATTATTATCAAACGCAGACATGATCGGACGTGCGATCCACACTTGCGGCTGCCGCACATCCAATAAATAAGCGATCGTACCAGCGATATCATATACCATCGTACTCTCCGGGATCTTGAAGCCTTTCTTTACGTTCTTTCCATAGAAAACGATCGGGGTTTGCATCTCGTTCATCGTCTTGCCACCGTGACCGGTCTCGATACCGCCGTGGTCGGCCGTCAGTATAACCACCGTATCATCCATGATACCCGCCTCACGAACAGCGTCCATCACTTGCGTCAAGCAACTGTCCAAATGATTCACCATCGCAAAATATTCAGGGGAACTCCATCCCTTGCCATGTCCGGTACCATCCGGCTGATCGTATATGATCGCACAAAGGTTCGGCTTCTTCTCCTTGATATACTGAACGGCTACCGGGGTACATCCGTTCGGGTTCTCAGCCGACATCGGGGCATGCTTACGGAAGCTCATGGCCAAGGTATCCACCAGATAATTCATGCCTTCCCACTCATAGATATAGCCGATCTCGGCCTCGGGAGCCTTATCCCGGTACATGCCGAAGATATTCGGGAAACGGTTGTCGCTATTCACGACACGGGAAGGAAGCTCTGGCGTACGAGATCCCCACTCCGTATATCCGTGCAACTCTGGCCCCGCTCCCATAAACATGGAAGCCCAATTACAAGCACTCGACGAAGGCAGGATCGAACGATTCTCTAATGTGGAGGCACCTTCCGCCATCATCTTACGGAAAGTAGGCATATCCGCCCCACTATTCAAGCAATGGGCGCTCAAGCCGTCGAAACCAATCAAGATTACATGCTTTGGCAGATTCTTCTCTTTCAAAGGCACTTGCTGAGGTGCCGTATTACAGGCGCTCAGGCAGTATGCGATCACCGCACAACAAATAAATAAGATTTGTTTTTTCATCTTACCGTGTTTTTCTTTTATGATTAATATTGAAGTATCTTAGATTCCGTCAGACAAAGGTACAAAGTTTAAATAAACTTCAAAAAGATCATTTATCTTTGTGGCTTAATCTAATCTTATTTTAATAAATACGTATGTACAAACATTTCCTGACAAGCGTATTGCTTGTATTTTTCATGCTATCCTGTAGCAAACCTTCCCCTTTTGAGGGAAAGATGCGAGAAAGCGTACAAACCTCCCTAAGCTGGAGAAACGACACGACCGGTATTTGGGAAACAGCTGGCTGGTGGAACTCGGCGAACGTATTAACCGCCACCATTCGCTACGGTGCCGTAACCAAAGATCTGGCCATCCCATCTGTCATAGAGGATGTATTCGAGAAAGCCCGTCATTACCAAGTAGGTGTAGACTCAATCGGCACTCCCCGTTATTGCGACAACTTCATCAACGATTATTACGATGACGAGGGTTGGTGGGCATTGGCATGGATCGAGGCCTCCAAACTGACCGGAGAGAAAAAGTACCTAGATATGGCCGAGATCATATTCGATGATATGACGACCGGCTGGAGCGACGCTTGCGGAGGTGGCATCTTCTGGAAAAAGAACCCTTTACATTACAAAAACTCCATAGCGAACAACCTGTTCTCCCTGACAGCTATCCGATTATATAAAGCGACCCAAAATCCGGCGTACCTCGACTGGTTCAAGAAGAACGTGGATTGGTATATGCGAACCGGCATGATCAATACGGACATCTACCAAATCGAGGATGGCACGAAAGACGATTGTACCCCCAACCGCAACGCCCACTACACGTATAACCAAGGCGTAGCTATCGCCGTCTTAGCCGAGATGTATCTCCAAACCAACGATAAATCTTACTTGGAGCTAGCGGAAAAGATCGCCAACGCTACCATTACCAAGCGATTGGTAACCAATGAGGGTATTCTCCGTGAAATGAAGCCCGAGATCGATGATAGCAACGACGGGGTCCAATTTAAGGGTATCTTCATCCGTCATTTAGCCTTCTTGTATGAAGTGACAAAGAATCAGGCTTATAAAGATTTCATCTTGAAAAACGCAGAATCCATCATCACGAAAGATTATGACCCCACATCCAAAAGCTTCGGTTGTTATTGGTACGGCCCTTTCCACAAGGAAAGCTCGGCAGCAAACGCCTGCGCTTTGGAGTGCGTGATAGAGGCTTATAAGTTAACGAAATAGAGATAATCATATATATTAAAAACATCGCTGTCCTGTACAAGTATTGACGAGGGGCGATGGCAATAGTGGCGTAAGGCTACAACAGTATCGCCTCAAGCCCTCAAGAGTAGTGGCATGAGGCGATACCAATATAGGCATTCCCTTTTACCAATAAAAGGCATCCATAATCTCCTTCATCCTAGGAGTATTCGTGTCCTCATCCTTGACCTCTTTCCGCAGCTTCAGCATCTCCTCCTTCATTTTCCGGATGATCTCGGCGTATTGGGGATCGTTGTAAGCGTTGTGATTCTCACGAGGATCGGATTGAAGGTCGTAAAACTCCCATGCGGGCGTAGTGGTCTTATCCTCCGAACCGGTCATGTTCAGACGGTCGCCATAGAAGAACATCAATTTATACCGTTCATTACGGATACCCATATGAGCCGGACGGTTCGAATGTTGGGTCCAATAACGATAATACATCTCCTTACGCCAATCCTTAGGAGTATTTCCTTTCAGATTATCGCGGAAACTATGACCCTGCGATTCCTTCGGGGTTTTCACGCCCGCATAATCCGCCAGCAAAGAAGCGAAATCCACGTTCAAGATCATATCCTTATTGCGAGTCCCCGCCGGGATCTCTTTCGGGTAACGGATCACGAAAGGCATACGTAGAGACTCCTCATACATCATACGCTTATCGAAGAAACCATGCTCACCTAAGAAATAACCTTGGTCGGATACGTACACCACGATCGTATTATCGGCGATTCCCATATCGTCCAGCACTTTCAATAACTTCCCGATATTATCATCAATCGTAGCCCCGCAACGCAAATAGTCTCGCACCAATTTCTGGTAAGCGGCACCGCGAGCGGCAGATCGGTGCATCCCCCTCGTCGTAAAGGGCAACTCCGGATACCGGCACCACCATTTATCAGGATCTTGTGATGCCACATCCCAACGACGGGCTAATTCCTCCAAAGGTTGTCCGGAGAAAGTACGTCCATTCGTCTCTGCCCCCCAATCAAATAAGTTCTCCGGTTCCGGGAAAACAACACCGTCATACAAATGCCTTATCCGTTCCGGGAAATCCCAAGGCTCGTGTGTAGCCTTGAAATGACAACACATCATGAAAGGCCGGTTCTTATCGGCCTCTTTCATCCAGCGGATCGCCTTATCCGTCACGATATCCGTAGAAAAACCGCGTACCCGCTCCCCGAAATTGCGTTCCCCCGGCCAAGGTTCCGTACAATTTATAAAAGTAGGGTCCCGGTACTCGCCCTGGTCATGAAACACGGAATAGAAGTCGAAACCTTTCGGTTGCGTTTTCAGATGCCATTTACCGACCAAAGCGGTCTGATAACCTCCCGCTTGCATTTGCTTGGCGATATTATCCTGTTCCGAATCAAAAGAATCACTTAATGTGTAAACACCGTTCACGTGACTATAAGCCCCGGTCAAGATCGCCGCACGACTCGGAGAAGAGATCGAGTTCGTACAAAAACAATTATCCAACACGCAACCCTCAGCAGCCAAGCGGCGGATATTCTCGTTGCGGGCATACTCGCCCAACACACCCCCATAAATACCCCACGATTGGGAAGTATGATCATCCGATAGGATAAACAATATATTGGGACGTTCCTCTTGCGCCGGTTTATCGGCGGCAAAGAGAAACTGCCCGTTTCCCGAAAGACAACAGGCAGTCACTCCGATACTAATGATCGACTGTTTCATAGGTCATGACGTTTTTTCCCTTGTACTAGACCCGGTTCCCTACGCTCCGTTCCCTTTACGCGCGTTAGGTTATCCCCTAACTCATGACGTTTCAGGTTGGCGATCCTCATCAATTTCGCAGCTTCCTCAGGATACTGGGTGATCACATTATAACGCTCTCCCGGATCACGACGCAAGTCATACATTTCAGGTTTCATGATCTCCAAATTCGTCAACTTACCCGGCTGACCGTCATTACCCGGCTCATAAGCCCCGTAAGTAACATACTTATGAGGGAATACTAGCTTAAACATACCGTCCGTGACAGCCTCCAAGTCATTCTTGTTATAATAATAGACAAAAGATTCACGAGGATTCGCATCTTTCTTGCCCTCTATCAATGATAAGATACTAACGCCATCGATCTTACGAGTAGGCAGCGGCGCCTGGCTGATCTCGGCGAAAGTAGGCAGAAGGTCGATATTAGAAGCCAACTTATTGCAAGTAGTGCCCGGCTGGGTCTTCCCCTTCCAATACATGATACAAGGAACACGATTTCCTCCGTCAAAGGTAGTCGCCTTAGCCTCCCGCAAACCACCGGCGGAACCAGCGTGATTTCCATAATTGGTCCATGGTCCGTTATCGGAAGTCAAGATCACTAATGTATTATCCTCTAAACCAAGCTCACGCAATGTCTTGAGTACCTCACCTACACTCCAATCGATCTCCATCATCACATCCCCATACAAGCCTTGCTCGCTCTTTCCCTTGAACTTATCGGAGACAGCCAATGGAACATGCGGCATATTATGGGCCAGATACAAGAAGAAAGGCTTATTCTTATTCTTCTTGATGAAATTAACAGAACGGGTGGTATAATCCGTAGTCAACCGTGTTTGGTCCGTATTATAACCGATAATCTCATTTCCATCATAAGTCGGTAAATCGGGAAAATTAAAAATCTCACCTTGTTGCGGATGGAAAGGCCACATATCGTTAGAATACGGCAAGCCATAATACTCATCGAAGCCATTTTGCAAGGGAAGGAACTCTTTTTGGCTGCCTAAATGCCATTTACCGAAGATAGCGGTACTATATCCTTTCTGTTTCAATACCTCGGCAATCGTCATCTCATCGGGATGAATTCCATAGTTCGAATCCGGTCCCGGAGCACCAGCGAAACCGATACGATTCGGATAACAACCGGTCAACAAGCCGGCACGAGACGCTCCACTGATCGGCTGTCCCGCCAAGAAGTGGGTAAAACGAACGCCTTCCGCCGCCATTTTGTCGATATTCGGAGTGGTATATCCGTAAGCCCCATTAAAAGAAAAATCTCCGTACCCCACATCATCCAAATTAATCAGGACGATATTCGTGTAATCAGCGGCTATGCCTGCCATTGAAAAAGCTGAGGCGGCCGTCAGTAACATTAGTTTATTCTTCATGATATTATTTATTGATATATTATCTTTGAAGTGCCATCCTATGTTTGGCACTTCAAAGATAACAGTTTTTAATTTATCCAAGAATTAATCCCAGTTCGGATTTTGCTCCAAATTAGGGTTCAAGACTGTTTGGTTATAAGGGATCGGCCATAAATAATCTCGTTTCGGATTAAAAGAACGTTTCACGACTTCTATTCCCTCATAATTATGCATCATTCCATTATTCTCTTTCTCGGCGGTTTTCCAGCGCAAGATATCCGAATAGTAGAGTCCTTCAAAGGCCAACTCGATACGGCGTTCACGGCGGATTACCTCACGCATTTGGTCTTTCGTCAAACCTTTTGGTACTTCCGGCATATTGATATCCGGACGTTTACGCAACTGATTAATAGCATCATAAACTGATTGATCTGGTCCATTTGCCTCATTCTGAGCCTCAGCATACGTTAATAAAACTTCCGCATAACGAATCAAGATAAAGTTAAAAGCGGAACGTTCTACTAAAGGAATCGTTACATCATCTTCATAAGAGGTATATTTCTTTACACCAAACCCAGTAGTCGCTACATTTTCTTTAGTAATTGTCATTCCCAAATAAGGATAACCAATACAAACAATAGACTTTAACAAACGAGGATCTCGATTTTCATAAGGTTGAGCCGGATTATAAAGTGGCGATTCCTCTATCGTCTTGCCATCTATACACAAATATGTATCAACTAATTCTTTTAAAGGAGCAGGACGATTTAAACGCCAAATATCTTGGTCATAGTTCGTAGAGAACTCAGGTATCCTCGTCTCAATATTGAAAATTACCTCACAATTGTGTTTATTTGCCTCACTAAAGAAGTGACGATAATCATCAAACAACTTATATTCTCCCAAGTCCATCACCTCCTTAGCTGCTTTAGCCGCCTCAACCCAGCGAGAATTATACAATAAAACACGTGCTTTCAAAGCCAAAGCCGCACCTTTCGTAACACGGCCTAAGTCCGATCCTGAATAACTCTTAGGTAAAACAGCCGCAGCCTCATCCAAATCCTTCAGAATTTGATCCACTACTTCCTCCTTGGAATTTCTCGGCAATTCCGCTTGTGTATCCGCATTAGGAGCTTCTGTGATCAGAGGAGCCCCTCCAAATTTATCTACCATATTCAAGTAGAAAAAAGCGCGCAAGAATTTAGCCTCTCCGATCATCTCATTTTTAGCCTTTTCCTCCATTTCTACGGTAGGCATATTCGCTATAAACGTGTTCGCACGCCCAATACCCGTATAACAGTTCTTCCACAAAGAACCAATTAACGCCGTAGTAGACAGATGTTCTCCTTTTCCTATAGCTTGAGTACCATTTGCCTCATTATAAGGCATTGCATTGGCAGTCAACATATCAAACTCCATTGTATGTAAAGAACGCCAAGGCATCAACGCATTATAACATCCCATCAATCCCGCATGGGCATGTTCTTTCGTTTTCCAGAATGTGTCCGTAGAATACTGATCGGAAGGATCTACATCCAGCCAGCTATCGCAAGCAGCCAAGCACATACATGCGGCAGCTACACATATCATATTATATATTTTATGTCTCATAACTATACCTTTATTTAAAATGTAACATTAACACCTGCCGTATATGTCCGAACAGATGGATAAGCATACCAATTACTTCCCTTCAAATCTTTCTCCGGATCAAAATCTTTCATCGGAGAGAAGGTAAACAAATTTTGCGCATTAGCAAAGATCTTCAGTCTCTTGATAACACCGTTTTTCAAGAAAGAAGCCGGGACATTATAAGACAACTGCAAGTTCTTCAAACGCAAATAGGAAGCATTTCTCAGCCAAAAGTCATTCGTACGGAAGTTCTCATTCAAGCACCCCTCATACGTAGTCAAGATAGGTAACGTAGCACTCGTTCCACGTTCCGGAGTCCAAGCATCCGTCAGCCATTGCTCCGGCAAACCGCAACCAAACCACAATGGGGTAGCACCGATACGGTCTCCATATGTATAGACATCCGTAACACCTTGGAAGAACGCTGCCAAATCGAAGTTCTTATATCCCAAATTGATATTGAAACCATACGTGATCTTCGGAATAACACCTCCACAGATCTTACGGTCATCCTCGGTGATCTTACCGTCTCCATTCACATCCTCGAACTTCAAATAACCCGGTTTAGTAGCGGCTGTCTGATACGGGCTGTTCTTGATCTCCTCTTCTGATTGGAAGATTCCGATCGCATGCAACATATAATAAGAGTCGATAGGCTTTCCTTCCTCCAAAATAAACATTCCATCAATAATGGTCTGATCTTTCAGGCTTACGATCTTATTCTTGATAAAGGTCATATTTCCATTTACCTCATAACGGAAATCCCCGATATTATTCCGATAGGCTAAATTCAACTCGAAACCTTTATTGCTAACCTCACCAATATTACGGATCGGGCCATCCAAGCTACCCACCTGTTGAGGCAAAATAACCTTTCTCAAGATATCAGATGTACGTTTATCAAAATACTCAAATGAGAAATCGAAGTTACCATTAAACAAAGAAGCATCCAATCCGACGTTCGTCATCGTCGTAGTCTCCCAAGTAATGTTCGGATCATTATATGCCGTAACAGCTGCGCCTGTCTGGATCTCACCATTCAATGAATATTTAGCATCCAGATTCATCAAGTCCACATAACGGAATAAATCGATACGCTCATTACCGAGTTGTCCCCACGAAGCACGTAATTTCAAATTATATACCCAAGGAAGATCTTTCATAAACTCCTCCTCGCTCAAACGCCAGCCGGCTGAGAAAGATGGGAATACACCCCAACGATTACCCTTCGCAAAACGAGAAGAACCATCATAACGGAAATTACCTTCCAGCAAATAGCGATCCTTGAACCCATAATTCACACGACCGAAATAGGACATCAAAACCGATCTGGAAGAAGTTCCATCCGCTAAAGAATTACTAGATCCAGCTCCTAACTCATGCAGATCATTACCCAAGAAACCCTCTATTTTCCCTGAGAATTCCGTCTTGTCAACGCTCTCATAACTGTAACCGGCCAAGATCTTCACATCGTGAACATCATTGAATTTCTTTCCCCAAGACAACGTATTGAATATGGTAGCAGACAAATCATTCCTGTCTTTCTTATAGGCATTTCTTGTATTTTGCCCGTCAAAAACGATCTTCTTCTCCTCATTTGTCTTCAATTGATACTCATATACCTGTGGAGCGAAACGAGATTGTAGATAATCATACTTATTCAAACCCACGTTCAAGTTATACACGATATCAAACGGCAACTTATACTCGGCGGACAAATTCGCCAACATACGCAAGGCTTTATGTTTATTCTCGCCCTCATCAGCCAGAGCTAATGGATGGCGATAAATATTGTGTCCCGGAGTACGAATGAATGTATCCGCATAACGACCATCAGCGGTATAAGTCGGGTGGAAAGCTTGCGCTTTATAAGTCATCTCTACCAAGTTTGCTACACCGGATACCGGAGCGTTATGAATCTGGTAATGCGCATTGATATTAGCGCCAATCTTCAAGCGGCTATTTACCTGCGCGGTCGTATTCACGGCCAATGTATACTTATTTGCGTCCGTACCACGTAACACTCCGTTCTGATCGCCATAGCCTAAAGATACAGAATACGTATATTTATCATCACCTCCTGAGAAACGCATGTTATGCTCCATGATAAAGGCGTTGTTATACATGATATCCAGCCAGTTATTCTGCGGGTACATGATCGGATCCGTCTTCATTCCTTGACGATACTCCTCGATCAACTCATCTGAGTAATCTACCGTAAGTTTTCCCTCATTGCGTTGCGCCTGGTTTCTTTGCTCCATAAAGACAATTGGATCATACACGAAATCCGGCAGATAAGTGGCTTGTTGCACACCGAAATAGTTGTTGTAATCTACCGTAAACTTACCTTTCTTTCCTCCTTTTGTCTTCACCAAGATAACACCATTCGCCGCACGAGAACCATAGATGGCGGAAGAAGCCGCATCTTTCAATACGGAAATACTCTCAATATCATTCGGATTTACCGCTTCCAACGGGAACTTGATGCCATCCACCAAAATCAACGGATTATTATCGTTCAAGGTTCCCTGACCACGAATACGAATCGTCGCCCCGTCCGCTCCCGGCTGAGCGCCCGCTTGATTTACGTAAACACCTTGCGTACCTTGCAACGCTTGGGTCGAGTTGGTGATCGGGCGATTCTCCAATGTCTCCGCATCCAAAGAGGAGATCGCTCCCGTTAAATTCACTTTCTTCTGCGTTCCGTAACCTACGACCACAACCTCATCCAACTTCTGGGTATCCTCGGACAGACTGACCATTACTTTCGAAGAATTACCGACCTCGACCGTACGATCCGTATAACCGATATAAGAAACTACCAAGATCGCATTGTCCGGTACTTCCAGACTGAAGTTTCCATCGATATCCGTAATCGTTCCGTTCGTAGTTCCTTTAACGACAACATTCGCCCCGATAATGGGTTCTCCCAAGGCATCTTTTACTTGCCCGGTAATCTTTCGTGGCGAAGACTGGAATAAGGCATTCGGATGTGAGACACTTGAAACACTCTTTGACTTAATTATAATCTGCCGGTCTACAATCTCATATTGGTATCCCGTATTTTTCAAGGCTTGCTCTAAGACCTCCTCTAACGAGGCATTATTTGCTTTTACACTCGTTTTCCTATTTACATTTACTTGATTATCATTCAAGAAGAACGTGTACTCACTATTTTTCTCTATTTCTTTTAGCACTTCCGATATACTGCAATCCTGTTTATTCATGGAAAGCTTATAATTCTGTCCATAGGTAGAAGCGGATACAGTACATGCGAAAGCCAAGGATAACAACGCACTTATCTTCATGACTCGGTTTACTTTTCTGATTTTTTTCATAACTTTGTAATGTTTCTGATGAATAAATTAGCAGGTGTGTCGGCCTCTCAACTCCTAACGCCTGCCGTCAAGAACATTTGATCAGGAGGAGAAACCTAGTTTTTCTTCCTGTTTTTTTATTAGACTCAAGAACTGTTAACAAACATATCTCTTAAAATTTAATATTAGACACTCATTTATCTCCCTCTATATATAGTTCATATTCATTGTCTTTCTCTCTGTATTTAATGGGTGACGTATTGCTTAACATAAACAAGATTCGCTCCAAAGACTCATCCCGTACCTTAAACGTAAACCGATATTTCTCCGCTATCTCTTTCGGGCACTTTATCTTCCGCCCGAACCAAGGCTCCAGACGGGTAAGGATCATACTCAAGCGTTCGTTCTCAAAACTGAGGACACCGTTACGCCAAGCCGAATAGTCCTCGGCGTTAACCGTCTTAACTCTCACGGTATTCGCCTGTTTGTCGAAAACCAACATCTCATTCGGATTCAATATCACCTCATGCCTGTTCTTCACATTGGGATCTCCCAAACCGATCTTCACCTTACCGTTCAACAGGATCGTCTCCAACCTGCTCTCGGAATCATAATTGAAAACCTCGAAGGCCGTGCCCAAGGCCGTTACATCCATGTTCTTGGTATGCACGGTAAATGGTCTTTCCCGGTCTTTCGCTACGTCGAAGAAGGCTTGCCCTTTTAATTCCACATCACGGGTCTTGCCATCGAAACTCTTTGGGTAGATCAATTGGCTATTCGGCCCCATTCTCACGGTCGTGCCGTCCGATAAGGAAACCGACTCTATGCAACGGACACCGGAGGCCATTACATATATATATTGATCTTCTTTCGTATGAGACCAATGAACTACGCTTCCTACACCTAAAAGCAGCAACATGGAGGCGGCTATCGCCGTAATCTTATAGAGCCAAAGTTTACGGACACCATTTGTCGCCATTGTCCGGGCTATGATTCGTTTCCACATACGATTTCCCACCACGGGATTCACGCGATCCGCAGGCTCGTCCCATTGGCAACGCATGCGCTCTTCCACCTTTGAGTCGTACAACAAATGTTGCCGATCTTTCTCATCCAGAGCATCCTTCATCAACTTCTTCAATATCGTTCTCGTATCTTCGCTCATGTTTATTATTCTTGTTCTATTTATAAATACACGCCACGGCTCTCTTCCCCCTATTGGATGATAAAAAAATCTCAAAACTTATGTGTAAGATTACTGCAACCCGCCTTGCAGTGTTACTGCACGCCTGTTGCAGCGTCACTGCACGTGCGGTGCAGTACTACTGCAAGGCGGGTTGCAGCAGGCATAAAGGATTCAGTCAAGGCAACTAGATAAATTAGATAAACCAGATAAGTAACATGATATTTTTCTTCAGGAACCTCAAGGCTTCGCTGATCTGGTTCTCAACGGTCTTCTCGGAAATACTGAGTTGCAAGGCTATCTCTTTATAGCTTTTATGCTCCTTCCGGCTTAGATTGAAGATAATCCGGCGTCTTTCCGGCAATTCCTCTATCAAATGATCGATATACTCCCCCAGGTTATAGGCGGTGATCTCTTCCTCTAAGTCGTAAGAGGTCTCCATAGCGGACAAGACCGTCATTTTATAGAAATCCTCGTTCACGTTCTTCCGGTGTTGGTTAAAGATCAAGTTACGGGTGATGATAAACAGAAGCCCCTTGAAGTTATCATCCTCCCGGATAAATTCCCTCGACTCCCAGACCTTGATAAACACCTCTTGTACCACATCCTCGATCACTTCCCGGCTATTTAAATAAAGCCCGCAGAAATGATAAACCTTTTCCCAATATTGTTTATACAACATCGAAAAAGCCTCCCTATCTCCTTCTTTCAATGACTTTATAATTTGTTTCTCTTTCATTTAGCATCACATATCGTTTCGCAAAGATACTAAAATCATATACTAATAAAAGTTAATGACATCCCAGTTCTCCCGGACTTCTTTGTACTATTAATATAGCACGAGAAATAATGAAAGAAGAAAACAAACATATAAATGATTTATTAATCCGATATGTAAATGGACTCTATACACGGAACGATATAGAGACCTTACGGAAGCTAGCCGCATCCATAACCGAGCGGGCTGAATTAGAAAGTGAAATGGACCGGGTCTGGAACAAGGCGCAATACTTACCTCAATCCAGTTCCCATGATCATCTGCTTTATAAGAAGGAGGCGCAAGACCTGTTGGATAAGACACGTAAAAGAGAAAGAAGAATCTCCCTATCCACTTTCATCAAGTACGCGGCGAGCATAGCGATTATCGTTTCCATCGGATTCGGAGCGAAACTATACCTAAGTCATCCAACGGAACAACATACATCTGCCAGCGAACATCTCCTAACGAAAATAAGCGTCAATCATGGCGAACATAAGCAAGTCACCCTTCCCGACGGCACGATCGTTCATCTAAACGCCGGTACCGTCATGCGATACCCAACGGAATTTACCTCTGACATCCGTTTGGTCGAAATGGAGGGAGAAGCTTTTTTCAATGTCATGAGAGACGAGAGCAAGCCCTTCATCGTCCGGACCCGAAAAGCCGACGTAAAAGTACTCGGAACCTCTTTCAACGTAAAGGCCTATCAAGAGGATGAATTGATGGCCGTCAGCGTCCGGACCGGAAAAGTTGAGGTGGATATGCCCGAAAGCGTAATGCGCCTATTACCGAACGAACAGGTAATCGTGAATAACACAAATGGAGAGATCCTTAAAAAGAATGAGGATGCCCAAAAAGTAACGGCCTGGTTGCAAGGTGGCCTTTATTTCAACCGGACACCTATCAGTAGCGTTGTACATGATCTGGAACGGATGTATAACCAAGCGATCGTACTCGATCCGAATAGCGTATTCGACGATTACATCTATGGCGAGCACGACAATAAAAGTCTGGAAGCCGTACTGAACGCAATTCAATATTCAACCGGCATCCGATACCGGAAGGAAGGAAGCCGGATCGTGTTATACAAAACGAGTTATTAACCTTAAAATCGATTTGCCATGAAAGATACGACCTAAGCATAGTTACATAAAAAGGGAAACCGACCTCTGACCTTCGATCTCCCTTTATCCTTCCCGATATGTACACCCTTGGATTGAACCCCCTTGGAGATTACATAAATCGGCCTGTTTTTAAAAGTGTATAAAAACAACCTTTAAACATACAAAATTATGAACTTTCCAACTATTACTAGGTATAATTGGATGTGTTGTTCTATTATTTTAGTTTTTTTAGCGTTAGGCTCCCCCGAACCTCTGCAAGCGCAAGAAAATCAGAAAGAAAGAATAACGATTCAAGTAAAAAACCAACCCATACAAAAAGTTTTCGATGATTTGTCGAAGCAAACAGGATTAAAGTTTTTCTATGGAGAAGCCATCGCGAACCGGAACGTACAGGTTAACCTAAAGTTCAAGAACGCTCCCATCAACAGCGTATTGAACGAGATCACCCAACAAGCCAATCTTTATTTTAAACGGGAGAATAACACGATAGCCGTCAGCCTTGGAAACGCAGGCAACCCCTTCGTTCCGGTGACGCAAGACCGAAAAGTGACCGGTATCATTACGGATGAACGGGGTGAACCGATCATCGGAGCGAACGTCGTGGTAAAAGGTACGTCAAACGGTACGGTTACCGACCTGAACGGTCAGTACAGCATCGAGGCGAACGGTAAATCGATCCTACTCATATCCTACATCGGCTATTTATCGGAAGAAGTGGCCGTAGGCAACAACAAAACCATCAATATCCAGCTAAAGGAAGACACCCAGAAGCTTGATGAGGTAGTCGTGATCGGTTACGGAACACAGAAACGAAGCAATCTTTCCGGAGCGATCTCGAAAATATCCTCCGAGGTAATCGACTCTAAGCCGGTTACAAATGTCCTGTCCGCCTTGCAAGGAGAAATTCCCGGTATGGTCGTTCAGCGAACATCCGGACAACCGGGTAACGAGGAATTCGACTTGAACGTGCGTGGCGCCTCCTCCACGAACGGAGGGAATACCCCGCTAGTCTTGGTCGACGGAATCCCCGGGGATATGAATATGATCAACCCGCAGGATATCGAGGCTATCTCGGTATTGAAAGATGCCTCAGCCTCCATATATGGTTCCCGTGCCGCCGGAGGTGTTGTATTAATCACGACTAAGAAAGGAAAGAGCGGAGCACCGAAACTTACTTACAACGGGAACTTGGCGATCACGAAAATGACCGGAATCATGAAAGCCCCGACAAATTATGAGATGGCGATTATGGATAACGAGGCGAACATACACAACGGTGCCGCCCCACTCTACACCCAAGAGCTTCTGGATCGCATCTTAGCGAACGATCCGAACCCTATCGACCATCCCACCCAACCCGGCTGGAAGCTCTTTTTCACGAACACGGACTGGATGGACGAGTTGCAGACCAATGGCGTACAACATCGCCATAACCTAACAATCTCCGGTGGAGGCGAGAAGTCTAACTATTACCTATCCGCCGGCTACAGCAAACAATTTGGCGTGGTAAAATACGCAGACGATAATAATACCAAATACAATCTGCGTATGAATTATGATTATCGATTGGCAAAGTGGCTAAAATTAGAGACAAAGGTATCTTTGGATAACCAGAAACGTACGGACATAGGAAGTAATGGCGCTTGGGTGATCGGCGAGGCGATGTTTGATATGCCGAACTTCCCGATCTATAACGCCAACGGAGAGTTCTTCACGCAAGGAGGCTGGAGCAACGCAATAGCGCTGGCCAAGGAAAGCGAGACCGCCACGTTCAATACCCGGGAGATGAACGGTAACTTTAGATTGATCGCCGATATCACGGACGGACTCATGTTTAACGCTCAAGTGGGCTTAAACTACAAAAACAAGAATAACGAGGATATAGCGAAAGCCATCCCGCTCTATACATGGGACGGTGACATCAATTATTATACGGGAGCAGGTAGTCCCGAACAATCCGCTGTAGATCGTACGACCGAGGAGACCATCTATCAAAATTATACGGCTTACTTGAATTATAATAAGAACTTCGGACTGGATCATCATTTAGATGCCATGTTAGGTATGGCTTATGAGGCAGAAGAGGTCCGTATGTTCATGGCACGCCGAGATAATTTCATCACAGACGAATTATGGGAACTCAACCTTGGTGGCACCGGAAATATGAAGAACGACGCCAAAGCTAAACATTGGGCGACAAGCTCGGCTTTCGCCCGTATCGGATACAGCTTCAAGAATAAGTATATCTTGGAGACAAACTTCCGCTACGATGGTTCCTCCCGCTTCGCCCCGGGTAACCGTTGGAGAATGTTCCCCGGCGTATCCGCTAGCTGGCGTATCTCTCAAGAGGAATTCCTAAAGAGCTCTAAGGTATTCAACGAATTGAAACTAAGAGCTTCTTACGGACAAACAGGTAATCAAGAAGGTATTCGTCTATACGATTATATCCAGTTGCTAAAATTCAGGGACGACGGTTGGGGAACTAAATTGACCTATCCTTTCGGCAGCGGTTCACAAACACAAGCGATGGGGCTGGATGTCTTAGCCGGCGTAAATCGCACATGGGAGATCTTGGAGAATATCAACGCAGGTATTGATGCCGCTTTCTTAGACTCCCGCTTAGGATTTTCTTTCGACTACTTCGTGAAGATGAACAATAATATGTTGATCCCCGTAACTTATCCCAGTATGCTAGGGGCAACTCCCCCGGATACGAACTCGGGCAAATTGCGTACGAATGGCTTCGAGCTTACCTTAAACTGGACGGACAAAATCGGTAATGTCGAATATTCCGCACAATTCCAATTGAGCGACGCTAAGAACAAACTCGTGGAATACGGAGGCTCGGACACTTATGAGCTAGGCTTGAATAAGACGAGAGAAGGATATCCCATCAACTCCTATTTCGCCTATGTATATGATGGTGTAGTCAAGGACCAAGCGGATCTGGACGCTTACAAGAAGCTGGAAGGCGTACCCTCTAATATCGGTATCGGCGATGCCAAATTCAAGGATCTGAATGGCGATGGGAAAATCTCCACTTACGGTGATAAGGAAGGGGACGACGGCGACGCTAAGTATGTCGGCTCAACCACTCCCCGATATACATTCGGATTAAACTTGGGTGCCAAGTGGAACAACTTTGATATCAGCGTATTCTTCCAAGGAGTCGCTAAACGTACCTTGTTCCGTGAAGGTGAGTTCTCCATGCCTTGGAGCGACTGGTGGAGATATCCGCCTCAGTTCTATTACGGGCAAACCTGGAATGAGGATCGTCAAGACGCATATTATCCTCATCTGACCCACGGCGATATCAGGCATTGGAACTACCAAGCGTCTACGATGCAAAAGATCAACGCCGCTTACGTACGCCTAAAGAACATCCAGATCGGATATACCCTGCCGAAAAGCTTATTGCAGAAGATCGGTATTGAGCGGACTCGTTTTTATGTAAGCGGACAAGACTTATTCGAGATACACGGGGTAAAAGGCGGTTGGGACCCAGAGTCTGACACCGGAGGTTTCAACTATCCGTTCCAACGTTACTACTCATTTGGTATCGACTTGACTTTCTAAGGTTTTCTATTTAATAAAACGAATATTATGAAACGATTCAATATAATTATCACGTTATCCGCCACCTTAGGACTATTCAGTTGTGAGCTGGATAGTATCCGGGGCAGATGGATTCCACGTTTGTTCCTGTACGGAGTCACCACTATGACCCGGAGTTAACATTTGATTTTTGCGTGAATGAACCCGCTTGGAGCAATCAGGCGGGTATCCATTCCGCCTTCGGATCGACCGACCGGCTTTATTTCCGGAAGGAAGTACCCGTAAACCATGACAACGATTTATCATCTTCCTACTCTACGACCGTTTGGAGGGGGGAAAGAGCGAATGCCCAAATATTGGTATGGTCGTCAGAAGCGTTGGAACAAGTACGTGTCTCTACGCAGGACTTGAGGAGCACCGAGGGAAACATCATCCCGAAAGATCGGATTACCTTCGAGTTGGTGCGTTATGTATTGTCCAATTATCCGTATGCCGAGAAAAAAGCCATCTGCGGGGAATCTCCCTACAAATCCGGCTTCTTGATGCCAGACCGTTTCGAGACGCTGGACCGCTTCGATCTCCCTTCCCAAACCACCCGTCCGGTATGGATGATGGTGGATGTGCCGAGAGGAACCGCTCCCGGTACGTATAAAGGACAGGTGGAGGTGCGGGCGAAAGGCAAGGCTCCTCAACTATTGAATCTGGAGATCGTGGTGCAAAACCAGTTGCTCCCCTATCCGAAAGACTGGAAATACCGTCTGGACCTATGGCAGAACCCGTGGGCCGTGGCATGGTACAATCACGTGGAACCGTGGTCACCAGAACATAAAATGCTTCTCAAGCAGCATTTGAAGCATTATGCCGATGCGGGTGGTACCTACATCACGACTTATGGAGTACATTCTCCTTGGTCCGATAACTCCTATATGATCGAGGGGGGTATGATCGAGTGGATCAAGAAAGCGGACGGCACATGGGCCTTCGACTACAAGATCTTCGACGAGTACGTAGAATTAGCGATGGAATGTGGCATCAACGAGGCAATCACCCTCTATACCCCGATTCCTTGGGGATTCCGTCACCGCTATAAGGACAAGGCTACGGGCGATTATTCTTATATCAACTGGGCGCCAAGCTCGGAGGAATTCAAGAAGATGTGGAATATCTTCCTCACGGACTTCAAGTTCCATCTGGAAGCTAAAAGCTGGTTGGACATCACCTATATCGGAATCAACGAGAATCCGATGGAAGAGACCTTGGCGGCGATCCATGTCGTGCGTAACCATGATACATGCTGGAAGATCACTTACGCCGGCAATTGGCATAAGGAATTGGACGGACTGCTGGACGATTATTCTTTCCTTTACGGAGAGGAACCTACCATCGCCGAGCAAAAGGCACGGGCCGCCACCGGACGCACGTCCACCGTATACGTATGCTGTAACCCGCCGATCCCGAACAACTTCGTGTTCTCCCCTCCTATCGAGGGACGTTGGATCAGTTGGTATGTAATGGCGTATGGTTATGACGGCTTCTTGCGATGGGCTTACGACGCTTGGCCGGAAGATGCCGATCGCGACGCACGTCATGGCTCTTGGGCAGCAGGCGATTGCTACATGGTATATCCGGGAGGCAAAAGTTGCATCCGCTTCGAGAAGATGAGAGAAGGTATCGTGGATTTCGAGAAGGTCCGTATCTTACGGGAACTGACCGCCCAATCGGGTAACGCTCAAGCTCAAGGCTTATTGAAGCAGCTAGACCAACATTTGTCTATCTTCCCGAAAGAGAAAGAGTTCGATGAGAACAAGATCTCGGCGGATGTACGTAAGGGTAACCTCATCATCCGTCAACTGTCCGATCTTTTGGCGAAATAATGGGCTTATATAGCAGGAAAGACATGAAAGCATATCGTTTAATCCTATCACTCATGGCAAGCGTAGCCGCAGGGCCGGCCTTCTCGCAGACAACAGGTGTTGTTTGCGAGGAGTTCGACCAGATACAGCTGACGCACGTATTGACGCCCACCGGCCCGCTACCGACCGCCTTGGACCCGAATGGCGTATACCCCTATATGAGTTATAGCGAGACCTCAAATCGTCCGGTACCTAAAAGGTACCGGATGATCTCGCTAGAGAACGAGAAAGTCAAGGCTATCATCTGCCCCGATCTTTGCGGGAAAGTAATATCCCTCACTCACAAGGAGAGCGGCAAGGAGGTCTTGTACAGGCCGGACGTAATCAAATACACACGGATATTACCCCGCTTCTATTTCGTGGCCGGGGGGATCGAGGTCAGTTTCCCGATCTCCCACTCTCCCACGCAAAATGAGCCAGTGCTTTATCAGATCGATCATACGGGAGACCGCACATATGTAACATGCGGAGAACGGGAATCTCATTACGGTATGCAATGGTCTGTAGAATATTCCTTAGGAGATAAGGACGAATGCCTTACCCTAAGGGTTGTTTACTACAACCCGGGAAAGCAAGCCTATCCATGGATGTCATGGTCCAACGCCGCCCTTCCTTGCGCACCGGATACCCAATACGATTTCCCGAACGGAACCGTATTATCCCATGCCTCCACGTTGGACACGATCGACTGGAAAACCGAAGGAACCCATCATGAACGGGATATCAAAGAGATGACCGGCTACTTCTGGAAAACGAAAGACGTGAATGCTTTCGGGGCCTACACTCCCTCCTTGGGTAGCGGGCTCTATCATATCGCCGACGAATCCAGTACGCCCGGTATCAAATTATGGAGTTATGGCGTAGCCGGCGACAAAGAATGGTCCATGCTCAGTACCCCCGACCGACAGCCTTACGTAGAAATCCAAGGTGGCCCGATCAGCGACCAATCTATCAAGCTCGAATTGCGTCCCGGCGAGAAAAAGAATCACGTAGAATATTGGATACCGACAGATCACCCTTTGGATATCTATTCTTTAAAGGTTCCGGCATTAAGGCTTCGCCCGATCGATCGCATCCCGCTATTCGACTGGGCCCGGAAGAATGAATCTTCCATCTGGATCGCCTTAGCCGATGCCTATAAGAATAAGTCCATGCTTCCCACCGCCCCCTATCCGGAAGACGGGCAGTGGGCTCCATCCGGCATGGAAGATCTGGACGATGCTTTTCGTTGGGCGATCCAAATATCTCCCCGGCCGGAACGGGATTATTGGCAATTCCACTATGGGACTTGGTTGGCTGGAAGAGAACGTGTAGAGGAGGCGATCGAACAACTATCCATCCCGGATATCGATCTGGCGAAAGCTTTATTGGCAAGGCTATATGTTCGTCGGCAGGCGTGGGAAAAGGCGAGAGATACTTACGCCGCTATCCCCGAGACCTCGTGGTTGAACCTACATCCCCAGTTGGTTATCGAACGGGATAAAGTATTAAAGAAGTTTGGAACCGAGGCTTTACCGGAACGGGAAAAATGGTTGGATAAGATAAATGCGTCCTCTGATGAATGGGTGGCCGAGCGAAAGGTACAGCTACTGATTGATAAGAAGCAATATCAAGAAGCCAAGGATTTATTACTATCCACCCGTTTCCAGAAAGTGCATCAAACTTACACCCGTACGGGACTTTGGGAACAGATCAACGAAGGCTTGGGCCTCTCCCCGCAACCTGTACCGGAACAACTCGGCGAGGATCGCTTAGCCCGGTTCGGTGCCTATCGGGAATATGAATAAAGGGAGGTGTGTGTTTAGAGCAGTAGCTTCATATAAGTCTCCGCATATTTAGCCAGAAACGCCCAGATCACTTTCAAGGCCGTAGAGATATGTTGTTGTACCGTATATATCGAGATGCCCAAACTGTCGGCTATCTCCTTATGGGATTTCATATCTTTACGGCTCATATCGAAAACCTTTTTTTGTTGCGGGGTCAATGCTTCAAGCGCCTTATCCAACAATGCGTTTAAATCCGCATCCAATACCGAATCCTCCGTCTCGTTCGTGCTATCCAATGAGGCAGACCGTATCTTATCCCTCAGCTCCAACTCACGATCCAGTCCCGCCAATAGGTTTAAGATCCGATTTTTCACGATCGTATACACATACGGGCCAAAAGGTACATTCGGGTTCAAGAAACGACGATTCTGCCAAATAGAGGCGAAAGCATCCTGAAAAACATCTTCCGCCATATCCCGGGATTTAAGGAATTTCAAGGAAAACCACATCAAACGGTCCTTATACAGGGCATATAATTCAACAAAAGGCCGACTCGTCCCCTTCTAGCAAGTCCGCCACAAGTCTTCTTTCTTTCTCTGAATCAATGTCTGCCATTCGACTTAATCTCCCACTTCGATTACATAGGTTCAAATATATGCAAAATACCCAAAAGTAAAAACAAATTGAACCAAAATCAGCGACTCCATCATACAGCTTTATAAACTCACGATAACAAACATCTTTGCTCATTCGGAAATAATCATGTATTTTTGTCTGTTCATTTAAGAAAGGATGATGTATTGATGAAAGTTTGTATCGCCGAAAAGCCGAGTGTGGCCCGGGAAATCGCGGAAGTATTAGGGGCAACCCAACGAATGAATGGGTATATCGAAGGAAACGGATATCAGGTAACTTGGACATTCGGGCATTTGTGTACCCTGAAAGAACCGCATGAATACGCGGAGAACTGGAAACGCTGGAGTCTGGGGTCGCTACCTATGATCCCTCCCCGGTTCGGTATCAAACTAATCGAGAATCCTACGTATGAGCAACAATTCAAGGTAATCGAGAGCCTGATGCAAAATGCCGAGATGGTCATCAACTGCGGTGATGCCGGCCAAGAGGGAGAGCTGATCCAACGCTGGGTCATGCAAAAGGCAGGTTGTAAATGCCCCGTCTACCGCCTTTGGATCTCCTCGCTTACGGAGGAGGCGATCCGGGAAGGTTTCCAAAAACTAAAAGAGCAGACGGAATTCAATAAGTTGTATGAGGCCGGGCTATCCCGTGCCATCGGCGACTGGTTGCTGGGGATGAACGCCACCCGCCTTTATACCTTGCGCTACGGGCAGAACCGGCAGGTATTATCGATCGGCCGCGTGCAAACCCCGACGCTCGCCTTGATCGTAAACCGGCAAGCCGAGATCGACAATTTCAAGCCGGAACCGTATTGGGAATTAAAGACCATTTACAGGAATACGACTTTCTCCGCCACGAAAGGTAAGTTCACGAAGAAAGAGGAAGGCGAGGCTTTTCTGGAGAAGGTAAAGGAACAGGATTTTACTGTTACCAGTATCACCGAGAAGAAAGGGAAGGAATTCGCCCCCCGCCTATTCGACTTGACCTCGTTGCAGGTGGAATGTAATAAGAAATTCGCGTTTACGGCGGACGATACGCTAAAGCTGATCCAATCGCTCTATGAGAAGAAGGTGACAACCTACCCGCGTGTAGACACGACTTTCCTCAGTGACGATATCTATCCGAAAGTACCCAATACCCTGAAAGGGTTGGTGGATTACGCAGAACTTACCGCCCCTTTGATGAATCAGAAATTGCCGAAAAGCAAGAAGGTGTTCGATAACTCGAAGGTCACCGATCACCATGCGATCATCCCTACCGGAGTCCCCGCCCGCAATCTTACGGATACGGAACGGAAGGTGTACGATTTGGTAGCCCGTCGTTTTATCGCCGCCTTTTATCCGGATTGCGAGATATCGACCACTACGGTCTTGGGGCAAGTGGATAAGGTGGAATTCAAGGCAACCGGAAAGCAAATCCTCAAACCGGGTTGGCGTGTCGTATTCGGAGCCGAGCAGAAAGATCCGGAGGCTGAACCTACCGAGGAAGAAGGCGTATTGCCCGATTTCGTGAAAGGAGAAAGTGGCCCGCATAAACCGATCTTGAAAGAGACTTGGACCCAGCCTCCGAAACCCTATACGGAAGCAACTTTATTGCGGGCGATGGAAACCGCCGGTAAATTGGTGGACAACGACGAGCTGCGGGATGCCTTAAAGGAAAACGGTATCGGCCGCCCTTCTACCCGTGCGGCGATCATCGAGACCTTGTTCAAGCGTAATTATATACGGAAGGAGCGCAAGAATCTTTATCCCACCGCTACCGGTGCGGAATTGATCGGCACGATCCATGAGGAACTGCTGAAAAGCGCGGAGTTGACGGGTCTTTGGGAGAAAAAGCTTCGCCAGATCGAGCGGGGAACTTATGAGGCCCGTACTTTCCTTGATGAGTTGAAGCAGATGGTAAACGAGGTCGTCATAAACGTCCTTTCCGACCAAACCCGGCGAACGATTACGATTGAGGATACGTCTAAAGCGGCTAAAGAAACTCCCAAAGACAAACCCAAGGAGAAAAAGGAAAAGAAACCTCGTAAGCCTCGTGCCAAGAAAGAGAAAGAGAAAGAGAAAACGGAGGCTGCTCCTGAATTGGAGCTTCCACCAACAGAAAAGCCCGTTTGCCCCATCTGTCACAAAGGCTCTATCCTCCGGGGCAAAACCGCTTATGGCTGCTCTGAATACAAGAATGGATGTACGTTCCGCTTGGATTACGCTACTTATGGCAATAATTTAACAGATATGGAGTTAAATGCGGTTATCAGTAAGTTAAAGCCTTGATTACTTATCGTCATAATGTTCTTTCGCTTGGACAACGGTAACGATGACTCGGTCTTCCTCCACCGCATAGATCAAGCGATCTTTCTTATTGATTCTCCGGGACCAATAGCCAGACCAATTATCTTTTAATGGTTCGGGCTTACCGGTTCCGGTATACGGATGTTCATACAGTTCCTCAATCAAAGCGTATATTTTCTTCAAACTAGCCTTATCTCCGGCTCTTCTAAAAGACTCTATATCTTCTAAGGCTTGCTTGGTCGGTATAACTTCATACATAATCACTTCAATAAAAGTTCTTCCCACATCTCTTTTGTCAACTCTACCACTTCCCCATTCTCCCTTTGCTTCACAGATCGTCTGAAATGCTCAAGGTTCGCCGGGTTCGTGAAGAAAGGGTCTTCCTTGGGAGTCGTGATACGCTTCAGGGCTGCTTTCGCTTTCTTTACCAACTCCATATCGTCAAGATCCAACACCATACGGGCCAGTTCTGCTTTCTCGGCCTCCAAGGCCATCATCGCTTTTGTCATAGTTAATCCTCCTATCAATTAGTTATTTGCAAAAGTAGTAATTATTTTCAGCGAACCAAACTTGTTTATTCTTTATCTTCGCGCCACATAAAAACGATTTAAAATATGAGAACAGAATGGTTTCCTCTGGTAAACGAGGAGGGTGAGACGATCGGAAAGGCTACTCGCAAGGAATGTCATAGCGGAAGTAAGTTGCTACATCCCGTAATCCATTTACATATCTTTAATAAGGCTGGAGATCTATATCTCCAAAAACGTTCCATGAACAAGGATATACAACCGGGAAAATGGGACACGGCCGTAGGTGGGCATATTGATTATGGAGAAAGCGTGGAAGAGGCCCTGCGCCGTGAGGTTCGTGAGGAATTGGGCATTACTGATTTTACGCCTGTCTTCATCAAACGTTATATATTCGAGTCTTCCATAGAGAAGGAATTGGTAAACACCTTCCGGACCACTTACGAGGGCCCCATCACCCCCGATCCCGAGGAACTGGACGGAGGACGTTTCTGGCCGGTCGAGGAGATCAAGGAGAATTTGGGGAAAGGCGCATTCACCCCGAATTTCGAAAAGGAATTCACCGCTATTTTCCTATAAGATAAAAACGCTACACTTCGGCTAGAATAGTTATTCAAGAGCCTATTTATTCTTCGTAAGATACAGTTACATTCTACAAACCACGGCGTGAATCATACAGACCACGGCATGGTTTGTATAATTCACGTCGTGGTCTGTACAGTTCACGCCGTGGTTTGTAGAATGTAACTATATATAATTATCTTTATACCCGGACAAGCCGTCCTTCTACCCGGATATTCATCTTGAATCATTCGTTCTCTTTCACGAAACTCTTCGTCAATTAGTTTATTCATTACACGAACCGAGAATTATCCAAAAGAAAAGGGTTCAGTCAAATCAACAGAGCATAAATAGCTTACCTCGGCTGAAGACTGAACCCAATATTTTAAAACGCCCCGAAAGGGTGTTATTTACACATCTCGTTGATGATCTGTATTAATTGACCGCCTAATTCCTCGGCTTCCTCCATCGTATGGGCCTCAGAGTAGATACGGATGATCGGTTCCGTATTGCTTTTACGCAAATGAACCCATTTATCCGGGAAATCGATCTTTACACCGTCGATATCCGTAATATCGTATTGAGAGAACTTCTCTTTTACTTTCGCCAAGATAGCGTCCACGTCGATATCCGGCGTTAACTGGACTTTTTGCTTGGAGATGAAATACGGAGGATAAGAAGCTTTCAATTCGCTCGTCTTCATCTTCTTCTTTGCCAGATGAGTCAGGAACAAGGCGATACCTACCAAAGCGTCGCGTCCGTAATGGCTGGCCGGATAGATCACTCCACCATTGCCCTCACCACCGATCACGGCATTCGTAGCCTTCATCTTGGCAACCACATTTACCTCGCCTACAGCGGCGGCATTATATTCGCAGCCATGAGCACGGGTAACGTCGCGAAGCGCACGGCTGGAGCTCAGGTTACTTACCGTATTACCCGGAGTATGGCTTAATACGTAATCACTGACAGCGACCAAAGTGTATTCCTCGTTGAACATCTCGCCATTCTCGCAGATAATCGCCAAACGGTCTACGTCCGGATCTACTACGAAACCGACATCCGCTTTCGCATGTCCCATCAAATCGGAGATCTCCGTCAAGTTTTCCGGAATGGGTTCCGGATTATGAGAGAAGTTTCCATGAGGAGCGCAATGCAGCTTGAAGATTTCCTTCACGCCCAGCGCACATAACAAATCCGGGATCACGATACCACCTACGGAGTTCACGCAATCGATAGCTACACGGAAGTTAGCGGCTTTAATAGCCTCCACGTCCACGAGATCCAGATTCAAGACGCTCTCGATATGTTTTTGCTTATAAGTCGTATTCGGGATTACCTTGCCCAAATGATCCACGTCGGCGAACTCGAAATCCTCGGCGGCAGCGATACGTAATACCTCAGCCCCCTCAACGGCATTCAAGAACTCACCCTTCTCATTCAAAAGCTTCAAGGCATTCCATTGCTTCGGGTTATGACTGGCAGTAAGGATAATACCTCCGCAAGCCCCTTCCATAGCTACGGCCAATTCGGTAGTAGGAGTCGTGGCCAGATCGATATCCACCACATCAAATCCCATACCGGTAAGCGTTCCCAGGACGACTTGTTTTACCATCGGACCGGAGATACGTGCGTCACGCCCTACAACGATCTTATTGGTCTCCACTTTTGTGTTTTTTCGGATGAATGTAGCATAAGCGGCTACAAACTTAACAATAGCTAACGGATTCAATCCGTCTTCCGGGCTACCGCCTATTGTACCGCGAATACCGGAAATAGATTTAATAATTGCCATCTCTTCCTAAATATTTTAATTTCAACGATGTTACTTTATCATTCCAATTTCTACTAGATCCCGGAGATAATGGGAAGTTCTTTAAAGAACGAACATTATTATCTATATGCATAGGTCCTTGAGGAACACTATAATTCACAACATCAAAACATATACTGTTTCCTCTAAAATTATCATCTTCAAAAAGTATTAAACCTATGCGTCTAAAAGGAGCTCCATAATCTTGACCAATAAACGTGTTATCAGAGAGAACTTTTAACGAAGAAGCCTTATCATTAAACTCATAAGGCTTATCTTTGAATTGAGTTACAACTATGGAATCCCCCTTTTGAGATTCTTTAATTGTAAACGAAAAAGAACGATCACGATAATCTGTGTCATCATATAAAGTAGCAGTAGCACCATGTATTTGGTACCACCCATCCATTGAACCGCTACTAATCGCAGATATAATAGGGTTACCTAAATATGATTCCGCAATAAAACTATTATCAAAATATTCCATCAAACCATCTCCATTTACATAAGCAGACAATTCTGGCAATAAAGCCATTTGGTCTGCAACTCGCTTCACTTCTTCGTCCAAAATGATCGTTGAATCACCTTCCATTCTACACTCCGATGTATACAACACACCATTATAAATAAATTTCAACATTGAATGGGCACCTGCAACTTCTATATCAAGTTTTTCCACAGAAGAAGATTCCTGCTGACACATAGAGTCAATAGCATTATCACACGAGATTAAAGATAAACACAAGATTAAAACAAATCCTAACAAACAATAATAAGTTCTTTTCATAATCATAAAATTTAAATCAACATTGATTACAAATTCTCTTCAAATATATATTCTAGAATTTCATAATATACAGGCAAACCTTTCGACTGGTCATAATAGGTTCCCCGCTTAAAGGGAACTATTATCTTCACTTTCGCCCTATCTCCTACATATTTCAAGGGCTCCTGTATTCCCTCACTTACAAAAGAATATGACAGCTCATACATACTACTACTTGAATACTCCCCATATGTAAATGGTACACTATTTATCCCATTTGAAGGATAAGGAAAGGTTCCATTACTATGTGGCCCGTAATTACCAATAACTGTATCAGCATTCATAAAAAAGCGCATATTACAACGGTACAATATCTTCGTCTTGTATTGCACAGCTCTTTGGTCGCTTCCTTTATCTATGATATTCAAATAAACACCATTCTCCAATTTAACGAATTGATTCTCCTTGAAGATGCTATCTTTAGGGAAATCGTCCAAAATCTCAAAATCATTTTCATCGATCAAACGCTCGATTGCCTTTTTCTCATCTTTCAACATATCCGTGTACGACTTTGTCTTGCTACAAGAGATAGCAACTAATGCGGCACACAGAATCAACAGGATATTAAAACCTTTC
Source organism: Parabacteroides distasonis (assembly GCF_004793765.1). GTDB lineage: Bacteria > Bacteroidota > Bacteroidia > Bacteroidales > Tannerellaceae > Parabacteroides > Parabacteroides distasonis_A. The sequence goes on along the minus strand of NZ_SRYM01000027.1, from coordinate 8,783 downwards.
TTCATTTGTTAGTCTTTAATTGAATGAATCGCAAATGTAAATAATCTTCGTCAAACCTTACGCATGTTTGCCTAAATCTTCTGATTTATTAGGATTAAATTCCTGTAAACCTTTCTCAAACACGGCTACGGCCTCAGATAAAGAGCCATAGAACTCACCTCCGGACGCATTTTTATGTCCACCCCCGTTGAAATAAATAGAGGCAAACTGGTTGCAAGGGAAATCGCCCACGGAGCGAAGCGATACCTTTATATAATCGCTGTCCTCACGAATAAAGACACTAAAGCTTACGTTCTCTATGCTTAACGGCAAGTTCACGAAGCCTTCCGTATCTCCAGTCTGGTACTGAAAACGATCCAGTTCCTCTTTCGATAACGTGATAAGAGCCGCCTGTTGTTCCGGATAAACCCTCATCTTCTCATACAACACATATCCCATCATACGTAAACGGCACTCGGAATAGACCTGATTCACCTTACGATAGATCAAATCCTTATCAATCCCCTTCTTGATCAATTCGCTGACGATCGTATAAATCTCCGGTTTATTCGAATTATAGGTGAACGATCCCGTATCCGTCATCATACCCGTATAGATACAAGCGGCGGCATCCCGATTCAATAAATCGAACATCCCCATACGACAAATAAAACGGAAGATCATCTCACTGGTAGAAGACATCTCCGGATACGACATCGTCACACGACAAAAATCTGCGGGGTTCAAATGATGATCGATCATCACCTTGCGGCCTTCCGAGGCGATCACCGCCGGAGCCAGTTTCTCGATACGTTTGGGTTCATTGAAATCGAGGCAGAAAATAACATCCGCTTCCTTGATCAATTTCTCGGCGAAATCCGGATATTTCTCATGTATCACGACATCCTTAGCGCCCGGCATCCATCTATAAAAAGAGGGAAATGCGTTCGGTACCACTACCACTACATTATCCTTGCCGTAAGCGGATAGGAAATGATATAAACCTAGGGATGAACCTAATGCGTCGCCGTCTGGTGAGACATGCGTCACGATAACAAAACTCTCGCCTTTCTCTACGTATTTTTTGGCTTTCTGAATCTTCTCTTCTTGAATGATTTTAGTGATCATATAATCTTTTTGTTTTCACCCCAAAGGTACGACTTTTTTAGTTTCCGGCTATCAAAAAAGTTCAATAAGGATCTTTACTGATATTATTAACAAAAGGGTTAAGGCGGCCAACAAAACTTTTGGTTCCCGTATCTTCATATATATCAAGCATAAAACAAGAAACCCATAACCTCCTAGCATCTCAAAGAAGCTAAAACGACCCGTAATCGTCGCATAAGGCATAACGCTAAACACGTCCACCACCCTTACCATGCCATGAACCAGCCCTTCTACGATCTTCTGTATCCAGTCATATCCATAGAAATCCACCGGATAGCCTAACCACAAAAAGGCAAAAGGAATCAAAAACATAGCCAAGAGAGTGACCGGTAGATTCGTAAACAAGAAAACTGTCGAAAATTGTCCAAAATAATAAAAACAGAGCAAAGCAGTCCCTATCTGCGCAGCTATAGACACCGTAATCCATTCCCAAGGCATGGCCAATAAAGGATTTCTCACCACTATCCATTCCTTGAAACGAGGCACTAGGAATAAAATAAAAAACACAGCCAAATAGCTTAACTGAAAACCAATATCAAACAGGTAATACGGATCATAGGCCAGCATACAGAAAGCGGCGGCGGCCAATGTATTATATCCATCCGTAACACGCCTAAGCGCCCTTCCCGTTAAATATAAAGATAGCATCAAGGCTGCCCGTACCGCCGTGGGCGCTAATCCTGTGATAAAGACAAACCCCCAAAGATTTCCCACCAGAATGATATAACGAACCCAACGTCCTATCCCCCATCTTGGCATAAACGAGCAAAAGAAAGATAAGAATCCACAAATCACGGCAACATGAAAACCGCTCACCGCTAATATATGAGACACGCCCGCCAAAGAGAAGCGCTTTTTCGTATCCCGGCTCATCGCTTTCTTATATCCCAATGTCAATGTAGCCAAAATAGATTTCTCCTCATCAGACAAGCGTAAGCGATCAAACGTATTTACCAAAGAATATTGGGCCTCGCTAGCCAATAAACCTAAAGAAGAATCAGGCTCATTTACAAGCGCTATACGCCGGTCACTATACCAACAGACCTCAACCGCCAAACATACAATCAAAACAGAGACTATAGCTCCCCATATCCAACGGGAATCGTATCGCAACTCCGCATGCGCTCTCCCACACGAGAACCCCAGAAAAAGAAAAATCAGAGCAGATAAAACCCCTAAAACATATAAGAGCAAAGAGGTAGGTAAAAACGCATAGCATAAAATTCCGGTTATCCATAAAAAAAGCGGCCGTACAAAAGGCCGCTTTTGTATTTCCTCAATCATGATAGTTAGGTTTTGGTGATATATTAATGTGTTCTACAAAGCTTTCAAGTCTTTAATTGTTTGTATCGGATCTGAAGATTTGAACACGAAATTGCCGGCGACTAAGACATCGGCACCTGCGTCAACCAAACGCTTTCCCGTCTCTAAATTCACCCCACCATCTACCTCGATCCATGTATTCAGTCCCTTCTGGTCTATCATTTCCCGTAAACGGGCTACTTTATCTACTGAATACTCAATGAAGCGTTGACCACCAAATCCCGGATTCACGGACATCAATAGAACCATGTCCACATCTTGGATTATATCTTCCAATAAGCAGATGGGCGTATGCGGATTCAAGGTGACACCCGCTTTCATGCCCGTTTCCTTAATAGCCGCTACCGTCCGATGCAAATGGGTACATGCCTCATAATGCACGTTCATCATATAGGCTCCCGTAGCCGCCACTTCAGGGATAAACTTCTGGGGCTCCACGATCATCAAGTGCACATCCATCGGCTTCTGGCACATAGGCTTTAATGCGTTAAGTACCGGGAAACCAAACGAGATATTCGGAACGAATACCCCATCCATAATATCCAGATGCAACCAATCGGCGTCACTTTTATTTATCATCTCCACCTCCTTCCGCAAATCCAAAAAATTAGCGGAAAGCAGGGAAGGTGCTACCAAATGCTTCATAATCTTGTCTTTTGTTTTCGCAAAAATACACAAAAAAAGAAAGAGAACCTAATAATATAGATTCTCTTTCCGTAATTCTTAGTTCAACACATACCCACAGAGCTCCGGACATACGGCCGGTTCCGCTTGATAAACCCTCGCAAACTGTTTCAAGAAATCCATCGTTTGCTTTCGAGGCGAACTTTTTACCTCCGGGGCACTTTTCACTTTTTTCTCCAAATCATCCATGCATTGCGTAGAAAACTTCCTCATAGGCACCTTTATTTTTATCTTGTTTGCTAATAAAACGTAGGGACCTAAGACTTATTGCATGGAAAGAAAATTATTTTACACCATAGATAGCTCGATACGGTTCTCATCGGCCATACGGCGCATATTCAAGATCGCATAACGCATGCGCCCCAAGGCCGTATTAATACTAACCCCCGTGATATCGGCGATTTCCTTGAAACTAAGATCTTGATAGTAACGCATCTCCAAAACCTCACGCTGGCTATCCGGCAAATGCTTTACCAATTTCTTCACATCAGACAATACTTGATGACGCACGATATTATCCTCTATCGTACCATCGCAAAGCTTGATATTATTAAATAAGTCGATTTCTACCTCATCATTCGAGATCGTGTTCTCGCTACGTTCCTGACGGAAATTATCGATAATCAAGTTATGGGCAATACGAGTAATCCATGCCTTAAACTTGCCGTTCTCAGTATAACGACCTTGCTTTATAGTCATGATAACCTTCACGAACGTCTCTTGAAAGATATCCTCCGTAAGTTCTTTGTTACGTACTATGAAATAAATGTAAGAATGAATGCTACTTTTGTATCGATTTAATAAAATATCGAAAGCGGCATTATTACCTTCTGCATAAAGGACAACCAATTCCTCGTCGGTCATCATTTTTAAAGTCTTCATTACTTTCACATTTTTAGTTTATTCGAGTAATGTTTATGCTATAGGCGATGGGGTTTAACTGTTATACAATGTTATTTATGAAAGCAAAAGAACGAAAAATATTTTAAACCAACAAACATTTTATTTCAAATTATAAAAAGAATGTCCCCTGCCCGCACCTTTAACGTACGAACAGGGGACTTTACTGATCTAAAATATATGTATATTAGAACTTGTATCCCAATGTCAAAGCTACACGAGTCGTGTTTGTTTTCATCGTGGCGGGTTGGGCTTCGAGGAATGGCTTCGGATCATCTCCCGCAAACATATTAGAGAACGCATAAACATCTTCCTTATGCGTACGGAATACACAAGCCAAGTCCGTATAGAAGTTCGGGGTAAAGCGATAACCGATACCTACCGTATAATTCATGACCCCTTTATCGATCGTATAATTAGGAATCGTACCAACCGTAAAGACCTCTTTCCCTCCATTCTTCAGTTTATCCTTGATCGGACTATCGCTGTAGGCGACACCTGCTCTTACGGCAAATTGAGGAGTAACCTTTACCTCCGCACCTACACGGATCGTATTCATTGATTTGAAATTATCCGTTATATCTTGGTTAGTATACACGTTACTGCTACCATCCGTTTGATACATACGCATATTCTTATAATTCATCAACTCGTAATCAATGCTTATCAAAGCGGTCGTACCCAAGATTGCGGCGGCACTAAAGATCCATTTATCCGGAGAACGGAATTCATAGTCATAATAAGCATTATTAGGAGTAGTCGCATCCAGTTTACGCTCCTTCATCTCCCCTTTATCCATAAAGGTCAGATAAGAACCGGCCTCACCATAATAGCGATCTGTCATCTTATACCATGTAGGAGAATTATAAGCCACACCCAAGCGAAGAAAATCGGCGGGACGAACAATGGCACCCACATTAAATGAATACCCGGTACCATCCGTATCCAAGTAATTATCTAAGTATAAATTATTGCCGTTCGTAAATTCCTCATCATACGATGACTGATATCTATAGTTCAGATCCGTAATCGCAACCGTAGCGCCAAGCATCACAAGTTCCGATATATTTATACCGAAAGCCAAGTCATATTGATCCACGGAACCTCGCTCTGAAACTTTTAATTGACCTCCTTGCAATAAATACGAACTCCATTGCCCATCCGCATCTTTATCCCCGAACGCACTATAATACTCTTTATCATTATCGTTATATGAATCCATATAACCGGCATTGTATCCTAGAATAGATAGCCAATCACCTAAGTCTTGGTTATTATAAGGGTTATAGTCTTTACCCTCCCCCAACAGTCCGCTAGGCATTCCTGCCGCACGCATGGCCACATAATCAGAAAGAGAAGTATTCAAATCACCTCCTGTAGCCATCGTATAGTTCCGGTTATAATTCTTCAAGCGATTATAAGAGAAACCAACGTTCCAGCTCACGATACCCTCATCATTCGCTGTCGGGAAATATCCTACGTAAGCGATATTATCGAAACTCACCTTCGTACGGCTGTTGTCCACCTTCGAACCAAGCCAATCGGTCTTCGCGGAGGCCGAAGACAAACTCAATGTCGTAACCACCTCCGAGCTTTTATAAATCGCCAAGCCTGCCGGGTTCGTATTCATAGCGGAAATATCACCACCTAACGCACCAAAAGCACCACCCATTCCTAAATAACGAGCCGTACCATTCAACTCCGTCTGGGAATACTTAAAGGCATCCAACTGTGACTGCGAAAAAGCGGTGCCGCCACACAGGGCAAGCACCGACATTATAATTCCTATCCTTTTCATCGTATCTCTAATTTTATCAACCTAACACTTTTACCTGCGACCCCCACCGGCACGGCCACCTCCGCCACCAACAGAGCCTCCACTAGAACGACCTCCACCGAAGCTACCGGAAGAAGAACCTACCGAACTACTACGAGAAGGAGAGGAACTTCTAAATTGACTGGAAGAAGAGCGACTATTTGAGAAATCGCTACTGCTTCTGGAAGAAGAACGTGTTACCGGAGCTGAATATTGACGTCCGGAAGAAGATGCGGCTCCAGAACTACTTCTGGAAATCCTTGTTCTCGCCGAGCTATTACTTATGCCCGAGCTACTTCTTGTCGTTGCCGAATTTCTAACAGAAGAAGAGGAACGACGTCCCGCACCAGAGGAAATAGCAGATTCCCTACGGGTAGATCCCGCACGTCCATTGCTCAAGGAACTTGAAGACGAAGGTCTTGTAGTCGATCTGGAATTTCTCAAGGAAGAAGAGCCACTGCTCCGCCCACCTGTATAACCGGAACCTCTGCCACTCGCATAAGAGCGATTATCTCGATAAGAGGAACGTCCGTTTGAATAATGTCTACTTGGAGTCGAGTAGTAACCGGGATAGTAATGATGGTGATGTCCCCAATGGCCACCCCAATAGCCTCCACCCCAGCCCCAAGATGGGCCATACCATGGATCGTACCACGGACTATAATAACCGGCATAAAAGCCTCCCCAGCCCCAACCGAATCCCCAAGACGGACCATAGAAGCGAGGGGAATAAGTCCACCAAGGGCTATAGCTATAGAACCAAGGATCGTACCACCCCGTATACCAAGGCGAGCCCCAACCGTTGCCGATATTGATATTAAAATTCACATTCGCATTACCGTTCGAGTAATCCGTATCATAGCCGTAAGCATAATATCCGTCACTCAGATACAAATCCACCTGATCCGCTCCGGCGATCGTAATCTTACTCGGCGAATGATAACGAATGATACGTTCCGTATATTCAGTATCCGAACGACGTTCGGAAGAAGACTCGTTCTCACCGCTATCCTCATAGAGGACGGAATCATCCTCACGATAAGGCTCCTCCACCTCGACTGATGTATAACGACGGTTATATTCATCCACATCCCGGCTGTCCGAAGAAGCTTGGCTCTTGGCTGCCGCAACCAGAGTTTCAGGCTTCTGTTTCGGCTGAACAACCTTTTTCTCTTCAACCTGTTCTTTCTTTTTCTTGTTTTTGGAAGAGAAATACACATCATCAAAGAACTCCTCCTGAGCCGCAGCACTAAACGCAATCAGAAGCATCATCACTAAAGATGTCAATTTCATGGGTTTCATATTTGTTTCTCCTCTACATTAAATAAATATTTTTCTCTTTTCATGTTTGACGCCCTTTTACGCAAAGGGTTTAAACGCTTTTTAGTTTTATAACAATAAACTCAATGCAATGTATGTACAAATATAACTAGTTCATACAAATGAACTAAGATTTACATATACTTTAACTTATAAAACTGATACATTTATTGTTATCTATAAAAAAAGATGCAATGTTTACGAAAACGCTGCAATCTTCGTAAATTCTTATCATTTTTGTTTCAAATTATAACGGAAAGATGACGATGGTATTTCGAGATCTTTCCTAGGTCAAGCAACGGGTATGGAAGCGATCATCGGGGCGTTCTTGCCCGGACTAGCCCTAAATCACCCTATTCCGCAAAGCTCACCCTTGATAAATCGTGTCGAGTTCGTAGGAAATGCCATATTCATCCCATTCTTCTTGCTGGGCGTAGATATGTCCATAGATCACCATACGTTCTTTACCAGTTTCGAGACCATTAAAGTAGGGCATATCCCGTGCAGGCTAACATGAACAAAGGTACTCGCTATCTGACTTAACCACTACGGAACCATCCTTTCACGCCAAGACTTTCGGGGAGAGTATGGCATCTTCTGCTTGGCGTATCCTAGACGGAGGATCAAGGCTGGAATCTCGCTGGCAAAAGACAAGTCTTTCGCCAGTAAACTGGAAAGATCACGCACCTCACAAGGCTGGTTCAAAAAGGCGAAAGCAATATTCTTTTCCGTAGCTCTCAAAAGAAAACGTTGCAAACTCCGGCCTAGCGCAAACCATTCCGGTAGCGTATTTGTCCGTAAGGCGAACAAGGCTAAATGAGAAGAAGAGTCCAGCTTCTTCTTGTCTCCCCTATTTTGTATGCCGGCTTTCAAGACACTTCCCATGATTGTCTCTGAGATAAGACGGGGAAGGTTCGGCGCCCCGAACACCGCATAACTCAGGCCATCCGATGTAGCTCGTACATGATTCTTATTAAAACGCATCCATGATTTCAGCTCTCGTTTAAACAGATGATCGTTCATTTGCCGGTTATTCCCGGCAAATATATAAGAAGAAAGCGTATCAAACTCCCACTCTCCTTTCGACCACAAATACAGACTGATATTTTCCTCCAAAGGCGTATTCCTCAAATAGCTCAATTGATCCGATGGAATCATTTCCCCGGAATATATGCCTCGATTCGTCTGTCTGACCGAAATTTCCTCGATAAGCCCACTCGTCTCTTTAATCATCGATGCCTCCGACAAGAGCACGGTGATCTCCCCCGATCCTGAAAAAACCGGTAGCGGAGCATATCCTTTTGCCTCAGCCGCAATGCAAAGATTCTCGGTGGCGCATCCTAAGCTAATAAATAACTCACGGTTATCCGGATCTACGGCCGGAAGGGACTTACTCATATCCGGAAGAATCTGTATCCTATCCTTTTGCACACGAAACAACCAAGGTTGGGTATTATGCCCCGATGGGGCTTTCACGGCTTGTTCCATCATATAGATAAAATCCGGCCGTATATCACTTATCCGCAATGATCCTGTTTCCATTGTATATTATTTAATCGTTATATTTTTGCATAAAGTTTCAACATCAGAGTGT
>NZ_SRYM01000026.1 GCF_004793765.1 Parabacteroides distasonis | reverse complement strand
CTTCAAGCGTATGGCAGGCAATGGCAAGGTTTTCGGGTTGAATACGCTCCGCAGGGGGAAGATTCCGCCCGAAACGGCTCTGCCGCCCGACCTTGCCACTACCATCAAGCCATACGCTACCTTTGCATCCGTGCATCGGGAACGAGTGGCTGACGGAATGAACCTCAACTATACCATCGGTTATTACCTCTGACGCTGGCAACTAATAGTGTAATCGTCGTAGCTTTCTTAATGGTGCTAATTTCATTTATTATAAACCGTCTGAACAAGACACTCTCTTTACTGCATATCCTGAATGCAACGGCTATAACCATTTCAATATCATAAACGTCATAACTGATGCCATCCGGTTGCTTGAGATACTTCATCGTGTCAAATTCGTTCAGTTCCTTGTTCTTGTAAATGGTATGAATCGCCTTGTGGACATCGCATGAGAACACACCGAACAGGTCGGCTATCTCAAATTGTGTCATCCACACGGGTGCTGTCGGCATAATGACTACACCCGTTTCACTGATTGTTATTATTCCTCTGTCCATAATGTACTGAATTGATACTGTTTACTTATTGTTGTCTGTCTTTTCGCCGATAGATTGTATTTTCCTGCGTTCCATCAGCTTGTCCATGTCCTTTGAGATTTTATCATCAGTTATCCGTGCGTAACCCTGTGTCGTCCGGATATTGGAATGCCCCATCATCTTGGCAATACTTTCGATAGGTATATCCGCCGAAATCAGAAATGTTCCGAAACTGTGCCGACTTTGATGATAGCTCAAATTTTCCTCTTTGCCTATGGTTATTCCCAATTCGTGAACCTCAAACCATAGGGCATCACGGTTGGGAAGAGGAAACACAGGTTTCTCGTCATCGGTCGTATTGTACAGTGACAATATCCGCTCCGCTATGGGATGTAAGGGTATGAACGCCTCCACCCTTGTCTTTTTTCGGTTGATGCGGATATACCGCCTGCCATCAGCGTTCGTCCCGATATGGTGGGGATGAAGAAGTTTGATGTCCACATACGCCAGTCCCGTCAGGGTCGAGAAGATGAAAGCTCGTCTTGCCAATTCCATCCGCTTGTCATACATCGGTGTGGAAAGTATCTTCTTGAATTCTTCACGGCTGATGTACTTGTGCCTTGCTTCCGGCTTTGGCTCGTATTCCAAGTCCTCGCAGGGATTCACACGGATAATCTCTTTATCGACAGCCAAATAAAGCAGACGGTTCAGCCAACATAGGCATTTGTTGGTCTGGGAAGCCCCGAAATTCTTGCATTTCTTAAGATATGCCTTGTAAGATTTTCCAAAATCCTCCGTCACCTCTTCAAGGGCGATGTCTTTCTTCCCGAAAGAAGCAAGATAATCCGTCAGATACTTCTGATAGTACATGGAGTGACGGTAGGAAGAAATTGAATCTATTTCTGCCGAATGTTTCCTTAACCGTTCTCTTTCCCATTCCCCCATTTGCAGGAGAGTGGTCGGATGGATGTTGTTCAAGGATATGTGGTTTTTCAGCATCTCGGCACTGACCACGCCTTGTGATTTCAGTATCTCATTGTAGGCTTCCTCTGTCAGTCGCAAATATTCCCGTAAGCGGTTATTTTCCCTTACGGATTTAATTTCGTTTTTCTTGCTGTTCCATTCTTCCGGTCGGCAATAAATCCCCGTACTGATGACGGTCTGTTTTCCGTCAATGGTTATACGGCAGAGTATGGCAGTCGTACCGTCAGCCTTTACTTTGTTGCGGTTAATATAGGGCAAGAGTGAAAATGTGCTTCGCATATCGTTTTCTGTATTAAAGGATTAAAGAACTAATTGAAAATCTTCGGTGGCTTCTATGAACTTGTCCATGTCCTCGAAAAGTTTCTTCGGGCTGACACGGGCATAGACTTGTGTTGTGGAAATGTCGGAATGTCCCAGCATCCGGCTGATGGTCTCTATCGGCACACCTGCTTCAAGCGTAATCAGCGAAGCGAAACTGTGCCTCGCCTGATGGTAGCACAAATCATCCTTGATGCCTGCCAGTGCAGCCAACGCTTTCATGTGTCGTTTCATGTTCGGGTGGTGGATTATCGGAAAAAGCGTCTCCCGGGTTTCATCCCTGTATTTTTCAAGCAGAGCCAACGCTTCGGGAAGCAGTTTCACGCTCGCCCGATGTTCGTTTTTCTTCCGGCGGTATTTCAGCCATAATGCTCCGTTATCATCCGTGTGCAGGTTCTCGTCCGTGATGGAAACCACATCAGCGTATGACACGCCCGTATAACAGGCGAACAGGAAAAGGTCGCGTGCCAGTATGTGCGTCTTTCGGTATGAAGGTATCTCCACGTCACGGATTCTTTCGAACGATTCGCGGCTCAATGCACGTGGTGTCCTTTCCGATTGCCGGGGCAGGGCGAAATGTTGAAAATGGCATTTCTCGGAATACCCTTTCTTATAGGCAAGGCGGCAGATTTTCTTCAGGATGGCAAGGTGGTGGCGTACGGTATCAATCGCATAGCCTTTCTCTTCCGTGACGAAGGCCTGATAGTCGTGTATGAACTGTTCCGTCAATTGTCCGAAAGCCAGATCCTTGACCTTGTACTTAGTTTCGATGAACACCCCGAGTGTCAGCCGCATATAGTGATAGCCGGGATAAGTCCCCTTTGCCCGGTCTATACCGATACGTGCCTTAATGTCGTCACAGATTGCATCTGTCATTTTCATGAGGGTCATTTGTGTTTCCATGCTTCCTTGGAAAAGGTCTTTCACATCGGTGGCATCGAAATCAATCTTACGCTCCACAAGATTGTCGAATGCCGTGTTTACCGCCAACAGCAGCTTCTCAATTCTGGTATTGCTTTCCACCGCTTCCTTGCTCTTGCCGTTCAGACGGCTTTCACGTGGATTCCACAATTCCGGTCTGCAGGACAGCTTGCAACTGAACTGCGCCATACTCCGGTTCACGGTGATTCTTCCCATTATCGGGGCTTTGCCCGACTTGTCCGGTTCGCTCTTTTTAAGGTAGAGCAGCACCTTGAATTTTTCTACTTTCATACGCTTATACTTTTTAGTGCAAAATTACTTGCCATATAAGCGTTCTTTGATATGCAAAACACTGTGTATGAGTGCAAACAAAACGGTGGGGATTTCTTTTCATCGCTTACCGTTACCTATTTTCGTTTCGGTAACTGCCCGGCTAACGGTTTGGTAACTGAACAACCTCAATATTCTGTTATCATTTGCATTTTCTCTACTTGGCAGAATACAGAAATGCAGCTCATTTCAAACGGTTTACATTTTATCTTTACCTGTTCGCTTTCCCTTGCACAGCCTATCACTTTCCATCAAAGCAGGCATTCATACGCCACGACCATTTGCTTATCCAATGGAGTGCCCATTGAAACGCTATCCAAATTGATGGGGCATACAAGCATACGAAGCACTCAAATTTATGCAAAGATTACAGCCGAGAAGGTAAACAATGATATTGAGAATCTATCCAAGCAAATAGAATCGCTGGAGACTTTTATTTGTAAAGCCATTTAACAACCTCTAAAACCAAGAAACGATGAAACAAGAAAGAAACATCATAACAATGGGTGAATATGGAAGAATCCATTTCCCGAGCACAACGAACAATGACATTTGGATGAACACAAATGAATTGATTGAGCTGTTCGGTATCAAATATTCGATTTTAAGAGGTAATATCAAAGCCATATACAAAAGCGGAATCCTTGATGAATGTGAGGTACAAAGATGTATCAAATTATCCAATGGAATAAGCATAGATGTTTATGCACTCCTGATGATTGTTGCTCTATCTTTTCGACTAAATACATTGGGAGCATACAAGGTTAGAGAGTGTGTAATGAACAAACTCGCAACCAAGCCAAGAAACGGCGTACTGTTTTTGAATGTGCATACGCACGAATGTATGAATGAAAATAAGTATGGACATAACTAAATGCGTATAGATGTGGGTATGATGCTACATTCAAATGTACCCATGTATGAAATTCCCATCATACGTTCATTCCTCTATGGTTACAAAGGTATGTGCGAACACCTTATGAAATCTGCAAGTTCAAGCGGCAAGCCGTTTTCGGAACAATCTTCCTCTCATACTTCGAATGTATTGATCCGAAAAAACTTGCATATTTCAAGGTCGCACAGGTAAAGTACCCATAGAGGAGATGACCGACCGATGGGAAACAGGAAACTCAGACGGATAGTAGAGCATAGATAGCTCTGCTATCCGTTTCTTTTTTAGAAGGAAGAATCCCTCCCTCAAAGAAACAGCAATTCTATGTTTGCCACAGACCGGTCGGCTTGCTGTCCTGCTGGCTATACGGCAGGCACACATGCGGGCTGTATAGCTTTATTGCCCACAAACTTGACAACCGCCATATTGCTTACCTATGTTATGGCAGTCCCAATTACAAGCCAAGAGTTGAAACTTTAGACTTGTATTCTTCTGGACACAGCAAGGTATGTTTTGTATAACTCAAAACCTTTCGGGTTACTCCCGAAAACCTTGCCGCATTCTGCGAACTTATCCCTCCGAAGTCGGGATAATTAGTAAGTTGGGAATTTTTCTTGGCTATTATTCTTTTATTCCCGATAAAATAAATACATTTGCGTTAAATTCAATAGATTGATTATAATGGAGGATATAAATCGTCTTAAAATAGTGCTTGTCGAAAAGAAGAAAACAGGCAAATGGTTGGCAGAACAATTAGGTAAAAATCCGTCAACTGTATCTAAATGGTGTTCCAATGTGGCACAACCTGATTTGGCAACATTAGTAAAGATTGCGACCTTATTGGAGGTTGATGTGCAGAATTTGATAAATAAAGCGTAACTCTACCATAAGTATAAATCGAAAGTTTTTATGACAAGCAATACACAAAGAGCTCTATTACAGGCTCAGATATGGAAAATCGCCAACGAAGTACGTGGAGCGGTTGATGGATGGGACTTTAAGCAGTTTGTCCTTGGTACATTGTTCTACCGTTTTATTAGTGAGAATTTCTCGAATTACATTGAAGGTGGAGATGAGAGCGTTGATTATGCTAATCTGCCTGATAGCATAATCACTCCCGAAATTAAAGACGATGCGATTAAGACCAAAGGATATTTCATATACCCAAGTCAGTTATTTGTAAATATCGCTAAAACAGCGAACAAGAATCCAAATCTAAACACAGACCTCAAAGCTATATTTACAGCAATTGAGGGTTCTGCGGTTGGTTATGATTCAGAGGGAGACATCAAAGGCCTATTTGCAGACTTTGATACCACAAGCACTCGATTAGGAAATACCGTAGAGGATAAGAATAGTCGTTTGGCAGCTGTTATAAAGGGTGTTGAAGGATTGAACTTCGGTAATTTTGAAGACAATCATATCGACTTGTTTGGCGATGCCTATGAGTTCTTGATACACAATTATGCTGCTAATGCTGGAAAATCAGGTGGTGAGTTCTTTACTCCTCAATGTGTATCAAATCTTATTGCGCGCTTGGCAATGCATAACCAGAGTTCCATAAATAAGATTTATGACCCTGCTGCAGGCTCTGGTTCATTATTGTTGCAGGCGAAAAAACAGTTTGATGAGCATATTATTGAAGAAGGTTTCTTTGGTCAAGAGATTAACCATACTACATACAATCTTGCTCGTATGAATATGTTTCTGCATAACATAAACTACGACAAATTTAACATTGCGCTGGGCAATACTCTGATGGATCCTCAATTTGGCGATGACAAGCCTTTTGATGCGATTGTATCCAATCCTCCGTACTCCGTAAATTGGATTGGTTCTGATGACCCAACACTGATTAACGATGATCGATTTGCTCCTGCAGGTGTGTTAGCCCCTAAGTCAAAAGCGGACTTCGCTTTTGTACTGCACGCATTGAGTTATCTTTCAAGCAAAGGTAGAGCTGCGATAGTATGTTTCCCTGGTATTTTCTATCGAGGAGGTGCAGAGCAAAAGATTAGAAAATATTTGGTAGATAACAACTTTGTAGAGACTGTTATTGCACTGGCACCTAATCTATTCTACGGAACTACGATTGCGGTAAACATCTTAGTTTTATCTAAACATAAATTAGATACAAAGACTCAATTTATTGATGCTACCAGCAATAAGTTTTATAAAAAAGGAACAAATAACAATGTTCTTGAAGAGGAGCATATAAGTGAGATTATAAAAATCTTTGATAGAAAAGAAGATAAAGAAGCTATTGCAAAATCTATTGACAACAAACAGATTGCAGAAAATGATTACAATCTATCCGTCAGTAGTTATGTAGAAGCAAAAGAGACCCGAAAAGAAACCAATATTAAGGAACTCAATGAACGCATCCGCAAGATTGTGGCACGAGAGAATGAATTGAGAACAGAGATTAATAAAATCATCGCGGAATTAGAGGAGGATGAGCTATGAATAAGTTGAAAAGATTGATAGAGGAACTTTGCCCCAATGGTGTTAAAAACAAGAAGCTTGGGGAGGTATGTGATTTTGTGAATGGCTTTGCTTTTAGAAGTAGTCTTTTTAGAGAAGATGGAGAAAAGATTATACGTATAACTAATATCAATGGTCGTACTGTTGATATAGATGATGTTAAATATTTTTATAAAGAGGATTATAAAACAGACCTAGAACAATTTTCAATCAAAAATGGAGATATTTTGATTGCAATGTCAGGTGCCACGACTGGAAAAATAGGATGTTATAATTATGATGATATCTCATATTTAAACCAACGAATCGGAAAGTTTAAGCCTCATAGTGGTATCCTATCAAGAAGATACTTATATCATGTACTTCTTGCGAATACAGGGACTTTATATGTACTTGCTGGAGGTGGAGCCCAACCCAATTTAAGCTCTACTAAACTAATGGAAACTTTTGAGATTCCAGTTCCTCCTTTTGTTGTGCAAGAAGAAATTGCAAACATTCTCGACCGCTTCGCAGAATATGCAGCGGAGCTGCAAGCGGAGCTGCAAGCGGAGCTGCAAGCGAGACAAGAGCAATATGAATACTATCGAAATAAGTTGCTGACATTCAACAAAATAGGGGGGCAAGGCGTAATATGGATGAAAATGAGTGAGTTAGGTACATTCATAAGAGGCAATGGCTTGCAAAAAAAGGATTTTACAGAAAGTGGAATCCCTTGTATTCATTATGGTCAGATATATACACACTATGGGACATTTGCAACAAAGACCAAATCGTATGTAAACAGTGAAACAGCCAAGAAGTGCAAAAAAGCTCACTATGGCGATTTGGTATTTGCAACCGTAAGTGAAAATATTGATGATGTTTGCAAATGTGTTGCTTGGCTTGGGGATGAAGAAATTTGTATTAGTGGAGATAGTCTAGCTTTTTCTCATGATCAAAATCCCAAATACATAGCGTATTATTTTCAAACATATGCATTTGCAAAATACAAAAGGAGTAGAGTTACAGGGACAAAAGTCATTAGGTTGCATCAATCACAATTAGAACAATTTGAGATACCTATACCTCCCCTAACAGAACAAGAGCGTATAGTTTCTATTCTTGATAAGTTTGAAGCATTGGTTAGCGACCTAGTACAAGGGCTGCCAGCAGAAATAGCAGCAGTAAAAGAACAATACGAATATTATAGAAATAAACTACTATCATTTCCAAAGTATAAATTAAGTGCTTGATATGGGAAAGACATTGACCGAAATTGCCCAAACGCTTAAAGATGCCAATAAGAAGGTACAATTGATTTATGCCTTCAATGGTGTTGGAAAAACTCGCCTTTCTCGTGAGTTTAAGGAGTTGGTTGCACCCAAAACTGAAGGTGAAGAGACAGAAGAAGAGAGGCCATTAAAAGTTCTCTACTATAATGCCTTTACCGAAGATTTGTTCTATTGGGATAATGATTTGCATGAAGATACCAATAGAAAGTTAATCATACACCCAAACAGTTTTACAGATTGGATATTCAAAGATCAAGGTCAAGAGTCTAATATAATTACGCACTTTCAGCGTTATACGAATGACAAACTTACTCCATCTTTTAACAAAGACTTCAATGAGATTTCTTTTTCATTAGAGCGTGGAGATGATAATACGATAGACAATATTAAAATCTCCAAAGGAGAAGAAAGTTGTTTGATTTGGTGTGTCTTTTTCAGCTTGATAAAATTAGTTATAGATACATTAAATGAGTCAGAGCCTGCAAATCGTGATACTAATCAATTTGATGAGTTGGAATATATTTTTATCGATGACCCTGTCAGTTCTTTGGATGAGAATCACCTAATAGAGCTTGCTGTTAATATTGCAGAATTAATAAAGTCGAGTCAATCTGATATTAAGTTTATCATTACAACTCATAATCCGTTGTTTTATAATGTGCTATACAATGAGTTGGAGCTAAAGAAGAAAAATAGACAGGGAAACGAGTGCTGCTATCTATTAGATAAAGAAGACGATGGCACATATGAGTTGAATGGGAAACTTGGAGATTCAAATAAGAGTTTCTCATACCACTTGTATTTGAGGTCAGTCCTCCAAGAAGCAGTTGATGATAATAAGATTGAAAAGTATCATTTCATGCTCCTTCGAAATCTTTACGAAAAGACCGCAAACTTTTTAGGCTATCCACAATGGTCAGATTTGTTACCTGATGACAAGAAGACATATTATAACAGGATTATTCAGTTCACGAGCCATTCCACATTGTCAAATGAGGTAATTCCTGAGCCAACAGAACCTGAGAAAAACACTTTAAAATTGCTCTTGAAGCATCTTGTCGATAATAATTATTATACCGAAGAATAAAATGGCATACTATAACACCATAGCAGAATCGAACAACTTTATCGTACTTGATGAGTATGAAAAGTATTCAGTGTTAAATGAGCCTTCTGTTGTGTATCAAACAGAGGCATCACTTGAACATGAGTTTATTCAAGATTTAAGGAATCAGGGTTACGAATATTTACCTGATTTAAATACTCCTGAAGCATTGTTTGCTAATGTCAGAACGCAACTGCAAGTACTCAATGATGTTGAATTTACTGATAGCGAATGGGCGAGATATTTAGAAGAATATCTTGATAAACCAAGCGATTCTCTCATCGAAAAAACAAGAAAAATCCAAGATGATTACATCTATGATTTTGTCTTTGATGATGGTCATATTAAAAATATCTATTTGGTAGACAAGCAGAATCTATCAAGAAACAAGGTTCAAGTTATCAGGCAGTTTGTGCAAGAAGGGTCACATCTTAACCGTTATGATGTGACAATTTTGGTTAATGGACTACCTTTGGTTCAAGTTGAGTTGAAGAAGCGAGGTGTTGCGATTAGAGAAGCATTCAATCAAGTACATCGCTATTCAAAAGAGAGTTTTAACACAAAGGACTCTTTATATAAGTACATTCAGCTATTCGTTATATCCAATGGCACTGATAGCCGATATTTTGCCAATACTGTAGAACGAAACAAGAATAGTTTTGACTTTACAATGAATTGGGCCAAAGCAAACAATTCGTTGATTAAAGACTTGAAGGATTTTACTGCAACATTCTTTCAGAAGAATACTCTGCTGAATGTAATACTAACATATTCAGTATTTGATTCAAACAATACATTGTTGATAATGCGACCATATCAGATTGCAGCAACGGAGAGAATACTATGGAAAATTAGGA
Organism: Parabacteroides distasonis; assembly: GCF_004793765.1. Lineage (GTDB taxonomy): Bacteria > Bacteroidota > Bacteroidia > Bacteroidales > Tannerellaceae > Parabacteroides > Parabacteroides distasonis_A. Next base: position 41,338 of record NZ_SRYM01000026.1, on the reverse strand, counting down.
GTTCATATCAGGCAAAGAAATGGTCTACTACAGAAGGTGGTGGATATATTTGGCATACAACAGGTTCTGGTAAGACTCTTACGAGTTTTAAGGCTGCAAGGTTGGCTACTCAACTCGATTTCATAGACAAAGTATTCTTTGTTGTTGATAGAAAAGATCTTGACTATCAAACGATGAAAGAGTATCAGCGATTCTCTCCCGATAGTGTGAATGGTTCAGAAAGCACTGCCGGACTGAAACGAAACATAGATAAAGACGATAACAAGATTATCGTTACCACTATTCAGAAATTAAATAATCTGATGAAGAGCGAAAACGATTTGCCCATTTATCAGAAACAAGTTGTCTTTATCTTCGATGAAGCACATCGCTCACAGTTTGGTGAAGCGCAAAAGCAATTAAAGAAGAAGTTTAAGAAATACTATCAGTTTGGATTTACAGGAACTCCAATCTTCCCAGAAAATGCACTTGGCTCTGATACCACTGCGAGTGTGTTCGGAAGAGAGTTGCATTCGTATGTTATTACAGATGCCATTCGTGATGAAAAAGTCTTAAAATTCAAGGTCGATTATAACAATGTTCGTCCTCGATTCAAGGGAATCGAAACGGAACAAAATGAAAAAAAGTTAAGTGCGGCAGAAAACAAGTCTGCACTGCTTCACCCTGCACGTATCAAAGAAATATCTCAATATATATTGGATAATTTCAAGATAAAAACTCATCGAAGTATAGGTGCTAATAAGGGTTTTAATGCGATGTTTGCAGTTAGTAGTGTAGATGTAGCTAAGTGTTATTATGAGGAATTAAACAACCTTCAGCAAGGCTCTGAAAAGCCATTGAAGATAGCAACAATCTTTTCATTTGCGGCCAATGAAGAGCAATCGGCAATCGGTGAAATTATGGATGAGAATTTTGAGCCTACAGCAATGGATGTTAGTGCAAAAGAGTTCTTGACTAATGCCATTAACGATTATAATGCTATGTTTAAGACAAGTTTTGGGGTTGATAGCAGAGAATTCCAGAACTATTATAGAGATCTTGCCAAACGAGTAAAGAAAAAAGAAATAGACCTTGTCATTGTTGTTGGCATGTTCCTTACTGGTTTTGATGCTCCAACACTTAATACTTTATTTGTTGATAAGAATTTACGTTATCACGGACTTATTCAGGCTTTCTCTCGTACGAATAGAATTTTTGATGCAACAAAAACATTCGGTAATATCGTTACATTTAGAGATTTAGAGCAACACACTATTGATGCTATAACTCTATTTGGAGATAGTAATACTAGAAATGTAGTGCTCGAAAGGAGTTACAAAGAATATTTGGAAGGATTTAAGGATATTGTTACGGGTGATGCCCGTAGAGGATATATTGAGGTTGTAAAAGAGTTAAATGAAAGATTCCCCGATGTCGATAAGATAGAGACAGAACAAGATAAAAAAGATTTTTCTAAACTCTTTGGTGAGTACTTACGTATTGAGAACATTTTGCAGAACTATGATGAATATACTCATCTTAAGGCTTTGCAAGGGATAGACTTGGACAATCCTAATGCTGTTGAGGAATTTAAAAATACATATTTCGTAACAGATGAGGATATTAAGGAAATGCAACAGGTAGAAATGTTGTCTGAACGAGCCGTTCAAGATTACAAATCTACTTATAACGATATTAGAGATTGGTTAAGACGTGAGAAGGATGGTTCTGCTGCTGAAAAATCTAAGATTGATTGGGATGACGTTGTCTTTGAGATTGACCTACTTAAATCTCAAGAGATAAACTTGGACTATATACTGGAGTTAATCTTCGAGAAGAATAATAAGACCAAAGATAAAACTGCATTGATTGAAGAGATACGAGGTGTAATTCGTGCAAGTGTAGGTAACAGAGCGAAGGAAAGTCTTATCGTTGATTTTATTAACGATACAGACTTGGACACTATTACTGATAAGGCTAGTATTATTGAGTCGTTCTTTGAATATGCACAAAGTAAACAGAAGCAAGAGGCCTCAGAGTTAATTTCTTCTGAAAACTTAAATGAAGAAGAAGCCAAGCGATACATTACTGTTTCCTTAAAGCGTGAGTTTGTTAGTGAGAATGGAACCGACTTTAATAGTATCTTACCAAAGATGAGTCCGTTGAATCCTATGTACTTGACCAAGAAGCATAAGGTGTTCTTGCTAATTGCAGCATTTGTAGAGAAGTTCAAGGGAGTAGGTGGAAAATTATAAATTAAAGTTTTAAATAAATACAGTATTATGAGCGAACAATTATTAACAACATATTCCTTTTTTGCAGCCTTAACAGAAAATAGCACAGATATTTATAGTGCTGTATATGTTCCTATATGCAAAAGAGCATTGTCTTTATACGCTAAGAACAAAACTATTGGTAGCGACCAAGACATATGTAATTTGATATCCTCAGAATATGGAATTGATGTGCCATTGCTAATTATTCGTAAACTTATAAAGTCTGTTGTTAATGATTTGTCTCGAAAGGATAAAACAAAATTTGATTTTCAGATTATAGAAAATGGTAATAATTTTTCATTCTCGTTTAAATCATTCTCGTTCTGCGACATCGAAGAATCGTATAACGTAGAGAGACGCAAATCAAATGCACTACAACAGGCATTTGAAATATTTGCCAAAGAACAAGGAGAAAATATAAACAACATTCCGTCCTTTTCAGATTTTATAAATAAGAATAAGAATAAAATCTCATCATTCCTTTCGGGAAGAGTTAATGATATTACAGATTGTTCTGAAGTTTCTTTTATGCCTCATGTACGTTTCCTTCAATACATAGAACAAAATAATGACAACCTATATAAGGCTACAAAACAAATTTTTATAGGTTCTGTTATTGCGTCATATTTAGAATCTGATTTTGATTTAGAGGCGAAATTAGAAAAAGGAACATCGTATTATCTTGACACCCAAATAGTGTTGGAACTTTTAGACTTGCAAAGAGCAGAAGATACGCCTCCAACAAAAGAATTAATTAAATTAATTCATGATACTGGAGGCAATATCAGATTGATGGACATAACATTAGATGAGATAAAAACTAATATACAAAATGCTATACACAATTATGATAGGAATCATCCAACGACAACAATTAATGAGGCATGTGTTCGTTTAGGAAAAAATAAAACTTGGCTTATCGCTTTGCATGGAAATTTGGATAATTTACTACAAACAGACTATAAAATTAATATAGACAAGGTTCCCGAATCTGATATTGAGAAATTTGCAAATACTGACGATGCAACGCAATTAAAAGAAATTTGGTTTAGAAAACATTCTGCAGTACATGATGTTGTTGCATATTTACATGTTCGGGAAAAGCGCAAATATGATCCAAATAAAAAGTTGCTACAAAAGGCTAGTTATTGGTTTGTAACTGCCAACAGAAAACTTTGTGAATTTAACATTACAAAGAAGGTTAATGGCAACATAGGTGAAATCATTATGCCTGATGAACTAACGAGTTTATTGTTTTTACAGAATCCTAAGAAATTATCAGGAAGGGTTTCTTCAATTGGATTAAACGAATTGATTGCGCAAACTTTATCAGAAGAATACCCTAGCAGGGATTTAATTAACGAATTTGATAGTGTCGTTTCATCTTTGCAAAATATATCTGCTGATGACTATAAAATATTGTTATCTTCTATATCTCAAGAATCTACCATCAAGATTCACAAGTTATTGCATGGTTCTATTTCTGAGCCTGAAAAGTTTAACAAGGATATACATGCAATTATTGAAACAGAACGCAACAATAAACTGAAAACAGATAATAAACATAAGATTGAAATACAGAAGAATAATGAACTTCAAGAAGCCAACAAGAACTTATCAAGACAATTATCTGATATATCCCAACAGATTGCAGATATTCAAGAGAGTCAGCATTTAGAGAAAATTAGACAAGAAGAAAAGGATAAGATAAATAGGCGTTGGATTTGGATGTGTATATCTATTATAGTTGCATTAGCAGCAATAATAGTTTTACAAAGTTTTCCCAATATAACAAAATGTATACAAAAAAGCATTCAGATTATTGGTGGATTAGGGGGATTTTGGGGATTTTGCAATTTAGCACTAAATCTTTGGTCAAAATTTAAATCGCATTAATTATGACTTCAAAAGAACTTCAACAATACTTACTTCGCGAATTTCCACAGGAGAACGCCTGTTGTGAATGGAAAGAGATGAAGAATTTGAAAAACTCCTTTGCTGGAGACGAAAAAAATGATGTTGTCTCTTATGTGTCAGCCATTGCCAATATGGAGGGTGGACATCTTGTAATTGGAGTACAGGACCAAACATTGGAAATTGTGGGTACTGACCTTACGAAGTTTAACTTGAATGCACAATCTGCTGTTTGGAAATTAGTTGAACATTGTACAAACCTTTCTTCAGAAGGGCTTGACATCAGCGAATATATAACGGAAGACACGCAAAAGGTTGTGTGGGTTATTCATATCCCTAAGCATCTCCCACGCCGTCCTGTGTATGCTCATAAGAAGGCATGGCAACGAGTGGAAGATTCGTTAGTGGAAATGACTCAAGAAAGACTTTCCGCTATTCTTGAAGAACCGATATTTGAAGCAAAGGATTGGTCTGCCGAGATTGTCCTTAACGTTACACTGGCTGACCTTGACGAATTGGCTATTGCCAAGGCACGTGTTATGTTCAAAAAGGTTCATGCTTCTAAAATCCCGTCAGAAGAGATTGATGCATGGTCGGTAGAAGAATTGCTTTGTAATAGCGGTATCATGATTGATGGAAAATTGACACGTGCTGCTATTATTCTTTTGGGTAAACCTGTATCAGTTTTTAAACTTCGCCCAGCTATGGCGGAGGTAACTTGGACATTACGCGATGAACATCAAGAGGTAGTGGATTACGAACATTTTACGGTTCCCTTCATTTTGACTGTGGATCAAATATTGGGTAAGATTCGTAACCTGACAATGAGAGAACTGCCTGGAGGAACATTATTCCCCGATACAATGAAACAATATGATGACTACACGATTCGTGAGGCACTTCATAATGCCATTGCACATCAAGATTACACCTTGCAACAACGTATCAATTTTGTAGAAAATCCGAGCTATCTGTATTATGAAAACGGAGGTAGCTTCATTCCTGGCACTCTGCAAAAAGCATTGGCAACCAAAGGGCCACAACGACATTTCAGAAATGAATGTCTTTGCCGGGCAATGGTAAACTTCAACATGATTGACACTGTAAGTAGAGGAATCAAGAAGATGTTCAATGAGCAGTGGCGTCGCCATTTCCCAATGCCCGATTATGAAATAGATGCAACGAATAAGGAGGTCGGTGTGAAAATATATGGTAATTCCATCAATGAGAAATATACCAAACTCTTAAAGGAAAATGACACTTTGACATTGGAAGATTGTATATTGTTGGATGCCGTACAAAAAGGGCATCGTATTTCGGAGGACAATGTAGTGGCACTACTGGAAAGAGGCTTGTTAGAAGGAGATAGTTCTGAGTATCGTATTTCGCTTGATGTAGCAAAGAAGACACACCAATTACCTGAATATACACGTAACAAAGGTCTTGACAAATCTAAAATTCAACAAATGATTTTGCAGTATTTGCAGAATGCAGGTTCTACAGGAGCAAAACGTGATGCCATATTCGATTATCTGAAAGAAGTCCTGCCGCAAAATAAGACACATGAGCAACAAGAGCGAATGTTGGGTAACATTCTTTCAGAAATGAAAGAAAAAGGATTAATCACTCCTGAAGGTCGAACTTGGTTCCTGAAGTCGTAATCCATAAATTATGACTGAAATATGACCTATTACGACTATTTATAACTATAAAAGGGGATTATAACTGAAAAAGTAGCCCAATTCTTTGCTCAATCAAGGAATTTGGCTACTTTTGTATCAGAGTTGTTTGACAAAGCAGAACGCAGAAGATTGGTGCAATCTCGAAATCGCCAAATCGTTACCAACAACTTTCTACCATAGCATTCGCTATTTGTGTATCAATCAGATACGGAATAATTGATTATCCGATACAAAGATAATCAAACTCTTTGTAAGAGCCGTTATATCAATCAAACAATTCCTTTTCAGTAAAGCTTCTATCTTCTTATATTTTGGGTAAATTGAGAGCTGTTTAAGATAGCCCGCTTAGCGCCTTATTCTTGAGGGTACACATCATTCGGATTAGAGCGAGAAGTCGAAACCCTGTTCAACCCATTTGTTGTATTTTTTCTCGTTGAATTTGTAGAGGAAAGCTCCTCGCTTAGAACTTTTCTTGTCTTTGATATCCAGTTTCTCCAGAATATCCATGGCGTTTAGCTTTTTGCGAAAGTTCCGTTTGTCTAAAGGGGTTTGGTAGATGGCCTCATACAATGTCTGTAGTTGGGGCAAGGTAAATTGCTCGGGAAGCAAATTGAAACCGATAGGGCGGCTTGCCGCCTTCTTTTTAAGGACAGACAACGTATCGTTTATCATTTGGTTATGGTCGAAAATCAAGTCAGGAAGCTCGGATATCTTGGTCCAAGTAGCGTTATGACTTTCCAAGATCTCGGGGTTAAAATCATTCATATTCACCAAAGAATAGTAAGCTACGGAGATAACCCGTTCCCCTAAGTCACGCGATACATCTCCGTAAGCCCCTATTTGTTCCATAAAAAGATGCTCGATACCCGTGCAATCCGTTAATACCCGTGATGCTGCTTCATCTACGCTTTCCCCGGATTTCACGAAGCCTCCCATAAGGGACCACTGTCCTTTCATCGGCTCGAACGAACGTTTGTATAATAAAACATTCAACTCCTTATTGTTAAACCCTAGAATGATACAATCTACGGCAACATAGAATTTTACTTCGTCTTGATAAAAAGCTGCTGACATCGTTTTATGGATTTTAAAGATTAACAGAGCTTGCGTGCTCCGTCGCTGATTACTACATTATATAATTTAGGTTCACGGCCAAACTTCTCTTTATAAGCGGAGAAGGCTTTCTTCACGAAATCGTCGTATAACTCCTCCTTAACCAAGTTTATCGTACAACCACCGAATCCTCCACCCATGACACGAGAACCCGTTACACCACATTCCTTGGCGATATCGTTCAAGAAATCCAGTTCCTCGCAGCTAACTTCATAAAGCTTGCTCATACCTTGATGCGTGCCGTACATCTTTTCGCCGACAGTCTCATAGTCGCCTTTCTCCAAAGCGGCACATACGTCGAGTACGCGTTGGATTTCCTCGATAACATATTCGGCACGCATGTAATCCTCTGCGCTGACATCCGCTTTTACCTCGTTCAGCATCTCCATCGTAGCGTCACGTAAGAACTCTACTTCCGGATGGTTGCGGCGAATGGCGGCTACCACGTTCTCGCAGGATTGACGGCGTTTGTTGTAGGCTGAGGACGCCAACTCGTGCTTAACGACCGAATCCAATAACACGAGTTTGTAACCAACCGGATTAAACGGATAATATTTATATTCCAAAGAACGGCAATCCAAGCGGATCAAACTTCCGGCCTTGCCGAATACGGAAGCGAATTGGTCCATGATACCGCAATTCACGCCACAATAATTATGTTCTGTAGCCTGACCGATCTTAGCCAACTCGAATTTATCGATATTCAATGAGAATAAGTCATTCAATGCGAAAGCATAAGTACTTTCCAATGCGGCGGAAGAAGACATTCCAGCACCCAGAGGTACGTCTCCGGCAAATACGGTATCGAAACCTTGGATATTGCCACCTCGTTTAATAATCTCCCGACATACGCCAAAGATATATCTTGCCCAGCTTGCGGAAGGAGCGTCCTCCTCGGTCAAGCCAAATTCAGCGTAATCATTTAAGTCGATGGAGAACGCCCGGACTTTGCCCGTCCCATTTGGTTTGATCTCAGCGATCATTCCTTTATCTACGGCACCCGGAAAAACGAAACCTCCATTATAATCAGTATGTTCACCGATCAAGTTAATACGTCCCGGAGATGTGTATAAGCTACCTTCGGTATAAAATAACTCTTTAAATTTAGTTCTGATTTTTTGTTGCATGATACTTAATTTGATTAAGGTAAATAATTGAATAAACAAGAAGAAATTATCCATTCAGAAAACTCTGCCGGATAATTTCTTCTTTATTATATTATGTCCTGTCCTTATTATTCAACAGGAATATCTTTGTTTACGTTCTTGCTACCAATCAAAGCGTAATATAGCAAATATGCCAATCCTAGGAATACCACCCAGAAGCTAGTAATGAAACCGCCAGCGTCGGCTACAGCTCCTTGGATCAACGGAAGAATACCTCCACCGCAAACCATTACCATAAAGATACCGGAAGCGGCTGCCGTATATTTACCTAAACCTTCTACTGCCAAGTTGAAGATACCACCCCACATGATGGAAGTGCATAAACCACAAAGAGCCATGAACATGATTCCGACAGGAACCTCAACCATACCGAAAGAGATATCTGACAAGAATACAGGCATACTAACTTTAGTCGTAGCAGGGGCGAAGATAGCGATCAAGATAAAGATCATACCTACCGTGGCGGCTGATGACAACATCGCCTTACTAGAGATCTTAGCTCCGAAAGAGGCACCGAACAGACGTCCGATCATCATCAAGAACCAATATGTACCCACGATAGAACCGGCTACTGTAGGATCGATACCGATCTCAGGGGAAGTAGCGAACAAGTTCATGAAGTTAGGAATACCTACCTCGACACCTACATACAAGAAGATTGCGATGGCACCTAAAATGAAGTGACGGAAAGAAAGTGCGCTGTGCTTATCCGGAGTCTTTGCTTCATTTTCCTTAACCATATGCGGTTCTGGAATTTGCATGCAGAACAATACGATAAATACGATGGCAAAGATACCCATAGCCAAGAACAATGCCGGGTTAGCGTCACTGATCTGAGCCTTAGCAGCGTCACCGATCAAATAACCAACCAATACCGGAACGATCGTAGCGCCGATAGAGTTCACGGAGCCTGCAACCTGAATTAATTGGTTACCTTTGTTTCCACCACCACCTAACGTGTTCAACATCGGGTTTACTACGGTATTCAACATACACATAGAGAAACCGGACACGAAAGCACCTGTCAAATAAACAGCGTAGCTACCAGCCACACCGGAAAGATAAGAAATACCTACACCACAGAAACCTACGATGATCGCTAACAAAGCGGTTTTCTTGTAACCGATCTTCTGCAATAACATACCGGCCGGAATACCCATGAAGGCATAGGCGATAAAGTTAGCCGCGTTACCCAGTTGCGACATGAAGTTGCTGGCAGCGAACTGGTTCTTAACGATGATACCGAATGGGTTCTGTAGACCTGTCACGAAAGATATCATGAAGAAGAGAGCCACCATCATGATAATAGGCAATGTGTAATTCTTTTTTGCTGTTGATTCCATTTCTTTTTTGTTGTTTTTAGATTATTAGATTACTTGAATTATTTTCTTATTCTACACTGAATTTATAAATAGTAGTACTTTGGAAAACCTCGCCCGGGCGGAGTTCCGTTGTCGGATATTCCGGTTTGTTAGGGCTATCGGGGAAATGTTGGGTTTCCAGACATAAAGCGGCCCGTTCCGGGTAGCGTTGTCCGTTCTTACCTTCGAAATCTCCGGTCATCCAGTTTCCGGTGTATAATTGCACGCCCGGTTCGGTCGTATAAGTTTCCATTACGATACCGGTCTTGGGAGAGGAGCAGCGAGCGCAAAAAGAAAGTTCGTTGTCCTCTTTATTTAATAGGTACGTGTGGTCATATCCCTTACCGAATATAAGCTGTTCGAAATTGTCATTGATTCGTTCGCCTACCTCATGAGGAGTCCGGAAGTCCATCGGTGTACCTTCTACCTTCTCTTTAGGTCCGTACGGGATCGCCGTATTGTCTGTAGGCAGATAATGGTCGGCGTTGATCGTGAGGATATGGTCTCCTATATAAGGATCTCCCGCACCGGATAGGTTAAAATAAGAATGATTGGTTAGGTTTAAGACCGTAGGTTTATCCGTAGAGGCTTGATAGGAGATAACGACCTCATTCTCATTTGTCAGATGATAAGTTACGGTTGTCTTTAGTTCTCCAGGGAAACCTTCCTCGCTATCGGCGGAGGTATATTTCAAATCAATGGTTTGCTCGTCTATTTGTTTGGCGTCCCATACTACCGCATTGAATCCCTTGATTCCGCCATGCAAGCTATTGGGACCGTTGTTTATGGCTAATTTGTCATAAGTAATACCGTCGATCGTGAATTTTCCAGCGGCGATACGATTTCCATAACGACCGCAAATAGCACCGAAATAAGGTTCTTCTGATGTTAAGTACTCTTCAATCGAATTATGGCCAGTAACGACATCGGTCATTTTCCCGTTCTTATCAGGAACCATCAGCGATACGATTTTCGCTCCATAATTTGTAATCGCTAGCTCTGCTCCAACCTTGTTACACAGGGTATAAAGTGCCGTTTCTTTCCCGTCAATTTGCTTGCTAAAATTAGCTACAGACAAGCCCGACAGTGTATTTATGTTCTTCATGCGTATCAATATTATTGAAATTGCGTGTAAAAGTAACTTTCTTCTTTGTATTTATAACGTTTCCGAATAATGTTTTATAGCATGATTTTAGATTTGTCTACCAAAAATATATAATTATGGCTTGTTGATACGTCAAGTCCTTGATTTTTCTCTTGAGCTAAAAAGTCAAAACAACTGAGTTGGGGCTTGAGTTTTGATATAGCCTCAAACTTACACGGGACTGATGAGGGAAATTCTCATTATGATGTCGTGTGATCCGGTAAAAACATGTATGTGTTTTCGCAAAAACATGTATGACTTTTGTGGAAAACATATGTGTGTTTTTTTAGAAATATAACCATGTTTTTAAGGACGTTGATGATCTGTAATAAGCATGCGAATGATATGAGCATGCTTATTGTTTGGATTTATTATTTGAATGTATCGTCTAATTTTTTATTCCTTTATGTCTTATGTTATAGACAATACGCTGCAATCTTGTCAAATGAAGTTAACTTCACCAGCGAAGTAACTTAACATACTTTGCCGGCGAACCTAAGATACTTTGCTGATGAAGCTAAATCACTTTTATATTTTGGATCTTTTTATATTTGCAACATCAGTGAATGAATGTGAATTAATATGAAATCCGGTATGCTAAGCGGAATATATGATATTTTTGTTAAACAAGTGATTAATAAGAGAACAGTATGGAGAACTTGAGGAATCATAATATATTGGTTGTTGGAAGTAGCAATACCGATATGGTCATAAAAACGAATCATCTTCCTCGTCCGGGAGAGACGGTATTAGGAGGAACATTTTTTATGAACCCGGGTGGGAAAGGAGCGAATCAAGCGGTTGCTGTTGCCCGGTTAGGGGGGTGGGTCTCGTTTATTTTGTAAAACAGGCAGTGATATATTCGGACATCAATCCCAGCAGCTATTTGAGGAAGAGGGAATTGATACTTCCTATATTTTCTCAGATCCGAAAATCCATCAGGCGTAGCGTTGATTACGGTGGATGCTCATGCTGAAAATTGTATTGTGATGGCCTCCGGAGCTAACGCTAATTTATTATCTTCAGATTTAGCGAAATCGGAAGAAGCGATAGAAAAGGCCGATTTGATTTTAATGCAATTGGAGATTCCTATGGATACTGTCGAGTTTGTCGCTAAGATGGCATCGTCCGTGACTCGTGTGGGAGCGCAATCTTCCGCTCCTTATCGGAATGAGGTGGATATTTTTGATTAATCTATAAAAACAATCTAATAGTATGAAACAAACAGTATTTGCGGTGATAACGGTAGCCTCTTTATTTCTAGGGGCGACCTCATGTTCCCAACAACCCTCGACAAAGGAGCAAACGACGGTGCCCGCTGAGTTTACGATTAGTAAAGAAAAGTTGATGGATAAGATTAAGGGAGGTTGGGCCGGACAAACCATAGGCTGTACGTATGGCGGTCCGACGGAGTTCAAGTATAACGGAACGATGATTCAGGAATACGTACCGATCGTATGGCCGGCCGGGTATATCAAGTGGTGGTACGAGAATGTTCCCGGATTATACGATGATGTTTATATGGACCTTACGTTCGTGGATGTCTTTGACAGGTTGGGATTGGACGCCCCTGTAGACTCATTCGCCATGGCGTTCGCTACGGCGGGATATACGTTGTGGCATGCTAACCAATCGGCACGTTATAATATTTTACAAGGGATCATGCCTCCGGCGTCAGGTCATTGGCTGAATAACCCGCATGCGGATGATCTGGATTATCAGATCGAGGCGGACTATGCCGGACTGATGTCGCCGGGTATGCCGAATACGGCTTCCGAGATCTCTGATAAGATCGGGCATATCATGAATTACGGAGATGGTTGGTACGGCGGTGTGTATGTCGGGGCGATGTATTCGTTATCGTTTATCTCGGATGATATCGAGTTTATCGTGACCGAGGCATTAAAGACGATACCGGAGCAAAGTACCTATTATAAATGTATGAGCGATGTGATCCGCTGGCATAAGGAATATCTGGACGATTGGAAACGCGCTTGGTTTGAGTGCGAGAAGAAATGGAGCTCGGATATCGGCTGTCCGGATGGTGTTTTTGTCCCGTTCAATATCGATGCCGTGATCAATAGCGCATACATTCTTATCGGCTTGCTTTATGGTGAGGGAGATTTCTATAAGACATTGGATATCTCTACTCGTTGCGGACAAGATTCGGATTGCAACCCGGCCTCTGCGGGTGGTGTCTTAGGAACGATCCTTGGTTATAGCCATATACCGGATTATTGGATGAAGAACTTGAGAGAGGTGGAAGATATGGATTTTGCCTATACGACTATTTCATTGAATAAGACTTACCAAATGGGTTTCAATCAAGCGTTGCAAGTGATAGAGAGCAACGGCGGTTCCGTGTCAGGTGACGAGGTGACGATCAAATGCCAGCAGCCTGTAGCCGTTCGTTATGAGAAGGCTTTCGAGGGTATGTATCCGATAGAGAAAGTGGCGGTTAATAAGAATTTGCCCGATGTGGGAGAACTACCTTTTGAGGGAACAGGTGCCGTATTCAGAGGCTTTGTGAACGCTAAAGATGATAAATACGTAGCGAAAGTAGAGATGTACCTAGATGGGGATCTGGTTGAGACGGCGAATCTTCCGGCATCCTATACGACTCGTAGGAACGACCTGTTCTGGAAGTATCAGCTGCCCAAGGGAAAACACACGGCTACGTTTAAATGGCTAAATCCACGTAATGATATCTCCGTTCATTTCAGCGAAATATTGATTTATTCGGATGCTCCGAAAGAGATTGTTCACCAATAAAATTATAAAGATTATGAAGAAATCATTGTTTCTGATGGGTTTATTTGCCTTGTTGATTTCCTGTAAGGGAAATGTGTCGAAAAATATTCCTCAAACCGATAAGCCTCAACCGGTAAATCTTATTCTGGATACCGATTTAGGTCCGGACTATGATGATGTGGGCGCTATAGCCTTGATGCATGCCTTGGCGGATAGCGGTCAGGTAAATATTCTTGCGACTCTTTCCTCCAACCATGATGAGCGGGTGGTGCCTTGCATTGAGGTGTTGAATACTTATTTCAACCGTCCGGACATACCGGTAGGGGCATCAAAGAGCGAACCGGGGGTCTCCTTGACTACTTGGCATAAAACGAAGTGGACAGACGAGTTACCCGCTAACTATCCGCATCATACGGCGAAGACTTCCGACGCTCCGGATGCCCTGAAGGTGTATCGTAAGATTCTGAGCGAACAACCGGATACCAGTGTAGTTATTTGTACGATTGGTTTCTTCTCTAATTTAAGGGATTTGCTTCAATCGGGAGCTGATGAATATAGCGATCTCTCCGGAAAGGAATTAGTTGCCAAGAAAGTGAAACGCTTGGTTTCTATGGCGGGCCTGTTTCCGGAAGGTAAAGAATTCAATGTGTATTGCGATGTCCCTGCCTCTAAAGTCGTAGCGGAGGAATGGCCTACAGAGATTGTCTTTAGCGGTTTTGAGATCGGGAACGTAATCTTGACCGGAAAGAAACTGGTACAGATGAACGTAGAGAACAGTCCCGTAAAAGATGCGTACGCCCTTTGTTTTGCGGAGGGAGATCCGGAAGGGCGTATGAGTTGGGATCATACGGCAGTATTGGTCAATCTTTCAGTATGATAGCGTCCGAGAAAGCGGGAGCGCCTGCCATTTCCAATCGTCTGAATGTCGGGATGTTCATTTTATTCGTGATTGGACTTGGATTCTTAATTTATGCGGGAGCTTAAATAACGTTATTTTTATTTATTCCGGAAAAAACATTACCTTTGTTCTTGTTTCTTGTTTATGGGAGTTTAATTAATGAAAAAAGACGATCTATGAAAGAAGAAGGTGATGTGTTCAAAAAGTTCCGTGATTCCTTCAGCAGGATGGAGGGACATTTCCATATACTAGAACAGCGTGTGCCGGTTGAATTTCAGATGGAGTATTTCAAATACTCGGAAAACGTACGGAAGGAAAACCGGCCTCCCCGTCCCTTATCGGAGGATGAGTGCGAGACCCTGTACAACACTTTGTTGACGGAGGAAACCACGGACAAGACCGAGAAGAGATATTTGTTATCTCAATTGGCTACCTCAAAATCTGTCCGTGCGTACCGTTTGTTGGAGGAATACACCCAGCATCCGGACCCGGAAGTGACAGATTGGGCCTACATGGCTTTGATGGAGTCTCGTATCTCTTTAGAGTCCGATTTCTCCAACGAGAAACAAATTTATATCTCGACCGGCTTGGGAGGAAAAGGGGAGAAGCTACGTTTCTATGTCTTGATGACGTCTAAAGGCAAGAAATCTTTCCAAGAATATCAGCGGCGGATAGTCGAGCGGGAGTTCGCTTATTATCTGCCGAAAACGGACTGCGAGATCGAGCGTTTGACGATCGGTGAGCAGTATGTGGAGCTGGTGTTCTTGATCCCGGTGCGTACGGATATAAAAACCACGTTGGACCGGGTGATCAATGAATGTAACCAATACGGTGATTTCCTCTCGAATGTTTTCACGATCACGAATGTCAAAGAATTGACACCAGAGGAGATTTCTGAGATTATAAATAAGAATGGAGACGATTAAGCAAGCTATTAAGTATGGTGTAGTCGGGTTGAGTAATACCTTGATAACGATGATCGTTATCTGGGTGATGATGAAACTCTTCGGATGCCGGGAAGGTTTATCTAACTTAACGGGATATGTGGTAGGCATATTAAACAGTTTCATCTGGAACAAGCAGTGGACTTTCAAGGGAAGTTCCACCGGATGGACGAAAGGGGCGGTTCGGTTCACGATCGCTTTCATTATTTGTTATGCCTTACAGTACGGATTGGTACTGATCTTGAATTCCCGACTTACGATCGATCATTACTACAACCACTTGATTGGAATGGCTTTCTATACGGTGATCAATTTTTTAGTAAATAAGTTTTATACCTTTAAAGCTTAAAAGGCATGAAGAAGTTAGCGGTTATAGTTCCGTGTTACAACGAGGAAGCCGTGATCGAGGAATCGTATCGGCGTACGAAAGAGGTCTTGGTAAAGTTGTCCAACCCTACGGAGATTATCTATATAAATGATGGTAGTCAGGATAAGACACGCTCTTTGTTGGATCATATAGCCGCTACCGATCCTCATGTGAAGGTGATTCACTTCTCCCGGAATTTCGGTCATCAACCGGCGGTAACGGCGGGTATCAATAACTGTGACGCTGATTTGGCGATTATCATCGACGCCGATATGCAGGATCCGCCGGAATTGATTCCGGATCTGCTGGAAGTGCAGGAGAGAGAGGATGCCAACGTGGTTTATTGCGTCCGTAAGTCACGGGAAGGGGAGAGCCTTTTCAAACTGTTCACCTCCAAGGCTTTTTACCGGGTGATGAATTATATGAGCGAGGTTCATTTCCCGCTGGATACAGGAGATTTCCGTTTAGTGGACCGGAAAGTGATGAATGAGTTTGACCGTTTTAAGGAACGGGGAAAATATATCCGTGGCTTGATAAGCTGGGTGGGCTTCCATCAAGTGCCGTTTTATTATGAGCGTGAGGCGCGTATCGCCGGCGAGACGAAATATCCGATTAGTAAGATGCTGAAATTTGCGTCAACGGCAATGCTTTATTTCTCGAAGAAACCGTTGCGTTTGGCGACGAGTCTCGGGTTTATATCCGTATTGGTCGGTATAATCTTGGCGGTTTGGTTCACGTTGGGCAAGATCTATGGTTTCAGTAACGCCGAGGTCGGTTGGACTTCTATCATGACTTCCATTATCTTCTTTGGAGGTGTGCAGCTATTGACGGTTGGTGTGTTAGGGCAATATGTCGGTATCCTTTTTGACGAGATCAAGGCTCGTCCCGAATACATTATTGACGAGAAGAAAAACTTTGAGAGTTGACAATTGACGGTTACGACAAGCGGTAATTAAACTATCAACTCTAAAAGATTTTTCGATAGATATGACAATAGGGTGTATCTCCTTTCTTGTCATAATAATGTTGGTGATAATCCTCGCCAACCCAGAAGGTGGTAGCGGGTTCTAAAGCAGTCGCTACCTTATATCCTTTATCTGTTAATATCCCGATATATTTCTCAGTCATTTTTTTCTGTTGTTCGTCGCAATAGAAAATAACGGAACGATATTGTGTGCCTATGTCCGATCCTTGTCCTCCTACTTGCGTGAAGTCATGGGTCTCGAAATAAAGGCGAAGTAAATCCTCATAGCTAGTCTGCGACGAATCGAATACTACCTTGACAGTTTCCACATGACCTGTCATGCCTGTTTTCACTTCTGGATAGGTCGGATTATCTATTTTTCCACGTATTTTGCCTATAGTCTTAGGGTTGCTGTCCGGATGGTTGCATGGGATTGAAGGATGGTAAAGCTATCTATCAATTAAAATCCGGCGCATACAAAATGAGTTTCCAATAATATTTTCGTATATAACGTATAGACTCTATCGCAGAACCGTTAAAAATATGTACATTTGTGCCGCTTTTTAGGGTGGTAAACCGTAATTGTTTAATTGTAATTAGGTTAGAGGATAATGTCAATACAAAAGTCCGATCGCATTATCAGTGTGGAGCACGTATCAAAGTATTTCGGCGAGAAGGCTGTGCTGAATGATGTAAATTTGCAGGTCCGCAAGGGCGAGTTTGTAACCATTTTGGGGCCTTCCGGTTGCGGAAAGACTACCCTGTTGCGTTTGATAGCCGGTTTCCAGACGGCCTCCGAGGGTGTTATCACGATCGCCGGAAAGGAGATCACGCAGACGCCGCCGCATAAACGTCCCGTGAATACGGTGTTCCAGAAATATGCCCTGTTCCCACATCTGAATGTGTACAATAATATCGCCTTTGGCTTGAAGCTGAAGAAACTACCTTCCGCCACGATCGAGAAGAAAGTGAAGCAGGCGTTGAAGATGGTGGGGCTGACGGACTATGAGGATCGCGATGTCGATTCCCTCTCCGGCGGCCAGCAGCAACGTGTGGCGATCGCCCGCGCCATCGTGAATGAGCCGGAGGTGTTATTGCTGGATGAGCCGTTGGCGGCCTTGGACTTGAAGATGCGCAAGGACATGCAAATGGAATTGAAAGAGATGCATAAGTCCTTAGGCATTACGTTCGTGTACGTGACCCACGACCAAGAGGAGGCCTTGACGCTCAGCGATACGATCGTTGTCATGAGCGAGGGGAAGATCCAGCAGATCGGTACTCCGATCGATATATATAACGAGCCTGTCAACTCATTCGTCGCCGATTTCATCGGCGAGAGTAACATCTTGAACGGAACGATGATCAAGGATAAGCAAGTCTCTTTCGCTGGGCATGAGTTTGAGTGTGTAGATGAGGGATTCGGGGAGCAAATACCGGTAGATGTCGTGTTGCGCCCCGAGGATATTTACATCTTCGAGCCATCGGAGGCGGCGATGTTGACGGGTACGGTGACCTCCTCCATCTTCAAGGGTGTGCATTATGAGATGATGGTGCAAACCCCGAACGGATACGAGTTTATGGTACAGGATTACCATTGCTTCGAGGCAGGTAGCGAGGTTGGGCTTCTTATCAAGCCTTTCGATATCCATGTGATGAAGAAGGAACGTATTTGCAATACCTTCGAGGGAAGGTTGATCGACGCTACGCATGTGGAATTCCTAGGCTGTACGTTTGAATGCAAGGAAGTAACCGATATAGAACCAAATACGTCAGTGAAAGTCGAGATCGATTTTAAAGATGTGATCTTGGAGGATAACGAGGAAGACGGTCGCCTGACCGGAGAGGTGAAATTTATTCTATACAAAGGCAACCATTATCATCTGACCGTGTTTACGGATTGGGACGAGGACATCTTTGTCGATACCAACGATGTATGGGATGATGGAGACCATGTCGGCATAACGATCGCCCCGGATAAAATTCGAATTATTCATGTTTAAAAAGGGAAGGAAGTGATCAATACGTTTTCTGCATTTTTTATGAGACGAAGGAACTGGACCATTCCTTATGTCCTGTTCTTGGCCATCTTTGTCGTGATACCGCTCCTCTTGATCGTGTATTACGCCTTTACGAATGACGAGGGGATGTTTACTTTCGCCAATTTCCATAAGTTTATGATCCATCCCGAGGCGATAAACACCTTCGTGTATTCAGTCGGGATCGCTTTGATAACGACCATTCTTTGTCTGTTGCTGGGATATCCGGCCGCTTGGATATTGAGCCAAGCCCGATTTAATACTTCCCGTACGATGGTCGTTTTGTTTATTCTTCCGATGTGGGTCAATATCTTGATCCGTACGTTGGCTACTGTGGCTTTGTTCGATTTCTTGAATTTCCCGTTGGGAGAGGGAGCCCTGATCTTTGGTATGGTGTACAACTTCCTGCCTTTTATGATCTACCCGATTTATAATACGCTCCAGAAAATGGATCACAGCTTGATCGAGGCGGCGCAAGATTTGGGGGCGAATCCGTCGCAGGTATTTATCAAGGCCGTATTCCCGCTATCCATGCCGGGAGTAATGAGCGGTATCATGATGGTGTTTATGCCGACAATCTCTACGTTTGCCATCGCCGAGTTATTGACGATGAACAATATCAAGCTCTTCGGTACGACTATACAGGAGAATATCAATAACGGTATGTGGAACTACGGGGCGGCGCTTTCTCTTATCATGTTGTTATTAATCGGAATCACGGGATTGTTCAGTAATGAGAGCAGTGATTCGGCGAATGAGGGAGGGCTTATCTGATGGTGAAATATTTAGCTAAAGGATATCTATGGGCTTTGCTATTGTTGCTCTACTCGCCGATCTTGATTATCATGATCTTTTCATTCACGGAAGCGAAAGTGCTGGGTAACTGGACCGGGTTCTCCACGAAATTATATAGCTCTCTTTTTGCCGGCAACGTACAGCATTCGTTGGTCAGCGCCCTTTGGAATACGTTCGCTATCGCTATGATAGCCGCTACGGTATCTACCTTGTTGGGAAGCGTGGCCGCTATCGGGATCTTTAATTTGAAGGCAAGGGCTCGTAACGCCGTGAGCTTTGTCAATAACATCCCGATGTTGAATCCGGATATCATCACCGGTATTTCCTTGTTCCTGCTGTTTGTCAGCCTAGGGATCTCCCAAGGGTTCACGACGGTCGTGTTGGCGCATATCACCTTCTGTACGCCGTATGTGGTATTAAGTGTCATGCCCCGCTTGAAACAAATGAACCAGAACATCTACGAGGCGGCGTTGGATTTGGGAGCCACCCCGTTTCAGGCCTTGCGGAAGGTGATCTTCCCGGAAATCCGTCCAGGTATGATCAGTGGCTTTATCCTCGCCTTCACGCTGTCTATCGACGATTTCGCTGTGACCATATTTACGATTGGTAATGAGGGCTTGGAAACTCTTTCCACCTTTATCTATGCGGATGCCCGGAAAGGAGGATTGACCCCGGAACTGCGTCCTCTCTCAACGATTATCTTCGTAACCGTGTTAATATTGTTGATTGTTATAAATAAACGTGCTGAGAAAGCGAAGCGAGCGTAAATGAAAATGAAGAAGTTTATATCGATCTTATCTGTTTGGGCCCTGCTTATGGGGCTGTTCACTTCTTGCGGGCGCTCGGACGAGGAAAGAAGCAAGATATTGAAGATTTATAACTGGGCGGATTATATCGACGAGGAGGTCTTGACGGATTTCCCGAAATGGTATAAGGAGCAGACGGGCGAGGAAGTCCGGATTATCTATCAGGTCTTTGATATCAACGAGATCATGTTGACCAAGGTTGAGCGGGGGCATGAGGATTTCGACTTGATTTGCCCTTCGGAGTATATCATTGAGCGTATGCTGCGGAAGAACCTCTTACTGCCGATCGACCGTAATTTCGGGAAGACTCCGGATTATATCAACAATGTCTCTCCCTATATCCAAGCGGAACTGAATAAGTTAAGCCAGCCGGGCCGGAAGACTACCGACTACGTGGTTCCTTATATGTGGGGAACCGCCGGTCTGTTGTATAATAAGGCCGATGTCTCTCGAGACGAGGTAATGTCGTGGAAATGCCTTTGGGATCCTCGCTTCAAGAATAAGATATTGATGAAGGATAGTTATCGTGACGCTTATGGAACCGCTATCATATACGCTAACTCACGAGGGTTGGCGGATGGTACGATCACGGTGGAGCAATTGATGAACGATAGCTCCCCGGAAATGATTGCTATCGCCGAGGAATACTTAAAGAAAATGAAACTGAATATCGCCGGCTGGGAGGCCGATTTTGGTAAGGAGATGATGACGAAGGGAAAGGCGTGGTTGAATTTCACGTGGAGCGGCGATGCGGTCTGGGCCATGGAAGAGGCGAGTGCCGTAGGCGTAGATCTGGGGTATGAGGTTCCTTTGGAGGGTAGTAATATCTGGTACGATGGTTGGGCGATCCCTAAGTATGCCCGCAACGTGAAAGCGGCCAGTTATTTCTTGGACTATATCTGCCGTCCGGAGAATGCCATCCGGAATATGGACATGACAGGATATGTCAGCGCTATAGCTACTCCGGAAATATTGGAGGAGAGAATGGATACGACTTTTACCGAATCTGTGGACGTAAGTTATTTCTTCGGGCCGGGGGCTGAGCACGCACGAGTGAATCCGGTCCAGTATCCGGATCGTAAGGTCGTGGAACGCTGTGCCATGATCCGCGATTTTGGAAACAAGACGGAGGTTGTCCTGGAAATGTGGAGCCGGGTAAAAGGTGACAATCTTAACTCTTGGATTGTTATATTGATATTCGCTGTTTTCGGTCTGTTGTTTGTCTGGATCGTCTATAAACGGATCAATCGTTATCAACAGAAAAGGCGACATCGCAGACGTCGTCGCTGGTATAAAAAGAAATGATATGGAAGGCATAAAGAACTTGATCATAGACTTGGGCGGTGTGCTTATTAACTTGACTCGCAACCGCTGTATCGAGGCTTTCGAGAATTTGGGCGTGGAGAATATCCGGGAACAGGTCACGAATAACTATCAACATAAGGATTTGTTTGAACGATTGGAGTTGGGGATGATATCGGTGGCACAGTTCCGTGATGATATTCGTGCCTTATCGGGAAAGCCCCTTACAGACGAGCAAATCGACACCGCATGGATTGCCATGCTGGGAGACGTGCCGGAAAATAAGTTGCGGTTGTTGTTGGAGCTTCGCGAACGCTATCATACGATGCTTCTGAGCAATACGAACGAGCTTCATTGGAAATGGTCCGAAGATACCTATTTCTCTTATCAAGGTCTTCGTGCCCAAGATTTCTTCCATAAGATTTACCTCTCTTACGAATTGCATATGCTGAAGCCGAACGCGGATATTTTTGAGTACGTACTGAAGGACTCGAATCTTTTAGCTGAGGAAACGATGCTGATTGATGACGCTTCCGTGAATTGCCGGGCGGCTGAATTATTGGGAATGAAGTCCTATATGCCGCAGCAAAGGGAGGATTGGTCGCATCTATTCAAATGAAGGCCGGTCATTGTTTGGTCCCGGCCTAAATGTCTTTAACCTTTAAGATATTATACGAGGTACCAAGATCATACACATCATTCCCGTCTACTTTCTTGATGTACTTTACGACACGGATGGTGACGGGAAGGATGATAACCTCGTACAAGGATTTAAGTACCGCCTGCATCCCGATCATGATAAGCAGTTCTCCGGCCGGGATCAATCCGGCGAAAGCGATCGGGAAAAAGATCACGGAGTCGGCGCTCTCGCCGATAAGGGTGGATACGATCGCCCGTAACGAGAAATGCTGTCCGTTGGAGGCGATTTTCATCTTGCTCATCACGTAGGCGTTTAGGAAAGAACCGACCAGAAACGCTATCAAGCTGGCGACCGCTATACGCGGAGCCATCCCGAACACGAAATTGAAGCCTTCCTCGCCTTCCCAGAAAGGGGCGGCCGGTAATAGTACCGCTAGTTGCGCAAAAGCGATCACCAGAAAATTAGAGGCGAAGCCACTCCAGATAATTAGCCGTGCCTTTTTGAATCCCCACACTTCCGCTATACAATCATTGATGATATACGAGATCGGGAATACGATCAAACCTGCGGTAGCCGTTATACCGCCTACTTGCACTACTTTTGTCTCTAAAAGATTGGACGCTACAAGGCATATATTAAAAAGTATACCTAGCAGCATGAAAGGTACTGTAACTGTTTTTTGCATGTCTTCTTGTTTTTAACGAGGTTTATCAAGCACTCAGGACGCGAAGGTACGAAAATTCTCATTAAAAACGATGGGTATAGCAGATACCGATCGCATGGCGGTAATTTACAGGATCGTCTACATTAAATATATGGTAGCGATAATAGAGTTGGAGGTTATTGTTCGGGTTTAGTCGGTAATTACTTCCTGTGGAGAAACGGATCTTATCGGACCGCATCTTATTTCGCGTGTCGTTGAAGATCTCAGTATAGGCAAAAGGACAGAAATCACTCTTACCGATCTTATAGGAGAGGGTCAGCATCGAACGCAGATAATTCTTGGGATGTCCGGCGTGAACCTTATAGGTACTTTGAAAACGTTCCCGGACAGAGAGGGTAAAACGTCCGGCTGAATAAGTCCCCGTAGCGTAGAGATAATATCGGTTTCGTAACTTGTCGGATGCCTTGTATCGCGCTAGAGACATATATCCGCTTCCTGCTAGAAGATATTTGTTAAACTTGTAGTTTACCTCAACGGTGGTAAGGAACCATTCCGCTTCCTTGAAGTCATCTCTCGGACGGATGTCCTCTTCTACAAGAAAGGATAAATGCTTATAGATTTTTCCGCATAGGCTCGCCTTGAAATACACACCTGCGCCCTTCATTCCGTATAAGGATGAAGTGCATCCTATTATAAAGAATAGGATCAGATAAATAGATCGTTTTGTATATGATGTGTTTTTTATGTAGAGTGATTTCCGTATGCAAAAGTAGTGTTTTTGGATGTAATACCAACATCTCGGGATATTATATCCGATTTTCCGTATATTTGTCTCCTATTAACTATCAAATTCGAATACATGGAAAACATATCAAGAAGAACGGCTATCAAGACATTTCTAGCCGGAGGTGTAGCTTTGGCTACTACAGGTATCGAGGCGGCCGCCGCCGCGAAAAAGAAAACAGACGTGAAGGAACCCTTGAAAGGAAATGTCCGCCATTCCGTAAGTAAATGGTGTTTCGGTGATTATAATCTGGACGAGTTCTGTGAGATCTGTAAGCATATAGGGATTGAATCCATTGAGTTGCTGGACCCGGTAGATTGGCCGATCGTACAAAAGCATGGCCTGACGGTGGCGATGGCGCAAGGGGCCGGGCTTGGAATAGACCGGGGGTTCAATGATCCGGCCTTGCATGACGAGTTGGTTGCCAGTTATGAGAAGGTGATCCCGATGGTGGCGGACGCTGGATTGACAAACTTGATTTGCTTCTCCGGCAGACGTAACGGCGTAACGGACTTGCAAGGCTGGGAGAACTGCGAGAAGGGGTTGAGGCGCCTTATCCCGTTAGCGGAGAAACACAAGGTCGTCTTGACCATGGAGCTTTTGAACAGTGTCGGCCATAAGGATTATCTTTGCGATCATACGGTTTGGGGTGCGGAGCTTTGCCGCCGTATCGGTTCCCCTAATTTTAAGTTACTGTATGATATTTATCATATGCAGATCATGGAGGGGAATATCATCGAGAATATCCGGAAATATAATCAATACTTCTCCCATGTCCATACCGGAGGTAGCCCGGGACGTGCCGAGATCGACGAGACGCAAGAGCTTTACTATCCGGCTATCATCAAGGCTCTTATGGAGACAGGCTATAAAGGCTTCGTTGGGCAGGAGTTCGTCCCCGCCCGAGAAGACAAGATCGCTTCCTTGGAGAAGTGTATCCGTATCTGTGATGTATAGGGTTACTTAGTAATGACTTACAGTGCCAAGCTTGTGCCATTATAGTGGCACGGCTTTGCCACCGGCGTGGCATTGTTGTGCCATCGCTATGGCATTTTTTTAATATTTCACCATCACCATCGAAGGCCTGGTCGCCAAACCGGCGAGGCCCTCTATGTGACGGAACAATTTCAAGTAAAATAGCGTGCGATATGGATTATTCTATTTATCTTTGCCATAACAAACAAATCTTGCTATGGAAAACTGGAACGAAACACAGGAGAAGAAAAGCTTGCTGTATTCTTTTTCAATTTAGCGCAGGTCTCTTTTACCATATTGGTATTAGGACTTCTTCTAACGTTGACTAAAGAGGAACTTTACAATAACTATTTCTTGATGTTGTTGTCTTTGTTTGGCATTGTACTTACGACTCTGTTTGCTAGGATAGGTAATAATATATTAAAATAATATTCATGGTAGCATTAGTAGGTTTTGGTATTATTAACGACTATAGTGGTTGCTTTCTGGATTTATACGGAAACGAAAGCCGGAAAGAAGTGGATAAAAAAATTGTAATAAGATGAGAAGTTTCGCTAGTGACAACAATTCCGGCGTGCATCCCCGGGTAATGGATGCGATCATCAAGGCAAATGATAATCATGCGGTTGGATATGGTGATGATCCTTGGACATTGGCCGCTACAAATAAGGTACAAGAAGTGTTCGGTAAGGATGCTTCCCCTTTTTTCGTGTTTAACGGAACGGGGGCGAACTCTGTTGCCCTGCAAGCTGTGACCCGTCCGTTTAATAGCATCCTGTGCGCCGAGACCGCTCATATCAACGTAGACGAATGTGGAGCCCCCGCACGAATGACCGGTTGCGCCATCGTCACGATCCCTACGACGGACGGTAAGCTGACACCGGAATTGATCCGTCCCCATCTGAAGAACTTCGGGGTTTGCCACCATTCGCAACCCAAGGCCGTTTATATCTCCCAAGTATCGGAATTAGGTACGATCTATACGATAGAGGAGGTGAAAGCGATCGCCGATCTCTTACATTCGTACGATATGTATCTGCATATGGACGGAGCCCGCTTGGCGAACGCCTGCGCTTACCTGAATTGCACGATGCGCCAAGTGACCGTAGACGCAGGCGTGGATATCTTGAGCTTCGGAGGCACGAAAAACGGTATGATGATGGGAGAGGCCGTGGTCTCGTTCCGCCCGGAGATAACGGAGAACCTGCAATTTTACCGGAAGCAATCCGCCCAACTAGCCTCGAAGCTACGTTATCTCTCCGCCCAGTTCATCCCTTATCTGGAAAATAACCTTTGGCTGGAGAACGCCATGAAAGCGAATAACAGCGCCGCCAAGCTAGCGGACGTGCTACGGCAATACCCGGAGATTCATTTTACGCAGAAGATCGAGTCCAACCAACTCTTCTTCACGATCCCTGCCGAGGCATTGAGGAAGTTGCAAGATAAATATTTCTTCTATATGTGGAACGAGGAGATAAACGAGGCTCGTCTGGTTACCTCTTGGGATACTTCCGGCGAGGATATCGCTGAGTTCGAGCAAACGTTAAAAGAAATCTTTTATGGAGAATAAATTTTCAATTTTCAATTTTCAAATTTCAATTATATGGTCGATCGTCCTGATCGGATGCTTGCCCATAAATAGGGTTTTTGCCCAGCAAGGCGGCGATGCCGAGCGGAATACGTTGCGTATCATGAGCTATAATATCCGCAACGGAAGGGGCATGGATGAGGTGACGGACCTCGGGCGTATAGCGGAAGCCATACGTAAGGTAGCCCCCGATGTAGTCGCCGTACAGGAGGTAGATAGCGTGACCGGAAGAAGCGGCGGGATCGACGTGCTCCGGACACTGGGAGAACGCACCCTGATGTTCCCTACCTACGCCCCGGCCATCGACTTTGATGGCGGCAAATATGGGGTAGGTATGCTGAGCAAGGAGAAGCCGGTGAGCTACCGCTATATAGCCCTTCCCGGACGGGAGGAGGAACGGGTCTTGCTATGGGTCGAGTTTGAGAGATATATCTTCTGCTGCACGCACCTTTCCTTGACACCGGAAGACAGGATGCTCTCCTTGCCGATCCTTCAGCGGGAAGCCGCTTCTGCGCATAAGCCCCTGTTTATCGCCGGGGATTGGAACGCTACGGCGCATTCCCCCTTTATCACGGAAATCAGCAAGGATTTCCAGCTATTGAGCAATCCTAAACAGGCTACATTCCCGGCTTCCACGCCGGATAGCTGTTTGGACTATATAGCGGGTTATGTAAAGAATGGACAGCCCTTTACTCGTTTGTCCGCATGGGTTCCCGAAGAGGCGGTGGCATCGGATCATCGCCCGGTCGTAACGGAGGTTCGCCTGAAGGCCAAGCCGGAAGAGATCTTTTATGCGGCGCCCTATCTCCAAAATCCTACGGAGGGCGGCATAACGGTGATGTGGCAGACCCATGTCCCTACGTATAGTTGGGTAGAATACGGTACGGACACGCTGAATTTGAAGAAGGCCCGTACCATCGTGGACGGTCAAGTGATATGCAACGGCTTGCATAACAAGATCCGGCTGACGGACCTAAGACCGGGGCAAACCTATTACTACCGGGTATGCTCGCGAGAGATCCTGCTTTACCAAGCCTATAAGAAAGAGTTTGGCGAGACGGCGGTATCCCCGTTCTACACTTTCAAGGTCCCTTCCGCATCCCAAGAGGATTTTACGGCCTTGATCTTTAATGACCTACATAAGCATATCCCGACCCTAGACGCCTTATACGGGCAAGTGCGTGATATCCCTTATGATTTCGTGGTATTTAACGGGGATTGTATAGACGATCCTGCCAATGAGAAAGAAGCTTTGTTTCATTTGGCTTATCTGTGCGGGAAGGTGGGCGCCAGCCATATCCCTGCTTTCTTCTTGAGAGGCAACCACGAGATCCGCAACGCTTATTCGATCGGCCTGCGTGCTCTGTTTGACTATGTGGGCGATAAGACGTATGGGGCGTTCAACTGGGGAGATACCCGTTTCGTCATGCTGGATTGCGGCGAGGATAAACCGGATAGCACATGGGTGTATTATGGCCTGAATGATTTCACCGGTCTTCGGAAAGATCAGGTGAGTTTTCTCTCGAAAGAATTGAACGGCAAGGAGTTTAAGCAAGCCTCGAAGCGGGTTTTATTGAACCATATCCCTATTTACGGGAACGGGGATGCTTATGAGCCTTGTCCGGAACTTTGGGGAAATCTGTTGGTGAAAGCCCCTTTCAACGTGAATATATCCGCCCATACGCATCAATACGCCTTCCACCCGAAAGGCTCGTTGGGAAACAACTTCCCGGTGATCGTAGGCGGGGGGTATAAGCTCGATTCGGCTACGGTGATGGTATTGAGGAAGAAAGGAAACGAGATGAGTCTGCGAGTGTTGAACGCGAAAGGGGAGACCTTGTTAGACTTGAAATTATAAGGGACAGGATGAATACGGAAATAAAAAGACATGGATGAGAGAATAAAAGAAAAGTTGATTAACCGTGCGAAGACCAATCCTTATGTGAATTTTCTGGGGATCGATTTCACGGTTATCGAGGAAGGCCGTGTGGAGGCACATATGCCCTTACATGCTGAGCAGAGACAATATAGCGGGGTGACGCATGGGGGTGTCTTGGCTGCTTTGGCGGATACGATCGCCGGTTTCGCCGCCTATACGATGACTCCGCTTGAGAAAGATGTGCTGACGGCAGAGTTGAAAATGTCTTTCTTACGGGCCGCTTGGGGCAATGAGCTGATCGCCAAGGGTACCGTGATCAAGGCGGGACGGAATATACATTTCTGTGAGTGCGAGATTTATTGCGACGATAAGTTGGTGAGCAAATCTTCCGGTACCTTCTGTGTGGTCCATCCCCAAGTATAGAAAAGATGTTACTTATTTATCAATATCATGAAGACTTCAAATGTAAAGAGAATCCTTTGCGGCTGTTTATTCTTCGCCGCTACGTGGCCGGCATTCAGCCAGCCTGCCACGAATCCCCGCCTGATCATCCGTGCGGATGACATGGGGTCGTTCCGTTCCGCCAATATAGCGTGTATGGAAGGGTATAAGAATGGGGTGGAAACCTGTATAGAGGTTATGGTTGTCACCTCGTGGTTCCCCGAGGCCGCCCGGCTGTTGAGGGAGAACCCGGGGATAGATGTAGGGCTTCACCTGACGTTTACCAGCGAATGGGATAACGTGAAATGGCGTCCGCTGACGCATTGTCCCAGCTTGACCGATAGCAATGGCTATTTCTTGCCGATGATGTCTCCGAATCCCGCCTACCCGGGTCTGGCCATTCTGGAGAATACATGGAGCTTGGCCGAGATCGAGCAGGAGGCCCGGGCCCAGATAGAGATGGCCTTGAAGAACATTCCCCAGATCAGCCATATCTCCGGCCATATGGGATCGACCGGTTTCGATCCGGAGGTGGTGAAGCTGATGCGCCGCTTGTCCGAGGAATATCATCTGCCGGTCGTGGATCGGGTAGAGGCGATGCAGGAATACGATTTCACCTATTCCGGATATGAT
Organism: Parabacteroides distasonis; assembly: GCF_004793765.1. GTDB lineage: Bacteria > Bacteroidota > Bacteroidia > Bacteroidales > Tannerellaceae > Parabacteroides > Parabacteroides distasonis_A. Next base: position 12,236 of record NZ_SRYM01000026.1, on the reverse strand, counting down.
GGAGCCTCCAAGACCCCGGCCGAGAAGGAGGCCAGTTTCATCCGGATGCTAGATAAGTTGGAACCCGGTAAACGCTACATGTTCTTGGATCACCCGGCCTTGGATAACGAGGAGATGAAAACCGTCGGGCATATCGGCTACGAGAACGTGGCGATGGACCGTCAAGGCGTGACCGATCTTTTTACCAGCCCGAAGGTGAAGCAAGCCTTGAAGGATAAGAACATAGACTTGATCAGCTATAACGACCTGACCAAGGAACTCCCTCGTGCGGAAGCCTCGAAAGCCTTGGATAAGGCGTTCGGTAATTATCTGCGGGCGGTGAAAAAGGCGGATCAAGACTTGCATAGTATCATGATCCTCCAGCATGGAAAGGTCGTAAAGGAACAATGGCTGGGTGAGGGCGACCGCCATACGCCGCACGTCTTGAACTCCGTTAGCAAGACCTTTACGGCAACGGCTATCGGTTTTGCCGTCGCGGAGGGTAAATTGAAAGTCACGGACAAGGTGATCTCCTTCTTCCCCGACCAATTACCGGCCGAGGTAAGCCCTTACTTGAAAGAGCTGGAGATACGTCACCTATTGACCATGTCCTCCGGCCACGATGTCGATCCCACCGCTTTAGTGCGGCAGGAGGGGAACGAGAACGCCGATTGGGTAAAGACTTTCCTCTCGGTGCCGTTGGTACATAAACCAGGAACCTATTTTGTATACAACAGCCTCGGCACGTATATGCTTTCCGCCATTATCCAGAAGGTGACCGGTGAGAAGGTGATCGATTATCTCTATCCCCGTCTGTTCCGTCCGCTGGGTATCGTAGGCGCTACTTGGGCGGAGAGTCCTCAAGGTATCAATTGCGGTGGTTGGGGATTGTATCTCAAGACCGAAGATCTAGCGAAAATGGGCCAGTTCTTCCTGCAAAAGGGAAAATGGAACGATGAGCAATTGCTCCCCGAAAGCTGGATAGAGGAGGTTACCACCTCTAAGATAGCCTCTTTGCCCGCCGGTATGAGACCGGAGAACGTGAAGATGAAACCGAAAGATAGCGACTGGTTACAAGGCTACGGTTACCAGATGTGGCGTTGCCGCCATAACGCCGTTCGTGCCGATGGAGCCAATGGACAATACATTATTATATTGCCCGAGAAAGATGCGGTAATCGCCATGACCGCGAATATCGGCGATATGCAGGCCGAGATCAACTTGATATGGAAATATATCTTGCCTGCCTTGAGATAGGAACTGTAGGACCTACGTCCGGGAAACCAATAAGAGCCCCCGGACGTAAGCCTATGACTTGTTGGGCGTAAGCAAAAGGTTTATGGTACGTAAACCATCGGGTTACAAAAAAAGCCTTTCGGTCTATGACCAGAAGGCTTTTTTAGTTGCGGAGGCAAGACTCGAACTTACGACCTTTGGGTTATGAGCCCAACGAGCTACCACTGCTCCACTCCGCGATATAGTTGCTATCATTCCTTGATTGCGAGTGCAAAGGTAGGGATATTTTCTTACAAAACAAATTTATTGCAAGTTTTTTTTAATATACTTGGTAGATACGATCTTTTTTAAGTACTTTGCGCACAGTTTTAATCAAAATGTGCAATACAATGCCGATGACAGTTTCTAAAACACGTGACATGTTGGTGGATGTGGCCAGACAATTGTTTGCCCGCATGGGGGTTGATAACACGACGATGAACGATATTGCACAGGCATCTCGTAAGGGGAGACGTACGCTTTATACGTACTTCAAAAGCAAGAACGAGATCTATTTGGCGGTAGTGGAGTCGGAACTAGACCAGCTTCACAAGATGTTGGTGGACGTGGCCAGCAAAGATCTGCCGGCGGACGAGAAGTTGCTGACGTTTATCTATAGCCGCTTGGACGCTGTAAAGGCGTTGGTATTTCGGAACGGTACGTTGCGGGCTACTTTCTTCCGTGATATATGGCGGGTGGAGAAGGTACGCAAGAGCTTCGACCTTCGGGAAGTGGAGATCATTAAGGGAATATTGGACGATGGCGTGAAGGAAGGTGTATTCAGCATGCCGGACACGGACATTACCGCCCTCGTGCTCCATCACGCCTTGAAAGGACTGGAGGTGCCCTATATCCGGGGGATCATGGGTGATAATATCAGCCAACGGATTAAACGTAGAGACAATGTGATGAATTTAATATTCAACGGAATAAAGATTAAGTAAATCAAAGACACTAAGGATGTTTATTAATGCGACAGGGTTTTATGTACCTGAAGGACGGGTAGATAACCAACATTTTCTTGAATTGAACGGGTTGACAAGTGAGTGGATTGAGCAGCGGACGGGCATTCATACCCGCTCGAAAGCTAAGGGGGAAGAGAATATCAATACCATGAGCCTTGAGGCCGTGAAGGATGCGCTTCCCAAATTGCCTTATGATATCACGGAGGTAGACTTGATAGTCTCCGCTTCGTATTCTCCTTATGATACGGTTGCGACGGCCGCACATACGGTTCAACATGCGTATACTATCGCTGATGCGAAAGCTTTATATCTATCTTCGGCTTGTTCTTCTTTCTTGAATGCCTTGGAAGTTGTGGAGGGATATTTCGCCATGGGGAAGGCTACCAAGGCTTTGGTACTTTCCGCTGATAAGAACTCCGCTTATTATAATGAGACAGATCCGAAGGCGGGCCATTTATGGGGCGATGCCGCCGCCGCTTTCTTTATCTCCAAGGAACGGATCGGTGAGGGTGACGCTGAGATCGTAGAGGTCTATACGCAAGGTCTCGGCCATTTGTCGAAAGCGATGGAGGCGGTTCACTTGCGCCCGGGCGATGGGGGAATCTCTATGCCGGAGGGGCGTGACGTATTTATTCAAGCTTGTACGTATATGCCAAGGAATGTCCTTCACTTGTTGGAGAAGAATGGTTATACGCTGGATAATCTCACTTATTTCATCGGCCATCAGGCGAATATGCGTATCATGACGAATATCGCCAAGCAATTGAACTTGCCGGATGAGAAATTTTTGCACAATATCGAGGAGCTGGGAAATACGGGTTCCGTAAGCTCGGCCTTGGTATATGCCCAGAACGATAAGAATTTCAAGAAAGACGACTTGGTCGCTATCACGGTATTCGGTGGTGGCTATTCAACGGGAGCTTGCTTGATTAAACATTGATATTAAAAAAATTGAGTAATATGAAACTATTAGAAGGTAAAGTGGCTGTCGTAACAGGTGCCGCTCGTGGTATTGGTAAGGCTATCGCCTTGAAGTTCGCCCAAGAGGGCGCTAACATCGCTTTCACGGATCTGGTGATTGATGAGAATGGCTTGGCTACACAGGCCGAGATCGAGGCCTTGGGCGTAAAGGCGAAAGGATACGCTTCTAACGCAGCTAACTTTGAGGAGACTCATAACGTGGTGGCTGAGATCGTAAAGGATTTCGGACGTATCGATATCTTGGTGAACAATGCCGGTATCACTAAAGACGGATTAATGATGCGTATGAGCGAGGGACAATGGGACGCTGTGTTGAACGTGAACTTGAAGTCCGCTTTCAACTTTATCCACGCTTGTACTCCAGTCATGATGAAGCAACGTGCGGGTAGTATTATCAATATGTCTTCTGTCGTAGGTGTTCATGGCAACGCCGGACAAGCGAACTACTCCGCTTCCAAGGCTGGTATGATTGGTTTGGCTAAGTCTGTCGCTCAGGAGTTGGGTTCTCGTGGCATCCGTGCGAACGCTATCGCCCCGGGATTCATCATTACGGATATGACCGCTCAGTTGTCAGAGGAGGTACGTGCCGAGTGGTGTAAGAAAATTCCTTTGCGCCGTGGCGGTACGGTGGAGGATGTGGCTAATATCGCTACCTTCTTGGCTTCGGATATGTCTTCTTATGTATCCGGACAGGTTATTCAGGTTGATGGCGGTATGAACATGTAATATGGAGGTTATTTACGAGGATAATCATATTATAGCGGTAGATAAGACTTGCCGTGAGATCGTGCAAGGCGACAAGACGGGCGATAAGCCCCTCTCGGAGATGCTGAAGGCATGGCTTAAGGAGAAGTATTGCAAGCCCGGTAACGTATTTGTCGGTGTCACGCATCGTCTGGATCGTCCGGTGAGCGGGGTCGTGATTTTCGCCAAGACGAGCAAGGCCCTCTCTCGCTTGAACGAGATGTTTCGTGTCGGTGAGGTACGAAAGACGTATTGGGCGATCGTCAAGAATCGTCCCCTGCGGGATGAGGGTGAGTTGGTGGATTGGCTGGTGCGGAACGAGAAGCAAAATAAGAGTTACGCTTACGATACCGAGCGGCCGAATGCCAAGAAAGCCATCCTGCGTTATAAATTGATCGCCCATTCGGATAATTATTATCTGTTGGAGATCGATTTGAAGACGGGGCGGCACCATCAGATCCGCTGTCAGTTGGCGAAGATGGGATGTCCGATCAAGGGGGATCTGAAATATGGTTTCGATCGTTCCAATAAGGATGGAGGCATTAGCTTGCACGCCCGTAGCGCAGAGTTTATCCATCCGGTTTCAAAAGAGAACGTGCGAATTGTCGCTCCCGTACCGGACGATAATTTGTGGAAAGCGTTGTCGGTTGATCAATAAGATAATTGATACATATCTGATATTTGTGGAATCCTTTCGGATGGAAAATCATTTCATTCGAAAGGATTTTATTTTAATGAGTGTAGACTTCCCCGGCTGGTTGTGGATTAATTCCCCAGTTGGATATGCCTTAATTTTAGTATAAATGTTAACATAAACGCTATACGGTTTGTTATTAAGTGAAGTAACGTTAATTATCGATGTGCTTGAGAAAAATGGAATGATTCTTTCTTAAATAACAAATGTGACATAAGTAATTTATATAGGTAGAATGAGCAGGAAAAGATTGGCAAAAGTACAGGTTATCTTGATAGCCCTTGTAGTAGCGATGACAGGTTGCCGCCATAAGGAAGAGCAGCAATTGCCCATCGTGATCGTAGACAACCCTTCGAAAGAAGACGTGCAAATTTATGGCGAGTACGTGGGACGTATCCGTGCCGCCAGCTTTGTCGAGGTACATGCCCGTGTGGAGGGATTCTTAGAGAAAATGTTGTTTGAGGAAGGTAAACGGGTGAAGCAGAACGAACCCCTGTTCCGGATTAATCCCGATAAATATCGTGCTAGAGTAGAGAAGGCGAAAGCCCAATTGAAGAAAAGCCAAGCCCAAGCGGCCAAGGCCCGACGTGATGTGGAGCGCCTGAAACCGTTGTACGAGCAACATGCCGCCAGCCAGCTGGATTTGGATAACGCCACGGCCGCATTGGAAGATGCTGAGGCGAATATCGCTATGAGCAAGGCGGATCTGGATCAAGCGGAGATGGAGTTGGGCTATACGGTGGTGACCTCGCCGCTGTCCGGTTATATCAGTGAGCGTTTCGTGGATGTGGGTGCTTTGGTTGGTCCGGGTGTCAATTCGAAATTGGTGGCTGTTGTGAAGAGCGACACGGTATTGGTCGATTTTAAGATGACCGCCTTAGATTACCTGCGTGCCGAGCGTCGTAACGTGAAATTTGGCGAACGGGATACGACCCGTTCGTGGCAGCCTACCGTGACGGTTACTTTGGCGGATGACTCAGAATACCCGGTAAAAGGTATCGTAGACTTCGCTGATCCACTGGTGGACCCGAAGACCGGTACGTTTGGCGTTCGTGCGGAACTATCCAACCCGAACCAGAAATTATTGCCCGGACAGTTCACGAAGGTGAAGCTCCTGCTGGATGTCCGTGAGCGTTCGATCGTTGTTCCCCGGAAAGCCCTCTCGATTGAGAAAGGAGGTGCGTTCATCTATGTCATCCGTAGGGACGATATCGCCGAGAAGCGTTTCGTGCAGACCGGCCCGGAGATTGGCAACAAGGTCGTGATCGAACGGGGCTTGGGCGAGAACGAGCGAGTGGTAGTAGAGGGCTATCATAAATTGGTACCGGGCATGAAGGTACATGCGGTAGAGGCCGGCGACGAGAAGGCTATTCAAGCACTTAGAGAGGAGGAGGAACAATGAAACCGGGATTCTTTATAGACCGTCCTGTTTTTTCGACCGTCTTATCGATACTGATCGTGATTGTCGGAATCATCGGACTAGCATTATTGCCTGTGGACCAGTATCCGCAGATTACGCCCCCCGTGGTGAAGATCAGTGCCACGTATCCGGGAGCGAGCGCCCTGACGGTGTCTCAAGCGGTCGCTACCCCGATCGAGCAGGAACTGAACGGTACGCCCGGTATGATTTATATGCAAAGTAGCAGTTCTAACTCGGGTAGCTTGAATATTACGGTGACCTTCGATGTGTCTGCCGACGCAGACTTGGCGGCTGTCGAGATCCAGAACCGTGTGAAACTGGCCGAGAGCCGTTTGCCCGCCGAGGTGATCCAGAATGGTATCACGATTGAGAAGCAGGCACCCAGCCAGCTGATGACCTTGAGCTTGATGTCCGACGATCCGAAGTTCGACGAGATCTATCTGAGTAACTTCGCCACGATCAACGTGTTGGACGTATTGCGCCGTATCCCGGGCGTAGGCCGTGTATCGAATATCGGTAGCCGTTATTACGGCATGCAGATTTGGGTGTATCCGGATCGGTTGGCCAATATGGGATTGACGGTAAAGGACTTGCAGGATGCCTTGAAAGACCAAAACCGGGAATCGGCGGCAGGTGAGTTGGGTAAACAACCTGTGCTGGACGTGGATGTCACTTTGCCTATCACGGCCCCGGGACGTTTGTCTACGGTGAAGGAATTTGAGGATATCGTGGTGCGGGCAAACCCGGATGGCTCGATCGTTCGGATGAGCGACGTGGCCCGGGTATCGCTGGAGGCTTCCTCGTATTCTACGGAGAGTGGGATCAACGGGAAGAACGCCGCTATCTTGGGTATCTATATGTTACCGGGAGCGAACGCTCTGGAGGTCGCCACGAAGGTGAAAGAGGCGATGAAGGATATCAGCAAGAACTTCCCGGAAGGCTTGGAGTATAATTTCCCGTTTGATATGACGGAGTATATCTCCCAATCCGTACACGAGGTGTATAAGACCTTGTTCGAGGCCCTCTTCTTGGTCGTTCTCGTGGTGTTCCTCTCGTTGCAGAATTGGCGTGCGGCCTTGATCCCGACGATCGCCGTCCCGATCTCCTTGATCGGGACGTTCGGCTTCATGTTGATCTTCGGCTTCTCGTTGAATATGCTTACCTTGCTGGGATTGATCTTGGCGATCGGTATCGTGGTGGACGACGCTATCGTGGTGGTGGAGAACGTGGAGCGTATCATGGCCGAGGAGCGTGTGACCGCCCGTGAGGCTACGCATAAGGCGATGCGGGAATTATCCGGTGCCTTGATCGCTACCTCCATGGTATTGGCCGCCGTGTTTGTGCCGGTGAGTTTCTTGGGAGGTATCACGGGGCAGTTGTACCGTCAGTTCTCTGTTACGATCGTGGTTTCCGTGTTGTTGTCCACGGTAGTGGCCTTGACGTTGAGCCCGGCGATGTGCGCCATAATCTTACGTCCGTCTCATAAGAAGAAACCGTTTATTTTCCGTAAGATCAATCTGTGGTTGGCGAAAGGAAATAAGAAATATACGAAGTTGTTGCGTATCTCCATCGCTAATCCCCGTCGTATCTTGGCAGGGTTCGGGATGGTACTGGTGGCTATCTTCGTCTTGAACCGGGTGTTGCCTACCAGCTTTATCCCGGAGGAGGATCAAGGGTTCTTCACCGTAGAGCTGGAGATGCCCGAGGGTACTACCTTGGAACGTACGCGTGCCGTGACAGACCGTGCGATCGAGTTCCTCGACCATCATCCGGCCGTGGCCTACGTACAGAACGTAACCGGTAGCAGTCCCCGTGTCGGTACGAACCAAGGGCGTGCTACACTAACGGTGATCTTGAAACCATGGGAAGAGCGTAAATCCTCCGGTATGAAGGTAGAGGACGTGATGGCCGATGCCCGCCGAGAATTCTATTATTATCCCGAGGCTAAGTCCTACGTGAACCGTCCGCCGGTCATCCCGGGCTTGGGCGAGAGCGGTGGCTTGGAGATGCAGTTGGAGGCTAGGGGAGATGCTAGCTGGGATAATTTAGTGAGCGCCACGGATACCTTCCTGTATTACGCTTCGCAAGTACCTGAGCTTCAAGGTGTGTCTTCCGCTATGCAGAGCGAGATCCCGCAGTTGTATTTCGACGTGGACCGTGACCGGGCGAAGTTCCTCGGCATCCCCTTGTCTGATATCTTCTCGACCATGAAGGCTTATCTGGGCTCCGTGTACGTGAACGACTTCAATATGTTCAACCGTATTTACCGTGTATATATCCAAGCAGAGGCGCCTTACCGGGCTACCCGGGATAATCTGGACTTGTTCTTCGTGCGCAGCAAGGATGGGGCGATGGTTCCCTTGACCGCCTTGGGTACGACCCAATATACGACCGGCCCGGGAACGATCAAGCGTTTCAATATGTTCACCACGGCCTCGATCAATGCCGTAGCCGCCCCGGGATATAGTACGGGCGAGGCGATGGCGGCGATGGAACGGATCGCTAGGGAGCATCTGCCCGAGAATATCGGTCTGGAGTGGAGCGGTCTTTCCTATCAGGAGAAACAGGCCGGTGGGCAGACGGGATTTGTCTTGGCGTTGGTCTTCTTGTTTGTCTTCTTGTTCTTGGCGGCTCAGTATGAGAGCTGGATCGTGCCGATCGCCGTATTGCTTTCCTTGCCGGTCGCCACGTTGGGTGCCTACTTGGGTATCTGGGTGACGGGATTGGAGAATGATATTTATTTCCAGGTCGGTTTGGTAACCTTGATCGGTTTGGCGGCGAAGAACGCTATCTTGATCGTCGAGTTTGCCAAGGTACAGGTGGATAACGGGGTAGATGTGGTGAAAGCCGCTATCCATGCCGCCCAGATGCGTTTCCGCCCGATCTTGATGACCTCGTTGGCATTCGTATTGGGTATGCTTCCGATGGTGTTGGCCAGCGGACCGGGTTCGGCTTCCCGCCATAGTATCGGTACGGGTGTGTTTTTCGGTATGTTGGTGGCGATTACGGTCGGTATCGTGTTGGTTCCCTTCTTCTTCGTCTTGATTTATAAAGTGAAGGAGAAGATGCGGATGGAACGTATCGCTCAAAAGAAAGAAGTGGTAACCTCTATTTTTAAGAGATACAAAAACGGAAAATTATGATGACAAAGAATTTCTATATAGCTGCTTTCGTTGTTTCTATGCTGGCATTCTCTTCCTGCAAGATCGGAAAGCGTTACGCACGTCCGGAGTTGAACCTACCGGACCGGATCGAGGCTTATACGGATACGATCGATACGGCGTCCGTGGAGAATATCCCTTGGGAGAGCCTTTACGCCGATGAGACCTTGAAGGATCTGATCAGAAAGGCGCTGGATAATAATAAGGAGATGAAGATAGCCGCCGCCAAGGTGAAGGAGATGATTGCCGCCAAGCGGATCTCTTTTGCGAATATGCTGCCGGAGGTGGGAGCGAATATCTATGCGCAAAAGGAACGCTTGAACTATGGAGGGGATGATCCGAAGCCTGATCCGGAATTTGGGGCGAAACTGACTTTGTCTTGGGAATTGGATTTATGGGGCAACCTCCGTTGGGCGAACGAGGCTACCATCGCTTCCTATATGCAGACCGTGGAAGGTCAGCGTGCCTTGCGATTGACCATCATTGCCGAGGTAGCTGCTAATTATTATCAACTTTGCGCCTTGGACCAAGAGTTATCGATCGTACAACAAACCTTGGACGCACGTCGTGAGGGTGTCCGTTTGGCGAAGCTTCGCTATGAGGGCGGACTTACTTCCGAGACGGCTTACAACCAAGCCCAAGTGGAGTTGGCTCGTACCGAGACCTTGATCCCCTCGCTGGAGCGTCAGATCAAGATTAAGGAAAGCGACCTCAGCATGCTGTTGGGCGAGTATACGGACGATATCCCCCGTGGTCTTTCCTTGAGCGACCAGCACTTGCCGGATGCCTTGCCGATCGGCCTACCGTCCTCTTTGCTGGAGCGTCGGCCGGATATGCGTCAAGCGGAGTTTAAGCTTCGGGCGGCGAACGCTCAGGTGGGTGTAGCGCAAACGGACTTATTCCCGAAGATCCGTTTGACAAGCAATTACGGTTTCGAGAGCGATGAGTTAAGCAGTATCTTGAAGAGTCCGGCAGGTTTTATTGCCGGAAGCCTGTTGCAGCCGATCTTCGCCATGGGGAAGAACAAGGCGAAAGTGAAAGCGGCGAAGGCTCGTTACGAGCAAGAGGTCTATAGTTACGAAAAGAGCGTATTAGGTGCTTTCAAGGAGGTGAACAACGCTATCGTGACCGTCCGCAAGGTGAAGGAGATCCGTGCTTCCCGCATGAATCTGGAAGCTTCCGCCAGTAAATATCTGGAACTCGCCCAACTGCAATACATCAACGGTGTCATCAGCTACATGGACGTATTGGATGCCCAGCGTGGTTTGCTGGATGCCCAGATTGGTTTGAACAATGCCGTGCTGGATGAGTTGCTGTCGGTGGTATACCTGTATAAGGCTTTAGGGGGAGGGTTTTGATAGCGTACCCTCCTCATAGAGGAAACTATCTCAATGGAATGTCCCGTAAATCAGTGGAATACGAAGTGAATTCCACTGATTTACGGGACATATTTTATTTGTTTTATAATTATGTATCAAGTAAAATATCAACCTCTTGCCTTAATAAAGGCAGATGATTGACAACGATACTCCAAAGAATATCAACAGATAGACTGTCATAACCATGTATAATGTAGTTTCGGGCATCTACTATCTTTCGGGAATTGGTGATCGCTATTGTCGGAGACGTTTTTTAATATCCGGTTCATGGCCTCTCCGATAATCTCGATATTTCTTTCTATTGCCCGTCTAAGACGTAAGTCTTTGCAGAAGTTTTCAAATAGCTTGGGCTGATCATCGAAAAAACTTTCGATCTCGTCAATCGCCGTAGCTATATCTTGTAAATGCTTTTTGATGAAGTTATCCATAGATTAACATCTTTGTGGTATCAATATTTTCCTTGAGATAAGGATTATGGATCGCTTGTTCTTCCAGCAAGTCTACTTCTCTTTCTAAAAGACTCTCCAAGGCATATTTCAAGTCAAAGAAATTAGAGAAGTAATCATCTACGTTGGTCTTGTCAAAATCGACTACCAGATCTATGTCGCTTTGCTCATTAAAGCGATTGGTAAGGACTGAGCCGAAAGCAAATAGCTTTTTTACTTTATGTCGTTTACATAAAGCGATGATCGCTGGAAGATAATTGCCGGGAAAGTTCATGCCTATATATCCTTTTATTAATCTGTTCAACGCTCCAAATATAATGAAAAATCTCATTACTCTACCTATCAAAAGCAATTTCTATTAGGATAGGGGGCTGGATATGGTTTGGGTGCGGTTGCCGTGGTTATCTGAGGCTGAAGCCAATTCTTTCGAACAAATCTTTGCGTAGCCATTAAAAATTTCCTATATTGCACAAGGTGAATGTTATTTGCCTTTATCCTTAAATTTGAACTAAAAGAAAAGACTATTATGAGACAGAGTTTGATAGCGGCGGGAATGTTTTTATTAGCGGGAGGTATAGTTGGTTGCGGCACCTCTTCTACCCAAGAGAAAGAGGATCTTATCGTGGTGGACGTATCGAAGGATTATCCCAAAATGGAACTGATCTTGCAAGATCTTTTCGATGTGGAATATATCCCCCTGGAGACGACGGACGAGTTCGTGACGCTAGGCTGGTTGCAGGCGATCGGGAAGGATGTGATGATCGTACGGAATATGTTTGCTGTTGATGGGAATATTTTTATTTATGACCGGAAAGGAAAAGCGGTACGAAAGATTAACCGGAGGGGACAGGGTAACGAGGAGTATTATGCGACGAATGGTATCTATCTGGACGATGAGAAAGGAGAAATGTTTGTTGGTAATCTGCAGCAAAGAAAGATAATGACTTATGACTTGTTCGGGAATTTTAAACGAAGTTTCCTGTTTAAGGAAGGAGAAGACGAGGATACGAAATCATGGGTTTATTATAAAGCGATCTTCAATTTAGACGGAGATCGTTTCATCTGCCAAGACGCTAGTAGCGGGCGTAATTTCAATAGAGATCATCAGGATCTTGAGCCTAGGAATATATTCTTGATCACTAGTGTCCCATAAAAATGGGAGCTAGTTAAAAATTAAATAAATTTGGTCCAC
>NZ_SRYM01000025.1 GCF_004793765.1 Parabacteroides distasonis | reverse complement strand
AATGGAATCGACCCTAATTTTATCTTGCAATAAAAAGGTTTATCGGACAGCAATAATTATTTTATCTTCAATCCGGGGATCAGGGGTGTGCTATCTACCAGCTCTAACTCTTTCACCATCTGTAATGTTTCTTGTTTGTATTTCTGGAAATGGGGCGTTTGGATATGGCTTTTATAAGCGTCTTGATCTGCGTAAATCTCTAGGATGGTTATTTTATTCGGATACTCTTTCTCCGATACGGCATACAGCGTAAGGACACCCGGCTCTAGGCGCATGGAGGCCTCGATCTCTTCTTTCAGGAAGGCGTTATAACGCTCCAACTGGGCGGGATCGACCGTGATCTTGGATAGGCGGACTAAGTTCTTCTCTGGGGCGGGCTGAGAAATATCTTGTGCGAAGGCTGGTATGAAGCCTAGCAGGAAGAGTGCGATTACTTTTGTTTTCATGAGGATATCGTTATTGTTTGACATCACAAAGGTATTCGGATTTATCTCAAGTATATGTATATATATTACGGATCTTTGTATCAAAATTACCGTTCGTAAACGGAGCTGATCCGGATGACAGCCGGGGCCATGCGCAAACGAATAAAGCGCCTGCGATTCCCTTGCGGGAGACACAGACGCTTTCGTTCAAATAAATATTCTTATAAAGTACGATCCGGATATAAGGCTTTCCACCATTCCGGCTCGTCTTTCAGCCATTTGGCGAACCATGCGTAGATGGTATTTTGCCAACCTATACGCTTCTGATAGCCTACGATACCATGATTCTCGCCATCCACTTGTACGAATTCCACGGTTTTCCCTAGGATCTTCAAGGCGGCGAACATCTGGATACTTTCCCCGATGGGTACGTTCGTATCGGCGTTGCCGTGAAGCAACAGGAGCGGGGTCTTGATCTTATCGGCGTTGAACAACGGGCTTTGCTTGGTAAAGAACTCCGGGGCGTTCCAAGGATAAGTGCCGGCGTTCGCTACGGAGCAATAGCCATATCCCCAATAACCTTCTCCCCAATAGCTACTCAACGCGCTGATACCGGCATGGCTGATAGCGGCGGCGAAAATGTCCGTACGGGTTTGTAGGTATTGTGTCATGAATCCGCCGTAGCTGGCACCGATGCAACCGATCTTCTTCTCGTTCACGAAAGAATGCTCCTTGCAGAACAGCTTGGTACCTTGGATGATCTCATCGGCGGTCTTTATGCCCCATGCGTTTACGTGGCGGGCGGCGAATTCCTGTCCGAAACCTGTCGTTCCGCTAGGGTTCAAGGTGTAGACCACGTATCCGAGAGCGGCGTACATATGCATGGAATAACGCATCTCCAGCGCACGGTTCGTCGGGGAAGTACCACCATAGTAATAAACGATCATCGGATATTTCTTATTCGGATCGAAATGAGGCGGCAGGTAATAACGGCCTTGGATAGTTGTCCCGTCATCCGACTTGAAGTTCCAGTCGTGTGCTTCGCCCAAGGCGATATCTTTTAATTTATCTTGCGAGAGATCATACACCAAGCGGTTCTTTCCACCTTTCAGGTCGTAAGCGTAAAGGCGATTAGCATTGGATGCGCTCTGTCCGTAATAGAAGAGAACCGGGGCATTGTCGGCCAATGCGTAGGACATAATGATATCCTCTGAGGCCGCTACTTGCTTGATCTTCCCGTTTGCTGGGTCGCACGTATAGATCCGTTGATAATCCTCATCCTCACAGAGGATATAGATTTGCCCGTTGAAGCGATTCCATACGGCATCGATCACGTTCGGATTGAAGTCCTTGGTGAGAGGGGAGGCTTTACGGCTTGCCAGATCGTATAGGAATAACTGTCCGTCGTACGAGTTGGAGATTTGTCCTTGCTTGATATTACGTCCGATTCCGTCGAAAGCGTCGCCTGCCCCGGCTACCAATAACTGTTTACCGTTGGGCGAGAAGGCGGCTTGGTTTACATACGGGGCTTTTTCCCAGATCGTATCGATCGCCATGGTCTGTAAATCCAATTTATAAAGGGAATTGCGGGAGTGTGGCAAGGAGGTGTACACCCGGTCGCTGGTGCTGAACAATAGATAGCGGCTATCAGCGCTGATATCATTGATATAAGTGTCCGTATGCCCGAAAGTAAGTTGCTCGTACAAACCTGTTTTTAAGTCATAACGCCAGATGAAGGAGCGATTGCGGAAACCCGGGATACGGTCTGCCGGCTCTAATACACGGATCAAGTCCGTCCCTTCCTTTGGACCTTCCTCTTCTACGGTATAGAGAAGCGTGGCCTCATCAGGGGTGAATACGAACCGCCCTTTCGGAAGATTCGGGACTAATACCGTTTGTTGGTAGGTCGCCAGATCTACGGTTACCAACTCCGTACCGTCCAGACCGGTGCGGGTGTAATACAATCGGTTGCTTTTAGGCATCCATTTGGCGGTTGTCAAGAAACTTCCGTCTTGCAACAAGACCCGTCCCGTAGCGGCATCCATCAATTGCCCGTATGATTCGCTCTTGCCTTCCGGGAACCGGTTGACATATTTTACCAAGGCATACTTCCCGTTCGGGGAGAGACTTACGCCTTGGAAATCTTTACCTTCTATGATATTCAGAAGGGTGTAGCGTTTCTCCGGGTTCAAGGAAGCTACGACTTTCGCTTCCGCCTCGCTTTTGAAGGTAGCCTTTAGGCTGGGAGGACAAGTGTCTGTTTCCGCTGCCAGGTATTTGACGACTACTTGATAGCGACGGGGTTCCATCACCAACTCGGAAGAGGCTCCTACCGGTTTATCATTGACGAATACCTCGAACGCTCCGGGGCCGGATATATCGAGCGTACCTTTTACGTACCGGTCGCTGTTCAAGAAGAAAGAGAATAGATGCAAGGCATATCCCTTTTGCGGGGCGGCGAAGGTGATCGCGCCTGCCGTGTCAGCGTCGAGTACCGTGGCGTTCGCAAGCGTTTGCTCGAACGGTAAGGTCGCTTTTAATAGGTTCTTCGCCTCGAAAGGCTTGCCATTTACGTTGAGGCTGTCCGCTAGGATCGGCTTGTTGACCGTAAACGGGCCTGCGTGCTGGAATTGCGTTACTTTCACGTCTTCCATGGCGTAAAGCGAAAGGGCGGAAAGAAGCAATGCCGGAATTAAGTTAGTTTTTCTGTTCATATATAATTAGTTTAGGATAAACGTTTTCCACAAACGATGTAAAGCTGTTCGGTATCTTCTATGACGAGCGGAAGAAGATAAGGCTCCATCAATGCCGCCACCTCTCGGGCCGGGGGCAAGGGCAGCGATAATTGATCGGCGTGCCGATGGTGGTGCGTATTGATCTTTTCCTTGCTCTCGCTGTGGCAGATAACCAGCTTGCCGCCGGGCACGAGCAAACCGCTCATATGCTCGATCAACCGTTCCGGCCGCATGAAATGCGGGTAAGCGCTATACAGGATAATATAGTCGAATCCTTTCCCCTCGTAATTCATAGCGTCCTCTTGGAGGAACTCGATGAGCGGATGATCCGGATATTTCATGCGTGCTTTCTCGATCATTTGGCCCGCTATATCGATAGCTACGATTTGGCGGGGTTCGTACGGCAGCAGGTAACTTTCCAATATCCCCGTGCCGCAACCGACATCGAGGATGCGGGCGTTCTGCCGCAGGTTGGTACGATCCAATATCGTCCGGATCTTTCCCGGATCATGTACGCAGACAGCGTCCCAGCGTTCTGCCATCGTATCAAAAAAGGTCTCTATTTGATTCATGATAATTGTCCTTCCCATAGAAAACAATCGCTGAACAGGGATTGTTCCTTGAAATGGGTTGGTTTTTCGAACAAACCGAACACGGACGATCCGGAGCCGGACATGGTGGCATATAAGGCGCCTCCCTCGTATAAGGTATCCTTGATCCGCTCGATCACGGGATGTTTCGGGAATACGCTTCGCTCGAAATCGTTCACCATCCGCTCTTTCCATTCGGATACCGGTAGCCGGATGATCTCTTTCAAGGAGGTCTCGGGCGCGGCGGGTGATACCATCGAATAGGCTTCGGGGGTGGAGACGGCTACATCCGGTTTTACCAAGCATAGATAATAATCCTTCAAGAACAAGTCCACGGGCTCGAATTGGTTTCCCGTGCCGGTCGCGAATACCGGCGTGTTACGGATAAAGAACGGGCAATCGGCTCCGATGGTGGACGCTATCGCCTCCAACTCATCCGGGTGAATATCCAAACCGCAGAAATCATTGACCAGCTTCAACATAAAAGCGGCATCGGCGGAACCTCCTCCAAGCCCGGCGCCAAAAGGTATCGCTTTCAACAAATGGATCTCTAGCGGGGGAATCTCGTATCTCGTCTTTAGGGCGTTCAGCGCTTTTATGACGAGGTTCTTCTCTTGGGGAGCGTCTACCGGGATTCCGGTTTGCGTGAAACTGGGCTGATCCGAGGCGACGATCTCGAGGGCATCCTTCACGGGGATCGGATAGAAGATGGTCTCTATATTATGATAACCGTCCGGACGTTTGCTTACCACGTTCAGACCTAGGTTTATCTTGGCATTCGGGAAACAGATCATAGTATTTAATGTTTGTTTTATATGATACGCGAAGATAAGAAGATATCCTTATAAATGCTCGTCTATCGGATAAACAATCATCCGTTTCCGGCTTGATATTATCCTATTTGTGATTGGGATAACAATAAATCGGATTTTTGTTTATATATTAGTGGATGAGATAACGATGAGTTGGATTTTCGTTATCCTGATAATTATTAAGATAACGAAAACAAGGAGAAACATATCGTGAAAGATCGTTGGTATGGGAGGCGGCAGGGGCGGACACCGAGGAAGAAGTGGTGGAGTACATCCCCGTGGAGCGAGAGATGTCGCCATCCGGCGTTGAGGTGATGGACGCTTACTTGCGCCGGCTCACGGCGGGAAACAGTAATCTAGGCAGGTTCTGCGAATGCTACGGCGCACGCACGGGCGATATGGACTCGCTTTGCTTCCTGCTCACCGGGATGCCGGGAGCGGAATTCCGCTTAAGGTATATGGTGCGCTTGGCTGATGACCTGTTGCGCTACACCTCCATGACACTCGATGAGGTGGCCCGTCGTTCCGGCCACGGCAAGCGCGTCAACCTTTTCTTCGCCTACAAGCGCGACTTTGGGATCAGCCCCCTCGAGCGACGCTACCAGTTACGCGCTTCCCCGGCAGATGTGGGTCGCTTCCGGTTGGAATGATACGTGCCCGGTCTATCATGGGGCTGTAAATACAAAAGGTGCGGAAATATCGCTTACCGCACCTTTCATCGCTTAGCATCGAGCTTTATTAAGGCTCCGCGATCATCTCTTTAGCGATTATCTCGGCCTCGGCTTTATCGGCGTCCTTTTGGATGTTCGGCAATTCAAGGCCGTAGCCTTTGATCCGGTCCTCACGTTTCAACATCAAGGCGATGAAGAGGGCGAGTACACCGAAGCAGGTGAAGACTGCCATCGGTATCGTATAGTCGTAAGCCGGTTTGCCCGTACCATTGTCTATTTTACAATACGTATCCAATATCCAGCCGATTAATAAGGGAACCATACTCAGACCGATATTCTGTACCCAGAAAATCAAGGCATAAGCCGTACCTAATTGCTTCTCTGGGATAATTTTCGGAACAGACGGCCACATCGCCGATGGAACCAAGGAGAAAGCGATACCCAATACGATCATCACGATCGTGGCGAACCACCATTGATTCAAGATCGGAAGCGTGAATAATAAATGTACGCCGATCAACATCAAGGCTCCAAAGATCATGATCGTCGCTCCTTTTCCCTTGCGGTCGTATAAGTTGCCGAAGAACGGAGTCAGAAGAATCGTACCGAAAGGTAAGATAGCCGGGATATTTCCCGCCAGCTCCGGATCTACGTTATATTTATTGACCATCAAGTCCGTGGCGTATTTCAAGAAAGGGAATACGGCCGAATAGAATAATACGCAAAGCAGAGCGATCAACCAAAAACCCTTATTGGTAACGATCAATAAGATATCTTTCAAACGGAAAGGCTCTTCCTCCTCGGCTTGCTCGATAGCGTCCATCGAAGCGTCCAGCTTGCGATCCATCACGCAAAATACGAGGAAGGCGATCAAACCGATACACAACATACAAAGACAAAGCAAGATAGGAGCGGAGATACTACCGAAGTACTTGGCGGCGGGAACCGTGATAGATAAAGCCAAGGCCGTACCCAAACGAGCTGTAGCCATCTCCAAGCCCATAGCCAACGCCATCTCTTTTCCCTTGAACCACCGTACGATAATCTTAGATACCGTGATACCGACGGTCTCTGCGCCGACACCGAAGATCGCATATCCGAGGGCGGCCACCATCACTTGTGCTTTCCATCCGAAAAGCTCTCCTTCCATCGTAAATGCGTCCGAGATGGCGTAATATTTAATGGAACAACCGATAATCATCAAGATACAGGAAGCGACACCCGTGAAACGGACACCCATTTTATCCAGAACGATACCACCAATAATCAACATGAAAAGAAATACGTTGAACCAACCGTAAGCGCTGGTGAACCAACCATATTCCGTACTCGTCCAACTTAACTGTTCTTCCAACATCGGTTTAAGCGGAGCCATTACATCCGTAAGGAAGTATCCGCAAAGCATCGTGAATGCCGCCAAAGCGAGTACACTCCAGCGTGCGACTTTCGAGTCACTTAGTTTCTGATGAATTTTTTCTATCATGATATTTGTTTTATAGAGTTATATTATTTGTATTCGTCTTCTTTCATGAACAAGGGGAGAGCGTCCGCTACGATAAAGGTGCTTCCGCCGATAAAGATCAGGTCATTCTCACGGGCACTTTCTAACGCATTTTCAACAGCCTCTTGCACGGTATTGCAAAGGGTACCAGACAGTCCGTGCCACATAGCTTTCACTGCGAAATCCTCTACGGGCATCGCCCTCTCCACAGAGGCCTGCGTAAAGAAATAAAAAGCGTCTTGTGGCATCAAGGATAATACGCCGTCAATATCCTTATCGTTTACCATGCCGACGATCATATAGATCTGCCCGCAATATTGACGCAAGACTTTCAGATGCTCCGCTATATGCTCCCAGCCTCCTACATTATGCCCCGTGTCGCAAATGACGGTCGGTTTGGATCGCAAGGTTTGCCAACGTCCCATCAACCCCGTCAGCCTCGTTACGTGGGCGAAACCCTCGTGTACCGCTTCCGGGATGATATCTACACCCAATTCCGTTCGTAATATATGGATGGCGGATAATACGGTGACAGCATTTCTTACTTGCACCTCACCGCCAAGTTCTCCTTGGATTTCTCCATATTCAATGGAATGGAAGAACCATTTGCCACCGACCGTCAACCGGCTTTCTTCTTTAAACAAGTTTTGTAGGGCGCAGTAAAAAGGTGCGCCAACTTCTTCTGCCTTGTTCTTGAAAACGTCGTAAACCGAGTGTTTCTCCGTTTCCCCAAAGAGTGCCGGTACGCCTTTCTTGATAATACCGGCTTTTTCTGCCGCTATCTTCTCCTCCGTATCTCCCAAGAATTGCGTATGATCCAGACTGATATTCGTGATGATACTCAAGATCGGGGTGATGATGTTCGTACTGTCCAAACGACCGCCAAGCCCGACCTCGATAACCGCGTAATCGACCTGCTGGTCACGGAAATACTCAAAAGCCATGCTGGATGTCAACTCAAAGAAAGAAGGATGGAGAGGTTCGAAGAAAGAGCGATGACGCTCGACGAAATCGACCACGTAATCTTGGGAGATCTTTTTCCCGTTTACCCGGATGCGCTCCCGGAAGTCCACTAAGTGGGGAGAGGTATAAAGTCCGACCTTGAAACCGGATTGTCGGAGAATGGCCGCCAATAGATGGCTGACCGAACCTTTGCCGTTTGTCCCGGCTACATGGATGGTTTTATAGGCTTTATGCGGATTTCCCAGATAATCATCTAGGGCGATACTTGTACCAAGACCGGGTTTGTAAGCGGCAGCTCCGCTGTGTTGGAAGACCGGGATACTGGTATATAGATAGTGTAGTGTTTCCTCGTATGTCATGCTTTTGTAAATTAGATGCTACAAATGTAGTTAATTTTATTTATACCTTTGCGACTCATTTATAAAAAGGAGAGAAAAGAAAATGGAAACATTACGTATAGCCTATACGCCTCAAGGAGGCGTTTGTTCTAAGTTGATGGTGATCGACGTGAAGGATGGCGTGATCGAGAATGTACAGATTGTAGGAGGTTGCCACGGTAACGGGCAAGGCATGTGCGCCTTATTGAAAGGTATGCGTGTCCAAGACGCTATCGGCCGTTTGTCTGGCATCGATTGTCATGGAAGAGGAACTTCATGCCCGGACCAGATGGCACAGGCTTTGAAGCAATTCAATCAATGATCAGTTTATATCCGATACCCCGGATATTCAAAATCTTGATAGACTCGTCTTTCGATAACTTATGACGCAGTTTGGTGATAAAGACATGCAGGCTGCGTGCGTTGAAGAAAGAATCATCCCCCCAAAGGTCTATCAAGATCTCTTTCATCGGTAATACTTGGTTTTTATTATCGCAAAGGCGCTTCAATATCTCGGATTCCCGGTTGCTGAGGAGTTGTTTCTCTCCCTGGTAGACCAATGTCTGCGTGATGGAATCGAACGTATAAAGCCCGATACGGAAAGAGGTGGCTTCCGGTCTTTGGACGGACACCTTATGCAGTAACGCCTTGATGCGCACGATTAATTCCGCCATGCCGAAAGGCTTTTTCAGGTAATCGTTGCCGCCAAGCTCGAAGCCCTCTACCACGTCATTGGCTGCAGAACGGGCCGATAGGAATAGGACAGGGGTATGGGTATCCGTCTTACGGATCAACTTGACCATAGTGAAACCATCCATCTTGGGCATCATGATGTCCGCTACGATAATGTCCGGATTGATCTCCGCATAACGGGAGAGGCCCTCCTCGCCATTCGCCGCTAGGGTGATATTGAACTCGTTCCCATCCAGCGTATCCTTGATGATCATGGCCAATGTTGGCTCATCTTCTACTAATAATACTTTTATCTTTTCCATGTCTGATACTTGTTTTTCCGTTCATGGTTTAAAATGCAGGGTGAAGGTCGCACCTTTGCCGATAGAACTTTCCACGCTGGCCGTTCCTCCATGTTTGCTCATCATATCTTTCACGTAATACAATCCCAATCCGTAACCTTTCACGTTGTGGATATTCCCGCTGGGAACCCGGAAGAACTTGTCGAATATCTGCCGCTGGTTGGCTTCGCTGATTCCCGGCCCGTTGTCCGTGACGGAGATCGTTATTTCTTGCCTGTTTTGACGAGCCACCAGATTAATTCGGCAAGGCTCCTTATCACCGTATTTGATGGCATTATCGATAAGGTTGCTCAGCATATTATATAGATGAGTACGATCGGCTACCAGCTCTATGTCCTCGGGAATGGAACAGATGAATTCTATGGGCTTGTTTGCTTTCAGCTTATATTGTTCGATTAGTGATTGCGATAGTCCGTTCAGTGAAATCGTCTCAGGGCGTAGCCGGAACGTACTACGGTTCTCCACGGCGAGTGTCAATATCTGTTCTACCAATCCAGTCAGATGTACGAGCTGATCTTTCACGATAGTCAGGTACTTCTGCTGCTTTCCGCTGACGGGATCGCCGAAGTTCAACAAGGCGTCCACGGCGGCGTAGCTTACGCTGATCGGGGTTTTCAGCTCATGGGTCATATTATTGGTGAAATCGGTTTTCAGTTCTTCTACCGTCTTCTGCTTGAGTATTGTTCGGAGAAGATAGATGAAAGCACTGATGATAAGCAAAAGCAGCAGGAAAGAAGATGTCAAGATGCCTTTCATTTGAGTAAGGATGACACTCGACGGGGATTTTAGGTACAGGCGGTATGATAAAGTCTTCTCATTCTGGATCGCATAATCGAAATGCACGGGGGATGTCCAATTGGCGAATCGCTGTGGGCTATCTATATGCATCCAGCCTTTTACGTTTTCTTTTTGGGGTTTGTAGATAGTTACTAACTCATGTGGGGTATCGATATTGCGAGCTTTCAACTCTAAAGCGAGCAGCTTGTTGTATTTTTGGAAATCGATAGGCTCTATGGTGTCTACATTGGCATGCATCGCTTGTTGTACCATATTCTCTATCTCGCCGATCACGTATAAGTAATCTACTAAGGTAGAGTCTATGGAACTGAAATCCTCGTCATCACCATAATCGATATGTAGTTGCATGCGTGAGTTAGGGTTAACCATCCGGAATATCTCTTCCCGGTCCAGCCCTATTGGCTGCTGTTCCGGTTGCTGTCCGTAAGGAAGCTCGCTTCTCATATCCAAGTGTGCGTTGGGCGAGCCTTTGTCCGATCCAAAGTAGACTTCTTGGGTCTGTGGACCTAGGTTTCCCTGTTTTTCCTTGATCGTACGGATACGTAGGAACAGTTCCTTGTAATCGGCTATTTTCATCGCCTCCTCGATATTAATCTCCATCTGCTTATATAGGGTATCGTATAAACCTTTCAGCCAATATCCTTGGAAAACCAAAAGTCCTGTCAACGATAAGACGATCAACAGGGCGATTAGCTTGAAACGAAGTCTGGTATTCATGGGATCTATTATTTCTTCTTATAATATTTGTAATCCGTAATAAATCCTTCGCAAAGCCAATTAGCCAAGGCTTGCCGATTGTTGCTGAGGATGATCCGTTGTTGGTCGTATTGGTTTTGTATGTTGCCCAATTCGACGAAGACGGAGGTCGGGGTTGTATGACGTAATACATATAAGTTACGATCGTCTACTGTACCCGAGAATCCCCGGCCGGGTTGGTGGCGGTTGTATTTGTGCGAGAAAATGGATTTCATCGTCTTAGCCAAGCGCTTACTCGCTTGATCTTTGGGTTTATGATAGAAAAAGACATCGGTTCTTTTATGCTTGCTCCGGCTGTCCACATGGATGAATATAGCTCTTTTATAAACTTCTTTGTCTTTCCGGCTTAAGCTGTTTATCTTGGCGCAGCGCTGATCCAGACGGCTCACTTGGCTAAGGGGGATCGGGCTACCCATGCAAGTTTCCCGTTTGCTGTTATTGAGGAATTGTTGATTACGTATTCCATCCTTTGCGTCTTGGATGATAATATGTACTTTGGCGCCTCGTGTTAAAAGATTACGTGCCAGACGTAGCATGATGTCGTAAGCGTATTCATCCTCATGTAATTCATGGGAACCCATTTTGCCGATTGCTCCGGGATCCGGACCGCCATGCCCACTGACCAGATAAAAGCAAGCTCCTTTTAAATCGGAAGAGGTTACTTGGTAACTGGCTAGCGACTTACCGAACAGGGGCTGATAATTCTTTTTCTGAGGGGGGGAGGCGAGCGGAGGCAAGGTATATTTTACGCCCATGCGCAAACTGTTATTTTTACCCAACTTCCCTTTATTAAGCTCGATAAACTTTTTCTGGTACGCCTCGCCGGTACGGTTGAAACGTTTGAGAAAAAGAGTGATGCCCTCTCCGTTTTTCGGATACGCCTTTTCTTGGGCAGTCAAGGGACCTGTATATACGAGAGCGGTAATAAAGATGAAGAAAATATGGATACTATGTTTCACAGATATCTTAAAAATTGATTCTACGCCGTAAAGATAATTAAATCAACCTATAGTCAAAAACGATAATTTATAAAAAGAATCAATCAACCCATAAATGAAAGGGAGGATATCTTATTATAAATCTTTTTGGTTAATTGAATATCATAAGATGCGTCGTGCAGTTTTGCGGAGTCTATTTGTATGCCTAAAGTCCTTGCCACCGTTTCCTGCTTGAAATCTGTCATCTCATGCCGTTTGCGCATCAAATGCTGGGTAGACAATACCATTACGTCAATCGAGTTCACCCAAAACCATGAGTAGAAATAATTATCTCCGTTTTGTACGAAGAAGGCTTTCAAGAAGTGATTATCGAAAGCGGCATTATTGTACCCTACAAGGAAGAATTTGTCTTTTTTGTCAAATTTATCTACGTATTTAGACAACATGTTTACGAATTTAACGTACACCTCTCGCATGGACGGATATGCTTGTATCTGTTCCTTGGACACGTTGCAAATGCGAAGTGCCTCTTCCTCTATCTCGCATTGGGGATGCGGGCAGACATTAAAATTAAAGGATTCCTTTGTAACCCCATCGATTATGATCTCCCCACTTATTTGGTGAATTCCGTTTCTCCAGTATTTTATGCCGGTAGTCTCTAAATCGAAAAAAAGTAGTTTCATAAATGCTTTTTGGTATAGGATACAAAAGTAAGGTTTTTTTATTCTTAAATGAGAGGATCTATAAGGTTTTCTCCATTTATTTTTCTATCTTTGCGAAAGTTTGAGTCTAGAATCATTATCGACATAGTTCTTCTTTTTATATTTATTAAGTGGATCTCTCCTTTAATCATCAATTCTCACGCTAAGTTAGTATAAACACGCTTCACGGAACGTGAGGTCCTAGTATAAATTAAAATTGACTGTATGGCAAAATGCGTATCATTTGGTAAACGTGAAAACGAGAAAAAGAAACAAGCTCGTCGAGTAGAGAAACAGAATAGGAAAGAGGAAAGAAAATCGTCTGGTAAGGCAACTTGCTTTGAGGATATGATCGCTTATGTGGATGAAAACGGGATGATCACCTCTGTTCCTCCCGAATTTCGTCAAAAAGAAGAGATAAATCAGGAAGATATCCTGATCTCGACTCCTAAGAGAGAGGATGTGGCTCCTGTTATCTTAAGGGGTAGGGTAGACTATTTTAACGAGGCAAAAGGGTTCGGGTTTATCCGTGACTTGTCGGGGACGGAAAAGTATTTCTTTCACGTGAACAATGTTGTGGATGATATCTCAGTGAACGATATCGTGACGTTCGACCTTGAACGTGGCGACAGAGGCTTAAGTGCCGTGAATGTTTGTCTTGAAAATAAATAATAATACTTACCTTTGTGGCCGAAACTATTAAAAAAAATATAATATGTCTGTCGCAAAAGTAGATGATAATAGAAAGGTGACCACACATCGTCTGGTAGAGATGAAACAGCGTGGTGAGAAAATATCCATGCTTACCGCTTATGATTATTCGATGGCGAAATTAATCGATCAAGCAGGAATGGATGTGATTTTGGTGGGAGACTCCGCTTCTAACGTAATGGCTGGAAACGTGACCACTTTGCCGATTACGCTCGACCAGATGATTTACCATGGCAAATCGGTCGTGAAAGCGGTGAATCGTGCGCTGGTGGTGGTAGACTTGCCTTTCGGTACGTACCAAGGAAACTCCAAGGAAGCCTTGGCCTCCGCTATCCGGGTGATGAAAGAGACGCATGCCGATTGTATCAAGCTGGAAGGCGGTGCCGAGGTTCGGGAATCTATCGAACGTATCTTGTGTGCCGGTATTCCAATTATGGGGCATTTAGGATTGACGCCGCAATCGATCAATAAATTCGGTACGTATACGGTACGTGCCCGTGAAGAGGCCGAGGCTAAGAAGTTGATTGAGGATGCCCATTTGCTAGAGGAGATAGGTTGTTTCGCCTTGGTGTTGGAAAAGATCCCGGCGGAGCTGGCGGCTCGTGTCGCTTCGGAGCTTACGATCCCGGTTATCGGCATTGGCGCTGGTGGAGGCGTAGATGGTCAAGTGTTGGTTATGCACGACATGCTCGGTATCAATCAAGGCTTCTCTCCCCGTTTCTTACGTCGCTACGCTAATTTAGGGGAGGAGATTACCCATGCCGTACAAGCGTATATTGAAGACGTGAAATCTCAAGACTTCCCGAACGAGAAGGAGCAATATTAGAAACAGAATACATGAGATTGGTTTACTGATTTTCTCTATATGGGGAAGCCCCAGATTGTTCTCGATAAACATTTTCAAGATATTGATGGCGATCTGGTTGCTTCCTCCTTCGGGTATAATTAGGTCGGCATATCGTTGGATCACACGGATAAGACGCTCAATTAGATTAATCCATTATTTATGTTGATAAAAGTAAAGATAATAAATATTTATAATGGTAGTATTTCGCTTTTAATAGAAAAAACGAGATAAAAAGAGCTGAATCCTATGTTGTATAGCATGTTTGTCTTAATTAAGGTTAATAAAATGGCTTTTCTTGTTGGAAAATTATGCTGCATAACATAAAGTCCCTATATTTGCACTGTGTTTTTCATGGTATTAGATTTAAGGTTAACAATGAGATTGGCTGTCCGTGACGGATGGCCTTTTCTTTTATAGTAGGTCACCTCAACAATAATGATAGTTGGATGCGTTCCCCATTGTATTCATGATTTGTTACTGTAGCACCTTCCTGTTGGATAAAGGTATTATCGGAAGTAGCTTGTACGCTTGTATCCAACGATCATTTCACGGATGTGAAATGATCGTTTCACCCTTGTGAAAAGATCGTATCACGAGCGTGAAAAGATCTCTTCACGGGTGTGAAAAGATCAGATTGTCCGGAACTTGGTTATACTATCCACTGTTCTTATCTCTTGAGTGGGATGACTTGTGGCACAGATCTTCAACTGATTGTTACGATATCACGGGTCTATCCCCTTTATTTACTAAAGATGGGAATAAGATAGGTTAGTTTCGCGGATATTATTTGGCTGGAAGATTTAGAGAAAGTGTCTCCTTTGCGGCTATTGAACATATCGCCCAGCGCATAGTAATAACGACCTTCCAACAGGAAAGAGCCTATTCCGGTGCGGAACTCGATACCTGGTCCGCCGCAAAGCCCCCAATCGAACTTCTTTTGGACTTCCAATGTATGTTGTTCGTCCGGACGGTTCGCGTTCGGGTTTTCGCCATTCAGGTTCGACTCCGTGCTTTCGCTCAGCGCATAACCAATTTTAGGCCCTAGATTGACGAATACACGCACTCGCTTGCTTCCGAAATGGATGTGGGTCAAGAACGGAAGCTCCATATAGTTTACCGTACGGCTATATTTATATTGAGGTTTCTCCTCAAACTTCTCTTCCCATCCATGTTGGGTAAAGTTCAATTCCGTCTGTATGCCTAAATTGGGTTCCGTATTCCAACGTATCGTCGCTCCCCCGTTAAATCCAAGTTTCATCTTCGTAGGGACTTTTGGGGCAAAGCTTACGCTAGAGAAATTTAACCCGAAAGATGCGCCAACCGCAAGCTCTTGCTTAAAAGTACTTTTCTGCGCATGGCAAATCAATAAGCTTGCCATGTACAGAAATATCACTACAAATATCTTTTTTGTCATCATCTTACCTCACTGCGGGTTACCGTATAATCGTTCTTGTAATGTACTATAAACAAGTTCGTATTGATAAAGCCTCCCCAGTTATTCACCCTATGGAAATCGAATCCGGCCTGGATGCTCTTATAATGGATCTTGTCTAAGTTATTCTCGAAGTTGGAACCATATTTATTGATGGCGCCTATGAAATACATACCCGTGTCAAAGCCTAGGATTCCATATTTCGGGAATGTGTTGATTAAATTTTTGCTGTACCAGTTTTTATAATCGGAATAAAAATCATGGACTTCCGGAGATAAGTTGTCCGCATAGAAATTACTATAGATATAGGTGTTTAATGCGTAGAAATCCTCCAGACATTCTCTTGTATACGTCTGCCATTCCGGATAACCGAATAGGTTGACCATATAAGGTTCTTTCTCCTCCTCTCTCAACTCGGAAAGCATACGGAGCGGTGCCTTGATCTTATTCACCGCATCTAAGGAAGCGGAGGTTGGCAATACCACATTCCGCTTGTCCCTTACCATGGCAGTCTCTATATCCGTGGCGAAAGTATCCCCCTTATAAGTTACTTCCTTGAACGGGATATCGCGTTGCTGCATCTCCGTTTTGAAGGCTTTGATAAATTCCGGTTTCTCTTCTTTATCCTTTATATTAACAAGTATGATATTATAATCCGAGAACAAATCACATCCGGCTTGTGCCGCTTTGGCGTATAAATAAGAATGAGGTGTGTTTACTTGATAAACATTCGCGTTTGACAAGACATCATCATTCTTGGAGGTGAAAGGGATCACGTACTTAATATTATGCTTTTGGGCAAAATCCGCGATCAATCCGATTTGGTCGTTCTGTACGGCGCCGATGATTAAGTTAGCGTTTGATAACGCATCTTCTTTCAATATCTCCTTGACTTTCTTCGTACCGTTTCCAGTATCATATACCGATAGCTCGATAGAGGTTCCCATATTTCGCAAGCTGTCAACCGCCAATAGCAATCCCTCGTAATATTCCACGAAACGGGAGGTCGCGGATGATTGCGTTGTCTCGTTCGTCATGAACGGCAACAATAAGGCGACTTGGATACGGTTCACCTTCTTTATATCTTTAGGAGTAGAGAGGAGGGCGTTCACCTCACGCTCTTCCGGTTGTCTCTTGTTTTGGGTGATCACTTCTTCACTGACTATCGGAATCTTGATAACCATGCCTGCTTTCACTCCATTTTTCAGCTCAGGGTTGAGTCTTAAAAGCTCCACGCTGGAAATATCGAACTTCCGGCAGATACGATACATGGTCTCTTTTTTCTGTATGGTATATTCCATTTCCTTTTGTACGGTCCTTTTTTCCGTGGTAGGCAAGGTTTCCAGTCGTGTCGGCGGGATCCGGATATTCTTACCAGCCGTAAATGTCGATGTGGAGAGGCCCGGATTGGCGGCGATAATATCCGTGGCAGGCACTGAATATTTAATGGATAAAGAGTACAAGGTCTCTTTCGGCTGGATCGTATGGTATGTATAGTTATCTGTTTTGCCGGAAGGTGCGATAGCGGAATCCTTCTGCGGGATTCTTAACGTAGAACCGGCCTTGATCTTTTCTTTACTTTCCGGATTCAACTGGTAAATATCCTCTACGCTTACACCATACATGGTAGCTATGGCATATACGGTTTGTCCGCGTTCGATGGTATGATAAAATATATCTCCCCCTTGTTCGTTATTAAAAATAACTTGCTTATTATTCTTTTGGGAATGAACGGTTACGCTCGATAAACTTAAAAAGAACGTCAATGCGTATATACTAATCTTATTCATTTGTTGTTCGGAGTATTTTGTGACAAAGATAGTGAATTTTGCTTATCATGCTACGTATGTCCTTTTATTTCCCTAATTTTGGAACCGTAATTTTTAGACTATATATGCTAAAGGAGGAATTAAGAAAGATATTGTTATCGCTAAGTTTTGTGTTTGTAGCGGCTGTCTCGTGTGCCCAATATGTGGTGACGGGGGGAAGTGGTAGCCCGATGAAAGCCACGCAGAGTTCGGGCGATTCGGCCGAGCGACTTGAGGTTTATTTGGTGTATGGAATGGATAACGTAACGATTAGTTATACTTCATCCTCTTCTTCTTCGCATCAATGGTACCGTTATAATACCAAGCGATTGGAGGCTGAGAAAGTGGCTTCCACCCAAAATGGAACTACTTCCACCATTCGGAATGTCGAGGAAGGATATGGCTATTTTGTCGAGGAAGGGGCCGTATCTCGTTACGTCTGGATCGTTGATTATAGCAAATACACGTTAAACATATCCAACCTGCATGTCTCCGATAATAGTGACCCTTGTAGCGGATTGGTCTTGGCAGGAACAGGCACGATCCAACCTATTTATTATTATTGGCCGAATACAGGCACAAGACGTGAACTGTTTCGCCAATTTGATGTTATTTATAATACATTGGAATATAATTCGGATAAAAAAGAATATACCTCTAAACAAGAGACGGCGGTTCTTGAGGGTAATTTGTTCGGTAAATCCATTCCCGCTCCTTGGTGTGATACGGAGATCTGTGTGAAAGGCGATTATTTCGCCCGTCATTTTGGAAAGGAGATCACGCTTTGTATCGATGAATATCAGGCTGCTGCTGTGGATGCCCATATTGATACGTTGCTGATTGAGCAAGAGGCTCCGAATATGAATATGACGAAGAGCGGTTATTGTGCTCCCGCCACTGTCCAATTCTCGGCTATCGCGAATACGCCGACAGCCGCCTTGTTTAATTGGAAAATCTATCGGCAAGGGGAGGAAGATAATCCAGTGGTCCGTTTTACGGGTGAGGAGGTGGATTATACGTTCAACCAATCTGGAACTTTTATCATCAAGTTGGAAGTAAGTGACCAAAGCACTACTTGCAGCACGGAAGATGAGGTTCAAATTGATATCTCTGAATCTTATCTGATGATACCGAACACATTCTCTCCGGGTACCACGCCCGGAATTAATGACGAGTTCCGGGTAGCCTATAAGTCGTTGGTGAAATTTAAGGCATGGATATTTAATCGCTGGGGCCTACAGATGTATTACTGGACAGATCCGGCCCAAGGATGGGACGGAAAGAAAGGTGGTAAATACGTTCAGCCGGGCGTGTATTTTTATGTGATAGAAGCCGAAGGTTCCGATGGTATTAAGTATAAGAAAAAAGGTGATATAAACATTCTTAGACCTAAAACAATTCAAGATGAAAATGAGAATATCCAAGAATAATTTAGCTGGTTTTTTATGCGGAGGCGTTGTTTGCTTGACCGCATGTATTTCGATGGGTTCGAATGACGTAGAGAAAGTGATAGAGGGTCGTCCGGTCGTCTCATCCATGACCCTATCGCCGGATATTCCGGCCTCGGTCTCTTTTTGTGGGAAACTAATCGATATTACCCGCTATGATATGCGGGAAGCCTACGACCGTGAATTGAGTAGCTTTACTTATTTCCATTCTACGACGATGCTTCTGATCAAACGGGCGAACCGTTATTTCCCGGTAATCGAGCCAATCCTGAAGGCGAACGGCGTTCCCGATGATTTCAAATATCTGGCGGTGATAGAAAGCCATTTGGATCCCCGCGTATCCTCTCCAGCCCGTGCTGTCGGGATGTGGCAATTACTGGAGGGTACGGCAAGGGAATATGGTTTGACAATCACCCCAACGGTCGATGAGCGTTGTCATGTCGAGAAAGCGACCGAGGCGGCTTGCCGTTATTTGAAAGCTGCCTATAAGAAATATGGAGATTGGGCAGCGGTAGCCTCTTCTTATAATGGTGGCATGGGACGTATTTCCGGTGAGCTGGTCAAACAAGATGTGGATTCTTCCTTCGATCTCTGGTTGGTGGAAGAGACTACCCGTTATATTTATCGAATCATGGCGATCAAGCAAATTTTCGAGAATCCGTCGAAGTACGGTTTTGTGCTTCGTGCCCGTGACCTGTATAAGCCGATCTCTACCGTAGATGTGGCTGTAAGCCAAGATATACAGAATCTGTCGGATTTCGCTAAAGAGCATGGAATCACTTATGCGGACTTGAAACGTTTTAATCCTTGGCTCCGTGATCGAAAATTGGTGACAGGTGGGAAGACCTATAAATTAAGTATTCCTCAAGAAAAGGATATGTATTATAAGATCCCGAATACGGAAGTATACGATTCGGCTTGGGTCGTGTCGGAGAATTGATCTGGTTCCTAATTAGTACAAGAAATAAAGTGTTTCATTTTGATGGTATAACAATCCGTCGTAATGAAACACTTTTTCTATACTACGTTTCGTTTAAACGGATTCAGTCTATATAGTCATGATCGTTACACGGTGACCGTTGAACACGTTCAACTCGAGTTTATTCATTACAAATTATGGATAGGGGATGACTGTCTATTTATTCTCCACCTCCATGCCCATGATATAATCATTCATGAAATAGCCGTTTCCTATATGATGATCCCGTGTGCCTATTTCCTGTAATCCCATATGCTTGTAAAAGCCTATGGCGGGATTGTAACGGTTTACGTATAGTTCTATGGTAAAAGGTCCGGTGTGTATCTCCTTCAAATATTTAATACCTTGTTCGATGATAAAACGACCGATTCCCGTGCCATGCATTTCCGGTAGGGAATAGATCTTTTGAAAATTGTACGTGTTTTCACCTGTTTTCTCTATGGATAAATAGCCTGCCGGCATATCGTCCGCCAATATAATAAAATATTGATGATGCAACTCTTCCATTTGTTTAAGAATGTTATCCGGAGCGTACATCATGTCGAACATATAATCCAATTGCTCTTTAGAAAGTATCTTTCCATACGTGTTCTCCCAAATGCGTGAAGCAAGGTCATGTATGAGAGAACGGTCCTCAATAGTCGCTTTTCTAATCGTAAACATGTTAATTTTGTATTTTGAGTCACAAAGATACAAATAGACGAACAAAAATACAATATAGACGAATGTAAATAGAATTTTACTTGACTGATGTTATTTTTTAGCTTGATTTCACACTTATTTTCATGTTAATCCGCGAAAAATAATAACTTTGTGGGCGTTTACTATTGAAAAATACAATTCAAATACATAATAGGAAATGGATACAAAGATTCAGGAACTAACAGACAAGATCTACAAGGAA
The DNA here is from genome assembly GCF_004793765.1 of Parabacteroides distasonis. Classification (GTDB taxonomy): domain Bacteria; phylum Bacteroidota; class Bacteroidia; order Bacteroidales; family Tannerellaceae; genus Parabacteroides; species Parabacteroides distasonis_A. The sequence continues at coordinate 32,034 of NZ_SRYM01000025.1, read as the reverse complement.
GGTGTAGAGAAGGGGAACGAAGAAGCGGGGCGTATAATCGCTGAGGCCAATGCTCAAAAGGATACGATTCTTAAAGATGCGGAAGCGGAAGCGAAACGTATCGTAGCGGTTGCCGAGAAACAAGCTGCCGAGTTGAAGAAGAATACGGAAGCCGAATTGAAATTGTTCGCCACCCAGTCTGTCGAGGCATTAAAGAGCGAGGTGACAAACCTTATCACTGGTGATATCGCTAGTTCGAATGTGAAAGCGGCGTTGATGGATCCCGCTTATATGCAGAAAGTGATCCTTGAGCTTGTGAAAAGCTGGCCAGTTAATGAGTTCTTGACTATCCAAACTTCTGATTCCGATGGCTTGAAGGCATATTTTGAAGCCAATGCCAAAGGCTTGCTAGAGAAAGGGTATAAGATCGAGAAGGTTAGCGGAAAGAAAGCGTCTTTCTCTATTATCCCGGCGGATGGCTCTTATAAAGTGACGTTTGGCGAAGACGAGTTCATCGAGTTCTTTAAAGAGTTCTTGCGCCCGCAATTAGTAGAAATGCTGTTCTGATATGAGTAAGTATTACTACTTAATCTCCGGACTTCCTAACATAGCGTTGGATGATAGCAAACTAGCCTATTCGGTCTGTGAGTTCCGGACGGAAATAGAGGATATGCTATCTTCTAAGGATAAAAAGTTGATTGATTTATTTTATTTGAAATATGATAATATAAATCTGCTGGCTCATGCTAAAAGACCGGACTCCGATCCGGATCCAAGAGGAAGAATAACGTATGATGAATTCAATACTTTATATAAAGCGTTGAAGGATGAGGAAAAAATTCCCAAAAATGATAATCTCCCGCCTTATTTCGTGGAATTCTTTAAACTGTATCTAGCTGAAGAGGCTAAAGACACCAAAAATGAAAAAGAATATATATCATGGGAAGACCGCTTAGCTGCGTTATATTATGAATATGCTATGAAATGTGGGAATAAGTTCGTGGCCGACTGGTTCGAGCTTAACCTGAATATCAACAATGTTCTTACTGCGATCACTTGCCGTAAATATGGATTTGATAAGACCAATTATATCGTGGGGCATAATGAGATAGCAGAAAATATCCGTACGTCGAACGCCCGTGATTTCGGCTTGGGCGATTCCGTAGAATATTTGCCCGAGTTACAACGCATCGCCGAAGAGACTGATCTGATCGTTCGTGAGAAGAAAATCGATCTTTTGAAATGGAAATGGCTGGACGATAATACCTTCTTCAAGACGTTCGACATAGAGAGTGTATTCGCTTATTTATTGAAATTGGAGATGATAGAACGCTGGGTAACTTTGGATAAGGCCAGAGGCGAGAAGACTTTCCGTGAATTGGTAGGTGCCATGAAGATGGGTAGTGAGAATGCGTTGGAAGAATTTAAAAGAAACAATATAAAATGAATTATGGCTACGAAAGGAATTGTAAAGGGAATCGTATCCAACCTAGTAACTGTAGAGGTGGATGGTCCGGTTTCTCAGAATGAGATCTGTTACATTTCTGTCGGAGGCGTGAAGCTGATGTCGGAAGTAATCAAGGTGATAGGAAAGAATGCCTTTGTACAAGTATTTGAGAGCACACGTGGTATGCGTGTCGGCGACGAGGCTGAATTCCAAGGGCATATGTTGGAAGTTACGCTAGGTCCGGGTATGTTGTCCCGCAACTATGACGGTTTGCAGAACGACTTGGACAAGATGGAAGGTGTATTCTTGAAACGTGGCGATTATACGTTTGCGTTGGACAATGATAAGAAGTGGGATTTCAAGCCTTTGGCTAAAGCGGGCGATACCGTGAGCGCCGGTGATTGGCTGGGAGAGGTGGACGAGAATTTCCAACCTCATAAGATTATGGTCCCCTTTAAGTTCAAGGGGTCTTATATTGTGAAATCGGTGGCTCCAGCCGGACAATATACCATCAATGATACGATGGCTGTCCTTACGGACGAAAATGGCACGGACGTAAACATGACGATGATCCAGAAATGGCCGGTAAAGAAAGCCATCACTTGTTATAAGGAAAAGCCCCGTCCATTCAAATTGCTGGAGACGGGCGTTCGTACGATAGATACTGTGAACCCGATCGTTGAGGGTGGTACCGGATTTATCCCCGGTCCGTTCGGTACGGGCAAGACGGTGCTTCAGCACGCTATCTCTAAACAAGCGGAAGCGGATATAGTGATTATCGCTGCTTGCGGTGAGCGTGCGAATGAGGTCGTGGAGGTATTTACGGAGTTCCCGGAATTGGTAGATCCACATACGGGACGAAAATTGATGGAACGTACGATCATTATCGCCAATACATCCAACATGCCGGTAGCCGCTCGTGAAGCGTCCGTATATACGGCGATGACCATCGCCGAGTATTATCGCAGCATGGGCTTGAAGGTTCTGTTGATGGCCGACTCTACTTCCCGCTGGGCACAGGCTTTGCGTGAGATGTCCAACCGTTTGGAGGAGTTGCCCGGACCAGATGCTTTCCCGATGGACTTGTCTGCTATCGTGGCGAACTTCTACGCTCGTGCGGGATTCGTCCATTTGAATAACAACGCTACAGGTTCTGTCACTTTCATCGGTACGGTATCGCCGGCCGGTGGTAACTTGAAGGAGCCGGTGACCGAGAATACGAAGAAGGTGGCCCGTTGTTTCTATGCCTTGGAGCAAGAGCGTGCCGACCGTAAACGTTATCCGGCCGTAAACCCGATTGATAGTTATTCCAAATATCTTGAGTATCCCGAGTTTCAGGAATACATCGCTAAACATATTTCCCCGGAATGGATCGAGAAAGTAAACGAGATCAAGACCCGTATGTTGCGTGGAAAGGAGATCTCCGAGCAAATCAATATCTTGGGTGATGATGGTGTGCCTGTCGAGTATCACGTTACATTCTGGAAGTCCGAGTTGATCGACTTCGTGATCTTGCAACAGGATGCTTTCGATGCCATCGATGCGGTTACTCCGTTGCGACGTCAGGAATTCATGCTGGATAGGGTCGTGAACGTTTGCCGTTCAGAGTTTAAGTTTGATACCTTCTTAGAGGTTATGGACTACTTCAAGAAGATGATCAACATCTTTAAGCAGATGAACTATTCGGAATATGAGAGTGACCAATTCAAGAAGTTTAATACGGAACTGGATGAACTTTTGAAGGAGAGAATCGAAAATTAAAAGAGTTATGGCAACAAAAGCATTTCAAAAAATATATACGAAGATTACCCAGATCACAAAAGCGACCTGTTCGCTGAAAGCAACGGGAGTTGGGTATGATGAGTTGGCCTCTGTAGACGGAAAGCTGGCTCAGGTGGTAAAGATTATCGGCGACGAGGTGACGTTGCAGGTATTCTCCGGAACGGAAGGTATCCGTACGAATGCCGAGGTGGTGTTCATGGGGAAGGCCCCTTCTTTGAAAGTAGGTGACCAGTTAGCCGGACGTTTCTTCAACGCCTATGGCGAGCCTATTGATGGAGGCCCGATCCCCGAGGGACGCGAGGTCGAGATCGGTGGTCCGTCCGTGAACCCGGTACGTCGTAAGCAACCGTCTGAATTAATCGCTACGGGTATCGCCGGTATCGACTTGAATAATACTTTGGTAACCGGTCAGAAGATCCCGTTCTTCGCCGACCCCGACCAGCCTTTCAACCAAGTTATGGCGATGGTAGCCTTGCGTGCGAAGTCCGATAAGATTATCTTGGGAGGTATGGGTATGACAAACGACGACTACCTGTTCTTTAAGAATACATTTAGTAATGCCGGTGCTCTAGATCGTATCGTTAGTTTTATCAACACGACCGAGGACCCGTCCGTAGAGCGTATCTTGATCCCGGATATGGCATTGAGTGCCGCTGAGTATTTTGCTGTGGAGAAGAACGAGAAGGTCTTGGTACTGCTTACCGATATGACCAATTACGCCGATGCCTTGGCGATCGTATCAAACCGTATGGATCAGATCCCGTCTAAGGATTCTATGCCAGGTTCCTTGTATTCGGATTTGGCGAAGATTTACGAGAAAGCTGTTCAATTCCCAGCGGGAGGTTCCATCACGATTATCGCCGTAACGACCTTATCAGGTGGTGATATCACGCATGCCGTACCCGATAATACGGGTTATATCACGGAAGGTCAGTTGTATTTGCGTCGTGATAGCGATGTGGGTAAGGTAATCGTCGATCCGTTCCGAAGCTTGTCTCGTTTGAAACAGCTGGTAACCGGAAAGAAGACCCGTGAGGATCATCCACAGGTAATGAACGCCGCCGTACGTTTGTATGCCGATGCCGCCAATGCTAAGACCAAGCTGGAGAACGGTTTCGACTTGACCGACTACGACAACCGTACCTTGTCTTTTGCCAAGGATTATTCTTCTAAGTTGTTGGCTATCGACGTAAACTTGGATACGACCGAGATGCTGGACGTAGCTTGGGGATTGTTCGCTAGATATTTCAGCCCGGAGGAGGTAAATATCAAACAAGGATTGGTTGATAAGTACTGGAAGTAAATTAAATAAACATGGCAATAAAGTTTCAATATAATAAAACCTCTCTTCAGCAATTGGAAAAGCAACTGAAGATGCGTGAACGCTCCCTGCCTACGATCAAGAGCAAGGAGAGCGCCCTGCGTATCGAGGTGAAGCGGACCAAGGACGAAGTGAATAAATTGGAACTTCAGCTAGAACGAGAGATTCAGAGTTACGAGAATATGGTGGCTTTGTGGAACGAGTTCAATCCGGAGTTGATCTCCGTGAAGGATGTTACGCTTTCCACGAAGAAGATCGCCGGCGTGATCATCCCGTTATTGGACGAGATCGAGTTCGAGATCGGACACTATAGTCTCTTTAATGCTCCCGCATGGTATACGGATGGTATCGAGTTGCTGAAAAAGCTGGCTCGTACCGGTATTGAGGCGGAGTTCTCGGGCATGAAGCTGGAGTTGTTGGAGCATGCTAGGAAAAAGACCACTCAGAAGGTGAACCTGTTTGAGAAGGTACAGATTCCGGGTTATAAGGATGCGATCCGTAAGGTGAAACGGTTTATGGAAGACGAGGAGAGTCTTTCTAAGTCCTCACAGAAGATCATGAGAGCCAATCAGGAGAAACGTAAGGCAAAAGAAGAAAAAGAGGAGGCCGAGGTATGATAGTAAAGATGAGTAAATATGCTTTTATGGTGTACCATAAGGAGTATGATACGTTCCTTTCTACGCTTCGTGACTTAGGTGTCGTACATATCAAGGAGACAAACTCCGTGATGGATAACGAGAGGTTGCAAGAGCTTCTGGCTGAGCGTAAACAGATCAATACGCTGATGCGTTACTTTAAGAACCTCCATGTGGCGAAGAAAGACGTTAAGTTCGCCTCGGTTCGTGAGTTGACGAAAGAGGAAGGCCTGGAGTTGGTGCGTAAGATAGAGGAATTGCAAGATAAGAAAGCGCAATTGATTGCTTCCAAGCAAGCAATCGAGAAGGATCTGGCTTATATGGAATTATGGGGTGAGTTCAGTTATCAGAATATCAACCGTCTGAAAAGAGCGGGATATGATGTTACGTTCTTTACCTGTCCTACCGCTAAGTACGAGCCGGAATGGAGCGTGTTGTATAACGCCATTCTGATCAATAACTTCCAATCGGTAACGTATTTTATCACGATCACCAAGGAAGGTACCTTGATTGATATAGACGCTGAACGTCCGAAGATGCCAGTTCAAGGATTGGCGAAGTTGCGTGCCCGTCTGGATCAGCGTATCAAGGATATCCAGCATGTGGAGGATGAGCTGAAACATCGTGCCGTGGAGGATTATAAAACGTTGGAGGAATTCGATAAGAGCCTGCAGGACGAGTTTAATCTTTTTAATGCGTTAGTGCAGACAGACCGGCAAGCGGGTGATAAGCTCATGTTGTTGGAAGGTTGGGTGCCGATGGAGAACACTCCGGCCTTGGAGTACGAGCTAGATAAGCAAGGTTATTTCTTCCAGCAATTAGAGATCGAGGATGGGGATAAGGTGCCTATCAAGTTACGGAATAATAAATTCAGTAAGCTGTACGAGCCTATCACGAAGATGTTCTCCTTGCCTAATTACGGTGAACTTGATCCGACCCCGTTGTTCGCCCCGTTCTTTATGCTGTTCTTCGGACTTTGTTTCGGTGATGGTGGATACGGTTTACTGGTCATGATCGCTTGTACGATCTTGAAGAAGAAGGTGAACCCGGATTTCAAGCCTTATCTGACCTTGTTCCAGTATTTAGGTTTCGCAGCCTTGTTGGTGGGTACTTGTACGGGATCTTTCTTCGGAGTGGCCTTGGCGGATATCCCGGCCTTGTCAAAGATCAAGAACTACTTTGTGAATAGCGATAACTTGATGACATTCTCTATTGTCATCGGTTTGGTACAGATCATATTCGGTAAATGTGTCGCTGCTTACAAGATCAAGATACAGAAAGGAACGAAACACAGTATCGCTCCGTTCGCTTGGGTGTTCGTGATCATATCCTTGGCATTGGCGTTCGGTCTTCCGATGTTGAACGTTCACTTGCCAAACGCTGTCGTTATGGTATGTTACGGAATCGCCATTCTAGGACTGGTTGTCGCTTATTTGTACAATACACCAGGCAAGAACGTATTCCTGAACTTTGGTACCGGACTTTGGAACACGTATAATATGGCCTCCGGATTGCTGGGTGATACGTTATCATACATTCGTTTGTTCGCTATCGGTCTGACCGGTTCCATCTTGGGTGGCGTATTTAATACGTTGGCGGTTACGATGACAGACGGTATGAATATCGTGGCACGTGCGATCAGTATGTTGTTGATCTTGTTAGTGGGTCACTCTATCAATATCGCTCTTTGTACGATCAGCTCCTTGGTACACCCACTTCGTTTGATCTTCGTGGAATATTACAAGAACGCAGAGTTCGAAGGTGGAGGTAAGGCTTATGAGCCATTCAGAAAAGCATAACAATTAAACGAGAAAATAAAACAATAAAAGAATAATTTAAAAACACATTTTATTATGGAACCAATTTTATTAGCTTATGTAGGTATTGCGTTGATGACAGGTTTAACTTTTATCGGCAGTAGTTATGGTGTTACGATCGCAGGTAATGCGGTGGTAGGTGCGATGAAGAAAAATCCGGATGCTTTGGGTACGTATATCGCTTTAAGTGCGTTACCTTCTTCACAGGGTTTGTATGGATTTGTGGGCTACTTTATGATGCAGAAGTTCTTGGTAGCTGATATTTCCATGTTGGCCGCTACAGCTGTTTTCGGTGCTGGTTTAGTGTTAGGTTTCGCTGGTTTTTACTCTTCAATCCGCCAAGCTCAGGTTTGCGCAAATGGTATCGCTGGTGTAGGTGCCGGACACAACGTATTCGGTGCTACAATGGTGATGGCCGTATTCCCTGAGTTGTACGCTATCTTGGCCTTGTTGGTAGTGATCTTGATTGGCGGAACGATTCCTGTCGCCTAATCATTCAAACATCTGGATATAATAGAGGCCGTCCTGGATATTCCCGGGACGGTTTTTTTGTGGAATCAAAGAATAAACTATCTCTTTTAGTTTATTAACTATACAAATTAGTTTGGTAACTAAAAGTTTTAGTTACTTTGTCACAAACAAGATAAAGTTATGAAACGACTCACGGCGAAAGAAGAAGAAATCATGGGCTGGTTCTGGCAGAAAGGCTCATTGTTCGTGAAAGAGCTACTTGAATATTACGAGGAGCCTAAACCTCATTTCAATACCCTTTCTACGATTGTCCGAGGCTTGGAGGAGAAAGGTTTCCTTGCCCATAAGAATTTTGGGAATAGCTATCAATATTATGCGGTCTTAACGGAAAAGGAGTATAGTAATGGTACGTTGAAAAATGTGATCGCTAAGTATTTCAATAATTCTTATCTGGGGGTTGTCTCTACGCTGATCAAGGAAGAGGATATCTCTGTGGATGATCTGCGAAAACTAATAGATGATGTAGAACAAGGGAATTGTAAATAAGTGCGAGTATGGGAATCTTCTTTGTATATATCCTTAAATCATCCGTGTGCTTGACGATGTTTTATCTGTTTTATAAACTATTGTTGAGCCGTGATACCTTCCATCGTTTCAACTGGATCGCTTTATTAAGCTTGATCATGCTTTCGGTTATCATTCCATTTTGTGAGATTACTCTAGAGGAAACTACGGTCATTCAGCGTCCGGTCATGGATTTGGAGAATTTGCTAGTGGCGGTTTCCATGAGAACGTCAACAGAGTCCGCTAGCCAATCTGTATGGTTACGAGTTATGGTGATAGCCTATATAATCGGAGGGATATTAACGCTTTGTCAATTCGCATATTCATTTTATGCCTTGTTCTGGTTGATGAGACAAGGTACACCAAAGCTGGTGGACGGAATCCATCTGATTCTTACGGACCAATCAGTCGCCCCGTTCAGTTGGATGCGAACGATCGTAATAAGCCGGAAGGATTTTGAGGAAAGTGGGATAGAGATCATGACACATGAGATGGCGCATGTAAAAGCCCGTCATTCCATTGATCTGTTGATCTCCGAGGTTTGTATCCTGTTCCATTGGTTCAACCCATCTGCTTGGTTGTTGAGACAGGAATTACAAAATATCCATGAATACGAGGCCGATGAAAGCGTATTAAATCAAGGCGTCGACGCAAAAAAATATCAATTATTATTAATTAAGAAAGCTGTTGGTGCACAGCGCTTCACTTCTATGGCCAACAGCTTTAATCACAGTTCACTTAAAAAGCGAATAGCTATGATGTTAAAACAAAAATCAAGTCCATGGGCACGGTTGAAGTATCCGTCGTCGCCTGCCGTCAGCAAGGCGTAGGTGAAACCTTTCTTGGCGATCTCGTACTCCACGACATCTCCCGGTTGGAGGCGGCCCACTTCCAGCATGATCTGCCGGGCGCCCCAGTAGATGGCACGTGCGGGGGCGGCGTAGTCGCAAGCTTGGGTTACGTCGAGATTGATCACGTCGCCGTTCGCACGGTAGATCGTGGCGTAGCGGAACTCGGCGTGCGCCGTCAGCGGGTCGTAATCGTATTTAATGATACGGTTGGCGACGGCTCCCTTGAGAGTCTGTACCTTAAAAGCCTTGTATACGGCGAAAGCCCCCGAGCCGGTAGGTTGTACCGTTACGGCGGTGCTGTCCAGCAAGGTGACGCAGTCGTATCCTGCGTAGGCTTCCTGCCCGTACATAGGCGATAAAGCCAATAGGGAGACTGCGGTGATTGTTAGAATCCTTTTCATGTTTATAGTGTTTTTGTGATGATATTTCTCGCTAGCTCCCGGCAAGCGGCACGGTTGATCTTGCCGCTTCCGGTTTGGGGAATCTCGCTTACCTTTATGATGTGTCTCGGATGAAGGTACTTGGGCAGGCTGGCGAGAGCCGCTGTCGATACCTCACATAATAGCTGTGCGGAGTCGTTAGTGATAGCTCTCATGTGTGGTGTCACCCGAGGGGGTGATAATGTTTCACATGGCCTTGGGGCGATTAGCAAGACTACCGCCTCTCCCAATCGAGGGTCGGGGGCGGCGGTGATGGCGTAGGGGCGGTTGAGGTAGGGCCGTAGCCGCTCTTCCACCTCCTCGATCTGGATTTTGATACCTCCGCTATTGATGATATTATCTTTCCTTCCGATAATGGCGAAACTCCCGTCCGGCAGCAGGCGGGCGACATCGTTCGTCACCAGCCGCTCGTCGCAAACCAATGGGGCGTCTATCACCAAGGTATTCTCCGAAGACAAGGATAACGTCACCGAGGGGAAGGGATGGTAATAGGGCGAGGCTTCCGGTCCGTTCAGCCGGCGCAGGGCGACGTGGGACAGCGTCTCCGTCATTCCGTAGGTGGAATAAACCGTATTTGACATCTGCCGTATCTCTTGTTCCAAGGCAGCATCGATCGCTCCGCCGCCGATAATCAGGATATCCGTTTGCTCCAGCCGTTTACGTTCCTCGGGTACTCGCAACGTATTGTAAACCTGCAAGGGGATCATGGCGGCAAAGCGTAAGGGTGTATCTTCCCAATCCGCTAACGGGTGTCCGGAGGGTTCGCATACCTCCAGATCCAGTCCGGCGTATAGGGAGCGGACTACCATCATCTTTCCGGCTATATAGCGCAGGGGCATACATAGGAGGGCCTTGTCACCCTTCTTAAGGCCCAGATAATCGCAGGTAAGCCGAGCACTGTTCAGCATCTGGTCTTTGCGTACTCGTATCCGCTTGGGCGTACCGGTGGAGCCAGAAGTCTGGACCTCTAAAAAAGGGGACGGATCGTGCCATTCAGCTAAGAATGCCTGTAAATCTTCTTGTATTGGCATAGGTCAAAGGTCGTTGGAGAACCAGATGGTGTCTCCTTTTCGTTGGATTAACGTATGTTTATCATCTTTGAAAATCTCGCCGGTTCCCAGACCTTGCGGTAACGGGTTACCTAGCGTGGCACACCATTGGGCGATAGCGTTCAGTCCAATTTGCGATTCCAGAGCGGAGGTGACCCACCATTTAGGTTGTTCAAGGGTACTTCCTAAGATAGTTTCCGCTAAGTGAATCCATTCCGTACATCCGGAGATACCTCCGTGGAGGGAAGGCTTTAATATAATGTATTGGGGATGGATCGTTTCCAACAACCGCTGTTTCTCGTCTGGGGCGTTACAGCCGATCAGTTCCTCGTCGAGAGCGATGGGAAGGGGTGACTCTGCCGCAAGGCGTGCCATCTCTTCCAACTGCCCGGCACGGATAGGCTGCTCGATGGAATGCAAGTCCATCTCGGCGAGCCGCTTCAGTTTGTCCATCGCCTTCGAGGGTGTGAAAGCGCCGTTGGCATCTACCCGAAGCTCTATTTCATTGGCAGAGAAATGCGCACGGATGTGTTTCAATAAAGAGAGTTCCCAGTCGAAATCGATAGCGCCGATCTTCAGCTTGACGCAGCGAAAGCCCTCCTTCATCTTTTCCTCTACCTGTTCCAGCATATACTTATAATCGCCCATCCAGATCAGTCCGTTAATAGGGATACCCGTCTTGCCTTGAGAGAAGGGCGTGTCGTAATGCCGCCAACCACCCTGTTCATAATGACGCATGGCCATTTCCAATCCGAAAAGGATGGATGGGTAATGGCGCAAAGATTCGGTGTCAACATATCCCTTCTGTTCCAGATCGAGGCAAGCCTTGGATAACATGATCTCGTAATCCACTCCATAATCGCAACTGAGATCCGGCAGGGGGGCACATTCACCGATGCCAAAAGCCGAGGAATCTTCCTCCTTATGGATTAGAATCTCCCATAATTTCCGGGTTGTGTAAACCCCCCGTGAAGTTCCTGCCGGTCGCTTGAAAGTCAAGCACTGGGGAACCACCTTAATCCTATATAACCTCTCCTCTACCATTCATTCTTAATTATTCATTCTCAATCCTCTTACGGGAACTTCGGGTAATCCTCGAAGCGGGGACGGCGTTTCTCCAAGAATGCCTTACCGCCTTCCTGCGCCTCGTCCGTCATATAGTAAAGCATGGTAGCGTCTCCGGCCAACTCCTGTATACCGGCCTGTCCGTCCAACTCGGCGTTCAAGCCCGCCTTGATCATGCGCAAAGCCAATGGACTGAGCAACATCATCTCCTCGGCCCATTGAACGTACTCGTCCTCTAGCTTGTCCAAGGGGACTACCTTATTTACCAAACCCATATCCAAAGCCTCCTGTGCATTATACTTGCGGCATAGGAACCAGATCTCACGGGCCTTTTTCTGTCCGACCACACGGGCGAGGTAAGAAGAGCCGAACCCGGCGTCGAAGCTACCCACACGAGGGCCTGTCTGTCCGAAGATAGCGTTCTCGGAAGCGATCGTAAGGTCACAAACCACGTGCAATACGTGTCCGCCGCCGATAGCGAAACCGTTCACGGCTGCGATGACGGGTTTCGGGAGAGAACGGATCTGCTTTTGTACGTCCAATACGTTCAAGCGAGGTACGCCGTCTTTACCCACGTAGCCGCCACGTCCTTTCACGTTCATATCGCCTCCCGCACAAAAGGCCGTATCTCCGGCTCCTGTCAGAACGACTACGTTAATGTCTGGGCGTTCCCGGCAGATGTAAAAGGCATCGCTCATCTCCGTGGTCGTAGTCGGGGTAAAAGCGTTGCGATACCGTTCCCGGTTGATCGTAATGCGGGCGATGCCGTTGTAGAAATCAAATAAGATCTCCTCATATTCCTTGATGGTTGTCCATTCTCTTTTCGTTTCCATATATTATATGTTTTGTGCTTGGGATGAATTTTTTAGTTGATGATAATATTCCTTGAGCAATCGTACGTCTTCCGCTTTGTCCGTGAAAACCTCCATAAATAGGGGATGTTCGCTCGGTTGCTCCGTTTGGGTAAAGGCGCTCATCGCCGCTGCCAACTCCTCGGCATTATGGACAGCGGAGTAGGAGAATCCCCTTTCCGTGGCCCATCCCTCCGCTGAGGTCTGGTGGGAGGCGGTAACGTAACGGTGCGTACGCTCGTTCATCTTGAATCCCGGCAAGGCTTGGAAGATCTCGCCACCTCCGTTGTTCAAGAGCAGGATGCGAAGGTTATTGTGCAAGTTACCGTTCCACAACGCATTCATATCATAGAAGAAACTAAGATCGCCTATAACGATAAAGTTTAGTTTTTGCGAGGCCGAGGCGTATCCGATGGCCGTAGACAAGGAGCCTTCGATCCCGCTCGTACCTCGGTTACAACAAACCTCAACCGTCTCGGGTACGGTGTACAATTGTGCGTAACGTACGGTGGAGCTATTCCCCAGATGCAAGGCCGATTCAGCCGGAAGCGAGCGTATCAAACCGCCGATCGCCGCCATTTCGGAGTAAGCGAACTCCGGCTCTGGCAGGTTCCGGGATTTGTATTCCCAAGCCTTCGGATATTCAATCTGCCTATTCTCCAGCATATAAGCGATTTTCTCCAGAAACTCGAAGGGGTCCATCTCGATCACCGTGGTCAGGCTACCGAATAAATCCGCTACCTCTCCATCCAATGAGACATGCCAATGCTCCTTAGGCGGGTGTTTCCGCAAAAACTCTTTCAGCCGCTTGGAGACAATATGGCCACCGTAGGTGATTACGAGCTCGGGAACTAGCTTCTCTTTTTCCTCCTCCGGGGTAGCATACAGGATAGCGTCGAAATTCTTGATCGGCAATCCCGGTACGATACGGTTGCCGATGTGCTCGGAGAGCCAAGTGAAATGCTTGTATAGTAACTTGCATATTTTCTTCTCGAAGAGATAGATCAAGCTCATTTGTCCCGCTATCATCATCCGCTTGCTATATTTGTTCAAGCGCTCGATCAGGTCATCATATTTCCGGTCGTACACGTTCAAGCCTTGATAACGGGTGATTACCCGTACCTTCGGCAATTCGGGTGTCGTGAACTGAAATAAAGGCTCGGAGATCGGAACGTTGATATGCACCGGTCCTTTGCCGTGATGGTTCAGTTCCAACAACGCCTCGTTGATCAATCGATTGCAATACCATTCATCTTGATCCGTATGTATTTCCGGTAGCTGCACCGACTTCTTTACCAGCGAGCCGAACACCCCGGGTTGTGGCAAGGTCTGTCCATCCATTTGCCCGATCCATGCGGTGGGACGGTCGGCAGATATCACGACAAGCGGAACTTTCTGATAGAAAGCCTCCGCTACTGCCGGATGTATATTCAGTAGGGCCGTGCCCGAGGTACAGCAAACAGCCGCCGGCTTACCTCCGTGCAACGCTAGCCCTACGGCAAAGAATCCTGCGCTTCGCTCATCCATCACGGAATGGCAGTTGAAGAATGAATGGTTTGCCAATGTATGAACAATCGGAGAGTTCCGGCTTCCCGGACATAGCACGATATTACTTACGCCGTGCTCTATCAGCAAGGCTACCAATTGAAGGATGTTCTTTTTATCGCTATACATTATATGATATAAAATTATAAATTACCCACTATTCTCCGCATTGTATCTAATTTATCCTCTGTCTCCTGCCACTCATCCTCTAGCTGCGAGGCCGCCAACAGACCGCCTCCGGCATACAGCGTAAAGGTTTGGGGGAGGATATTCATGCAACGGAGGTTTACGTACAGATCTGTTTTGCCTTTGGGATCCAGCCAACCGATGAAACCGGAGTAATAGCTACGATCGTACCCCTCATTTTCGATGATGAAATGATAAGCCTCCTCCTTGGGAAGACCGCAGACGGCTGGAGTAGGGTGTAATAGTTGAAGGACATCACCCAGCTTCTCGGGATTGGGCAAGGAGAAGAAGAAATCGCTTTTCAAATGAGAAACCTCTCCGGCCCGGGCTGAATAAGGCCCCTTCTCCTCGGGAGTAATACCCAAGGTGGACAGCTGGCGGCGTATATAGGAGGCGACTAATTGCTGTTCTCTCCAATTCTTATGGTCCCAGCTTTTCGGTAATTTCCCGTCTCGTAAGGATTGGGTTCCGGCCAAAGCTACCGTTTGCCAGTCACCTTTCTCGCCGGATAACAAGATTTCCGGTGTCCCACCCATCCAAGTTCCGGTTTCCGGGGTATGGCAAAGGTAGACATAGGAGCGGATATATCGTTCTTCCGCGGCGAAGAATGCCTTGCCGGGTGAGAAAGAGGGATCTTTCCAGATCGTTTTGCTACGGGATAGGACTAGTTTATCTTGGCTTCCTTTTAGCAAAGGGTTGGTAAACAGGGAGAAATGGTAAGCGTATCGTTCCTTCTCCTCGGATTCGGACGGGATTTCGATTTCATTCGAAGGGAATTCGTTTTTCTCTCGAGAGAAATCCCAATCGGATTCGGAGGGGATTTCAAAGCAATCCGGTTGGATTAATACGATAGGTCGTTCCGCTGTCACCTGAAACGGAGCGATTACAAAACCGCTCCGTTCATTTAAGTCTTTTATGTCGTATAATAGGCAAGGAGAGCCGGCGCTTTGCATCCTGAAATGGAGCCTATCCTCACTAGGAATACGCCAAATAGCGAAACTCCGACCTTGCTTGATTAACGTGTCTATTATTTCGTAAGAATCTTTTGGAATCATTTCTTCTTTAGTATGCTATTGATTACCCGTACCGAGGAAACCAGTTTGTCGGTAGAGGTGAATATGTCTACGTTCCACACATGGGATGAACGCCCCTTGTGGATAATCGTCCCAACGGCACGTACCGTGTCTCCCTCGTGAGCGGACGAAACATGGCTGCCACTAACTTGCATGCCGACTACCATCTCATCTGGTTTCGCCAGAATTATGGAACCTAGCCCGGCCACGGTCTCCGCCAAAGCCAACGTAGCGCCTCCGTGCAAGATTCCGAAAGGCTGGCGAGTCCGTTCGTCTACAGGCATGGTCGCTTCCACACGATTCTCGGACGCATAGGTATATTGGATGCCTAGATTACCCATTAAGGCATGTTTGGCTCGTGCGTTTAGCTGATCTAGCGGAACCTCCGTGGGCTTGATCGTGGCAAGGATCACTTTCTCGATTGCCGTTGCCACGCCTTCCATATTATTAGATAAGGTCGTGAAATCAGCGCAAGCCTTTACGGAGTCGCGTGCGTTACCCATCGCCACGCCGGTACCGGCCAATTGAAGCATGGATACATCGGCTACGCCATCACCGATAGCGACAACCTCTTCAGTCGTGATGTTCAACATCTCCATCAATACCGCCAACGTATTTCCCTTATTGATGAAATGAGGGGCTACCTCCAAGAAATAGTCCTCGGAGCGGAAAGCTTCCAGTACACCGTCTAGACGTTTCTTCCAATGATTTTCCAAACCCACCAGATTGTTCTCATCGTCGCTGGTAAGGATACATTTACAGGGTGCGAAATCCACCGCTTCCGGAAAATTCTCTACGCCGATGATACGCATTTTATTGAGCTCGGCCTCTTCTTGGACATGTTTGTTTTCCGGGCTATCGGTCAGGATATAGTCCTTGTGATACGTGAAGATAGCGAAACCATTTTCCTTCGCCTTCCGGTTTAAATAAGGAATCATGGCCGGATCGATTCGTTTCTCAAACATCAATTCTCCGGTCTGGGCATTGATGATCTGACCTCCGTTATAAGATAATATGAAACCACCGTAATGATTCAATTCAAGGGCCTCCGCCAAGGGTTGAACTCCGTTGGTGGGTCGGCCGGATGCCAATACAACATGAATTCCCATCTGCTGAGCCTTTAACAAGGCGGCATGGGTCCGGGAAGTTATCTCTTTCTTGTCGTTAAGCAACGTCCCATCTACGTCTAAGACTAATAATTTGTACTTCATGGCGTCTTATTTTTATGGTTTACGACACAAATATACGCAAAATAGTTGAATAGTTAGAAGACATTTCCATGAAAGGAATTTACGTATATCGGCGCAAGCTCACGCCTATACTGGCGTAGCCCTACGGCACTACTGGTGTAGGCGTATGTCGGTATAGGCATTGGCCTGTGCCTATACCGGTGTTTTTTTCAAAGTATTTCTTGGATGAAACGAGCCACTCCGTCCTCATCGTTCGTGTATTGGGTGATGCGGTCGGCATTGGCCTTGACAGGGGGTTGGGCGTTGGCCATAGCGACTCCCAATCCGGCAAAACGGATCATGGATACGTCGTTGAAGCCGTCGCCGATAGCGATCACTTCCTCTTGTTTTATCCGGGTTCGCTCTAGTAAGCGGGATAATGAGGCAGCTTTGTCGATGCCTTTGGGGACAAGCTCCAGATAGAATGCCTCGGAACGATATACGTTGATACGTTTCCCTAATTCTTGGCGGAGCTTCTCTTCCAACGGTACCAACATCTCCGGTTCGCCTACCACCAAGCATTTATCGACAGGTTGGTGTAAATCCCGCAGGAAATCGTTGGTAGCCTTGATCTTCATCTTTGTTAAGAATGATTCGTATTGTACATATTTATTTTCCGGGTACTCGCTTAAAATATATTTACCGTTGTAGGAAAGGACAGCCAGTCCCGCTTCTTTAGAGCGGTTGTATAAAACAGGTACGATATCGGGAGGCAAAGCCTGTTCGAACAGTATCTTGTTTGTCATCAAGTCGATCACCTTACCGCCGTTGAAGGAAAGGATAAAGCCTCCATACTGCTTCATGTTCAGTTCCTCGGCTAAAGGCATGATACCGTAGGTGGGCCGGCCGGAGGCTAAGACCAGATGCAATCCTTTTTCCTGCGCTTGTAGAAGGGTTTCCCTCGTAAATGGGGTGATCTCTTTTTTACTGTTTGTCAGTGTACCGTCTAAATCCAGTACCAATAATTTATAGTTCATGCTTTTGTTTTGTGTTGATCGTGATTATTTTACCTCTTTGGGAGATATAATTATAGAGTTCTTTATAAAATGCGTGCCGGGTAAGGGTGGAAGCGTCTCCCATGATCATCAGTTTCATACGGGCACGGGTGATCGCTACGTTCATGCGCCGCAAGTCGTTCAAGAAACCGATCTTTCCATTCTCGTTGGCCCTTACCAAACTGATCAAGATGACATCGCGTTCTTGCCCTTGAAAACCGTCAACGGTATGTACGGTGATCAGTCTGCGTAAAGGCTTGAAGAAAGCGTCTTGTTTGATTAATTTACGGATGTATTGTACCTGCGCCTTATAAGGGGAGATCAATCCGAAGTCGATATTCTCCTCCAGTACTCTCTCTTTGGATATTTTCTGTATATAGAAGCGTAATTGTTCTACGAGCAATTCCGCCTCTTGCTTGTTGACACGGCTCATGGTCTCCTCTCTCGTATTTTCCGTGAAATCGCACTCGGACGTATCGAACCATACGATGGGAGTATCCAATCGCAAGATTCCTCGCCCACTTACCTCGGGAGTGGATTCGAGTTCGTTATGATAGAACCATTGGGAGGAGAAGCGCATGATATCCTCGTGCATACGATATTGGATCTTCAGGAGAGAGACCGTTTCCGGTTTTGCATGGGCTATCTTTTGCATTAAGGTACGTCCTAGACCTTTCCGTTCTGCTTCTATACATTTAATAGTAGGGGGCAATTGGTGATGATCGCCCGCTAGTATGACCCGTTCCGCCTTGCCGATCGCTATCCAGCAAGCGGCTTCCAAGGCTTGGGCGGCCTCGTCGATAAACAAGGTGGTGAAGTGCCGGTTCATCATAACCCGGTTTGCGGAACCGACCAGGGTGCAAGCGACAACACGAGCCTCGTCGAACAGTTCCATATCGATCTTGACTTCCAGTTCGGTCGCTCGGAATTTTAACCGGGAGAGGCGGTTCCGGATCGTATCCCGTTCCTCCCTGCTTTTCTTTCGCATATTGGATTGTATATCCCGTATCGCTTTTCGGATACTCCATAACTCGGGATAATCCGGATGCGACTCAAAACGACGTTCGTAAGTGAAAGAGAGCATCTTGTCGTTGATACGAGTGGGGTTCCCTATGCGCAGTACTTTAATACCTCTATCTACCAGCTTCTCCGAGATGCAGTCTACGGCGGTATTGCTTTGAGCGCAAACGATCACTTGATTCTCCCGGTGAAGGGTCTCGTAAATGGCTTCCACCAAGGTGGTTGTTTTCCCGGTTCCGGGAGGGCCGTGTACGATAGATACTTGTTTCGCTCCTAATACCTTGTTTACAGCTTCTTCCTGCGAGCGATTCAGCCAAGGGAAGCGGATCGGGAATAATTCCCGCTGTTCCGGTTTTTCCTGTCCCAGTAATATGTCCCTTAGATGGGAGAGTTGGTTGTTTTTTGCCCGGATCACGTCGGAGAGAGCGGAAAACATCGTTTTATAGCTGGTCTCGTCGAAGTAGAGTTGCACGCCGAGATCATAACTTTTTCCTTGTATATCCATCAAGGCGGAAAGAGTGGGGAGAACTACCATCATCTGGTCGTCTTGCACGTAGCTGATCGTGGCGGAGAAATCCAGATACTTAAATTTACCACTGCTGTCTGCCGTGAAGAAGCAAACCGGTCGCCCGTATTCGAAATTATGCTCAATCTCCCGGTCTCCTGTCCTTTCGATCTCGATCACCAATTGGTTTAAGGAATTGTAATAACTGCGTCCCGGAGCGACCGGATACCAACAAAGGCCTTGCGTCACTCGTTTTCGCAAACCCGTACGCTCGGATTGCTGTCGGTATGTTTCCTTCTCATATTCATATTCCTTCTTAAGCAGCTCCTGCTGTCGGAGCAAATCCGTTATTGGGGATAAAATCGTCTTTGCCATTCTAGATCGACTTTTTTGTTCATGAGGGCGCAAACTTACGGAAAAATAGCGAACCCGGCAATGCCTGTTGGAGGTATGTTGTCACGTTATCTCCATCTTAGATCGCATAGCATCAGTGATCGTGACTTACAATAAGGGTGGAGAAATGATTACATGTTGTGTCTTGCTTGATAAAATGGAACAAGTTGTAGGGTAGTTAACTATAACCGGAAAAAGGCAGTAGTACTTACTAGCCCATAGAATATAGCATGTGGCAAAGGATATATACTGACTTAGATTAGTAAGTACTCTATCAGGTAGCTCGCATAAAAGAGTTGCTGACAAGTTTACTAGGTTGAATATTTTCATTTAACGTTGGTAGTGTCTATAAAATTCCTAATTTTGTACGAAAACTAATATCATAAAAACAATGAATGAGAACGATGCTAATTATAACACATTAATAGATGTGGCTGCTTGGGATAAAGAGAATATCTTAAATCGTTTTATGAATAGTGATGAATAATATATTATCGCTGTTGAGAGAAGAGAGTCTGGAAGAAGCGTTGCGGTATAAAGATGCATTGGGAAAACAATACGATGCCGTGCGAGATATCGTTGTTGAGTTTCGCTCTTAATCTAATGTGTATTAATAACAATTCTAATTCTAAATAAAGTCTATCAGTATGGATACTATCCTAAAAACTCAAATTATAGATCTGATTCACAGGGAGGTAATCCCCGCTATCGGATGTACGGAACCTATTGCCGTGGCTTTGGCAGCCGCAAAAGCGGCCGAAGTGCTGGGACGTAAGCCTGAGAAAATAGAAGTTTATCTGAGTGCTAATATCTTAAAGAATGCGATGGGAGTAGGAATCCCGGGGACTGGCATGGTGGGATTACCTATCGCTATCGCCTTGGGGACTATCATCGGTAAGTCTGCTTATGGGCTAGAGGTGCTGAAAGACCTGACTCCGGAGGGATTGGAAGAAGGTAAGGAAATGGTCTGCAAGAAATGTATCGGTATAGACCTGAAAGAGAATGTGGATAAACTTTATATCGAGATTATAAGTTCCGCAGGGGAGGATCGTTCAAGGGTGATCATTTGCCATGAGCATACCCATATAATATATGTAGAGAAAAATGGGGAGGTGTTGACTGATTTGCGTACAGCAAACGTCTCTGGCGAGGAAGTATGTGAAAATAAGGATTTACGTCTTTCCTTCTCTATGGTCTATGAGTTTGCCATGGAAATGCCATTAGATGAGATTCGTTTTATTTTAGAGACGGCCGAGTTGAATAAGAAAGCCGCCCAAGCTTCTATGAAAGGCAATTACGGACATACGGTAAGTAAGACGGTCTCGGGTGTTTTCGGCCGTAAGTTCATGGGAGATTCTGCTTATACACATATGTTGATCATGACTTCCGCCGCTTGCGACGCTCGTATGGACGGCGCTATGATCCCGGTGATGAGTAATTCGGGAAGCGGTAACCAAGGAATCGCCGCTACACTTCCGGTTCTTTCTTTTGCTGAGGATATCCAATGTTCGGAAGAGCAACTGATCCGTGCGTTGATGTTAAGCCATTTGATGGTAATCTATATCAAGCAAAGTCTGGGACGTCTGTCCGCCCTTTGCGGTTGTGTGGTTGCCGCTACGGGAGCAAGCTGCGCTATCACCTATTTGATGGGAGGGAATAAGATGCAGATTTCTTATGCGATCAAGAATATGATCGGTAATATTACTGGAATGATCTGTGATGGAGCTAAGCCAAGCTGTGCGATGAAAGTATCTAGTGGCGTATCTACGGCGATGCTTTCCGCTTTGATGGCAATGGAGGATAAGGTGGTGACTTCCGTGGAAGGTATCATCGATGAGGATGTGGATAAATCGATCGCCAACTTGACCGCTATCGGTTCTAAAGGAATGGAGGCGACGGACCGTCTGGTGCTAGATATCATGACCGGTAAATCTTGTTAATAGGATTTTATGGAGGAGGCACCAAAGGCGAGGAAAAAAGAGATTATGCGAGTGACACTTTTAGGGTCATTCGCTAATTTTGTTTTATTGGTATTCAAGTTCGTGGCGGGTATCTGGGGGCATAGTAGCGCTATGATCGCTGATGCGGTGCATTCGTTATCTGATTTCGTAACGGATATAGTTGTACTTCTTTTTGTCAATATATCTTCCAAGCCGAAGGACGAGAGCCATGATTACGGGCATGGTAAATACGAGACTTTGGCGACTTCAATTGTCGGTATCGTCTTGCTTTGTGTAGGTTTTGGCCTTTTCTGGGAGGGAGCGAACAAGATTTATGACTTTTATTTCAAGGGGATTCCGTTGGAAAGTCCGGGAATGATCGCTTTAGTTGCCGCTCTTATCTCCATTGTGATCAAGGAATTACTGTATCATATTACGGTTTGGGTAGGAAGGAAGCAGAATAGTCAAGTCGTTATCGCTAACGCTTGGCATCATCGTTCGGATGCCTTTTCCTCGATCGGTACGGCTTTAGGTATCGGAGGGGCGATTTTGTTGGGGGATAATTGGCGTGTGTTGGATCCGTTAGCGGCTGTGATTGTCAGTTTGTTTATCGTAAAAGTAGCCTTGCAGCTGGTGATCCCCGCAATCAATGACTTATTGGAGAAATCTTTGCCGAAGGAGGTGGAGGATGAGATCTTGGCGATCATTAGTAAGGTTCCCGAGGTAAAGAGCCCGCATAATCTACGTACCCGCCGCATCGGTAATAATTTTGCTATCGAGGCGCATATACGGGTGGACGGACAGATAACCGTGACTCGTGCCCATGACTTGACGAAAGAGATCGAACAGAATCTGCGTGATAAGTTCGGTGAGGCTACGCACATCGCTTTGCACGTGGAACCAATTAAATAAACGAATTGTTATTTGACCATGATGAAGAACTTATATAGGGGAGAAGTGTTCTATTTGATCGCTTCCCCGCTGGATCATGTGGAGGCTTACCGCTATTTTGAGGATGGGGGATTGGCTGTTGTTGATGGAAAGATTGTAGAGGCGGGGCCGTTCGAGGAGATGCGTTCCCGTTATCCGGATTTCCCGGTGACAGACTATTCCGGTAAATTGATTACACCCGGCTTTATTGATTCCCATATCCATTTCTCCCAGTCGGAGATACTGGGAATGTATGGCAAGCAACTTCTGGATTGGCTGGATGAATATACGTTTCCCACCGAGGACGCTTTTTCTTCCGTGGAATACGCACAAGATATCGCTCGTTTTTTCGTGAAGGAACTGGTGAAGAACGGAACTACGACTTGTGCCGCTTATGCCACGGTTCATCCTGCTTCCGTAACCGCATTATTTTCCGTGGCTACGGAGTATAATATGTGTATCTTGGCAGGAAAGGTGATGATGAACCGGAATGCTCCGGATTATCTGATGGATACCACGCATCAGGGTGAGTTGGCCTGCCGTAGCTTAATCGAGGATTGGGACGGAAAAGGACGGAATCACTATGTGATCACGCCCCGTTTCGCCATAACCAGTACGCCGGATCAATTAAAGTCTGCCGGTCATTTACATACCGAATATCCCAATACCTATATACAGACACATCTTTCGGAGAATCTGGGAGAGATTGAATCTGTCTTATCGCTCAGTCCCGGTCATGCGGACTATCTGGAGGTCTATGAGCGTGCTGGGTTGCTGACCGATCGTTCGATATTCGGGCATTGTGTCCATCTAACCGATCGGGAATATAAGCGGTTGGGGGAAACGGGAGGCATTATTGCCCATTGTCCGACCTCAAACCTTTTCCTAGGAAGCGGATTATTCGATATGAAGGAAGCGAACCGTTACGGCGTACGTACTACCTTGGCGACAGATGTCGGTGCGGGTACATCTTTCTCTATGTGGCGTACGATGGGAGAGGCCTATAAGGTACAACAGTTGAACGGTTATCCGATGACAGCTTTGGAGGCTATCTATAAATGTACGCTAGGCTCTGCACGGGCCTTATCGTTGGACGACCGAATCGGAAGTTTCCTCCCTGGCCGTGAAGCGGATTTCATAGTCGTGGATTATGCCGCTACCTCTGTCCAGAAATTGCGTATGGAGTATCTTCGTTCGAGAGATAAATGGACGATTGAGAATAAGCTGTTTGGCCTGCAAACCCTCGGCGATGACCGGAATACGGTATGTACTTATATAATGGGCAAGCAAGTATACGGCTCAGATTCGTGCGATCATCAAGAAGCAAGTATGTAATACGACCGTTACGACGATCCATAGGCGCTCGGCAGTAGTCGGGCGCAATCCCAGGAAATGATATTCTATAGCCCCGTGCTTGCAAGCGGAGAGGCAATCTCCGCAATAGGTACAGGTATAGCCGATCTTTCCCTTCTCGATCTCTTCTTTATGTAGGGCATCATAACGGCAAGCGTTTGTGCAAGCCATGCAATGGCAACAATCCGTGGTCAGTCGTACCCGGAAAGGAGAGAGGTATTTGAGGAAAGACACTAAAGTCCCGATCGGACAATAACTACTGCAATGCACCATCTTCCGTCTCTTTCTGGAAAACAATAGCATGACAAGTAGGCCGATAACTCCGACCGCTATTCCAAAAGCGGTGGCTATCCTGCCGCTCGCTCCGAATATTCGGAGTAGGATGGCCCCCAACATAACCAGAAATAATATGCTGTATCGCATTTGCTTGTGATAGGGGAACCTTTTTCGCTCCAATTTTCCCCGGGCACTCCATGCGTCGAATGCCCCGAAGTAACAAAGCTGGCTACACCAAGCGGGACCGGATAGTAATAAGGTGCTGATAAAAAGTATGGGCATGAATAATCCCTCGAAGCGATAAAGCGGTCCGGCCAAGATTACCGCAGGGATCGGTAAATGCAGTTTTCCGGTCATAAGGAAAATAGGATCGGCAAAAATCCCTAGAGCAAGTTGCCCGAAAAAAACGATCGAGAATAACAACCACGCTCGTTTTCTCCATTTAGGGCGTTCTTGCCGATCTTGCATCTTATAGCAAAGCCAACCACCGTACAGCATGGCAAGTATCACCTGTATCCATCCTCCGTGCGGAAATAACCTTTCGCCTATTAACAATGGATTTTTAGGCATGACTTGAACGGTCGAGAGAAGTCCCCCGACTAACAACACGGTAATGATAACAGTACGTCTCGTTTTCATGCTCAATTATTTTATGCGTAAAAGTATGCCTTTTACGCAAATAATTATAGCAAAGGCATTGTATTTCTGATACTTGTTACACCGATTAAACGATCATACCGTGCTCCCATCGGGCAATAATAAACGTAAATGCTATATTCGTTCTCCGTCTGGAAGAAATTACCCTCGATAGGGCCGGTCTGTCCTACGGTCTGTCCGTTAGGGACAAAGAGGTACTGATAGTTGTAACTGCCTTGTTTCAGTAAAACGGATTTCTCGTATTGATGCGTCTCCGGATTATAGCCCATCTTACTTTTTTCGTCCAACACATTATTAGATAATTCGCCGTTCAAATACACGTTTCCATCGGGAATTAAGTCCATGGCGAGGGTAAAGTGAACAATGTAATAGTCCGCTTCCGTATCCGGGTCGTTACAATTGCTGCAACGGATGAAGAAACGCCCGTCTTGGTCTTGATCGTATTGATACGATAATTGGTCACGCCGATAGTCCGTCATCAACTCTACATGGTAGTATGGATTATGGAACGAGATACTTTCTACGTGCATGCCATTGTATTTGTTGCTCAAAAATTCCATACGGCGATATTCGTTTCCTGCGGGAAAGATTAAGTTCTGATTGTTCGTATAGGAGATCTGGTTCTCTAATATAGTCATAGGCTGAAGACCTGTTACGGCATTATCCCTGCGGTTATTCTGATAAACCCAGATTTTCAAGTCGGTCTGAGGATAGGTGATGGGGAAATTCTTGTTATTGATCGCAAAGCTGACTTGTTGGTGTGACTGATTGGTATCGATATCCGTATTTCCGCTCACCGTAGCGGCGACACTAACCATCGGCTCGAAAATAGAAAAGCAAGCGGTAAATACTATCTGGGAGGGATCATCCTCGTTATATACTTGCAAGGCATAATTCCCCGAGACCTTCGGTTGAACGTCATTGTTTGGGAAAAGTAATCGGTAGTTGGTGTATTGCACCGTAGTACCCATCGCATTGGCGAAATCCTCGATCGTGCTCCCTTGGAAACCATTCATATACTCGATTGGGGAAAGATTCGATTGCGTCCAATCCGCATTGCAGTGGACCAAATTATAGGCGTATCGCTCGAAGCCCGGATTAAATGCATCGAAATTAACCTCGATACGATTCTCTCCGCCCAATTCGATGAAAGGATCGGAGAACATCTCGCCGGCAACCTTCACTTGGAGGGTCTTTATTTGCTTATCGCTAACGTTGGTGAAGTAAGTCACTTGAGCGTTCAACGGCACTAAAACCGTGATAAGCAGTAGGAATAGAATTTTAAAAACTTTCATTTTCTTATTACTTTCTTTAACGACGCAAAATTATGGAATTATTTCTCTATTTATTTGCCTTTCCCTGCTCTAAAGCATGAAAAAATGTTTACTTTTGCAGGAAAATTACATATAAACAATTTTAGTTGTATCATGGCAAATGTGATTAAGATTAAAAAGGGTTTAGACATTAATCTGAAGGGCAAAGCTTCGGATGTACTGTTAAACGGCGGCAAGAGCGAGTCTTACGCGATCGTCCCCGATTATTATAACGGTATTCTCCCCAAAGTTGTTGCGAAAGTAGGAGAAAAAGTCAAAGCCGGTTCTGTACTGATGATTGACAAGAACCGCCCCGAGATCAAGTTTGTTTCGCCGGTCAGTGGCGAGGTAACTGCCGTAAACCGAGGAGAGAAGCGTAAGGTGCTAAGCATCGTTGTGAAGCCGGATGCGCAGATCGAGTATGAGGAGTTTGGTAAGAAGAACGTGGCATCCCTACAGGGAGCAGAGGTGAAAGAGGCGCTTCTGAACGCTGGTATGTGGCCGTTTATCAAGCAACGCCCATACGATATCATCGCCGCTCCATTGGATACTCCGCGTGATATCTTCGTTTCGGCTTTTTACTCCGCTCCGTTGGCTCCAAACTTCGATTTTATCGTAAAAGGTCAGGAGGCTGATTTCCAGACTGGATTAAACGCTCTAGCTAAATTAACGAATGGAAAAGTGTATGTGGGTGTAAGAAGTGGTTCTGTCGTGAGCGGAATGAAAGGTGTGGAGATCGTGGAAGTAGAAGGTCCGCATCCCGCAGCGAACGTTGGTGTGCAGATCAATCATATCAAGCCCGTTAACAAGGGTGAGGTCGTTTGGACGGTTAATCCGGCGGACGTGATTGTTATCGGACGCTTGTTCAACAAGGGTGTGGCTGATTTCAGCCGTATGGTTGCTATTACCGGTTCCGAGACTACCGAGAGAGGCTACGTTAAAACGATTTCAGGTTGTACGATTAAGAGCTTGGTTAACGGTAAAGTGTTAGGACAGGAACATATCCGTATTATCAGCGGTAATGTTTTGACAGGTACCAAGGTAAATATAGATGGTTACCTAGGTGCTTATGATAACCAGATCACCGTGATTCCAGAAGGCGATGAGACGCATGAGTTTTTAGGTTTCGCTATGCCTCGTTTTAACCAGTTCAGCGCTAGCCATAGTTACTTTAGCTGGTTAGGTACTAGCAAGGAGTATGTGATTGATGCCCGTATCAAAGGTGGTAAACGTGCCATGATCATGTCTAATGAATACGATAAAGTGTTCCCGATGGATATCTATCCGGAATATTTGTTGAAAGCGATTATTGCGTTCGATATCGACAAGATGGAGAATTTAGGTATCTATGAGGTGGCTCCTGAGGATTTCGCTCTTTGCGAGTTCGTGGACACTTCCAAGATCGAGCTGCAAAAGATCGTTCGCGATGGATTGAATCTGTTGTATAAGGAAATGAATTAATAACATAAAAAACTTATAATACATTGAAAGCGTTAAGGAATTATCTCGACAAGATTAAGCCTAACTTTGAGGAAGGCGGAAAGCTGGCGATGTTCCGTTCTGTTTTTGACGGTTTCGAAACATTCTTATTTGTTCCGAACGAGACCTCTAAAACGGGCGTACATATTCATGACTGTATTGATTCAAAGCGTGCCATGACCGTGGTTATCATCGCTTTGTTGCCTGCTTTGCTTTTTGGTATGTATAATGTCGGTTATCAGCACAATTTAGCTGTAGGGGCTGATCCGGGATTTTTGATGACTTTTATTTTTGGATTTTTGGCGGTATTGCCTAAGATCATTGTTTCGTATGTGGTAGGTTTGGGTATAGAGTTCGCTGTTGCCCAAGTGAAGAAGGAAGAGATTCAAGAAGGATTCTTGGTTTCCGGTATCTTGATTCCGATGATCGTACCGGTCGATACTCCGTTATGGATGATCGCTGTAGCCACTGCTTTTGCGGTTGTTTTCGCAAAAGAGGTATTTGGTGGTACGGGATATAATATATTTAATGTAGCATTGGTTACACGTGCGTTTTTATTCTTCGCTTACCCGGCAGCAATGTCTGGTGATCAAGTGTTCGTTCGTACGGCTGATACGTTTGGTATTGGGGCTGGCCAAGTGGTTGACGGCTTTTCCGGAGCTACTCCGTTGGGACAAGTCGCTATCGCTGGTAAGGAGATGATCGGTTCTTTCCAAGCCGTTGACGTATTAGGCAACCCGATCTCTACTTGGGACGCATTTCTTGGTTTGATCCCAGGCTCTATTGGTGAGACTTCTGTACTGGCTATCTTGATCGGTGCAGTAATCTTGTTGGTTACAGGTATCGCAAGTTGGAAGACAATGGTTTCTGTGTTTGTAGGTGGTGCTTTCATGTCATTGATCTTTAATATGATCGGTACTACGGTCGCCATGTGTGTATCTCCTCTGGATCACTTGTTCTTAGGTGGTTTCGCTTTTGGTGCCGTGTTCATGGCTACAGACCCTGTGACTTCCGCTCGTACGGAGACAGGTAAATATATCTATGGTTTCCTTGTAGGTGCTATGGCCATTATTATTCGTGCGTTGAACCCGGGTTATCCAGAGGGTATGATGCTCGCTATCCTGTTGATGAACGTGTTCGCTCCGCTGATCGACTATTATGTTGTGGAAGCTAACGTCTCTCGCAGATTGAAACGTGTAATAAAATAAAGTAAGAAGGAATATGGCTAAATATAAATGTAAGGTATGTGGCTATGTCCACGAGGGAAATAAGGCTCCTGACACTTGTCCGGTATGTTCCGCTCCTGCTTCCGAATTTGAGGAAATCAAGGAGGAGGGTACCGCTAAGAAAGGCATAAACCGGGATAGCAATGTTTATACGGTTGTTTATGCGGCTGTGATGGTTGTGCTAGTAGCTGTCGTATTGGCGTTTACTTCACAGTCATTGAGAAGTTTCCAGAAACAGAACGAGGACAACGATAAGAGACAGCAAATTCTGCGTTCTATCAATGTAAATGTTTCTTCTTCTGAGGCTGAGGCTAAGTACAACGAGTTGATCAAGGATGCTTTCTTGGTGAACGAGAGTGGTGAGAAGGTTGAAGGCGACGCTTTCGCTACGGATGTAGTTAAGGCTGCCGCTGAGCATCAATATCCGGTTTTCATCGCAAATGTAGATGGTCAACCGAAATATATCATGGCTTTGCATGGAGCAGGTCTTTGGGGTCCGTTATGGGGTTACATCTCTGTAGATAGTGATAAGAATACTATTTATGGTGCAGACTTCAGCCACCAAGGTGAAACCCCGGGTTTGGGAGCTGAGATCTCTAAACCAGCGTTCAGCAACAAATTTAAAGGTAAGAAGATTTTCATGAGTGGAGAATTCAAGTCAGTCGCTGTTGTTAAGCCGGGTAAAAGCGTTGCCGGACAAGACTATGTGGATGGTATCTCTGGTGGTACGATTACAAGTCAAGGTGTTAGTGCTATGCTTTTTGATAGCTTGAGCGGTTATGTTAAATATTTGACCTCACAAAATTAAGTAGAAGATGGGATTATTATCTGAAAAGAATAGAGAAGTTCTGTTAGGCCCGTTGAGCGCTAACAACCCGGTTGTCGTACAGATGCTGGGTATTTGCTCTGCGTTGGCTGTAACATCAAAACTTGAGCCGGCAATCGTGATGGGTATTTCGGTGACGGCTGTTGTAGCTTTCGCTAACGTGATCATTTCATTGATGCGTAATACGATTCCGAACCGTATCCGTATTATTGTTCAATTAGTGGTAGTTGCCGCTTTGGTGACAATCGTTAGTGAGGTATTGAAAGCTTTTGCTTATGACGTAAACAAACAGCTTTCCGTATTTGTCGGTTTGATCATTACGAACTGTATCTTGATGGGACGTCTAGAAGCGTTCGCCTTGGGTAATGGCCCATGGGAATCGTTCTTGGATGGTGTAGGTAACGGTTTGGGATATGCGATTATTCTTATTATCGTAGGTTTCTTCCGAGAATTGCTGGGTTCTGGTACCTTATTGGGTTTCCAAGTGATTCCGCAGGCTTTCTATGATCTGGGTTACGTGAACAATGGTTTGATGATCTTGCCTCCGATGGCGTTGATCGTGATCGCTGTTATTATTTGGGTTCATCGTGCTAAGAACAAGGAACTTCAAGAAAATTAATGTTAACGATTAAACGAATAATAGAATGGAACAATTATTAAGCACATTCGTCCGCTCGATCTTCGTTGACAACATGATCTTCGCATACTATTTGGGTATGTGCTCTTTCGTGGCTGTCTCAAAGAACGTGAAGACCGCTTTAGGATTAGGTATAGCAGTGACATTCGTACTTTTCTGTACACTGCCGATTAACTATATGCTTGAGAATTATGTATTGAAAGAAGGTGCATTAAGCTGGTTAGGTCCGGAATATACTGAGGTGAATCTTAGTTTCTTGGCGTTTATTATCTTTATCGCCGTTATCGCTTCTTTCGTGCAGTTGGTCGAGATGGTAGTCGAGAAATTCTCTCCGTCTTTGTATGCTTCCCTTGGTATCTTTTTGCCGCTGATCGCTGTAAACTGTGCTATCTTGGGTGGTTCTCTGTTTATGCAACAAAAAGCGTTCCCTAATGTGGGTGTCGCTACTGTTTATGGTTTAGGATCTGGTATCGGTTGGTTGCTAGCTATCGTAGGAATGGCGGCTATCCGTGAGAAATTGGCATATTCAAATGTCCCCAAACCATTGAAAGGTTTGGGTATCACTTTCATCATCACGGGTTTGATGGGTATGGCATTCATGTGTTTCTCAGGTCTGAAGATTTAAGTATTAACGCATTAAACAAAATATAAAGATGACTTTATTAATGTCGAGCGGACTTACGATCTGTGCCAGTGCGGTGGTGTTCTTGCTGATCACGCTAATCTTGGTCGGTTTGCTTTTGTTCGCCAAAGCAAAATTGGTTCCTTCGGGCAATGTAAGCTTGAAGGTTAATGGAGAGAAAAATATTGAGACTCCGATTGGTGGAACTTTGTTAGGTGCGTTACAGAGTGGTGGCATCTTCTTGTCTTCAGCCTGTGGTGGTGGTGGTAAATGCGGTCAGTGCCGTGCTCAAGTTATTGATGGCGGTGGCGAGATCCTACCTACTGAGAAAGGTTTCTTCTCTCGTAAACAAGTGAAAGATCATTGGCGTTTGGCTTGCCAATGCAAGGTGAAAGAGGATATGGTCGTTCAGGTACCGGACGAGGTATTTGGCGTTAAGGAATGGGAGTGCGAGGTTATCAGTAACAAGAACGTCGCTACCTTTATCAAGGAGTTTATCGTTGCGTTGCCTAAAGGTGAGCACATGGACTTTATTCCGGGTTCTTACGCCCAAATCAAGATCCCTACATACTCAATGGATTATAACAAGGATATCGATAAGAGTTTGATTGGTTCTGAGTATTTGCCAGCTTGGGAGAAATTTGGTTTATTCGATTTGAAGTGTAAGAACGACTCACCGTCTATCCGCGCTTATTCTATGGCTAACTATCCTGCTGAGGGTGACCGTATCATGTTGACCGTACGTATCGCTACGCCTCCGTTCAAACCGAAACCACAAGTAGGTTTCATGGATGTGATGCCGGGTATCGCTTCTTCTTATATCTTTACATTGAAACCGGGTGATAAAGTGACTATGAGTGGCCCTTATGGTGATTTCCACCCAATTTTCGATTCTAAGAGAGAAATGATGTGGATTGGTGGTGGTGCAGGTATGGCTCCGTTGCGTGCCCAAATCATGCACATGACGAAGACGTTGAAGACAACGGATCGTAAGATGTCTTACTTCTATGGTGCACGTGCCTTGAACGAGGTGTTCTATTTGGAAGATTTCTTGGAAATCGAGAAAGAGTTCCCGAACTTTACGTTCCACTTGGCGCTTGACCGTCCTGATCCTGCCGCTGATGCTGCGGGTGTTAAATATACGGCTGGTTTTGTTCATCAAGTAATTCATGATACTTACTTAAAGGATCACGAGGCTCCGGAAGATATTGAATACTACATGTGTGGTCCGGGCCCGATGTCAAAGGCCGTGGAAAATATGCTGGATAACTTGGGTGTACCTCGTGAGATGTTACATTTCGACGATTTCGGCGGATAAAATAGGATTTCTATATCTACAAATAGAAGGCGAGGGTTAATATCCTCGCCTTTTTTATTTTTGACCTGAAACTCCTCTTTACGAAGATATACTTCGAATACTATAGGACATATACTGCATGTGTCATAGGATATGTACTTCATTCACGAAATAAGTCGTACTTTTATGTCGGCGCATTGAAAATGTTGACTATGCCTAAATTTACTTCACAGATTTTACTGTTATTTTCTAAGGTACTT
>NZ_SRYM01000024.1 GCF_004793765.1 Parabacteroides distasonis | reverse complement strand
CATGAGTATGCTAATTATCGTTAACCGTATTCTGTTTTTATATTATAGTTCATATCTATTCATTTTGTTTTTCTGTTTTTAAGTTCGTCTTCAATAATGTCTGTCATGACATCCTTGATATCCAATCCCGCTGCACGTACTTGCTGCGGGATAAAGCTGGTAGCCGTCATTCCCGGTGTCGTGTTTATTTCCAGTAAAACAGGATCCCCGTCTGCCGGAATAATATAATCCACACGAATCAGCCCTTTGGCACCCAATATATCGTAAATTCTTGATGTCTTGCGCTGTATCACCTCCGTCAACTCGGCGGAAATACGAGCCGGGGTGATCTCGTCCACCTGCCCGTTATACTTCGCATCGAAATCGAAGAATTCGTTATCCGTAACCACCTCGGTCAAAGGGAAGACAACCTCTTTACCCTCCACCTTATAGCAACCGCATGTCACTTCCGTCCCATCGATAAAACTCTCGAGAATCACCTCACGTCCTTCCCCAAACGCCTTAGCGATAGCAGACTGGATAGCGGCAACCTCTTTCACTTTCGTCACGCCAAAACTACTACCCCCATCGTTTGGTTTCACGAAAATAGGCAAACCCAAACGAGTCACGACTTCTTCGTCCGTAATAGTCTCTCCCTTGAACAAATGAATGGATGCGGCAATTTTTACACCAAAGTCTTTCAAGTAATGATTACATACGTATTTATTGAACGTCAAAGCACTCACCAGCATCCCGCAAGACGAGTAAGGCATACCGATCATATCGAAATATCCTTGCAAACGTCCGTCCTCGCCCGGAGTACCGTGTATCGTTATATAAGCGAAGTCAAAATGCCTCACCATGCCATTCTCCTTGAAGCTAAAATCATTCTTATCAATTGGTGTATGTTCCCCACTAGGAAGTATAACCGCCCACTCATCCCTCTTAACAATGGCAATATATAAATTATATTTGTCTTTATCAATAAAAGAGTAGATTCCGTCCGCACTTTTCAATGAAATAACGATCTCGGAGGAATCTCCCCCTGCTACGATAGCGATGTTCTTTTTCATTTTTATAATTCTTTAGTGTTTGCGTATACACGCCATCTGTCGATCAGCTGCTGCATATCGGAAGGAATCTCGGAATCGAAAAACATCTCCTCTCCCGTAGTAGGATGAACGAACCCTAACGTCTTAGCATGCAATGCCTGACGTGGACAAATAGCGAAACAGTTTTGCACGAACTGTTTATATTTAGTAAAAGTTGTTCCTTTCAAGATATCATGTCCGCCATACCGCTCATCGTTGAAAAGCGTATGACCGATATATTTCATATGTATACGGATCTGGTGCGTGCGCCCTGTCTCCAAACGACACTCCACCAAACTTACGTAACCCAAGCGTTCCAATACGGTATAATGGGTAACAGCAGTCTTGCCTTGATCGCCTTCCGGAAAGACAGTCATTTGCATACGGTCACGAGGATCACGACCGATATTTCCCTCGATACGCCCCTCATCCTCCCGAACGATACCCCATACCAAGGCACGGTATTTACGCTTGGTTGTCTTGTTAAAGAATTGCAGGCTCAAGTTACTCTTGGCCTCCGGGCGTTTAGCCACCACCAATAAGCCAGACGTATCCTTATCGATACGGTGTACCAGGCCTAAACGAGGATCGGAAGGATCATAATAGGGATCATCCTTCAAATAATAAGCCAAGGCATTCACTAACGTACCGGTATAATTACCGTGGCCGGGATGTACGACCAAGCCTGCCGGCTTATTCACCACTAGCAAATCATCGTCCTCATATACTATATTCAAAGGGATATCTTCAGGGATAATCTCCAATTCCCGGCGCGGGCGATCCATCACGATAGAAACCACGTCCAAAGGTTTCACCCGGTAATTACTTTTCACCGGCTTATCGTTCACCAAGATACAACCCGCCTCAGCCGCTAATTGGATGCGGTTACGGGTAGCGCCCATCATACGGTCTACCAAAAACTTATCCACCCGGAGCAGGGATTGCCCCTTGTCCGCCACGAAGCGGAAGTGCTCATACATCTGGTTCGACGATGTTCCGTCTTCTTCCGGCATCAACAGGTCATCCACCTGTTCATCATCCATATCGTCTAAAAACTCGTCCATTCCCTTAAAACCAGTTTTCGATATCACTATCCAATGGTTCTACCGGAATACTATCCAAAGCCAACGAGTCGGGAAGCATATTCGGATCGCCACTGCTTACTTTCAATACGAGATGAGCGGTCAACGGTACATGTTCCCCTTTGAGCAAGGTACGCCCGTTTAACTCCACCCCCATCGCCAAATCTTTATAATCACCCGGCACATACTCTATCTCAACCGACGAAAAACCACGAGCCCGCAGCAAGGCATATGCCTGACGGAAAGATAAGTCTTCCACCTCCGGTATCACGGTCATCTGGGAAGTCAACGCGTTAATCGTGACAAATACGATCCGTCCCTCTTTCACCTTCGATCCGACACCGGGAACCAACTCCACGATGGAGCCCGGAGCCACATCTTTCGAGAACACGGAATCGATCACGTTATAACGTAGCTTATTATTCCGGAAAAACTCGGCGGCATCCTCCAACTTCATTCCTTTCACGTCCGGGACGACCACCGCTTGATTATGGCGGGTATAAGAATCCAGCCACACCAGCACGCCATAAGCAACGCCACACGACATGACTATCACCAACAAGAGATTGATGACAAACGGATTCTTTATCAGTTTTACAAAAAAGTTACTCATTTCACGTATGTATTTGTAGGCGGTTCAAAAGTAGAAAAAAAACGGCATATAGACCAATATCCACCAGAGCAATACTACAAAAACAAAGAAAGTAAAGGCTTTTTAGGAAAAAACCTCTACTTTCTTTATAAATCTTTAGAACGGGACTAATTATCCGTTGTATTCGTCAGATACCGTCAATTTTGCTCTACCTTTAGCACGACGAGACGCTAATACTCTACGGCCATTAGCGGTAGCCATTCTTGAACGGAAGCCATGCTTGTTCTTTCTTTTTCTGTTGGAAGGTTGGAATGTTCTTTTCATCTTTCTATATTATTTATTATTATTCGCATACTTATTCGGGCTGCAAAGATAGAGCCTTTTTTTTAATAAACAAAGGGTTGCGCAATTTTTTTACGGTTTGTATCTTATTCACGTTCACAGCGCACGATTCGGCGCATCTAAGCGGAAAGGTCCACTCCAACCGATGTATTTAGTTGAAAACTTAGTTGCCCATTCAAATACGTTATTCGTCGTAAATCGCTCTGCTTTATACTCAAACCTAATACGTCTCACCTGAACCTCAAAACCACTTCTATATCTTTTCGGATTTTCAACCTTCCAAATCCAACTATGGTAAGTATGGAATGCCGAAGTCGAGATAGTAGTAGCATCTCCAAACGCAGCTTTTTTGAAAAAGCCTTTAAAATCAGGATCATTATATTGAATGTCGTATCTCCATTTCGCATTATTTTGCAATGTAGCATCATCCATTATGTTCGATGTGACTTTTACGTCTGGCAAATTGACACTATGGCTGGTACCCCAGTTAACTCCTCCTCCTACAGAGAGACTCGGCCCACCCGGAGCCAATCCAATCAAACCATTTAGTGAAAACTCACAAGAAGTCGTAACGGTTTGCGTTCCCGACGTGGTCTCAGGTGAAGGCCGCAAGAGTATACAACCATCTTTTAGAGACAATGGCTTATCAGTAGCATAGTCTCTCAATATGGCATCATACTCCACGGCAATTAGGCAAGCTCCTTTTTCTCCGTCCCCGGTTCCTCTCCATAGATTGGAGCTATTTCCAAGAATCTCTTGATCAATCAAATAATAATCGGCATCTTCTTTAAACGAATATACACCATATATATTATAGTTCAGCGTAAAAGGAGCGGTACGTCCTTTTATATCACTATTCAATTTCTTAAAGCCATCAAAATCTCCAAACGACACACTATGCGTCACGGTTTTCACTTGCGCCTCCAAAATAGATTGCAAAGTCGCATTCTTCGTTATACCAGATGGGAATACACCGGAGCGGAGGAGTTCCTGCCCGTTCGCATAAGTGTTCATCCACTTGCTAATCTCATCGGCATGCAGTCCAATTACATAGGGGGACAACTCTTGTTCCTCTATGATTATGTTCTCAACAATCAAGGTAGAATCTATTACCATAGGGAACTCACTCTCCGCATCTTGCTCCATGGAGACTTGCAGAGTCCCAACCTCCACCGGGTCATCTTCGAAAAAGCTGGTCATCTCATACTGCTTTTTAAATTTTGAATTGTATGCCAAAAACTCAGCATAAGGAACATCGTGCGTTTCATTAGAGTAGCCAGTCTCAAAACTTGGATCTTGCATCTTGAAGGCCAATTGCAGGATTTGCAACTCCTTCGGTTGGTCGATCGCCAAAATAGCTCTGCACTCGTACGCCTCGTTCAACAATTCAAACTACTCATCGGTAAAGTCGTAAATCGCATCTCCCTTGAACAAGAAAACAAATTAATCTTTTTCATATCATTTCATTGGTTGTAATTATTAATATCCAAGAATACAAAGGTATGACTTTTTTATAAATTCCTCACTTCTTCCATATTGTTCCTAACGTATAAATATCAGGATTATCTTCCGTAGGCGCAAGGACTATCGCATCCTCCCTAAGAAACAAATCCAATTGCATAGTCCTAGAAGGTCTTTTATCCACTCTTCTCGGAGAGGACGTGGCAATCGTGCATATTCTAGAAAGCGAAGGAAACAAAGAGGATAGCGAGAACAAGTTCAACCGCATAAATATGTTGACCGAAAACAACAAAAGCAAGCTGATAATCAACGAGGTACAAAACAACCGAGAGCTAGGTTATTTTCACCGCATGCTATATAGTACGTCCAAGGCAGTCTCCGAGTATATTCATGTAAGGAGAAAAATATGGTATCACAGCGAATTGCACAGAGTTCTCCTCCCGAAGAGATAGCGGACTGTTAGCGCAGACTTTAAAAAAGGGGAATCAAAAGATTCCCCCTTTATACATATCATCGAAATTCGAATGCTGCCCGTTCATCTTCTGGGCCTCCTCGCCTTCCGGATTCAGTTCCAGAGATTTCTTCAAGTCCTCGAACGCACCGGTCTTATCACCTTTCAGATTCTTGACTCGCCCACGCTCACTATAAGCCTTGGCGAAAGACGGATTCGTCTCGATCGCCTCGTCGAAGAAAGCGATCGCCTCGTCATATTTCTTTTGTTCGATCAATAACTGACCAGATAAGATACAAGCATCCTCATTAAACGGATTTAGATCCAAGACCTGCTGGAAATCAGAATTCGCAGCATCAATATCCCCTAAAGCCAGATGAATACGTCCCCTCAATAAATAAGAACTTTCCTCCTCCGGCACGAGATCGATCGTCTTTTCCACATCGGGCAGTGCCTCTTTAACTTGTCCCAGTCCTAAAAGAATCTCCGCACGCAATAAATAAGCATCGGCAAAATCCTCCTTCAAGGAGATCGATCTCGTCAGGTCGGCGATAGTGCCAAATATGTCATTCGTCGCTTTCTTCGCTTTTGCCATCATGAAATAAGCGACATGATTAGAAGGCTCTAGCTTGATCACGTGCAAACAATCGGTTATGACCTCCGCATCCTTATCCAACATAAACAATAAGTTAACGCGAGTCAAGCGGGTAGCGATATGATCCGGCTCCATCTCAACCATCCGGTTCAACACCTCTTCGGCTTTCCCCAGCTCATTCGCCATCGTATAAGCGGAAACGAGATAACTCATCGTCTCAAAATCCTCCTGTATATTCAGTGCCTCCGTAAAGCATTTGATCGCATAAACAAGTTTTCCCATCTTCTGAGCACGTACGCCGTCGTATTTCAAGATATCAAAGTTCTTCTGCTCGTTCTTCGCCTTATCCTCCGTCGCCTCAGCCGGTTTGGAAGAAGAGAATAAAGATGTAAAGAAATTTCCCATGGTCTTATTCCTTAATTATTATAGTTCCACATTATTAGAGTTCCACCGCAAAGTTACGGTAATATATTTGAATTTTCAGCCGTACAAGCGCCGGAAAAAGCACGTACGTGTTTTTGGAAAAAGTCGCACATGTTTTTCGGAAAACACGTACGTGTTTTTTCAAGCTGACAATCATTCACCGAAAAGGCCGTTTCGCTTATTTATTTTCATTTTTTTAATTAAAATGCGACAGATCGTTTTCCAGTATTTTATAATTTTGCGATTGTTTTTAATTTGGCTGAAAGTTGCTCAATCCTTTGTAGAAACCTTTTAAGCTAGCCACAAATATAGAATATGGAGAATATAGAGACAGGACTTTTGTTAATGGTAGTTGGAATGACCACCGTTTTTGCTATCCTTTTGATCGTTATCAATCTGGGAAAAGGACTTATCGTCTTGGTGAATAAATACGCACCGGAAGAGATCATAGCGAAAAAGCCGATAGCGGCAGCCGTTCGGGTACAAACGGCCACTCCAACGCAAACCATCGCAATCGGCAGTCTTTCCGGACAGGAGACAGCCGCCATCGTATCGGCAATCAGCGCCGTTACCCGTGGACACGGGAAAGTTATCAAAATTGAGAAAGTATAAATAATACATATTTAATATCATGAAAAGAGAAATCAAATTCAGTTTGGTCTTCAGAGACATGTGGCAATCTGCCGGAAAGTATGTCCCGACCGTAGACCAACTAACCAGAGTCGCTCCGGCAATTATCGAGATGGGCTGTTTCGCCCGAGTGGAAACGAATGGCGGAGGATTTGAACAAGTCAACTTATTATTCGGCGAGAATCCTAATAAAGCGGTCCGTGAATGGACAAAACCTTTCCATGCGGCAGGTATCCAGACGCACATGTTGGACCGTGCGTTGAACGGCCTTCGCATGAGCCCGGTACCCGACGATGTACGTCAGCTATTTTATAAGGTAAAGAAAGCGCAGGGAACGGATATCGCCCGCACGTTCTGCGGTTTGAACGACGTACGGAATATCGCCCCATCTATTAAATACGCAAAAGAGGCTGGTATGATCTCACAATGCTCCTTGTGTATCACGCATTCTCCGGTACATACAGTTGAGTATTATACCAAGATGGCATTCGAGTTGATCGAGCTCGGAGCGGATGAGATTTGTATCAAGGATATGGCCGGTATCGGACGTCCGTACACATTAGGTCGTATCGTAGCCAATATCAAGGAAAAATATCCGGAGATCCCGATCCAATATCATAGCCATGCAGGTCCCGGCTTTAACGTAGCTTCCATCATGGAGGTTTGTAACGCGGGTTGCGACTATATCGACGTAGGTATGGAGCCGCTTTCTTGGGGTACAGGACATGCGGACTTGCTGACCGTACAGGCGATGTTGAAGGACGCCGGTTATAAGGTGCCCGAGATCAATATGGAGGCTTATATGAAGGTTCGTGCCTTGGTTCAAGAATTCATGGATGATTTCTTGGGATTGTATATCAGCCCGAAGAACCGGTTGATGAATTCCTTGCTGATCGGACCGGGACTTCCGGGCGGTATGATGGGTAGCTTGATGGCAGACCTTGAGAAGAACCTAGAGACGATCAACAAGAGCAATATAAAGAACAACAAACCGCTGATGTCTCAAGACCAGTTATTGATCAAGTTGTTCGACGAGGTAGCTTACGTATGGCCACGTGTCGGTTATCCTCCATTGGTAACTCCATTCAGCCAATACGTGAAGAACCTAGCCTTGATGAACGTCATGCAGATGGAGAAGGGGAAAGCCCGCTGGAGCATGATCGCCGACGATATTTGGGATATGATCCTCGGAAAGGCCGGACGTCTTCCGGGCCCGTTGGCTCCCGAGATCGTTGAGAAGGCGAAGGCCGAAGGCCGCCAGTTCTTCGAGGGCAATCCTCAAGACAATTATCCGGACGCATTGGATAAGTATCGAAAGTTGATGAACGAGAAGCAATGGGAAGTTGGCGAAGATGAGGAAGAACTCTTCGAATACGCCATGCACCCCGCTCAATACGAGGCATATCGCTCCGGAAAGGCCAAGGTTGAGTTTAAGGCAGACGTGGCAAAACGTAAGGCAGAGAAAGCGAACGCCGGTAAACCGACGGTACCCGCCACTCCAGCCGCACCGGCTCCGGCACCTGCCGCTACATTAACAATGCCGACTACTCCGCAAGTCATGACCGTAGATGTAAACGGGCAAGCTTACCGTGTGACCGTCGCTTTTGGTGATACCAACAGTGCGACTCCGGAAGTTAAACCGACAGCGGCTCCCGCCCCGACAGCCCCGGAGACAACAAACGCTCCCGCAGGCGCTGGAAAAGAGGTGCTTTCTCCGCTGGAAGGTAAATTTTTCCTTGTAAAGAACGCTTCCGATACACCGGTGAAGGTGGGCGACGTAGTGAAAGAAGGTGATGTCCTTTGCTACGTGGAGGCCATGAAAACATACAATGCCGTACGTGCCGAGTTCGGGGGAACGATCACGGCGATCTGCCTGTCTTCCGGTGATGCCGTATCTGAGGATGATGTATTAATGACGATTCGATAATGAACGAGATATTTCAAAACTTATATGAGATGACTGCGTTCAGCAATATCATTGCTGAACCGCAGTTCTTGATCATGTATGCCATAGCGTTCGTATTGCTCTACCTCGGTATCAAGAAACAATACGAGCCGCTATTGCTCGTGCCTATCGCGTTCGGCGTATTGCTCGCCAATTTCCCCGGAGGCGATATGGGAGTGATTCAAGCGGATGAGAATGGGTTGATTAATGTACACGGCGTGATGAGAAACATTTGGGAAATGCCGCTGCATGATATCGCACACGAGCTTGGCTTGATGAACTTCATCTATTATATGTTGATCAAGACGGGCTTCTTGCCGCCGATTATCTTCATGGGTGTCGGTGCGTTGACCGACTTCGGCCCGATGCTCCGCAACCTTCGCCTATCCATTTTCGGCGCCGCAGCCCAATTGGGAATCTTCACGGTGCTTTTGGTAGCGATCTTGATGGGATTCACACCGAAAGAAGCCGGATCTCTTGGAATCATCGGAGGTGCCGATGGCCCGACGGCTATCTTCACGACCATTAAGTTGGCGCCTCATTTATTAGGTCCGATCGCTATCGCAGCTTATTCTTACATGGCTTTAGTTCCAGTTATCATTCCTTTGGTAGTTAAACTATTGTGTACGAAGGATGAGTTACGGATCAACATGAAAGAGCAAGAGAAGAAATTTCCTTCCGACACGGAGATCA
The DNA here is from genome assembly GCF_004793765.1 of Parabacteroides distasonis. Classification (GTDB taxonomy): domain Bacteria; phylum Bacteroidota; class Bacteroidia; order Bacteroidales; family Tannerellaceae; genus Parabacteroides; species Parabacteroides distasonis_A. The sequence goes on along the minus strand of NZ_SRYM01000024.1, from coordinate 49,946 downwards.
AGAACTTGCGTGTATTGAAGATCATATTCCCGATCGTGGTAACCACGATAGTCGCCTTATTCGTCCCCAGCTCAGTTCCATTGATCGGTATGCTGATGTTCGGTAACTTAATAAAGGAGATCGGGACAAATACGTTCCGACTGTTCGATGCGGCTTCCAACAGCATCATGAACGCTGCAACGATCTTCCTTGGATTATCTGTCGGAGCTACCATGACATCAGAGGCGTTCTTGAACCTGACAACGATTGGTATCGTAATCGGCGGTTTCTTGGCATTCGCCTTGTCTATCGCCGGAGGTATATTCTTCGTTAAGATTTTCAATTTGTTCACTAAGAAGAAAATCAATCCGCTTATTGGAGCCACGGGTTTAAGTGCCGTGCCAATGGCCTCTCGTGTGGCGAATGAGATTGCGTTGCAATATGATCCGAAGAACCATGTCTTGCAATATTGCATGGCTAGTAATATCTCGGGAGTGATCGGCTCGGCGGTAGCTGCCGGCGTATTGATTTCCTTCTTGGGATAAATGAGATTAATTAGTATAAGTAGACGTTGTAGAGACGGGGCATGCCCCGTCTCTACAACCGGAATCAAGAGAAATAGGCCGACCTTAGCATCTATTAGTATCCAAAATGACTTTTTAGATAAATAATTTCCCCGAAATGCTGTAATCCAAAAATATTTAGTTTAATTTGTGACTTGATATTAGGAATGTATTTATCCTTTTCTTAAAAGCGATTGTATATGAAGGACACTCTTGAGACTAATTTGCCGGAAGAAGCCGGGAAATTAGAAGAAACTAAAAAACCGGTTGAGACGCCGGAAATCGATGCTACCGCAGACGTTGAAGCCAACGACACAGCGGAGGCTGATGCTGCTATTGCCGCAGGTAAATTAACCCAAGAAGAAATTCTCGCTAAGTTAACCGAACTTATTGAGGCTTCCGTAGAGACTTCCCGTGGAGAAGTAGAGGCTTTGAAACAGGCTTACTACAAGATCCGTCGTAACGAGGTGGAAGAGCTTAAGAAGAAATTCATCGCTGATGGTGGCGAAGAAAAGGATTTTATAGCCCCCGCTGACGAAACCGAGAACAAGATCAAGGATTTGCTCACTTCTTATAAAGAGAAAAGAGCCGCTATCCTTGCCGAGGAAGAGCGTGTAAAGGCCGCTAACTACGCTTTGAAATTGCAGTTGATCGACCAATTGAAAGAGCTTTGCGAAAGCCAAGATGATTTCAATAAGTTATACAACTCTTTCAAGGACATCCAACAAAGATGGAAAGAGGTGAAGGCCGTTCCCCAAGAGCACGTGAACGAGCTTTGGAAGAACTATCAGATCTATACTGAGAAATTCTATGATATTATCAAGATAAATAATCAATTCCGTGATTACGACTTCAAAAAAAATCTGGAATTGAAGACCGCTTTGTGCGAAACTGTAGAGAAACTAGGCAAGGAGCCGGATGTTATCTCCGCTTTCCACCAGCTTCAGAAACTGCACCAGCAATGGCGTGAGATCGGGCCAGTAGCGAAAGAGTTACGTGAGGATTTATGGGCTCGCTTCAAAGCAGCCTCAACCGTGATCAACAAGCGTCACCAAGAGCACTTTGAGAAACTGAAAGCGAAAGAGCAGGAGAATCTAGATGCGAAGACCGTGATTTGCGAACAAATCGAGGCGATCGATTTCAGCGCACTGAAATCGTTTAAGGACTGGGAAGAAAAGAATAAGGAGGTAATCGGCTTGCAAGAGAAATGGAAGACGATTGGTTTCGCTCCGAAAAAATATAATGTAAAGATATTCGAACGTTTCCGTGCCGCTTGCGATGTCTACTTCGAGAAGAAAAGCGAGTTCTACAAGGCGATCAAGAGCGATATGGAGAAAAACCTCGACGCTAAACGTGCGTTATGTGAGAAAGCCGAGGCTTTGAAGGATAGTACGGACTGGAAGGATACGACGGATAAAATGATCGCTTTGCAGAAAGAATGGAAGACGATCGGACCGGTAACCCGTAAGCATTCCGACACTGTCTGGAAACGTTTTATCTCGGCTTGTGACTATTTCTTCGAGCAAAAGAATAAGAACGTCGTTTCCCAAAAGAGCATAGAGCAGACCAACTTAGCCACTAAGAAAGAGCTGATCGCTAAGATCAAGGGCATGGACGAGAGCCTTGGGCATGATGAGGCTATCGCAACCTTAAAGTCTTATATGGCGGAATGGAATACGATCGGTTTTGTACCATTCAAGGAGAAAGATAAGATCTACAAGGAATATCACGAGGCGGTTGACCTACAATTCGATCGTTTGAAGGTAGACCAAAACGATCGCAAGATGCAGTCGTTCCGCAATAACCTAAACGAGATGACCAATGGCGAAAGAGGTAAAGGTCGTTTGTTCAGTGAACGTGATAAGTTGATGCGTATGTACGAGCGCATGAAGAACGAGCTTCAGACTTACGAGAACAACATCGGCTTCCTAAGCATTTCCTCAAAAGGCGGCGGCGGCTTACTGAAAGAGATGGAACGTAAGATTGAAAAACTAAAAGAGGATATGGCTTTAGCGATCAAGAAGATCGATGCCATCGATGAGAATCTGGAATAACAATCTCATAAACCCGAGCGAAGCCGTCCCTTAAAAAGACGGCTTTGTTGTTTTTACGCTTTTATGTCACAGATACATTATTTCAATCCCGGCCACGAGACGGCCGTACTTTTAGGGACACGGAATTACACGGCACCGATAAACGTCCGTAAAATGCAAAAAGACTTGGCACTGCTGCCGGTTTGGTATGCGGAAGAGGATGATTTTGTCTATCTGGAAGATAGTAAAGCAGCCCCTCCGTTTTTCGCCCATTTACCCAAAGACCTACACCCTACTCCTAGACCTGTAACAAAAGCGATACTAGCGAAAAACGCTCCTTACCTCTCTCCTATAGATGCGGCCCCGTGGGGACTTTCCCCTCATAGTCTTCATTTATTCGAGCAGTTGAGGGCCAAGGCAAAAGTCCGGTTATCCGTCCCGGTTTGGAAAGAGGATTATTTTCGCCTCACTGGTAGGCAAACAGCGGCGGAATGTCTGGAAAAGATACAGGCCCTCCTACCCGATCTCCCTATTCCAATGGCACCTCGTTTCTGCACGAAAATCCGGGAGGTAGAGAGATACATGCTCTTATGCAACGCTCCCTTCGTATTAAAAACGCCCTATTCCTCTTCCGGGCGGGGATTGTTATGGGTAGAGAAACGAAAACCGGATACAAAGACAAAGAACTGGATAGAGGGCGCATTCAACAAACAAAGAATGATCAGCATCGAAAGTGGATTAGACAAGGTACAGGATTTCGCCATGGAATTTTATTCCGACGGGCAAGGTAATGTCCGTTACGAGGGATTATCCGTTTTCAATACCGAGGAACGAGGTTCCTATACAGGTAACATTTTGGAGGGACAATCCACCATGCTCTCTCGCATCACCCAATTCACGGGCGAAGGAACCTATTCCCGCATCCAAGAGGCGGTATGCGCTGTATTACAAGAAGTGTATGGATCTATTTATACGGGCTGTATAGGTGTGGACATGCTGGTCTATAAACAAAAGGATGGATCTTTCGCTATTCATCCCTGCATTGAGATCAATATGCGGTACACGATGGGAATGGTCGCTTTACGTCTATTCCAGCATTATGTAGTGCCCGAAGCTGTTGGCGAATACAGGGTTTCCTACGATAAGGAATCCGGGGAGGCCCTTGACAAACACCGTTTCATGTCAGAGACTTATCCACTTCGCCTTGCCAATGGAAGGATTCAAGAAGGTTACCTCTCACTATGTCCCGTCACAAAAGAGACACATTATCGAGCCTATTTATTGATAATGTAACAAATTATTCATTACATTTGCAAAAATCTTTAGCCCCTAGTAATACCATTAAAAATTTATCATTATGAAAAGATTATCAATCTTGGCCGTATTCATGTTGATTAGCGTGATCACGTTCGCCCAACAAGCCCTTTGGGGTAGTCAAAACATCATCTCCCCGGAGATTCATCCGGATAATACCGTTACCTTCCGGTTCCTGGCACCCAAAGCGATCAAGGTGCAGGTAACAGGAGATTTCCTTCCCACACAGAAGATGGAGACTCAGTTCGGTTTAGTGGATGTACCCGGTACCGTTGATTTAAAGGAAAGTAAAGAAGGTGTTTGGGAATATACTACGCCGGAGCCTCTTCCCTCCGAATTATATAGCTACTCTTTTATTGTCGACGGATTAAAGGTTACAGATCCGAACAATGTCTATCTAAACCGTGACGTGGCATCCGTTACGAATATTTTTATTATCAAAGGTGGGCAGGGCGATTTATACAGCGTTAATGATGTTCCTCACGGAACGGTCGCTCGCCGTTGGTATGAGAGCCCGACATTGGGGAAAACCCGCCGTATTACCGTTTATACGCCGGCCGGTTATGAAACAAGCGGCAAAAAATATCCGGTATTCTACCTCTTACACGGCATGGGGGGCGATGAGGAAGCTTGGATCGCCTTAGGACGTACGGCCCAGATCTTAGACAATTTGATCGCCCAAGGTAAAGCAAAACCGATGATCGTGGTTATGACAAACGGAAACGCAGATCAAGAGGCCGCTCCGGGAGAATCCAGCCTTGGTTTAGTCAAACCGAATATGCAACTGCCTAAAACCATGGAGGGTAGCATGGAAAGCAGCTTCCCGGATGTTATTAAGTTTATCGAGAGTAACTATCGTGTGGAAAAAAAGAAATCCAGCCGTGCGATAGCCGGGCTTTCCATGGGTGGTTTCCATTCTTTGCATATATCTAAGCAATACCCGGATATGTTCGATTACGTAGGATTGTTCTCTGCCGCTATCCTCCCCCGTGAAGGCTCCGAATCTCCCATCTACCAGAATATGGATGAGAAACTGAAAGTACAATTCGGCAAGCACCCGAAATTATACTGGATCGCTATCGGTAAAACCGACTTCTTATACAAAAACAACGTAGACTATCGTAAGAAACTAGACGATAACGGCTACAAATACGAATACTATGAGAGCGACGGCGGCCATATCTGGAAAAACTGGCGTATCTACCTCACAAAATTCGCCCCGATGCTATTCAAATAACAAAATACCCAGTTATAGAGACGTAGCGTGTGCTGCGTCTCTATAACCTAGCTATTCGCCAGATTACCATCCGTCGAAAACCCGATCGTAGTCTTATCCGACATTTGATAATCGACCCCGAAACGATAATAGTTTGATGTATTCTTCCAAATTCGGTAGGAAGATTGCGTCATCTGTCCGGTCTCCCCTTTCCGGCCGCCAGCTTTCCAGATAGCTTCTCTCCACATACAGATCATCGTAATCATTCTTCCGCAAATAAGAATAAGAGAGATAAAATGATTAGTTATTCACTTATAAAGGCTTTTTCTAGCTGTTGATCAAGCAAAATCATCATTTTCATAAAGTCATCCACAAAGAGGCTTTCCTATCTTTTTGATTAGTATTAGAGTTTTTTCCGTGACATCTCATTTTCACGAGAATCACAAGATAAAGAAGGGGAGATAACGATAAACAGTGCTTTTCCAATGAAAAAGACCGTTTTTGATACACATTAGGCGATAAAAGCCTACACATACGGTCGCGTTAAGCAACGCCAGTAGTGCCATTGGGCATTATAAGTAGTCGCAAATAGGGTTATAAGTAGTCGTGAATGGGCATTCTTACCTCCTTATAGCCCTATCATAACACCGTTTTTCCCTCCTTTTACTCCATTGGATATGAATTACGATGAATTATTTTCGCTAGAACAAAAGGCTATTTTTCAGCATTACTCTATCAATGAACCGATTGCTGATTTATTTTTTCAAATTCAAGCACAAGACGTACCTTAGTCCGGAAAAAACGATTCTCCGGGACTTCCGAATACAAATTGTCAATCCTAACAAATTGTCATATCCTTCGATCGTCTTTCTCGAAATCACTCAAGTTTCAAGAAATAATAGGAACTCAGGTTACTCATCCACTGGTTCCAACGATCCGCATCTAAGTCCGAGATCAACTCATCCAACGAGGTTTTCGTCTTATTGGCACACCAATGGTTCATCTTGTCTACTGTCTCCATATTGAATCGTTATAAACCTCGGCATTATAGCTTCTTGTAGCTCTGTATACGTATTGCCATTCGCCCCATTCAATACCATACCAAACAAAAGGAGCCGCTTAAAGGAGAGATACAAAAATTCGACTCCTCCTTGCCAGCCATTTCCTTATAAAAATTAAAAGCGAACTTCTGCCCTCTAGCGATTTAGCATCCAAAGGAATATCATATCGCTTAGTATCGGTTCCGAAAGGTTCTCTGGAAAATTGATGAATAGGTCTCCGTAAAAGTTGCATTCCACCTATACATTTCACGACTGTGGCTCAATGAATGGAAACGTAGGGATATAATAAAAGCCGTATCACTGCGGATCAGTTATACGGCTAAACCTGAGTAAGCTATGACAGGAGATGATCAGCGATTATGCTTGATCAAGTTCATGAACTCCTCGCGTGTCTTGGCTTGTTGGAAGAAGCCAGTGAAATCAGAGGTAGTCGTCAAGGAATTTTGTTTCTCCACACCACGCATCTGCATACACATATGTTGCGCCTCGATTACAACCATCACGCCCAGCGGGTCCAAAGTCCTCTGGATACAATCCTTGATCTGCATCGTCATACGCTCCTGTATCTGAAGGCGACGGGCGAAGATATCCACTACCCTAGGGATCTTGCTTAAGCCCGTGATATACTTCTTGGGGATATAAGCCACGTGGGCCTTGCCGAAGAAAGGCAACATATGATGCTCACAAAGGGAAAAGAAATCAATATCTTTCACGATAACCATCTGTTTGTAATCCTCTTCCTGAAACATGGCGGAACGGAGCACCGCTTCCGGGTCCTCATGATATCCCTTGGTTAAAAACTGCATGGCTTTCGCCACACGTTCCGGCGTCTTAAGCAGCCCCTCACGCCCAGCATCCTCACCCAGCAAACCCAATACTTCCTTATAATGGCCGGCCAAAACTTCCCGGGCACGTAGCGTCTCTTCGTTTACTTCTGACATCATCTTTAATTTAGGGGAATTTTTATCTCTTCTCGTACGATATACATTTCCTTTCCGTATTTCGGGAAAGCACCCATCAGCAAGCGCATCATATGATAAGCCTCTTCATGCGAGCGGAAATCTCCTACACGCAACTTCCAGAACGGGGCATTGTAAGTAACATACGTCGGGATCTCTGGAAAAAGCTCCTTGATCTCCTTCTCCTTACGAAAAGCCTCATCTTTAGAGACCCGTTGGTTATTACCGGAAAATACCTGCGTACGATACCCTTGTACCTTCAAGAAGGTAAGGCTATCTGTCGTCTCCACATTCGCTCCACGCATACGCTCGCCTACCATCCTGCGGATAGCGGCAGATTGATTGATAACGACCTCGCCTTTTCCCAAACCGGATCTCTGCAACGCATCGAATATGGTTGAACGCTCACCTTCCAACGCCGTCTGAGCGAATAAAGATGAAGTACCGGCCATCATAAAAGCGAATAGCAATAAGATACAAGGAATTCTTTTCATAGATAGAATATTAAAAAGAGTATCTTCCCCCCATTCATTGAGAGGAAAGATACCTTCTTATTATGAATTAATTAAAAAGCCTCGATAATCGGCATGAATTTGTCAACGGCCAAAGAAGCACCACCGATCAAACCACCGTCTACATTCGGTTTAGCGAACAATTCCTTAGCGTTGCCAGCGTTGCAGCTACCACCGTAAAGGATCGTGCAATTATCAGCTACCTCATTGCCATATTTAGCAGCCAAAGTAGCGCGGATGTGAGCGTGGATCTCCTCAGCTTGCTCAGCAGAAGCAGTCTTTCCTGTACCAATAGCCCATACCGGCTCGTAAGCCAAGATGATCTTACCGAAATCCTCAGCGGAAAGGTCGAACAAAGAACCAGCAACCTGAGCGTCTACTACCTCGAAGTGCTTACCGGCTTCTCTCTCTTCCAAAACCTCACCGATACAGAAGATAGGAGTCAAACCGTTAGCCAAAGCCAACTCAACCTTCGTCTTCAAGATCTCCGGAGTCTCATGATAATAAGCACGTCTCTCAGAGTGGCCTAAAATCACATATTTAGCGCCAGTAGAGGCTACCATAGCAGCAGAAACCTCACCTGTATAAGCACCTTTTTCCTTATCAGCGCAGTTCTCAGCGGCAACACCGATCTTGTTCGTATCGATAGCTGCGGCAACGCTTGCCAAGTGAGTGAACGGAGTACCGATAATCACATCGCAATTCGGAGTCTTACCCTTCAAAGCCTCGTCCAAACCTTTAGCCAAAGCAAGACCTTCAGCAAGAGTAGTGTTCATTTTCCAGTTTCCTGCAACAATATTCTTTCTCATAACTTAATAATTTAAATATGTAATACAAATAGATCTCTATTCAGATTCTTTTCCTCTCCGGCGACGGCGATTGCGCAAGGCATCGTATCCCCAAACCAGCAACAAAGGTACGGTAAAACTTAATAGGTTGGTTATTAGCCGAGCATCTTCTTTCGCTTTCCAGTCGGTATTTCCTTCCAGATAACCGTTTACGATCGTTTTCAGCTCTTCCTCCTGCGGGATATCGTTATAATGCCACTTCATCAAAATCGTACCTCTTTTTAGCAAGACCAATCCCGGATTGGAGCGAATGATCGTTTTCAAAAGGACATCATCGGCCATCAGGAACGGATACTCGGCTCCGGTATTATCGCTCCACGTGGCGATAACCTCGGCGGAAGAACCCGTCACGCAATAAAAGCCCAAGCCATTCTCCAAGGCGTAATCGTATACATTATTAATCTCGTCGATACGCTCATCATCCGCATTCTCCAAACGGGGAGCGATCAAAAGGAAGAGACCTTTCGGATCGTTCAGCAACTCGTCGGTCACGTCTGCGTCATTCTCATTATAGATATGGAACGTGGTAGCGGGGGGAATATATCCTTGTTTGATCAGTTCGGTCTTTGAATCCACGAAAGTCCACGTGCTATCACCAGCTGGAGCGTTCTCCAAAGAAAATTCTTTCTGTACGCCCTCCTTCTCGTAAATGAAAGAATACGCATACTCATCCTCGGGCGCACCTTCCGGTATCGACATCAAAGCGGGGATATTCGCACCCAACTTGTAAGGACGGAAATCCAATATCGGCAAATGATTATAATTCCGGTAAGCGAAACCGATAGCGAAGACATATGCCCACAAAGCCACGAACCAATAGACATGGTAGGTATAGCTTTGTAAAAGCCGTTGATTATGGATGAACACGTAAATAGCGGCGGCCAAAAGTACGACATTCTTATAGAAGGTCTGCCAATTACTAATCACCAAGGCATCCCCGAAACAACCGCAATCCGATACGGGATTGAAGATCGCCAGATACAGCGTCAGCGGTGTCATGAAAGACATCATCAGCAAGGTCAAGAAAGTCGTATACCGCCGGTACACCCCCAATAGCATACAGACACCCAGCATGAATTCCAGAGCGGACAGGTTGAAGGAGATCAATACCGTAAAAGGTTGCAGCTTACCCAACCGAAAGGAAGTCAGATAGTCGCCAATCTTAATGGCCCCTCCCATGGGATCAACAGCCTTCACTGTCCCAGAGAAGATAAAGACAACTCCCAATAACAGACGGCAAGCCTCTGCGATCACTTTCTTTACGGTTTCCTTATATTTCATGTTGCTCACTCCTCGCCAAACTCCAGCTTAATCAAGCCGAAGAGGGCATAATTGATCATATCCATATAGTTAGCGTCCACCCCCTCGGAGACGAGTGTCTTACCGCCATGACTCTCGATTTGCTTGGTCCGATAAATTTTCATCAAGATAAGATCCGTGTACGAGCTGATACGCATGCTGCGCCACGCCTCATCATAGTCATGATTTTTGGCATACATCAGTTCCTTCGTCTCCGTGATGTATTTATCGTATAATTCCAAGGCTTTTTCTATCGTGATATCGGTCGTATCAGCAAATCCCAACGCCAACTGGATCAAACCGATCACGCCATAATTAACGATGGCGATAAACTCCGGACGGATTCCCTCGTCTATCATACTCATCCCCTTGATCTCTAAGCTACGGATACGGTTCGCCTTAATAAACAGCTGGTCGGTAACCGATTGAGGGCGCATAATCCTCCATGAGGGCCCGTAATCTTTCAACTTCTTCTCGAACAAATCCCGACACAGGGAGATCACTTGCTCGAATTGTTCCTTTGTATTTGGCATATGATCCTAGATTATACCCGCGAATATAGGAAAAAAGACGTAGATGTTCCCGAATATTCAAGACAACAAAAGCTAATAAAATAAATGAAAAGAGGTCACAACGAAAAGGAGCCACTTGATAAGCGGCTCCTTTTCGTTTTCTAACATCTTATACATCGTTATGAACAGCGTAATGAACGTCCTAAACGCAACACGGTAGTCTTTGTGATACCGTTCAATTCGCAAAGCTTACTAACAGAAGTACCGTATCTTTTAGCGATAGCACCAAGCGTATCACCGGATTTAATACGATGATAAACCGGAGTAGCCTCCGTATCATTCATTGTATTCGTGTTTTCTCCTAAAGAAGCAGTAGCGGAAGAACTTGCCTGTACTGTGATTTTCTTAGAAGATCCGGAAGTAGCAGATTTCTTTTGAGTTTGAGCTTTTGGAGTCGCTTTAACAGCAGTTTCGTCGGCACTACAACGAATGGACTGGCCGATACGTAACATAGAAGTAGATTTCAATCCATTTAAACGACAAAGCTCATTCACTGTCGTACCATATATACGTGCGATTTTACCTAAGGTATCACCGGATTTTACACGATGGTACACCATCTGACTATTGGAAGATGTATAGATATTGCTCTTACGTCCATTAATCTTAACATTACGAAACACATATTGATCCTGATGAGGTATTGAGTTATCGAAGTCAATAATATCAGCCGGGTTAATAGCCTGTCCAAGGAAACGAGTCTCAAAATGCAAATGAGACCCCGTAGAGCGTCCTGTATTTCCCCCTAAAGCGATCGGATCGCCTGCCCGTACGATATCGTTCACACCTACTAAAAATTTAGATAAATGACCATATACAGTCTCTAAACCATTCGGATGACGAATCACAAGATAATAACCATATCCCCTACGCTCGAAATTCTTGATACGCACCTTACCGTCAAACGCCGCACGGATCGTATCGCCAATTTGCACTTTCAAGTCGATCCCCTTATGCATCCGTCTGCGGCGAGGGCCATACTTTGAAGTGACCCTTGTCATAGAGTCCATAGGCAAGACAAAAGTAGAACAATCGATTACGCAAGAATCCGGAAGATCAACCTTCTTACCCCGGAAAGGATTCACCCATTCATTTGTCCACTCGCCATATAATTCATCGGCAGGAAACATCAAGTTCTCTCTTGCCTCCAACTCCGCTTTCTCATTAATCTCCGCAAGCTCCTTCAAAGCCATATCTTTCTTAAAGCCAACACGGTCGGCCATTAACTCAGATACACGCTTGTCCATAAACTTGTGGGTTGGATGATTGGGAGTCTCCGGAGTTTCCGGTTTTACCGGGTTCTCCGCATTTGCAGTCGATACCATCACAGCGGCACAACAAATGAATAGAAATGTCTTTATACTCATTTTATGATAACTTTCATTCTTATAATTCTGGATAAAACAGCAATATCCGGCATCCAGCCTGATTATCAACTTGTCAAAGTTCGGAAATTTGAACAAACTAACAAAACTGATTAACGAAAATTTTCTATAATAAGCCTAAAGGGGCGTAAGATAGTATAACAAACAAATTACAAATCAATATCTTACAAAAAATATGTTTCACAACATATTAGCTAATCATTCCCCAATTTATCTTCTTCGCAAAAAGAGTTTTGAGCCTTTCACTCAATATCCGGTGCTGTTCGGACAATAATTCGGGGTCTTCGTCAAGAACTCCTTGAGCGATATCCCGCGCATACTGAAGTATTTGTCCATCGACCGCCAAGTCCGCTATTTTAAGGTCTATCCCCTCGCCACTTTGCCGGGTACCTTCCAGATCTCCATGTCCCCGGAGACGGAGATCCGCCTCAGCGATCTCAAAGCCATTCGTACTGTTCACCATAATCTCCAGTCGCTTACGAGTGTCATTACTTAGTTTATAGGAAGAGACCAAGATACAATAAGATTGTTCAGCACCACGTCCTACCCGGCCACGAAGCTGATGAAGTTGAGAGAGGCCGAAACGTTCAGCACTCTCGATCACCATGACGGATGCGTTCGGCACGTTCACACCAACCTCTATAACCGTAGTAGCCATCAAGATTTGCGCCTCGCCGGAGATAAACTTCTGCATCTCGGTATCCTTATCCGCCGCTTTCATGCGGCCATGTACCATACACACCTTATATTCAGGGAAGACCTCCTTGAACGTCTCAAAACCGGCCTCTAAGTCTTTATAATCCAGTTTCTCATTTCCTTCAATCAAGGGATATACCACATAAACCTGACGCCCCTTTTGTATCTCTTTCCGAAGGAACTCATACAATTGCGCCTTTTTATTATCATAGCGATGAAGCGTTTGTATCGGTTTACGTCCCGGAGGTAACTCATCAATCACCGATACATCCAGATCCCCATACAAAGTCATCGCCAAAGTACGGGGAATCGGGGTAGCCGTCATCACCAACACATGCGGCACGATCGCGTTCTTTGTCCAAAGGCGTGAGCGTTGCTCCACACCAAAACGGTGCTGCTCATCGATAATCGCTAATCCCAACGAAGAGAAAACCACCGTTTCCTCAATCAGTGCGTGCGTCCCGATCACGATCTGGATCTCACCACTGGCGATAGCCGGTAATATCTTATTCCGCTCTTTCTTCTTGGTAGATCCGGTCAAAAGAGCAACCTTAACGTCCATATCTTTCAGGAATCCCATGATCGTCGCATAATGCTGGGTCGCCAATATCTCGGTAGGAGCCATCATACAAGCTTGGCAATGATTATCTATCGCCAATAGCATAGACAATAAGCCTACCAAAGTCTTGCCACTCCCCACATCACCTTGCAGCAGGCGATTCATCTGCCGCCCACTACCCACATCGATCCGGATCTCACGGACTACCCGCTTCTGGGCGTTCGTCAACTCAAAAGGAAGATACTCTTTATAGAACGTATTGAAATAATGGCCGACCGTAGGGAATACGATCCCTTTTAGTTTCAGTTTCCGAACACTAGCAGTGCGTAATATATTTAATTGTATGAAGAAAAGTTCGTCAAACTTCAAACGTAACTGGGCGTCACGCAACTTAGCGGCAGATTCCGGGAAATGGATATTCCGCATCGCCTCTGTCATAGACATCATATGGATCCGTTTCAATACATCGGGGGAAAGCGTCTCCGGAAGTTCCCAGTTCAGCCAGCTTAACAACGTATATTGGAGGTTCTGGATCGCCCGGGAATTCAAGAAAGATTTCTTCATTTTCTCCGAGGTATTATAGAAAGGAGTCAAGCCATTCGCCACTTGATCAGCTTGCTCCATTGAGTCGATATCCGGATGCGGTATGTTATAGGTATGCCCGAACTCTGTAGGCTTTCCGAAAACTATATACTCGGTATTGGGACGATACTTATCTGTCACATAATTCAAGCCCTTGAACCAGACCAAATCGATCGTGCCCGTACCATCCGAGAACTTACCGACCAGCCGTTTACTCCGCCCCTCGCCTAGCGTATCGAAATAGAGAATCTGGCCTTTCAACTGGATATAAGGCATATTCCCACTGATCTCCGCTACTTTATAAAACCGGCTGCGATCTATATATTTATAAGGAAAATAAAAGAGCAAGTCCTCATACGACGATATCCCCGCTTCCTTTTGCAGGATATCCGCCTTCTTGGGTCCTACTCCCGGCAAATAGGTAATCGATCGTTTATCAAGGTCCAGCATAGGCGCACGATATTAGCTTGATGATTCTTCTCCCGCGAAAATACACAAAATGCCGGACTTCTCGCTATGATAAAGCGAATCTCCAAAGCTTACGAACATTCAAGTGTGATTAGCAAATGCCAAAAATGACCTAGTCAGAAAGGTCTTCCAAGTCTATGTAGGGAACGAGGATTTCTAATCACTAAATTTTATCTCCTCCAAATAAATGGAGGTTAATTGTGGAAAAACTTTATTATATATATGCAGATATTTAACACGTAACTTATTATCCAAAACAAACAAAAATGGAGGAAAAGATTCCTGTCTTTCCAAAGGAAGTCCAAATATCTTATTTTGCAGATTCAATAGTTTTCTTCCATAACAGTCATTCCTTAAACGAATGGGATAATCCGGTGATACAAAAATCACCCTTTTATCTATTTCCTCCTTAGAAAATGCACCGTTTAGCATATCAATAACAGTTTCTATACAAGGAGGACAAGCAGTCTCAGAAAAACAAAAAAACAATTTTTCATCACTACACAACTCCCTTAATGTTGAAGTCTGTAAGGAATCCGTACCCCAATATACTTTTTGATCAAGACATTGATAATAGTTATTTTTTAGTTCTTCTCTTTTAATTGTATATAGACTTTCTTTTTCATATTCAAAATTGTCTATATCTATATCTTGAATCGGTTTCTTGAAATAATTCACATACCGGACAAAAACTATACCTATCAATATTCCAAGTAAGAAAACAGATATAGTATTTTCATTAATTTTCATTTTTTAAAATCATATTGAATTAATATCGGATTTTCCTCATCTGAGAGAGATTGAATCATTCTCTGCTGTTCCTCATTTCTCAATTTCTCAGGAAATAATTCATCAACAGGAAGGCCTCCTTCTGGCGTACAAAGCATAAATTCTTCTCCGAAATAAATAGGAAAGAGTCCAAGTCCTTCCTGCGTATGCTCGAATTGAAGTAATACATTTTTTCTCCGATCATAAAACAGGTGTAGATATTTGTCTTTTCGTACAACCATCGCATATCGATATCTGCTGTTCTGTCCTTGCTGATCTATTACGTAATTAACGCTTTTGGAGGAATAGGCATCTCGCACATATTGAATTTGCTCTTGTCGGTTCATGTTGGGACGAAAATCTAACTGCGCAAGATCGTTATTCAAATCTCCAAAATCCCATCGGTAAAGTTCCGAGATACATGCATCAGACAAAGAATAGACCGTACCGATTAAAGCCCGACGAAAAGCATTCGGAAAAGGAAATACTCCCCTACAAAATATATCTTTTCGGTCCTCCGGATACTCTTCCCGGAAAATTTTTCCTTCAGACAAAGAATAGAATTTTAAACGACTATTATAATCGTAAGTAAAAAACGCAATCGTATCTTCATTTTGGAATTGGAAGGAGTTATATGCACCAATAATATTTGGTAGTTTTTGATTCTTAATAAACTTTCCCTCCAAATCATAAAAATACAATGAATTACTAACGGCACAAAGAATCACGATATTCTTGTGAATCTTGTCGATTTCGAAATCTGTCAGATTCAAATACTGGCCAGGAGCATTTCCTTTTTCATTGAGGGCAAACAAAAAATGTCCTTTTGAATCAAAAACCAAAAGGCAGGATCTTGAATAATCATGGATGTAAAAGCGTTCCTCAAAATATTTGATCTGAGTGATCTGACGAATTAACGATTCCGGAGTAGTTTCCAACGGAATAACTTGAATGTCCGCAAACAACTCACTTGAATATACGTGGTTCCTCATATTCAAGTCTACCGAGATAGTTTCCAGGGCTTGATCTTCTCCCCCCTTCTCTCTATGGCAAGAAAGAAGGAGAAACAAGATCGACAAGGTGAAAAGACGAGCAATATCCTTATAGTTCATAATCTTAATCAGGAATACAATGATCTTTTTGCATGCCAGAAAAATAGCAATGGATATAAATAATTGGACTTATCCAATCCAATGCCCAGCAAGCACCTTCGTATCTTCCACAAGTGATTACAACACCACCATCATCGGGACATGCACTATCATCCGTATTATCTGCAGACATGTCTGCACACAAAGCAAAAATAATCAAACCGATTAATGCTGTAAATTTTAAGATTTTCTTTTTCATAACTATACTAAAATTTAAAATTAACTCTATAAAAAAAAAAATATATATATATATATATCATCCACACCAAATAAATGGATAGGAATAATGCCAGATCTCTCGCCATAATAGTACGACTTACTCTAAAGGAACCGCATGAAGACGGAAATCACCAAATCCCGGATGTCACTAAAACAGACTTCTTTCCATCGTTTTATAAGAAATGGAGGCCTTTATCTAACAACCCTCTTTTTCAGAAATGCGAAAATAGAGCGGAAAAGGAGACAAAAACAGCCTGTTTCCCCTTTTTCTCGGTGTGTGAATGGGCATTGTAAGGCGTTTATGATCCAAGAGTAAGGTGTTTACGACGGCGTTGTTAGCTCCTTTCGACTGCGATCCGTGGTGTTTCCGACCAAAAAACCAGTTGTTTTCGGGTGAAAAACCTATTGCATTCGGATCAAAAGCCTGTTGTTTGTCCGCCGAAGGCCTACTGAGGCGATATTCTTCGCTAGAATAAACCGGCGAAAAACAACAATACACTGTCAGATAGAACATTGTAAAAAAACTTTCTCGTTTTTGAGAACAAGCCGTACTTTGCCCCGAAATAATCGATTCTCCGGAGGTTTAGATTACAAAGTGTCATTTTGATATTTTGTCGATCGCACCAGATATAAACCCTCTACTTAGGGCTTGTCAAATGAACAACTTGTGGTTTGCCAAGTGAATAACTTACGAGTTGGGGAGTGATTAGTTACTCACATGAGAAGCCCTTTTTCAGAGAAGATATACTGCGATGCCACTTGAAGTATATCCTCTCCGGCGGAGAAGATATACTTCTTTGAAAAAGTAAGGCTCTGTGACGAATCACACTAAAGTATCCTTTCCGTTCTCTTTATTCAACCTACCAGCCACCGCTCGATATTCCTTGTTGCCGCAGAGAAGTTCACGCCGATCTTGAAAAGCTCGCGCTCATCATGGGCGAAGGGAAGGGCGTAGCCTTTCTCCTCGATCTGCCGCAAGGCCTCCTCGGCGGTGCCGTTCAGCTTGAACTCCATGATATAGATGTATTGGTCGGTCTGCAAGACGAGGTCGATACGCCCGTTCGCGGTGTGGTACTCCACTTGTGTGTATAGCCCGACAAGACGGAAGACGATGAAGAGCACGTTTCGGTAATGCAGTTCCGTATCCCGTTCCGGGTTCCGGCCGATGATCGCCTCGTAGGAAGTATCTGCGAAGAAGCTTTGCAGACGGCGGAAGAAGGCGTCGTAGTCGCCACTCTCCACCTCCCTAACGAATCGTCCGATCTCGAAAGGAGTCTTTTGAGCCTGTATGTTAGCATAAAAAGGTAAAAGATACTTGACGAACCCTTCCTCCACCTCTTGGTTGGGAAAGCCCAATTTATAGATACCAAAGCGGGGCTCATAGTCCTTGATGGTCAGGTATCCGCTTTGGTAGATGACCGGTATGGGATTGTTCGAGGCGGCGTCGATGCTGTTGAGCGTGTCGGCGTCGGTCTCGTTGTTGGCCATCTCATACAAATCATAATGCGTGCGTTTGAGCAGTTCCACAAGGTAGGAGGGCGTACCGGTCTCGAACCAGTAGTCTCCAAACTCCTTGTTGGCAAAGGTGTTCAGCAGGCTGAAGGGATTGTATAAGCCCTCGGAATTAGCGGTAAAATGGTATCCGTCATAACATCGTTTGAGTTTCCGGCAGGTCTCCTCATAAGTCATGCCCTGCGTGTTGGCCAACGCCTTCAATTCCTCTTCCATATAGGTGTGGATCTCTTGTTCGGAAATGCCACAAATCTCGATATACTGATTGAGCATCGAAATGTCCCGGAGATTGTTGAGGTCGCTGAACACGCTCACCTTGCCGAACTTGGTCACACCGGTCAGCAGGGCGAAGCGGATGGCCCGATCCATCGTCTTCAATACGCCATAAAAGGGCTTGAGCATGTCTCGTAGTCGCGTTTGCATCTCCTCGTCGTGCAAGTTCTGCAACAAGGGCTTGTCGTATTCATCAATCAAGATCACGACACGCTGGCCGGTCTTTCGGTAAGCCCGATCGATCACTCCGGCGAAGCGTAAAGGCAGACTTCTTTCCGCAGGATCCGCCTCATAAAGTTTTTCCCATGCGACGAGGTTGCGGTTCAAAAGGTCTTCCAGATCTGTCGTGGAAGCGTATCGCGCAATATTCAGATCAAGATGCAGCACGGGATGTTCAGCCCACTCCTTCTCCAACCGCTCGATCGCCAATCCCTCGAACAACTCTCTCTTCCCTTGGAAATAGGCCTCCAATGTGGAAAGCAACAAGCTCTTCCCGAAGCGGCGGGGACGGCTCAGGAAATAATAGCGTCCGGTATTCGCTAATTGGTAAACCAAAGCCGTCTTATCAATATAAAGATAACCGTCCTTGCGAAGGCTCTCGAAGTTCTGTATGCCGATGGGATAGAGTGTCTGACTCATGATACGCCGTGTTTGATGTGACTGATGAACAAAAGTAGGCAAAAAATTGTGAATTATGAATTGTGAATTGTGAATTTTCAGAGTCCCTTCCTCACAGTGATCCGCCCCCCTACGTTCGGAACCCGATCGCTTCCGCAATCAAGAGATCAAAGGGGGTGGTGATCTTGATATTCTCCCGATCGCCGGGCACCGTATCGATCGCATGGCCCATCGCCTCTACCACGGAGGCGTCGTCCGTAAAGAGGGACGAATAGGGTTGCTCGTAGGCCTTTGCCAAGAGTGCCAAGTGGAAGACCTGCGGGGTCTGCACGGCCATATAGCGGGAACGATCTACTGGATGACTTCCGTTCGCGTCCACCTCCCGCAGGGAATCGATCATCGGGACGACCGGGATCACGGCTCCTGCGGTAGCTGCCTTCTCGAAGCAGGCACCGATCACCTCCGGAGAGACGAAAGGACGGACACCATCGTGTACGGCGACCAAGCTCAAATCACTATCCTCCATTCCCTCCCGATGCCGCTCCGCCAAGAGCCAATCCAATCCGTTCTTGACAGAGAAGAAGCGAGTCGTTCCCCCCTTCACGATCGCATGGGGCACCTTGCAGCCGATTTCCTCGCAAAGCATCTTCCAATAGGGCTGATGATCCTCCGGAAGCACAAGGATGATCCTTGCGGAAGCGTCCCAACGGTGAAAGACCTCCAACGTGTGCATCAACAGCGGTTTCCCCTGCATCGGGATAAATTGTTTCGGCAGATCTCCGCCCATACGAAGCCCCTTTCCTCCGGCGACAATCAAGACATATCGATCCATCACTCCAGTTCCTCCAATACTTTTTTAACCTCCTCGTCCACTTTATAGAGCTTCTCCTTGCAGAGCTTGATCAGGCGGGTGGCCTCCTTTACCTTCTCGGAGAGGATATCGACATCCAAGTCTCCATGCTCGATCTCTGCCACGATCTTACGTAGCTTCTCGATCGCCTCGTTATAAGTTTCTTCTTTCTTTGCCATATTTCGTTAATTGACAGTTGATAGTTGACAGTTGACAGGTTAGTTGATAGTTGATAAGTGACAGTTGACAGTTCATACATGCGCAAAACAACTGTCAACTGTCACTTGTCAACTGTCAACTAAACCGTCAACTATGACGTTTATTTCGCTATCGATAAAGCGAGTCGTCAGTTTATCGCCGACTCGCAGATCGGAGGCATGTTTGATGATCTTGCCCTCTTTCAGGGTCAGGCTATAACCTCGCTTCAAGATATAATCGGGAGAAGCCATCTTGATGAACTGCTCCGTAAGCTGGATGAAACGTGCACCTTCGGAGAGACTGGAAGTAACGCCGTTCCGTAAACGCAGCTCCGTATTCTCAAGCAGCGACTGGCGGCGGGATAACAAGCCCGATGCCATCGCAGGCAAACGACTTGCGATCGTCTGCAGTCCCGAACGATTCCGCTCGATCCGGTTGGTCACGACAGAAGGGAAACGGGTGGCGAGCAACTGCAACTCGTTCTTCCGGCGGGATAGGATATCCATCGTCGATAAACGGACTGCTTGCCGCAACGCTTCCAACTCCTCGGCAACGCTGTCCATCCTGGAAATCAGGAACTCAGCGACAGCGGTCGGTGTCTTCATCCGGGTATGCGCTACCAGATCCACGACCGTATCATCCCGCTCGTGTCCGATGCCCGTGATAATCGGCAAAGGGAATTGCGCACAATTCGCCGCCAACAGATAGGAGTCGAAGCTGTTCAAGTCGGAAGTTGCCCCGCCTCCCCGGATCATCACGACCACATCGAAGAGATCTTGGTGTTGATAAATCTTGTCCAAAGCGGCTATAACAGAAGCCTCCGTCCGATCTCCCTGCATCAAGGCGGGGAATAGCTTCACATAAAACGGGTATCCCGCCTTATTATGTATCAGTTGATTCATGAAATCCTCATAACCGGCGGCCGTCGGAGAGGTAATGAGGGCGATCCGCTTAGGAAGCTTAGGGAAAGGCAATTCCTTGTTCAGCGTAAAGACGCCCTCCTCCTGCAATTGGCGGATGATCTCCATACGCTTGCGCACCATATCGCCTAACGTATAGGCGGGATCTATATCCAATACCGTAAGACTCAATCCATATAGCTCGTGAAACTCGACCGATACCTTTACCAGCACCTTCAAGCCTGAGGCGAACAGCTGACCAGTCTCCATCTCGAAATAGGGCCTCAACATACGGAATGTCTTCGCCCAGATAGAGCCTCGCACCTTGGCGACCATCTGCCCGGTCCGCAAATTCTTCTCCACGAACTCCAGGTAGCAATGGCCGGAAGCGGTATTCACCCGCACATCGCTCATCTCCGCACGCACCCAGCAAGTCTCCGGGAAAGCCCTCGACAGCGCACCCCGTATGCGAGTATTCAGCTCTAACAAAGATAAAGCCTCTTTCTCACCCGATAAGTTATTTAGATTCGGCCGCATATTTACGCTCTTGTTTATAAGCTTTGTACACATCCGGGATGCCATATCCCAACTCAGCGTCCGGTTGCTCAAACTTACTGCCGAAACGCTGCAAAAGAGAGATTATATCCTTATTCGTCAGACCGGGAAACGCTTGCCATAGACAAACACCCAACCCCGCTAAGATCGGCGTAGCGAAAGAGGTACCGTTCGCGTAACGGATATTCCCCGTAGGATCTATCACGCAACAGCCCGTACCCAAGGCAACCACATCCGGCTTCACTCGGTAATCCGCCGTAAAGCCGACAGAACTGAAATTACTTTTCTTCTTACGATCCGTGATAGCACCCACTGTCAATATATCCGGGGCATCCGCAGGAAAGGTTATCTTTCCCCAGCTACCGCCCCCCTCGTTGCCGGCGCTACTAAACAACAAGATCCCTTTTGATGAAGCCATCTTAGCGGCACGACTGATCAAGGAAGTCTTCCCGTCCAATTGATCTTGATGATAGTTCAGGGCCTCTACATCAAAAGAGAAATACCCCAACGAAGAAGAGACCACATCCACTCCCACGCTATCGGCAAATTCCATAGCTGCCGTCCAATAATCCTCCTCGATGGGAAACTCCGAACGGCTATCCTCGCTCTTTATCAGCCAATATTCGGCTTGGGGAGCCGTACCGACCATCAAACCCGGCGCATCAGCGGCCAAGCAAGATAAGACCTTCGTCCCATGATCATCCCCGATGAAAACGCTTCGGCCGGGGAAAACCACGTTATGCGTTCCTAATAACCGCAAGGAATCAAATACGCTGATCCGATCCACGTTCATGAAACCGGCATCGACCACGGCCACACGCATACCCTTACCCTTAAAGCCCGCCTCATGCAATTTGATACCGTTCAGCATCTTGATCTGCTCCTCGGCATAACCGTAAGGCGATTTCTCCGGTTTATCTATTGGCATAAACCGTGTCGTATCATTCTCCTCCCTAGGAATATCGATTTCCTCGTCACCTTTCCAGACCCATTTCACGGAATCCACGATCGGGAGGCGCAAGAGACGCTCAGCGACCAAGCTATCCGGACTGGACACCACGACCGTAGAGAACCATTTACTCTCCAGCACCGGTTTTCCTCCATTGGCGGACAAGGTATCCAGATAAGCTTGAGCGATCGGCAAATCCGATTCCGACACCGATATACCTTGCCGGTTCCGTCGCTCGAGAGACTCCTTGGAAAGATATTCCTCCGGGTTATCCAGCGTATAACCGGAATCCCCTTTATCTTTCAAATACACCCGAAAACGAAAACTTTCCCCCGCATGTACTCCCAAAGAAAACAAACTGAATACGAAAACGAATATTGCAATATATTTACTCATAGAACCTCACAAACCAAAAAACCCGGCACTGGAATAGGCCGGGCTCATGTATAATTCTTCGTCTTATTCATTGATATTACAGATAGGAATCTCACGTTTAACACTTTGGCGTAAAGAAATCAAAGTCTCTGTAGCCGTAACACCCGGTATCTCTTGAATCTTGGAGTTCAAAAGTTCCATCAAATGCTCGTTATCACGGGCATACAGCTTGATCAGCATCGTATACGGCCCCGTAGTGAAATGGCATTCTACCACTTCGGGTATTTTCTCGAATTCCGGGACAACATCCTTGTACATAGATCCACGCTCCAGTTTCACGCCGATATAGGTACATGTATTATACCCTAATATTTTAGGATTGATGTGATACCCTGAGCCAACGATCACATTCATATCAATCATGCGTTGAACCCGCTGATGAATAGCTGCACGAGATACGCCGCACTCCTCGGCAACATCTTTAAAAGGAATCCTAGCATTCTTTGAAATAATGTTCAATATCTGCCGGTCCAGTTTGTCTATCTTCTCCATTTTAAATTCGCTTTATTATATGCATTCAGATTTAATGTATCAAAAGTATATAATAAATTTGAATCCCATATCATTGTGAAAGAAAAAAGTAATCAATAAATAATAAAAGCGGGCAAAAAATGCTTTTTAGCATAATTTGCCCGCTTATTATCTTACAAACGTTCTGTTTCTATTTTTTCGCTACTTATTCTTTTATGATGTCAAGCAACTCAACCTCGAACTTCAACACACTGTTCGGTTTGATGTCTTGTCCTGCGCCACGTTCGCCATAAGCCAACTCAGCCGGGATCCAAAAGATATATTTAGAACCAACCGGCATAATCTGCAAGCCCTCAGTCCAACCCTTGATTACTTGGCCAACACCGAACTCAGCCGGCTCGCCACGATCCACAGAGCTATCAAACTTAGTACCGTCCAACAGCGTTCCGGTATAATGAACTTTTACCTTATCAGTAGCGGTCGGCTTCGCACCTGTACCTTCTTTCTCTACCTTATATTGTAAGCCGCTCTCAGTCGTGATAACACCTTCTTTTGTCTTATTCTCGGCCAAGAACTTCTCGCCCTCTTCTTTTGTCTTCTGGGCCTCGCGAGCCTGAGCCTCTACGAAATAGGTCTGCAAATATTGTTGAGCTTCTTGCGGAGTCATCTTCATAGCGGAGGAATCGCCCTTGATAGCCTGGATAAAACCAGCGATCAAATCATCTACGTTAGCCTCACCACCAGGCAAAGTCTTTAAGTTCTCCTTATAACCGGCACCTGTACTGATACCAATAGCGTAGCTTGCGCTATCGATAGAAGTCTTCAAGCTCGCACTCTTGTGAGAATCACCGCAAGAGGTGAAAGATGCGCCCATTGCTACAATCACTGTAGCGACTAATACACTTAACTTTTTCATTTTTCTTTAACTCTTATATATTATTTTTCGATATCTAATAACTCAACGTCGAAGATCAACGTACTATTCGGCTCGATAGCCTCACCTGCCCCACGTTCGCCATAAGCAAGGTTAGACGGGATAAACAATCTCCATTTAGAACCGACCGGCATCAACTGCAAGGCCTCTACCCATCCCGGGATTACCTGTGAAACACCGAATACGGCGGGCTCACCTCTCTGTACGGAGCTATCAAACACCTGACCGTTGATTAACGTACCGTGATAGTGGCATTTCACTTTATCGTTCGCCGTAGGTCTAGCGCCCGTACCATTCTTCAGCACCTCATATTGCAAACCGCTAGGCAACTCTACCACACCCGCCTTATGCTTATTGATAGAAAGGAACTCCTCACCGGCTTTCTTATTGATCTCCAGTTTCTCTTGTTGAAGCTTCATGAAATAATCATTGATCACTTGTTTTGCCTCATCATAACTAAGAGCAGGTTTTGCCTCTGTTAAGACGTCTTTCAATCCCTGTACAAAATCTTCTACCTGAAGATCCTTGATGCCTGAGTTTTGGAAATTATTTCCGATACTTAAGCCAAGCGCATAACTTACTTTATCCATTCTTTTTTTGTTCAACTAATTATAAGCCACAAAAGTAATGCTTTTAATCGTATAACAGCATTTTGTAAGAACTTTTTATTTCATCCAAAGTTTTTTACGAAATAAAGTCGTAACTTCGTAAATATATTATGTACACCTATACATTTACATTAAAAGCAAGTAACAGATGAAAAAGTTAGTCATACTTACCGGAGCGGGTATGAGCGCAGAAAGCGGTATCTCCACTTTCCGTAACTCGGACGGGTTATGGGAGAAATACCGGGTGGAAGATGTCGCCACGCCGGAAGGCTTCACCGCCAACCCGAAATTGGTTCTCGACTTCTACAACCAGCGCAGAAGAGAATTATTGAGTACGAAACCTAACGCTGGTCACCTCGGGTTAGCAGCTTTGGAGAAAGATTTCGATGTACGGATCATTACCCAGAATATCGACAATTTACATGAACGTGCGGATAGCAGCCACGTAATCCATCTGCATGGGGAGTTGATGAAGGCATGTTCCGTAAGGGACCTGGACACGACCTACGATCTATCACCAGAGAACCCGGATATTCATCTGGGAGACAAAGACCCTTACGGAAATCAGCTACGTCCTTTCGTCGTATGGTTTGGTGAGGCGGTACCCATGATAGAGCCTTCCATCAAACTGGTGGAAGATTGTGATATCTTCGTGATTATCGGCACCTCCTTAAACGTCTATCCTGCCGCCGGCTTGCTGAACTACGTGCGCCGGGGCCAACCGATCTACTTGATCGACCCAAAAGACGTACGCACTTATCGCAACGATATCAAGCATATACAGGCTGGAGCCTCGGAAGGGGTCAAGAGGCTGACGGAGTTGCTTAAGCAGAATTAAACAATTCATACACTCATTAGGTCTGACGGAGGCAAGTATAAACACGAAGTTCTAGGAAGCAGCCGTAGCAGGTAAAGAAAGAACCCGGAGCATGGGGGTATTTCATTCAGTCTCCAAAAGCATGTACGTGTTTTTTCCAAACAATAATAGGCTCAATATCCCAACCGGATATTATCCACCCAAAAGGTATTTCCCGGAGAACCTACGTACGAGCCTCCGTGACTGGAACAGAACTCTAAGATCATATGGGTTACCTCATCGTCCTCCGTTCCCCAGCCGATTTCTTGGATAGGGACGTTCTTGCCTTTGCTGTTCAAGCTATAACGGGCAGACTCTCCGATTTGAAAACCCATATATTCTTTATAATCGCTACGTTCCATGATATCGCCGTATAAGATTGGGAAGTTGGCATCGCTTACCCAATCCGTATTTTTGTCCATCCGGATCACCAGCGTACCGATACGCTTGGCATATATGTTCCCGTCCTTATCCTCCCAACGCTTCTGAAGAAAGAGATTCACCAAAGGCATATCAATGCCATCGACCTCCGATCTCTTGCTAAAACCACTCAATTTAATACGATTGGGATCACCGGAGAGCTTCACCTTATAATCGAATAACAAGGACGTAGGTTTTTGGTGAAACGGGATACCGCAAACGATCTGTCCCCACGTCTCCGAAGAATTCTTCGCCGGTTCCAGAAAACGGCCGAGATAGAGGCATCCCCCGACCAACACCTTCACGTTCATGATACCCATCGCCGAGATCGATTCTATACCCGTCTCCAGCCGTGCGCAATACCCCTCATCCCGTCTTTCGGGGTAGACACTGACGCTAGCTTTCGTAATCCCGCTCACCCTTGCCATCACGTTAGAACTGCCCCAAGGCGAAACTTTCGACTCAAAAGGTCTATTTCCGATAATCGTATCCATAGGGCCAACGCAGTAAAGTGTCTTTGTCTCCTTCCCAATAATAGCCGATTCCGTGATCTTACGTACCACCCACTGATCCAGATCGCCATAACGGATCGCTTCCGTCTTTCGCTGGGCATATAGCGCCATACTCATCCCCAAAAAGACAAATAAATAGCCTAACCGATTATTTACTACCATAAGTTACCCCCCTATCCAAATCCTTTTTTATTTTTGCAGTGAAATTAATTAGAATCGATAACACAAGGAAGGTCCGTATAAAGAATTTATTCGGATTATCCATGATAAATAACAAACGACGTGAATAAACCCATGGCAGAAAAACCCCGGACACCCTCCATCGCAATCTCTTTACTACCCGTAGTGACATTAGTCATCATGCTGGCCGTAGCCATCTATATTTTCCGGGGCGATTCCCTTGGAGGAGCCAGCCAAATCGTATTATTGATAGCCACCTCGATCTGCTCTTTGATCGCCGTCTTTCATTGCAAGATCAAGTGGGAAGATATCGAGGGGCAAATCGCCCGTAACATCTATGGGATCGCACCGTCTGTCATCATCCTTTTATTGATCGGAACCCTATCGGGCAGTTGGATGGTAAGCGGGATCGTGCCGTCCTTGATCTATTATGGGTTGCAAGTCATGCAAACGGATTTCTTCCTCGTGGCCTGTTGCCTGCTATGCAGTATCATATCGGTCATGACGGGTAGCTCGTGGACTACCATCGCCACCATCGGGATCGCCTTGATCGGGATTGGCGAGGCGCAAGGCTTCAGTACGGGGTGGGTAGCGGGAGCGATTATATCGGGCGCTTATTTCGGGGATAAGATGTCGCCGTTATCAGACACTACGGTATTGGCGGCCTCCGTAACGGACACACCCCTTTTCACACATATCCGGTATATGCTTTATACGACCGTTCCCTCTATGATCGTCACACTGACCGTATTCAGCATCGCCGGATTCTCGAGAGAGACAGCAGACGCATCCCAGATAGCCGCTTTCTCCGAAGCCTTGAAAAGCTCGTTCCATATCACGCCTTGGCTTATGATCGTACCGATCGTTACCGGAATCATGATCGCCAAGAAGACACCTTCGATCGTGGTGCTTTTCGCCTCCTCCATACTCGCCGGAATATTCGCCTTGATTTTCCAGCCAAACGCCTTATTGGAGATTTCCGGGATCACCGATAGCGGGATTATCGCCTATATCAAAGGCCTGCTGATGACTTTCTATGACAGCACGCAGATACAGACCGGCAACGAGACCTTGAACTCTCTAGTCTCCACCCAGGGAATGGCCGGGATGATGAACACGATTTGGCTGATCATTTGCGCCATGTGTTTCGGCGGGGCCATGTCCGCTAGCGGCATGCTAGAAAGTATCACACGTATCTTCTTGCATTTCATGCGAGGCCGTACCAGCATGGTCGCCTCTACCGTCGTGTCCGGATTATCCTTGAATATCTGCACGGCGGACCAGTTTATCGCCATCATCCTGAACAGCGAAATGTTTAAAGAAGTATATAAGCAACGTGGATTCGAGAGCCGCCTGCTTAGCCGGACAACGGAAGACTCCGTCACCGTCACCTCCGTACTGATCCCATGGACCACTTGCGGCATGACACAATCTACAATCCTTGGCGTATCTACTTGGACTTATTTCCCTTATTGCATCTTTAATATCGTCAGCCCGTTTATGAGCATTCTTATAGCGGCAACCGGTTATAAGATCGTCCAAAAGACTATGAAATAAGGAAATCAATCTATAATTCATAGCGTTATTCAAAGTATTTTTAGTATTTTCGCACCATTATTATTTAAGCGACTAAATGAACAATGGAAAATCATCTTAAGAAGATGCCCTCCCCTCTACTTTCACTAGTGCCTATCCTCGTACTAGTAGCTCTTTTGTTTGTAACCATACGCACTTTCGGCAGCGACGCATTAAGCGGCGGAAGCCAAGTCGTATTACTTACCACCACGGCGGTCGCCTCCCTTTTAGCCATGATCTTCTGTAAAGTCAAATGGCGTGATATCGAAGAGGCGATATGTAAAAACATATTGGGAGTGGCCACAGCTATAATTATCCTATTGTTGATTGGCGCCTTATCCGGTAGCTGGATGATCAGCGGTATCGTCCCGACCTTGATTTATTATGGGATGCAAATTATCCATCCGAGTTTCTTTCTGGCCTCTTGTTGCGTGATCTGCGCTGTCGTATCCGTTATGACTGGTAGCTCGTGGACTACCATCGCCACGATCGGTATCGCCTTGATGGGTATCGGCGAGGCACAAGGTTTCGCTACGGGGTGGGTAGCTGGGGCGATCATCTCGGGCGCTTATTTCGGGGATAAGATCTCACCGCTCTCGGACACGACGGTATTAGCCTCTTCCGTAACGCATACCCCTTTGTTCTCCCATATCCGGTATATGATGCTTACGACAATACCGTCTATGGTGATCACGTTGATTATTTTTACCATAGCGGGTTTTACGCATACCTCGAACGCATCCGGGCAAATAGCCGAGTTCGCCGCCTCGTTGAATGAAAGTTTTAATATCTCGCTCTGGCTACTGATCGTACCAGTGGTAACGGGTATATTAATCGCCAAAAAAGTACCGTCTTTGATCACCTTGTTTATCTCGACGGCGATGGCCGGGGTGTTCGCAATCTTTTTCCAGCCTCATTTATTGCAAGAGGTAGCGGGAGCATCGGTAGCGGATGCCTCCTCCCTGTTTAAGGGATTATTCATGACATTCTACGGGAGTACCCAGATCGATACGGGTAACGAGGCATTGAACAGCTTGGTCGCTACCCGGGGTATGGCGGGTATGATGAATACGATCTGGCTGATCATCTGCGCCATGTGCTTCGGCGGCTCCATGACGGCCAGCGGTATGCTGGAAAGCCTTACGTCCGTATTCCTGCGCTTTATGAAACGGAGGGTCGGCATGGTGGCGTCTACCGTATTCTCCGGTTTATTCTTGAATATCGTTACGGCCGACCAATACATATCCATTATCCTTACCGGAAATATGTTCAAGGATATCTACAAGAAAAAAGGATATGAGAGTCGCCTGTTAAGCCGTACGACGGAAGATTCCGTAACCGTAACGTCCGTGCTGGTACCGTGGAACACCTGCGGCATGACGCAAGCCACGATATTAGGCGTAGCGACCCTAACGTATCTTCCTTATTGCTTCTTTAATCTGATCAGTCCGTTGATGAGTATTACGATGGCCGCCATTGGCTTCAAAATAAAGCAACACCATGAAGAAGATCAGAGTATCATTGTTAACTAAAGTCGTTATCGCTATCGCCGCTGGCGTATTGTTCGGCCAGTTTTTACCGGGAGGAATCGCACGTATCTTTGTAACCTTCAATTCATTGTTCGGCAACTTCCTATCGTTTTCCATCCCTCTAATCATATTGGGGCTGGTGACTCCCGCTATCGGAGATCTGGGCAAAGGAGCCGGAAAGCTATTATTGATAACCGCCTTGATCGCTTACGGTTCAACAGTCTTCTCGGGTTTCTTCACGTTCCTGAGCGGATCGGCTATATTCCCGCACATACTACCGACCAACACGGAATTGACGGCGATGGAGAATCCGGAAGATTTCATGCTGACACCTTACTTCACGGTAAATATGCCGCCTTTAATGGATGTCATGACAGCCCTGCTGCTATCCTTTACGATTGGCCTAGGGCTTTCTAATATAGCGGGAACCACCCTGCGTGACTCTTTCACGGATTTCAAGGAAATTATCATTAAGCTAATCGAGGTGGTTATCATCCCGTTATTACCGCTCCATATTTTCGGTATCTTCCTGAACATGACCGTGAGCGGACAAGTCATGAGTATTATCACGATGTTCCTCAAGGTTATCATAGTCATCTTTGTCTTACATGTATTATTGTTATTGATCCAATTCACGATAGCCGGAGCCATAGCCGGGAAGAATCCGCTCCGCCTCTTGAAGAATATGTTACCGGCCTACGCTACGGCTCTGGGGACCCAATCCTCCGCCGCCACGATTCCCGTGACACTGGCGCAGGCTGTCAAGAATGGCGTACGGGAGAATATAGCGATCTTTACCGTACCGCTTTGCGCCACGATCCATCTGGCAGGTAGCACTATGAAAATCGTAGCTTGCGCTATGGCTATCATGATCATGGCGGGAGAACCGATTACCTTCTCCAACTTCAGCGGATTTATCATGATGTTGGGAATTACGATGGTAGCGGCTCCGGGGGTTCCGGGAGGGGCTATTATGGCCGCTTTGGGTATCTTGCAAAGTATGCTGGGATTCAATGAGACACTGCAAGCGTTAATGATCGCCCTTTATATTGCCATGGATAGTTTTGGCACCGCTTGCAACGTGACGGGGGATGGCGCTATCGCTGTCGTGGTGGATAAAATAGCCGGGAAAAACACCCCATAGTTACCTAGAGTAGCAGGAAGCCATAAGCGCCTCCAAGCTATCGACCTCTTTTTCCCGCATCATCGTAAGGGCGATATGGGCACAGGCGTAAGCGTCGGCCATGGCGTTATGATGTCGGGTAAGGTCGTAACCGCAGTGGGCGGCTACTGTCTGCAACTGATGATTTACCAGAAAAGGATACATCTTCCGGGAGAGACGGCAAGTGCAATAGAAGGGATATTTCGGATAGGCTAAGTCATACACCTCGTGGGCGGCTTTCAGGCATCCCTCATCAAACGGACTGTTATGGGCAACAAGGGGGAGATCCTTTAGTTTCGGGGCGATGCTTTCCCAAGCCTCCTCGAAACATAACGCATCATTCGTATCCTCAGCAGTCAATCCATGTATGGCCGTAGTCCAACGGGTATAGAAATTAGGGGTAGGACGTACCAAGGTATAAATGCTATCTACTACCCAGTCATCCTCCAATATGGCGATACCTATACTGCAAATACTGCTCCGCTTTCCATTAGCGGTCTCAAAGTCAATGGCTGCGAATCGTTCCATAGATAGATTACTCGTTTTTAATCCGTTTACTATTTATTTGTAGAGACGTGGCGTGCCCCGTCTCTACAAATAGCCTCTCATTATTTATGGCTCCAGTCCCTTGGTGCGGGGATAGGGACTAGCGGTTTGCGTTCTTTTAATTGTTTCATGACTTCCTCGATAGCACGGTCTAATTGTTGATCCTCACCGTTCCATTCCTTGATGGGGTCGTTATCGATCAAGATATCCGGATCCACACCATGGTTCTCGATAATCCAGTTACCCGTCTTCGGATCATAGCTCGTGAAGAAAGGCACACGGATATCCGTACCGTCCATATAAGGAAGCGGGCCGCTAATACCGATGATACCGCCCCAAGTACGGGTTCCGATCAATTTACCTAAGCCAAGCGCACGGAAGCCCCACGGGAATAAATCGCCATCGGAAGCAGAATACTTATTGATTAAGCAAACTTTCGGGCCAACCTGTACGGCATCCGGCACGGTCCCGATCAAAGAAGAACCCCGGCGCATCGTCAAACGATACGGCTCACGAGACAGACGTTCCAGAATCATCGGGGAGACATTTCCACCGCCATTCGCACGATCATCGATAATCAAACCTTCCTTATCCAATTGCGGATAGAAATAGCGGGAGAACTCATTCAAGCCTTCCGGCCCCATATCCGGGATATAGATATAACCGACCTTACCGTTCGTCGCCTTATCTACCTTCTTGATATTATCTTGGATCCAATTATAGTGATACAAAGAATATTCTTCCGCCAACGGACTGACCACGATCTTACGAGCTCCCGCCAACTGAGGCTTGCTATTCAAGGACAACTCGGTCGGAACGTTCGCTTTTCCGATCAACAACTTATACATATCGTTCACGCTATTCGTAGGAACCCCGTCTATAGCGACGATATACTCTCCGGCCTTCGCCTCAACACCCGGTTCTGTCAATGGAGAACGTAATTCCTTACTCCAAGAAGCCCCCGGCAGGATCTTCTCCAAGCGGAAGAAACCACTCTTATCCCGAGAAACCTCAGCTCCTAGCAACCCCATCGATATCCGTTTAGGGCTTTCCACCTCACCGGGATTCACATAAGCATGCCCTACTCCCAGCTCGCCGATCATCTCACCAATAATATAATTCAAGTCCAAACGTGTTTTCACGTAAGGAAGGAGGACTGCATATTTCTCCTTGATCGCCTTCCAATCCTTGCCATGCATATTCTCCAGATAGAAACCATCCCGGAAAGCACGCCAAGCCTCATCGAAGATTTGCGCCCATTCCTTCGTATAGTCTACCGTGATCTTCATATTTGCCAGATTAACCGGCTTGCTTAAATCCGCTTTACCTTTCGGTATATCGGTTACGAATAGTTGATCGTCCTTAAAGAAAACAGCTTTCTTGCCAGCCGGATCAACTATCATAGCGGCATCGCTAACGGTTTCCTCTTTCTGTTTCTTCAAGTCAAACATCTTCATACCGCCTTTCGTGAAATAATACACGTTCGTTCCATCAGAATAAAGATCGTAGTAATTCGATCCCGGCAAGGGGAGCTTAACGATTCGATCCGTGATACCCTCTATATCAATCTTTACGACCGGAGTAGAAGCCTCATTCTTTGTCTCGTCCTTTTTAGAGGCATCCGCTTTCGCCGGGGTAGATTCAATGGCTACCTCCGCATCCGTTTCCATAAACGGGGAAGCGGTATCCTTAGACAATAATGCCAAATATACGCCCCCCATATTAGTATATACATGATTCCATTCCGTTTGGCTATACGTAGGATTGAAATCACGGGCAGAAGTGAATACCAAATATTTGCCATCCGTACTGAATACCGGAGAATAAGACTCGTACCATTTATCGGTCACAGGATATTCTTTCTTACCTGCGATATCATAGACATAGACGATCGAGAAATTATTATCAGACACACGTGAATAAGTCAACCAGTTATTATCCGGAGAGAAACTTACGTTGCGGGCTTCACCTAACAGACTTTGTGAGACATTT
This sequence comes from Parabacteroides distasonis, assembly GCF_004793765.1. GTDB lineage: Bacteria > Bacteroidota > Bacteroidia > Bacteroidales > Tannerellaceae > Parabacteroides > Parabacteroides distasonis_A. Next base: position 16,688 of record NZ_SRYM01000024.1, on the reverse strand, counting down.
GTTAGCTGTTTGTTAGATACGTCCAAAAGATTGATACGATTCTTACGATCCGTATAAACAATCTTCTTAGAATCCGGACTCCAATGGAAAGTACGGATATACGTATCGTTATTCTTGGTCAACTGGATAGGCTCTCCCCCCTCGGAATCTTGGAGATACAGCTCGGTCTCGCCGGTAGCGTCAGAAATATAGGCTATATGCTTTCCGTCCGGTGACCATTGAGCGTCACGTTCGTGCGCTCCCGGGGTACGGGTGATATTTTTCGTAACCCCTTTATCTACCGGAATATTGAATACCTCGCCGCGAGCCGTCACCACCATACGCTCACCTTTTGGGGAGAGGCTGGCACTCGTGATATATTTGGAGCCATCCTTGATCTCGCTACGTGCGTATACATTATCGGAGGCAAGGGTTACATTCACTTTCTCCGTTTTTTTCGACACGGCATCCATCTTATAAATATAGCCTCCATTTTCGAAAACGATCGTATTGCCGAAACTGCTAGGGAATTTCACATCGTACTCGGTGAAGTTCGTCACCTTACTTGTTTGTTTCGTCTTCGTATTGTAAACAAACAAGTTCATCGTGTAATCCCGATCTGAAAGGAAATAGATCTCATCACCAATCCACATCGGAAAGATATCTTGCGCCTCATTGTTCGTGATATTCTCTACACTTTTCTTCTCCGGATTATAAACCCAGATATCATCGGCCATACCACCCTTATAATATTTCCATGTACGGAACTCACGCATTACCCGGTTGTAAGCCAATTGTTTTCCATCGGGCGAATAGCTACAAAAGCCGCCCTCGGGCAAGGGAACCACCTCGGAAAGGCCACCTTCTTTATTTACCGTATATAACTTACCGGAGAACCCATCACTGATGCGGTTGCGGTAAACAATACCATTACCGTCTGGTGTCCAAGTCATCACGATATTATTCGGGCCCATGCGATCGCCCAAATCATCACGGCTATTCGTAGCCGTGTAAGTGATACGCAATGGCTCACCGCCGGAAGAGGGCATCGTGTACACTTCCGTGTTACCGTCGTACTGTCCCGTAAAAGCGATCGTCTTACCATCCGGGGAGAAACGGGGAAACATCTCATACCCCACATACGATGTCAATCGCTGTGCCTCACCACCTGTAGCCGGGACCTTATATAAATCCCCGGCATACGAGAAAACAATCTCTGAACCATTTGTAGCCGGGAAGCGCATCAACCTCGCCTCATCCACCGCCATCAAAAACATAGGGATAGCGACAGTCGCCAATGCTGTTAAAATCTTTCTTTTCCTCATAACCAATCTTATCTTTTAATCATATCCGTTCTATCTCCTCTAACGATAAGCCCGTCACTTGCCGAATCACCTCCGGGGATAAGCCTAGGGCTTTCATAGAGCGCGCATTCTCTTTATTTTGTTCGATACGGCCTTCCTCACGACCTTCCTCACGACCTTCCAATCTTGCCGTACCTAAAACATCGTTCTGTATCATGATCGCATTTAGGTGCTCATCATAAGCATGACGTTCCTCGGGAGACATTGAGTAATAGCGCAATTTCTCTCGTGCCTCTTCCAAACCGGGTGCTGTCGTTCCGGATGTTATGATCCCGTCTTTCAAGTATCGGACCCATTCTTCCAAGGGGGTTACGGCCACCTTATCAAACTCATTCACCCGGACTAGTATATACTCAGGAAAGATCTCCGAGGGAAGACGCTTCACAATCGTACCCCTCTCCTTGGTATTTACCTGTAAATGATCATGGGTATGCACACCGACAAATTGGTTCTGCCCGTGATACAAATAATCGGTTCCCACGCCTATATCAAAATAAAGGATACTGATAGAATAGACCTTTTTCACCCCGGAATAGTCCTGTCCCAAATGAAGATGCTCGGTGATGGCTTTCGCCACGCCATAGAGCACACGTTCCAAATAATAAAGCTCGCGGGTATTCTGTATCTCGATAAGGATGATATCTCCCTTGGTATTCTTAGCCTTGATATCCACCCGATTGAATTTATCATCGGGCATTTGCTGGTTTCCCTCACTCTCCAATATCTCCTCAATCATGATCTTCTCACCAAGAAACACGGTAAGGAAGCCTTCCAACACCCCAAAATTCGCTTTCTGGCGAAGCAGACGTTTGATGGCCCAGTCAAAACGGATATATCGATCTTGCAATTCCTTCATATACATCTCTTCTTTTTCTGTTTTCTTTTTCATAGTTACAATGTTTTAGTCATCCCAATAGCGGGTAAGGCTTCAAATGTACAAAAAAGATCCGGAATCCAAGCTAAGAACCCTATATATCGCACTCTACGAAAAGTTTTAGAATCTCCAATTTATTACTACCTTTGTAACGGAAATCAAATCTTGATACAAATAAGATGAACAAGAAGCTTCTGAACAACTCAAAAAGATGGTATACCCGGGCTTTCTCGGGCAATACGATCGTGCATGTTCATTGGTTCAGCGGTTTTGTTTAAATCCACATTCTCTTCTTACACATACATTTAGGTCTTAGTTACACTCAAGTTTAACTTCTACGGAAAAAGAAGGAGTATTCGTATGCTTCGTTTCCGGGGGAAAGAATGTTTTGCGCATCTCTAAATACAATATGCTTATGTTTATCATTCTAGGTCTATTAGGTCTGGGGACAAGCGTCGGTTATCTATTCCGGCATTTCCCCGCTTTCAAGGGATTGGAGCATTCCATCTCTTATACGATTTTCGCAATGTTGTTCATATTCGGTATTACCATAGGAGCCAACCAATCTTTGCTGAATAATATTGGTGAGTTTGGAATACAAGCGGCCATATTAGCTATCTGCGGAGTATTGGGAAGTCTGGTAGCATCTTTTATCGCTTATAAATTATTTATCAAGAAAGGAGGTCTCAATGAAAAATAACCTAATCGTTATCTTATGTTTCACAGCGGGAATCTTTTGCGGAACCTTCGCCAACACGACCATCTCCACATATTGCGAAAAACTACCGCAGTTTTTGCTATACGCCCTCGTTATCCAAGTAGGATTGAACCTGGGAGCAAACTCCGAATTAGGAAAGATGGTAAAGGATATCCGGTTTTCCAGTTTGTTACTGCCGTTCTTTACGATCATCGGTACGTTATTATTCTCTGCGGCGGCGAGTTTGCTATTGACCTCGTGGAACATATATGATTGCATGGCTGTAGGAAGCGGATTCGCTTATTATTCCCTATCCTCCTTGCTTATCGTACAACTGAAAGAGGCATCGGCAGGGATAGAGATCGCTTCGCAACTTGGGGCTATCGCGTTATTGGCTAATATCATCCGGGAAATGTTGGCTTTGTTCGGGGCACCGCTGTATGCCTCTTTCTTTGGTAAATTCGCTCCGGTATCCGTGGCGGGAATCAATTCCATGGATGTCTGCCTTCCGGCTATCAGCCGGTATTCCGGAAAGAATATCGTACCTATGGCTATTATTCACGGGATTATCCTTGAGATCAGCGTACCGTTGCTTATCTCGTTCTTTTGCAAGTAGAAGCAGGATTTATCCTCAACACCCGCTATAAGCACAAAAGAGGATGCGTACATTATATCGACGCATCCTCTTGTTCCTTTATCCGTACTTCCTCCTCACGGAGGTACTTACAGACCTCTTAATTTATTACTTTAGTATTAATATTAATCCAACTCCCGCCTGTTCATCCGTCACGGATTACTTGGATCGATGCCCGCACGGGAATTGTATGATTATCTTATTTTGTTAAATTCTTATTTTACGATAGCCTTAACAGCTTCCTCACCGTCTACGGCCACGGCTACGATACCGGCAGGTACAGCGATTGTAGCGTTATCGGAAGTAAGAACAGTCTCAGCGACAACCTTACCTAAGATATTCGTGATAACTACAGACTTACCAGCGGCACCCTGAACGGTTACAGTACCGTTGCCAGCTACCACGGATACGCCTTCTACAGCCTCGATTGTCTCGTTGTCCGTAGCGATGTCATCACCCTGCTCTACGTTGAAGATCAAAGCGTCATCACCACCTGTAACGGTTTCATCAAAGCTTGAGCTAGTAGCGTCAGACAATACCAAGCAACCATTCTGCATCTTCAACCAAGCCGCTTTTTTAGGAGCGATCGCACTTTCCCTATTTGCAGCCATAGACTCAAACAAGAACGCTCTATCCTCCTCAACCTCGTTAGCGGCGATTTCCTTGTTAACGAAACGCATTGACCAAGTTACATACTTGTGGTTGTCACCAGACAAGATGTATTTGTAAGATACAAAGTTTTCCTTGCTTACACCAGCTTTCTTAGCGGCAGCCCAAGCTGCTTCCTCAGCCTTGTTCAAGTCAGCGAAATTGATCTTCTCATTAGGTAAGTTCTTGAACTCATCTCTCAAGATATACAGAGTATCAGCTACACGGATAGCTTCAACGAAACCTGCACGATCATATTTCTTCCACATATAAGCGGCGTCTTTCTTCGCTTCAGCAATACCCTCATTATGTTTCACTGCGAAATCATGGAAGTTAATCAAATACTTACCTCTTTCAAAGCCCGGAACAGCCGGTTTCGCATGAACACAATGCCATTTATCAGTCGGTTCACCTTCCGCTGTAAAGTGATGATCATCCTCCGTACAAGCGACACCTTCAACACCTTCGAAATCGTTACGCTCGATAGAGATCAAATACTGAGGTTTAATGTTGCCGGCACCACGTTTTACCCAAGCCGTATCAACGATGAATGACAAGCCATCCTCTGTCTTCTCCGGAGTATAGATACCCAAGAAGTCGATACCTTCCTTCATGAAGTTAGGATTGTTCTCAACCTGCAAGTACTCTTTACGATATTTCTCGATGAAACGCAAAGTATCAGCCTTGTCGCCTTCGTTACCCTCAAGCTCGAGAGAGTTGAAACGACGGTAAAGCGGAGTGTTGTCCGGTTCGATAGCGAAAGCGGAAGTACGAGTCTCGCTCAATACTTGATCCTTCAAAGTAGCGGCACCGTCATAATCGGATACGCCAGCTTTCTTATAGCCTAATACATATTTTGTATTATTAGATACAACATTTACGATCGCATAATAATGCTTTCCACCGATATGATTGTTTTCCTTGAAGAACGCATAATAAGTCGTAGCATCTTGCTGATGACCGTTAGCTGAAGAACCTACGTTGAACTTATCCTCCTTATTCACTTTCCATTGGCTAAGATCACCCTTGTTATCCTTATAAGAAACCTTATAAGCCGTTCTCACAAGAGTCTTCAAGCCCTTAATACGATTCTTAGCCACGTCCTCGCTAACCTTATAACCATAAGGGATATCTATTGTCGCAAAGGTCTTCTCCGACTTATCCGCATTCCATGTCTCAGGCAATGTCTCAATTACGAAACCATCTTTACCGACCAGCACGGTCAATGTAGAGTCTGATGATTTAGCGATGTATTTATCCGTAGCATATGGGTGCCAGTAGTTAAACGTATATTTGTTAACCAACAAAGAATCCTCCTCTAACTTTCTGTAACCTAAATATGGATCAGAAATAGAAGCTGCCGGAACTTTCTCGAAGAACAAAGAGTCTACACCAACAGAGCCCCACTCCGCTTGAAGCTCATTTCCATATACAAACATATAAGAACCACCCTCTGCTTTTCTTAATTGGACAGTAGAATAAACAGCTGTCTTATATTGCTCCAATTGACCATCACCATCAAGATCACTTAGAATAACATTATCCGCATATTCACGGTTAGAGATAGTAACCGGAGACACAGCCTTCACTTTATCATTGCTTGTATTTTTCTTCAATACAACCCATTGGTAAGCCGGCATATGAGCGACACTCTGCTCATCCCCATTCACCGTTGTCCAACGGATATTTCCATCTGCGTAGATCGGAGAAGCTAAATACTGTCCTTTCTTGTTCTTGATGAAATAAACGCCATCATCAACAGAAGTCTTGAATGAACCCTTTTCCTCGCATCCGCTAAGACCTAAAGAAATATGAGTATTCTGATTCTCAGGATCGACTGTCAAGATACAAGTTTCATCTTTAATCAAGTCTTGCAAAGAAACACGCCAGTATTCATACTCATTAACCGCAATTTCCGAAAGATGGGTATTCCAATACTTGCCATCATTATTCCAAGTAACTTTTTTCACATAGATGTACAAGCTATCACCACTCGGAGAATAGATAAACTTAAACTTGTGTTGATCACGTATTGCACTGTCAATAGAGCTGTAAGCATTAGCTTTACCTTCTAATTTCTCTGTCCAACCGTAAGCCAAGAACTTAGCGCCTGTCTTATTCGTATAACCCGTATCAACTTTCAAATAAGCGTCTTTGTCCTTTTGCTTGATGAAAAGCCATTTGTCGTTATCCTTATCCTCTGCGACAAACTTTTGCTCATTGAACGGATTCTTCAAGCTAGTACCTTTCACATCCGGATTGAAAGTCAATTGCACACCCGCCTTTTTATCTTGAAGAAGACCTAACTTCGTATTTACTTGATCAGCACTCAATGCGATTTGGCCAGCACCTACCAAAGTAAAATTAGACATGTCGGCTGTACCGCCTACTTGATTAGCACCCCATTTAGCTACCTGAACTTTACCATCAGCATATGCTTTCAAACCAACAATTGAGTCTGTTGAGAAATAAGAATACAAAGGTCTTTCCACTTCCAATTTCTTGTATGAACGAGAGAATGCCCAACCTGCGATCTCACCCCCTAAAACAGGATTCCAAGCACCCTTCAGACCGGCCTCAGTTTTTTCATGACCGGCCATTGTTATATCCAACATGGTTCCAGACAACTTATTCTGGAAGTCATAGATAGGAGCCTGGCCTTGGTTATAACTAGAAACAGAAACACACCATAGGGTAGCTTCCAAATTAGCCTTAGCTTCTGCCGCATTGTAAGTACGTAGTTTATAATCTCCCGTTTGGCGATCCAATACCATCGCAAGATAAACATCAGTAGCAGTACCATTCTCTTCAATTGTAGCCTTCAATTGATAAAGGCCGGCATTAGCCCCTTCCTTCAAACCACCTAGGTTCCATTCCTTACCCAAGGCATTTTCCGGATCTACACGCTGAGAAACTGTAGCATCTTGCGCATTAACAGACATAACACCACCCAGCAGTGCCATACCTGTCAAAAGTGTAGAAAACTTCTTGTTCATAAATCAAAAATTTAATATTAATAATAGTGTTAATTAAAGTCCACCCTGTCGTTTAGCACCCACGTTTTACACGAAAACGACTAGTCTAAACGATCGTTTAGATCTTGCGTTTTTAAGATGTGAAACGGGAGGGTTCGTAAGAGGAAACAAGCCTTTCGTTAGCGTTAGGCTATCCTGTTGATAAGAAAGCGAATAAGGGGCAAAAAAAATACCAAAGAAGGGTTGCAGGTATCAAAGAAACGCGTACCTTTGCAAATGACGAATTATAACGATCGTTTTAACTAGCCGTTTATACTTATTATATATAATGTACGAACGTACATTATTAAAATAGCATCCATCCATAACCGCATAATACAATATACATTTATCTACACATAATTTATTTATCGCACGTTTCATGTCGACCAACCAGCTTTATGTCAGCGATATGCCGTAAGGATTGTGAAAGGAAGTGCGGAGACACTTACGAGGATCTGTTACGGGCGAGCCTTTCTATTAGATAAAAGTAGTATCGGCAGTAGCTTATCCATCTACATGTAAAGATCGTTTCACGTCTGTGATACAATCTTTTCACATACATGAAACGATTGTATCACCTGGGTGAAAAGATCTCTTCACGGGTGTGAAAAGATCAGAACATGTGAAGCTTGACTATACTATATAATACTAATCGTATTTTCTATGTATAGTAAAACGACTACATTACTTTCATATATCCACGAGTCTGATTACATTTGTAAATCTAAAATTAGAGTACACATGAAAAACTTGATGATTCCTGCGCTGGCGTTATTTTTATCGGCGGCGGCGCAAGCAGACGACAGTCCGTTATGGATGCGTTACTGCGCGATCTCCCCGGATGGGCAGACGATCGCATTTTCTTACCAAGGGGATATCTACACGGTTCCTTCTTCCGGAGGGAAAGCCCGGCAGTTGACAACACATCCGGCGCATGACACCCGTCCGGTCTGGTCGCCCGACGGACAGAAAATAGCCTTTGCCTCCAACCGTAACGGTAACTTCGATGTATTCCTCATGAATAAGGAGGGAGGGGAACCCAGGCGGCTCACCACCCACTCCACGAACGAATATCCCACGACCTTTAAAGATAACGGACACATCTTGTATCTGGCCAACATACTGCAAGACGCTAAGGATATCCAATTCCCCGGCACCCGCTTTATGCAAGTCTATGAGATAAGCACGGATGGAGGAAGGCCGGATTTGTATTCTTCGTTATACATGGAGAATATAGCCCTCAGCAAGGATGGCAGTAAGTTATTATACAATGACTATAAAGGTTACGAGGACCCTTGGCGCAAGCATCATCAGTCTTCTATCACCCGTGATATATGGTTATGTACGCTTGGCAAAGACCGCTCTTTCCGGAAAGTAACCACTTTTGGCGGTGAGGATCGCAATCCTGTATGGGCCGCGGACGGAACGTCCTTCTATTACCTCAGCGAGGAGAAAGGAAGCTTTAACATCTTCAAGAAGGATTTGGCAGGTAACAGCGAGAAACAAATCACGACGCATACCACCCACCCCGTGCGTTTCCTTACCTCCGATAATTCCGGGACTCTATGCTATAGCTACGACGGCGAGATCTATACCGTTAAGGAGGGACAGAAACCTGCCAAGGTGAATATCCAGATCGTCGCCGATAAGATCGAAAACGACGTGATCCAGCGTCTCTTGACCGCTGGAGCTACGGATATCGCCGTTTCCCCGAATGGGAAAGAGGTAGCGTTTATTACTCGTGGCGATGTCTACGTAACTTCTATTGAATACGAGACGACCCGTCAAATCACGAACACGCCGCAACAAGAGCGCAATATAGATTTCAGCCCCGACGGACGTTCATTGGTATATTCCGCCGAACGGGAAGGAACATGGGGAATCTACGAAAGTAAACTTACACGTGACGAAGATAAGCAATTCACGTACGCCCCGGAATTGAAAGAGGAGCCTCTTGTCGTATCCGGACAAACCTCGTTCCAACCCTTATACTCTCCGGATGGTAACGAGGTGGCTTTCCTTGAGAACCGCACCACCTTACGTGTTATCAACCGAAAGACCAAGCAGGTCCGTACTGTATTAGACGGGAAATATCTCTACTCGTATAGCGATGGAGACCAGCATTTCCAATGGTCGCCAGACAGCAAATGGTTCTTGGTAGATTACATCTCCGTCGGAGGATGGAACAATACGGATATCGCCCTCGTGAAAGCGGACGGTAGCGGCGAGGTAACGAACCTGACGGAAAGCGGTTATTCGGATGGCGACGCAAAATGGGTATTAGACGGCAAGGCCATGATCTGGTCTTCCGACCGTGCCGGTTTCCGCAGCCACGGTAGCTGGGGAGCCGAACGGGACGTGTACATCATGTTCTTCGACGGTGAGGCTTACGATAAATTCCGCCTCAGTAAAGAAGAACTGGCCTTGGTAGAAACGGATGAGAACAAAGATAAGGACGAGGATAAGGATAAGCCTGTAGCCCCCTTGAAGTTTGATTTGGAGAACCGCAAGGACCGGATTATTCGCCTGACCGCTCATTCATCCTCGTTGGGAGACGCCGTACTCGCCCCGAAAGGAGATAAACTATATTATTGCGCCGCTTTCGAGAAAGGCTTTGATTTATGGGAACACGACTTGAAGGAAAAGTCCACTAAATTACTGCTCAAGAATGTCGGTCGAGGCACTTTATTCGCCGATAAGAAAGTAGAGAACCTCTATCTTACCGCCGGCGGTAAACTGAAAAAGATAGAGTTGAAGGATAGCAAGGAAAAGCCGATCGCTTTCAAGGCCGAGTTCGCTTATCGCCCAGCAGAGGAGCGTGCTTATATCTTCCATCACGCTTGGCGTCAAGTCTTGGATAAGTTCTATGATCCGACACTCCGAAGCATGGATTGGAAAGGGTATGAGACCGCTTACGCCCGTTTCCTTCCGCATATCAACAATAATTTTGACTTCCAAGAGATGCTTTCCGAGCTATTGGGCGAGTTGAACGGCTCCCATACGGGCGCTCGCTATAATCCGGGACTAACCGGGCCGGAAACCGCCAGCCTAGGTGCTTTCTTCGATAACGCATACACGGGAGACGGATTGAAGATCGAGGAAATCATAGCCAAGGGCCCGCTGACATTGGCCGACAGCCAGATAAAGAAAGGCTGTATCATCGAGAAAATAGACGGAACACCGATAAAGAAAGACGCCGATTATTATCCGCTGCTAAGCGGTAAAGTCGGTAAGAAAGTAATGCTTTCTGTCTATGATCCTATCAGCAAACAACGTTTCGAGGAACAGGTAAAAGCGATCAGTAACGGGGAGCAATCAAACCTTCTCTACAAAAGATGGATCGAGAATTGCCAAGAAACCGTCGATAAATTATCGAACGGGCAAATCGGGTACGTACATGTGAGAGGTATGAATAGCGAAAGTTTCCGTGAGGTTTATTCCGCCTTATTAGGCCGTTGCCGGAATAAGAAAGCCGTGATCGTGGATACCCGCCATAACGGAGGTGGCTGGTTGCATGATGATCTGGCAACCTTATTAAGCGGCAAGGAGTATCAGCGCTTCGAGCCTCGCGGGCAATACATCGGTAGCGATCCTTACAATAAGTGGACCAAACCGTCCTGTGTCTTGATGTGCGAGGATAATTACTCGAACGCTCATGGCTTCCCTTGGGTTTACAAGACCTTAGGTATCGGCAAGCTGATCGGTGCCCCGGTTCCGGGAACCATGACAGCCGTATGGTGGGAAACACAAATCGATCCGACCTTGGTATTCGGTATCCCGCAAGTAGGCGTGAAAGATATGCAAGGCAATTATCTGGAAAACCAACAACTGCAACCGGATGTCGAGGTGTACAATACACCCGAGGCGCAGTTAAGCGGTGAGGACGCGCAATTAAGAAAAGCGGTAGAAGTGATGCTGCAAAGCATACGATAGCCTATAAATCTTCGCAAACGGCCTCGTACCCTTGAAAACAGCCTTGCAAACCCTCGCAAGGCTGTTTTTTACATCGAACAGAAGAAAGATACGAAAAACGGAACCGTGAAGTCAACCAAGATCCCATGAAAAATGGAGACAAAGACCAAATCCTTTCCGCAATAACGAGTGATGATCGGTAATGTCGTATCCATCGTAGTGGCTCCTCCCGCACAGATCGGAGATAGCCTTCCGAAATATCTAACGAACAACGGAGCGCCCAGCAAAGTGAATATCTCACGGATAATATTAGCGATCAAGGCGATCGTTCCTAACTCCGCCGCCAATTGCGCCCCCAACGTAGGTTCTTTTAGCTCTGTTATCAAGATGGATGATAATGAATAATAAGCGAAACCGCTTCCGACCGCCAAACAATCGAATACGCTCCATTTCGTAAGCGCAAGGCTAATCAAAGCGGAGAATGTCAACGTCCCGACAATCGTAGCCAACGGCACCAGCAGCAATTTAGGCCGTATACTCGACAAAATCTCTTTCAGTTTCTTATCACTTCCAATGCTAATCCCTACTTGAAACATCAAGAGGTAAAGTACATAAACCGTTATATCATTCTCAATAATAATCCCGGGCAGATAGCCGCTCCATCCCAACAAGCATCCCAAGGCAAAGAAGCCCACGACGATCAAACTCCCTTTCATCCCCGGCTCCTTTCCTTAAAAAAGAAATGATAAACTCCCCACGCCGCCAAGACACTTCCCAACGTACCGGCCGAGGCGATCAACAAGGCTTGCCCGCCCAACGTCGTAAGATTATTCACGATAGACTCATTGGCCCCTACCGAAATTCCCAGCAGGAACAGAAGAAGCAGAATCGTATAAGAAATAGGCTTACCGATCTTTTGCAGCCATTCTACTTTACGAAAGAGATATCCGAGGGCAATGCCGCAGAACATGATTCCGATTACTGTAAACATCCTTTTGTAGTTTTTGCCGCAAAGTTAACAGAAACTCAGAGCACCACAAAGCGGCTACTTCTTCGTTTTCTTGAATTTCACGGGAATCCGCATACCTCCGGCGTCGGCCATTCCCTCTAACTTATTCCCTCTCTGGGTCATAGTTAAGTCTACAGGCGTTCCATCCACATAAAAAGAACTGGTATAGGTATCTCCTTTCGCCTTGACATCATTTATCTCCAATGTATTACCTTGTATATTCACTTTAGCGGTCAACTTACCGTTCTCTTGCTTTATCTGAAAACTGCCATCTTGATATCCATACGGAGCGTCGGGGGCAGAGAAGGACCAATCGCCTACGAGCTTACTGAGATCTGCGGCTTTATCCTGTGCCGAGATCGTGATACAAAACAAAAGGCATAAAAGGGTGGTAAAGGCTTTCTTCATGTTCGTTCCCATAGTCTTATGTATTAAATGAGTAATAGATTTAAATAACGTTCCAAATGTAGTGATTAATTTTCGATCTTCCGAGATATGTTCTAATATACGAGCATCAAATTCTTTCCCCAAAGGGGGTAATGCCTCGGCCTCATGAGATACGAACCAAGCCTTATAAGGTAATAAGTCGGGAGGTACCACCGCTGAGGAGAAAAACTGGCGTAATTCCCGCTCTTCCTCCACGGATGTGGCACATTCCCAATATTTATCCAGCAACTTATTTATTCGTTGATAGTCCATACACGCTCCATAAACAGATTACCTTACCGCATACCGCTCCATCCTTTCCTTATCTCCGGAATACGTTTCCCTCAATGCCAGATTACGTGCTACCATCATGCAATAGGAAGGTAAGCTCTCAATGACAATCCAGCTATCCCGGTCTTCCCAAACCTTAAGCAGGGCTTCCTGAACGATCTGCTCAGACTGCTCCACGTCTCCGGTAATCCGGAAAACAACCCGGAAAAGGTTATTCTTCAGCGGCAATATCTTTGTTGTAAATTCGTTTGTTCCCATACTTTTTTATCTATAAGACGAGCCAACCCCGAAAAAGGTTGCAGATTTTAAAAGGAAATTTCCAATATTCCCCCAAAGCCATTATCTTTGTGACAGATGATTGATAATTCGCTTATTACAAACTAAATCAATAATAACAGTGAAAAGAACGATCTTATTTTTTCAGGCCGCTCTTGCCTGCCTGCTGGTAGGATGCAAGCAAGCGCCGGAGTCGCCGCAACTACAAGACGAGGTGAGGTATGTAGACCCATTCATCGGAACCGGATTCCATGGACACACATTCCCCGGAGCTACCCGTCCGTACGCGATGATACAACTAAGCCCGGATACCCATATCTTGGGATGGGACGCGAGCAGCGGCTACCATTATGACGACGACCATATCTATGGATTCAGCCACACGCATCTTTCCGGTACGGGTATCGGCGATCTGGGTGACGTAGCTTTATTGCCTTTCTCTGGTGGAGATTCCATCAAACCGGTAGCTACCTTCAAGAAAGAGACCGAGAAAGCGACACCGGGGTATTATGCCGTACGCTTAGATAACTTTGGTATCAACGTGGAATTGACTTCTACGGATCGTGTAGGTTTCCATAAATATACATACGACAATCCCAAAGAACGTCGTGTCCTGCTTGACTTAGGGCATATCCTTCAACCGAACTGGGGACATAAGTTGGTCGGTAACCAATATTTACTCGTAAATGACTCCACCGTGGAAGGAACCGTGAAGACACAAGGTTGGGCACATTTCCATTCCATGTCATATCGGATTACTTTCTCGGAACCGATCGAGACCGTATACCAATACATGGACGGGAAATTACGTAAAGACTCCTTGTTCTTGCGCTTGAATACGGCAGAAGATTTGAAGTTCCATTACAAATTTGCGGAAAAGGCACAACCGCTTTACGTAAAAGTAGCCTTGTCCGTAATCGATCCGGAAGGTGCCGAGAAGAATCTCGAGGCAGAATTGCCCGGATGGGATTTCGATAAGACCCGTGAGGAATCAACGCATATTTGGAACGAGGCGTTAAACTTGATCCAGATCGAGGCGGATCCGAAAGTCATGGTCAATTTCTATACGGCACTCTACCATACCATGATCGCCCCCTTCGCTTATCAAGACGTGGACGGACGTTATCTGGGCATGGACAAGAAAGTACATACCGCCGAACCGGGTTACGTAAATTATTCCGTATTCTCCTTATGGGATACGTTCCGTGCGCTTCATCCGTTAATGACGATCATTAATCCGGACTTAGCGACAGATTGGGGCAAGGTACTCGTGCAAGGTTATAAAGAAGGTGGAATATTACCCAAATGGCCTTTAGCCTCTAGTTATACAGGTTGTATGGTAGGATACCCGGCCGTCTCGGTCCTCGCCGACCTTGTAGCGAAAGATTTAGCGGAAGGTGATATGAGCACGTGGGCGGAAGCCGGCGCACGTTCTTCCGTTTACCGTGAGGATCTTGCCGAGAAGTTCAAAGGAACCCGTGAGCTGGATCTAATCACGATGCACCCTTACTATAAGGAGAAATATGGTTTCGTCCCCGCCGACTCTGTTCCCGAATCCGTATCGTGGGGATTGGAGATGGCATACGAGGATTGGTGTATCTCCCAAATCGCCAAGAAGGCAGGCAACATGGAATTGGCGAATGAGTATGCCAAGAAAGCTGAATACTACAAACGCTATTTAGATCCCGAGACGAAGATGATGCGTCCGGTAATGGGCGACGGTTCTTTCCGCATCCCATTCAATCCCCGCTATTCTTCACATATGAAGAGCGACTATACCGAAGGAAATGCCTTCCAATGGAGTTTCTTCGCACCACATGATATGGATAACTTCATCACTGCTATCGGTGGCAAGAAAGAGCTGGAAACACGTTTGGACACCCTATTCACCACCTCTTCGCAGATTGACGGAGCGGAAGCCTCCGGAGATATTACCGGATTGATCGGCCAATACGCTCATGGAAACGAGCCGAGCCACCATATGGCCTATCTTTATAACTGGACAGATTCTCCATGGAAAGGCCAAGGGTATTTAGATTATATCATGCAGAATTTCTACACGAATGAACCGGATGGTATCATCGGTAATGAGGATTGCGGACAGATGTCTGCCTGGTATGTCATGAGCGCCCTAGGTTTCTATCAGGTAAGTCCGGGTATTCCGGTTTACACATTGGGCCGTCCGATGGTAAATAAGGCTTCTATGTATGTAAAAGGCGGTATTTTCGAGATCGTGGCGACCAACAATAGTCCCGCTAATAAATACGTTAAAGAAGTCAAGCTAAACGGTAAAGTCCTAGAAACTCCTTTCATCAGCCACTCCGATATCATAAATGGAGGTAAGCTTGAGTTTATCATGACCGATCAACCGGTAAAATAAATTCATATAAAGAAACATAAAAACAAAGGGCGAATCAGTACACTGGTTCGCCCTTTATCTTATATTTGCCCTCAAACGATTAAATTGAAAAGCTATGTTACTCACAACAACTAACACGATCGAAGGAAAAGAAATTACCCAGTACTTCGGAATCGTATCCGGTGAAACGATCATCGGAGCGAATGTATTCAAAGATTTCTTCGCAGGCATACGGGATATTGTCGGAGGACGTGCAGGTTCTTACGAGAGCGTCTTACGCGAAGCGAAAGAAACGGCCTTGAAAGAAATGAGCGATCATGCGGCACGAATGGGCGCAAATGCAGTAATCGCCGTGGATCTGGACTACGAGACCGTAGGAGGAAGTGGAAGCATGCTGATGGTTACCGCCGCCGGGACAGCCGTACGCTACCAATAATCTCCAATATGAAATACTTTGGAGCCGGATTAAGCGAATCACATAAAGAATTAAACCGCATTATCCGTAAACCGGAATTAATAGAGCATACCAAGGAGCTCTTTCTTGAGATTCATGGGAAATTACACCTCTCTGTGGTGTCCGGTAATGAGAGAAACGAGGTCGATGAGCTTGTCGGAGATTTAAGGAAGATGAATATGCCATTATACCTACAGCGAAAGATGAAACCATCGCTTGGGTATTATGGCATATCAGCAGAATTGAGGATCTGACCATGAATATATTAGTTAACGGGGAAAAGCAGATCTTCAATGAAGACTGGCAAACCCGAATGAATTCCCCTATCAGAGACACAGGAAATGCCTTATCTGATAACCAGATTATTCAGCTAAGCAAAAGTCTACGTATTCAAGAACTCTTAGAATACAGGAATAAAGTAGGACGAAAAAGCAGAGAAATCATCCGAACCTTATCTCCCGATGACATACGCCGCAAAATCCCAGCTCAAAGAATAAGCCGGATATTAGAAGAAGGTGGAACCACAAATCATGAAGATTCGATTTGGTTGCTTGATTTCTGGGCTAAAAAAGATATAGCCGGTATTTTATTAATGCCTCCTACCAGACATGTCATGTTACATCTAAATGGCTGTTGTAAATGGAAGCTAGCTATAAGAGGCAGACATCATTGAAGATTAAACGGCCGGTGTATATAACAAAAAAAGGAGCCACTCTTTCGACTGGCTCCTTCACCTAAGACGGCGGCT
>NZ_SRYM01000023.1 GCF_004793765.1 Parabacteroides distasonis | reverse complement strand
TCATTCCTGAAGCGCCGTTCTCTCTCGAATGCGGGTGCAAAAGTAATGCTATAAAGCATAAACTCCAAACTTTTCCGGCATTATTTTTCAAGTTTTTTACGGCAACCGACTTCGGGTACATTATAATATAGGATACCCTATTTAGAGTTCAAATTCATCTAAAATAATTAAGTTCGCAGCCAAATAGAGATGGAAGAATGCGAAGGTTCCACCTACACGGCGATCCTGAGCGAAGCGTATGGGACCACGGGCTATTACGTCCGATACACGGACGATTTCTGCCTTGACATCGGATTCACGCCTAACCCGAAGGAAGAGGAGGGCAACCGCACCATAATTCCCTTGTCAGCAAAGTATCTTAACTTCATCGACCAAGTATCTTAAGATACGTTGCCAACGCAACTAAGATACTTGGTCGATGCACGTAAGACCGTCAAAAAGAACCGGAACCCCCTTGATAAGAACAATGTAAAGTACTGCCTAAGCGATCAAAATTGACGTAAACATCCACTGCAACCCGGGGTGCAGCAATACTGCAAGGCTGATGCAGTAATACTGCAACGACCATGCAGTAACGCTGCAACGACCGTGCAGTAACAAGACAAAAAGCTTTCGGATAAAAGCAAGTATTGGAGGAACCGGAACAATTGATTACTTTTGTGCTCAAAAATAGATAAATGAGTTACAATTGGAATACACGGACAGAACTTTTGTTCGGAGCGGAGCGTATGGAGCGCTTATCCCGTAGCCATGTATTGGTAGTTGGACTGGGAGGTGTGGGAGCTTATGCCGCTGAGCAGATTTGCCGGGCCGGAGTAGGAAAGATGACGATCATAGACGCCGATACGGTAAACGAGAGTAATATCAACCGCCAATTGCCCGCCCTTCATTCCACCCTAGGGATACCAAAAGCCGAGGTCGTAGCCAAGCGTTTGCTCGATATCAATCCCCAGTTGCAATTAACCGTCCTGAATGAATTCCTGCGAGACGAGCGGACGGAGGAGGTACTCCTATCGGCTCCTCTCGATTTCGTGGTAGATGCTATCGATTCCCTAAG
The DNA here is from genome assembly GCF_004793765.1 of Parabacteroides distasonis. Taxonomy (GTDB): domain Bacteria; phylum Bacteroidota; class Bacteroidia; order Bacteroidales; family Tannerellaceae; genus Parabacteroides; species Parabacteroides distasonis_A. The sequence goes on along the minus strand of NZ_SRYM01000023.1, from coordinate 58,979 downwards.
TCCCAAGGTATACCTGATGTACCAAGCATATATCCATAAGATTCCTATCGTGTCCTCCATGGGGGCGGGAGCTAAGGTAGACCCGTCCTTGGTACGGATTGCGGATATCTCCAAGACAATCAATTGCGCCCTTGCGAAAGCGGTGCGGAAACGGTTGCGTCCTCTAGGCGTAAGCAAGGGAATTCCCGTCGTATTTTCCACCGAGTTCGCTGATCCGGACGCCGTGATCGAAATTGAAAACGAAACATGTAAACGTACGACCACGGGAACGGTCTCTTATATGCCGGCTACGTTCGGCTGTTTCCTTGCCTCGCACGTCCTAAGAAACTTGATATGATACAAACCGAAGGAATAACGAAAAGTTTCGGTGCCTTACAAGTATTGAAAGGTATCGACCTCACGATAAACAAGGGCGAGGTTGTCGCTATCATAGGCCCCAGCGGAGCGGGTAAGACAACCTTGTTGCAAATCATCGGCACGCTCGACGCACCGGATAGCGGGCGGCTGGTTATCAATGGCACGGAGACAAGACGATTGGGAGATAAGGAGCTGGCGGCTTTCCGCAACCGGAATATCGGGTTCGTCTTCCAGTTCCATCAATTACTGCCGGAGTTTACGGCCTTGGAGAACGTGATGATCCCGGCACTGATCGCCAAGGAGAAATCGGCGGCGGCCGAAAAGCGGGCGAAAGAGATACTGGACTTCCTGAAACTCTCCGATCGCATGGCACACAAGCCTGCCGAGTTATCCGGCGGAGAGAAACAGCGGGTAGCGGTAGCCCGTGCGCTTATCAACAATCCGGCGGTTATCTTAGCCGACGAACCTTCCGGAAGTCTCGATACCAAGAACAAGGAAGAATTGCACGCCCTCTTCTTCGAGTTAAGAGACCAGATGAACCAGACATTCGTCATCGTGACGCATGACGAACAGCTGGCTACAAACACGGATCGGGTGATCCATATCAAGGATGGCATGGTAGAAGTAGATTCATTTGGATAACAGCTCTTGGATATGATATTCTGATATAGATAAAATATCCGCTATCTCACAAATTGACAAACCGCGGGCAGAAAGGTTCTTAACCGTTGAGCACAAGATATCTTTCTGCCGTTCGATTTCTTGGGACTTCTGTTCGATCTCTTGGGACTTCTGTTCGATCTCTTGGGACTTCTGTTCGATCAGTTTATCTTTTAACATGATGGTCGTATCACGGGCTTCTATCTCTGAGAGGATTTCGTCCTCAACCTGCATCTCTCGCCGAATCTCAGGAGAGGCAGCGGCAAGAGTCAAACGCCTGACAAGAAGAAGCTCTTCCAACTCCATCTTCCCCTCATCTATATTAAGCAAATGATCGTCGGACGACATACGCAAGCCCTGGTCGAAAATAGCAAGGATACGTTCAAGATGATTCCGGGCATTCTTTTTCAGATACGGTATTTGCACGATGATACTGTCATGGGTAAGGCTCTCGATAAACGGGTCGGGAACCCCCTTACAGATTTCATTATCGTCATAATCCAAGTAACGACGACGCACGTAAACCACCGGTTGCTCCAAATCACCTACCTTGTGACCCAAAATATAGATGGAGATGATCGGCAAGCCAAAACCGCCCGGGGTACTCTCTTCCACGATATTCTCCTTACTCAGATACTGGGTTCCCAAGTATTGACGGAAACGAAGTGTCTCGGTGGCAAGCCACGTCTTTTGCAACTCGATCAAGACAAGACGCTCCGTACCGGAGGTATCCACGATTTTCGCCGAGAAATCGACCCGGAAAAGAGATATACGGGTCTGTTGTAAATTGGTGTATTCGTTCCGGCGCATTTTCAAATCGCGGACTTCCTGCCTCAACAAGGCGGAGAGCAGGATCTTGGCGGCACGTTCATCCTCCAAGAGAAACTTGAACACGGAGTCGTAAATCGGATTGGCTATCAGTGTCATGACGATATGTTTTATGTAATGTCTCGTTTCGGGCAAAGGTAGGGATTTATATCAGATTGCCAAAAAAGATGGAACAAATAAGAAACGTTCCTATTACATACGATCTGTCTAAGGTCATTCGGCAGCACTGTCTAAGGTCGTACGACAGTGCTGCCGGATGTGTTATTGAACCCGTAGTTTCACCGTCTTCTGGTCGCGGGCGATCTCCGCGCGGATGATGTAGATGCCTGCCGGGAGATCGAACGTATAAGTCGGACGGGCGGGATATAAGGTACGTACCAAACGACCCATCGGCGTAAACACCTGTATCCGCTTCAATGCCTCGCTTGCGCTGGCCACTACCCTACCCGATACGGCGGAATAGACAGAGATAGATTCTACGTTGTCTACCCCCTCATTGCCGGTAGGCGAGCCTGCGCTTAGGAAGTAACGTCCATGGCTGCTGCCGTCCAGACGCAGGGTGTAGGTATCGCCCGACAGCTCCGTACTTTTACGGGTCACGGCATCGTACAGGTAAAGCGTCTCCGCCCAATCGCCAATACCCTCTATCGTCAGCGTAACCTCGCCCTTACCCTCGCCGGCATATACGCCAAGGGGCACTTGGTCGATCCGTCGTACTACGTTCACGCCTACGGCACGAGTCCCGGCAATGGTGTACACTTGCGGGATCTCCTCCAGTTCCGTATCCAGCAAGATTACGGCATCCTTATCTGCCTCATAACTATTCGCAGCATCATCCTGCCGCGTCAGCAAGGCCGTGCTGCGATATGCATCTCGCTCCGCTGTCAGCCTCAATACCGGGTTCTTGGCCGTAGCGGTACGCAAGGAAGAAGAGACCTTCTCCGGCTCTCCTTGCATCATGGAGGGATCGAAATGAACCACCTTCAGATCGGTACCGGTTGCCGTACCTTCCGCTTTTGTTTGAGCCGCATCTTTCAGCTCTACGAAGAAGGCTTGCATGGGGGCGATAACGGCTCCGGATGTAGCATCAGTAACATTTCCACCTTCCCATTCCACATCAGGTGTACCGACAACAAGCCCCTCCTTCACATCCAATGTCCAATATTTTTGCGCTAAGATAGCCTCATTCTCTTTCAAGAAACGAACGATATCCAACGGATACATATACGGATTACCCAACAGGAAGTGCTTACCGTCACCATCGGCGATGACACGGACGGTTCCATTATCCGTATTCCACCATTCTTCCGTTCCATTCGTATCTGTCAATACCACCTCGATCGGCTTCTCATCCGCCAGCTTGCCGGCATTGATCCGTTCCGCCAAAGTCGGGGCTTTGGTCATGGCTTTGGTCAATGGCTCGTATTTGTACTCCGTATCCGCTTTCGGTAAGCGTACCAATACTTTCTCGCCCAAGCCGGTCGCATTCTTCTTTTCTACGCTGGCATAGAATCCCTTTCCCAAAGCGTAGGGGACGTTCACATCATTGTATTCACGGCTCCAATTGGATTGGACTATCTCGTAATTCTTCTTGTCTAATTCATCGTTCCCCAAAATCAGATTGAGATCTACCGGATCGACCTCACTCTTCGGCACGTACATCGTGATCGCCTTGTCCCAGGCTTTCTGGTAGAAGGCAGGGGCTTGGCGGTCGTTGTTGGCCGTGCGGTAAGTGATATCGTCGAAAGCATAGGTGTTCTGACGGCCCGTGTTCTTTACGGTGTACATATCGCCGGCGAATACGCTTTGCAGGGGCGATGCCATCCAATATTTCGCGTCAGGTGTCATCTCGAATTCCACACGGGCGGTGTCGTACGTCAGGAATTGCTGACGGCGTAACTGCGCCTCGGGTTTGAAATAGATAGCCTTTACCTTATTTATATAGTACGGAGCTACGATCGTATTATCTTCCTTTTTGTCTACCGCCATATCGTATTGGATATATTGGGTAGCCTTTGTTTCAGATGTCGTATCAATTCCTTGCAGTAAATTCTTATCCTCTTTCAAGTCTTCCAATTCCAGTGTCTGCCCTCCCGGGATCGTGATACGGGTGAAATGAAGCGGGGCGAAGGCGGCGGTCACATCATCGTTACCATTGGCATCCTCATCGCTTGCTCCCGTTTGAATGTACAATTCCCCTTTCGTAGACTGCTGCCAGTTCGCATCATTATACCATGCCGCAGCATCCTCACCGATGTTCTTACCCGTCCAAGTCAAGTATTCCGGCACGATCTTGATAAGTAAGGTAGCATATCCCTCGCAAGAGCCTGCTACGAAATTTCCATCCTTATATTCACCGAATGGGATATAAAGTGAATAGATTTGGCCTTCGGCAAATTCTTTATAGGCATCCTTCTTAAAGGTCATCGAGAATAACCCGCCGCCATTATCAGTTTCAGTTTCAGTTTTAGCTTTCGCAAACAAAGCCGTCAAATCACCTACCTCTATATAAGTCTGCCCTTGCCGCAAGAATATAGTCTTAGCATTACCATCAGGCAGACCCAATTGGTTAGATTCTTTCATACCCATCGTCAAACCTTTTCCTTGAATAGGAATATTCTCTATGCTTCCTTCTACGATATTCGGCAAGCCGATACGCAGGGGAACATTGGGATAGTGCTCCATTCCTTCCGGATACTCCACATCCGGGAAACCAACAAGTAGTTTCGGGGCGGGAGCAGCTTCCAATACTTTTTCCTGAGGTTTGTCGCAGAAGAGCCATTTGCGTTGTTCACCCTCAAGAATACTCTCCGGTAGATAAGGAATCGCTACCACTTTTTTTACCCAACGGAATTCCGCATATCCAAACTTCCCGCCAATCACTAATTTCGGCTCTGTGTCCACATCACCTAAGAGCAATGTCTTCAATTCCTCAATTAAATCAAGAGCCTTATATTCGTCATTGTTTTTACAATACTCAATCAAAGCTTCTGCTTGGAAAGGCAAAGCATTATTTCCATTAGAAAGTTGATTTCTATAAGAGCTCAATATCTCTTCTAATGATACCCCATGCCTCTCATGGAACGCCGCAAATTCCAGCGAGTCGCCCAAGAACCAATCGAACGTATATGAATGATCTTTGAAAGCGTCTATCTTTTCAAACTCCGTCAGTTCCCCGGTTGGATTTTGGTCACCATCCAACTGTTCAACCCATACGGTCGCTTTCTCGATCTGACTGATCCGTCCCTCGCAAGCGATCATGCCCTCCGGCAAATCACTTTTGGTATTCGCTACGACCGTGAAGGAAGGGAGTACGGTGAAAGGGGTAGTCAGCAAGCAAGGATCTTGGAAACTATCTCCCGCAGAGGCATTCGGGAAATCCACCCCTTGATTACTAGTAACTGTCGCGGTCGCACTAAAGATTACCACATCATACTTACCGGAGGCAGGCTCTACCTTCGTCCCGCTTCCGTAAGGTTTCTCACCTTTATATCTCAACTCAGTCTTGTCCACATCAATGGCACTCAAATGGATGGTATTGCTATTTTCTTCATCCCACCAAGGCACACGAGGACGAGAAATACCCACCACGGAACATACGGCTCGTATCAGTTCTTCATATCTATTGTCATATCCATTCATTATTTGATCTATCTGATTCTCCAGGTCTTTCGGATCAGGAATCTTATAGTCCCACTCTGATTTGTCACAAAGATCTCTCAAATGTTGTTTCAAATATGCGATATACTCTTCTTTCGGGAACGATTCCCCATTTGTTTGTTGGGCATGTGCGGTTATGTCTTCATCCCAAACTCCTCGCTTAGCTGCATCATATAAGAAATCATTGACCATACGCAGGTTTACGACAATTTGTCGTCGCATCGCAGTTTCATAATTTGTCAGATCCTCAAATCCTTGATGCTTCAACCCTTCTTTAGTCGGAACGATAATACGATACACCTTGCTTCGGTTGTTATAGCGCTCATTACTATAATCCTTCAAATCCGTATTTAATGTAATCCAATCTTCAGGATCCTTTATATTCCCTTTTTCCTTTTTATCGGTAGCTCCAATATAAACGTTTCCGATCGTTTTATTAAGATTATCTTTTCTTTTCGTTGGATCTCCACCCATCAAACCATAGCGGTATTTCCATATATGCTTTGAATCTTCCGTTATTTCATTCCCCATATTCAGATCGGACAATACATCCGGATTAATGCTCCAACCCATATTCTTGAGCAGAAGTTCGTAATCCGTGGCAACGGTCAGGTTGGCAGAAGAACACACGTCTACTCGCTTCACGTCGATCTGCGGCTTGGTACGATAGATACGCAAGCCGTCGATAGCGTAATCGGAACCATTCGCATGAATGGTGTTGTTTTGTACCTCTAAATAGAACTCTTTATAGTTACTCAAATCCCCTAATAGGTTGAAAGAATAAACCAACTGTTGCCATTTGCCGATGTATTCATTGGTCTCATACGAATGAGGCTGATTATCTGAAATATTAGTCGTAACATTATAGGGATCCTTCATCGAATAGTACGTAAGCGCATCTCCTGAAGTAAAACGGTGCAAGACAACATCATTTCCTTGATTATCCCGTCCAATGAAATTCATATTGATATTTGGAGGAAGAGGCTTACCTCCTTTTGAACCTGAATGAGTCTCATTCGCTCTTGTTGTCATATCATTTACCCAAAAGTTTACTAGGATACCCGTATGAGCGCACATAATACCATCCAATTTAATCTTCACCAAACGTCCCGGCAAATTTGCCGCATCCACATAAAAGAAATACCCTAATGATTTTTTATCCGTATTATAATAAGTCCGGTCATATATTTCTGGCGAGTTTTTGAAATCGTTATTAGTATATTTTTTGGCTACAAACCAATAATACTTATTTGTATTGCCAAACGATAGACCATCCCTAGAACAATCTTTCAAATTGGCCGTACGGAACAATCCATATTGGTTCTGCAGTGTTTGTATACGAGAATATTGTTCATATTGTGTATTATAATTATACGGTGCATAACCCGTAACTTCCGGATCCAACCATTTGCTTTTATCTGATGCATTTTCTGCGAAACTGCAGGATACGATATTCTTTGATTTATCAGCCATTAATTCGCTAAGGGTTATCGAATCATTCCTATCGAAATTAATATAACCAATCATTTCATATACATCCTTATGTTTATCCGGTTCCCGCCTCATATCCAGCCGATTCTCTTGTTGCTGTACCAACATGCTATCTTCCAGCATAAAGCCTGAACCACTGATTGGAGCAAGTGTATACTTATAAAGCAAAGGGCTTATTTCCGTATCATTAATAGCCCAAATTTGCAATGTCGTTTCATTCGTAATCTTTAAAGAATCTATTATCTGCTCCCAAGATTTCAGAGTCTGATACGATCCTCCATTTATCTGATATCGATAAGAGTCTCCTACCACAATTTGAGTAGTTCCATCTTTATACCACGCATAATTATTAGCAGTCATTCCCAATTGTACGTTAATATTCTCATCACCCTCACTAGTCCATATATTTTCCTCAATAAAAGGAGAGCCACTCATTGCCGCTATTCGCTTAGCTATATTTTCTGCACGCTGAATGACAAATTTGTAACGCATGGAAATCACTGGTTCTGTAATTGTAGATCCTGAAACGTTCACCTTATTTAAACTAACATCACATACAACAATGTCACCATCTTCCACTTTAGATGAGAAGTATGAAACCGTAGATGCTCCTGTTGCGGTGGATGTAAACTCCTTGTAAAATCCATCATACCAAAATAACGATTTACCATTATTTGCTAATTTTAATGAAGCATTATGGAATCCTACTTTTGCAGTACCTCCTTTCACTAGTTTATCGGTGGTAACGTCAACCGGTGTTGATTTTAGTGAAGAGCTTACATCCTTTCCATTTCCCAAATACCAACGTACATACCATTTATAACGTGAATCGACATTACCCCCATCATTATTCCTCAACTCCGGCACAAACAACTCCCTCTCTACCCCATCTTTTACATACACTGTATCCACACGTTCAGTGACTTTAGTTTGTGTACTAGGAATAATCGTGTACTGTTGCCCCCACGCCGGCGCAACCGCACCGGCGGACAGGATCAGCAAGCAAGTTAATAACAGGGATTTATATCGTAGGTTGATTGATGGTCTCATCCGTCAGGTCCTCCTTTTTTAGTTTATTGTTGTTATATTATGGTTGTTATTTGTAGTTTCTTATCTTGATGGTGTAGGGGATTTGCATCTCTTGCTTCTCCTGACCCACATAATAGTTTATAATGAGCGTGAGGATGACTGTAGCATCCACGTTTCCACCCAGTTCCCGAGTGCGGATCGTGAAGGAACCTTTCTTTCCTTCCTTGACCGAAGCCTCGGGAAGGTAGAAACGCTGTTTCTTGTCACAATCCTCTCCGTTTACGGCCGTAATGAGACGTTTCTCGTCGCTTTTTACTTGGATCGAACTAATTTTCGCTGTTTCCGTAACCGTTTCATCCTGCGGGAGACCTTTGATCGTGAAATCTCCTGTCACGCCTTCTATGCTAGATATCTCGAAACGGATCGACAAGTCGCCGGCGGCTTGCAGGGTATGCTCAACAGGCGTCAGTATTTGCACGCCCGTCTTCTCACCATAGACCAAGGCGGTCGGGTAGACCCCGATGGGGAGGCGTTGCTCGGCTACTTCCAATTTCGTCGTGATGTTGGTTATCACGACAGGGATGACCAGCAGGTCATTGCGGCGTACGAAGTCGAAGCCCGTGAGGTGTTCCGTACGAGGGCGGCCTTCGATCTCTACACCGAGGTGGATGCCACCGCCGTTCTCTCCGACGGCCGCGTTGGTCTCGGGGATATAGCGGGTGTAAACTTTTACATTACCATCCGCACTACCGTCCGTTTTACCCGGTATTTGTTTTTCATCTGCCCCAGGCAAGATCTCTTCTGCAAAAAGATCCTTCGAGTTTACCGTCGGAGGAGTCGCGTCATTCGGAAAATTGGGCGCCAAAGGCTGCTCCAAGTCCACGTCGCCCTCAAATTCCAAATACTTATCCGCTCCCCAAGGCAAGAGCCAGATCGGCAGGCTTCCCTTGCGGAGGTTCATGATGTCCAGTTTGCTTACGATTATCGCTTGGGGCAAGTTATTCGTTATCTCTACTCGTACCTTGCCGATCATGCGGATCAAGGGGATCCCGAATGTGTTCTCTGCCGGAGCGGGTCGCAGCGTATGCTCTTGGGCATAGCTGCTCATGGGGATACGCAATCTATTTCCGATACCATCCGCTCCACCGAACTTGCCCGGTGTACCATTCCGCCCATCTATGCTGCTATTGCCCGAGGCCAGGATGTTCACCGCCCTTACCAAAGCCTTTTCCGACAAGCCCAGATCTCCCGAGGCGGGGTTCGTGTTTTTGATCTGTTCAAGAAGCGCTTCGCCACCTTCCAACGACTCCAAGTTGGCGAACGCATAAAAACGGTACGTGCCGACCGGCAACCTCATATCCACCGACGTGCAGGAATCAACATCATCCTTATTATAGGTACCTTCGCTGGAGGTATATCCCGCCAATACGCCACTCTCATCATACGCCACCACCAGCCAGTTCGTGATGTCTCGCTCGTATTCATCATCATTTTCCCAAGTAATTGTCTCGCCGGCCTTCGTCTGCGGCGGTCGTACCGAGCGGGAAGTCCGCAAAGTGATGGTTACGACACAATGGTTCGGGTCGTCATCCGGGAAATCGCCACCCCGGTCTTCGCCGCAGGCCGTAAAAAGCCCACAGAGGCAAAGGCCGGAGACGACCGCCGTCAATAAGTTATATATGGTATAGCGTCTCATCATTAGCGATATTTAATAAATCTCAGTTTACAATATGCCATCGTTGATACGAATCACCCAATCCTTCACCTGTATCTTGAAGCAGGCGTACCCCACGATCGTAGGATCTTCCGGATCAGGGCCATCGGGGTTATCCGGGTTATTCGGATTGTCAGGGTTGTCAGGATTATCCGGTCCCGGTGGGTCCGGAGGCGTAGGCTTATCCGGACAATCGGGGCATACCTTCGGCGTAAGGAAAAAGATGATAGAGTACTCATCCTGCCGATCCAGATACTCTTGCGCAGAGATACGATGTCCCTCCATCTTGGTGAGGAGGAGGTAATCGTTAAGGTTCACGTTCAGCACGTCTTTCTCCCATCCGTGGTGACGGATGATAAGACGGTAATTGCGTCCCGCCATCAGGCGCATGGTGTTCATCTCGGCCACGGCCACGTATTGCCCGCCCACGGTAGCTCCCGGGGTAGGATCCGCCCCGATCTCCACGTTCTCCGTATAATAGGGCAGGTAGTGGATGGTGGGATCTTGCAGCAAGGAGTTGTCGAAATCCATATACCCGTTGTCGGCCACGATCCGGAAGGAGAAGTTATTCACGTCCATGTCCTCGCCCATCACGTTTTGCAGCACGACCCGCAGCTTGTTGGTATTCTTGGCGAGTGAGATGGTGTCGGCCTCGGGCCTATCGCGCGTCACGGTGAAGGTATCAAGGCTATGCCAAAGCGGGTGCAGCTCGTTGGGCTGTGTCGTATTGGCCTCGCGCAAGGTACGTACCTTGACGTCTTGCGCCCTCCCGACAGCCTGCGACGTCTCGGCAGGGTCGTTCCATGCGTAACTGCCCTTGTCCAGCCCGGCCCAAGTGACTACCTGATAGGTACCCGGCTCCATGTCGAGGGCGATGGAGTTCCGCTCGTCCAGCTCGCTCTTCTCGATCCGCCGCTGGAAAAGGAAGTTTCCTTCTTGGTCGCAGAAGAAGAGCGTAACGAAGTCTACCTCATGCTGGAAAGCGTCGGCGAATTTCATATTATAGTCGTACTTGAAATACAGGCGGAACTCGCAAAGCGGCAGCGAGTCGTCGTGTATCCAATCGCAAGCGTATAGCCCCACGGACAAGGCAGCTATGCCAATCAACTGTTTGCAGGTATGAAATAAACGGTTCATAATCATTTTATTAAAATACACAGTAATCCTCCGCCCGTACTACCGGGGATGGAGGTAAACCATGATGCCCATTATAAGGTTCTTAGAATGGGCATCGTAAGAATCCCCCGAAGGGGTAGGGTTATAGGATAATGTCTTTGTTCGTACGTTTTACCCAATCCTTCACGTAGATAGTGACGTCGATGGTGACATCATCACTCTCATCCGGCGTACCGGGATCATCCTTACCCGGGGTATAAGGTAACGGATCGCCCAAGCCGCGAATACCTTTCACATACAACTGGTACACGTTATTGCGTACGATACAGAATTCCATCACGCCCATCAGACCATCGTTTCCGTTATCATCATGACGGATCCAAAACTTGTGATAGCTTCTTCCGCTTTTGTATAGGGAAACATTATAGAATTGGTATAAATTGCCGATCTGCTCTGAGCTGAATTGAGATACAGGGGTAACATTAGAAGGAAGATGATCAGCTTGTCTCCTAAAAGCCGCATAAGTCAATTTCTGTTTAAGATCCTCATCAAGAGTAGCGTTATCAGCCAAAGCCTTCTCCAAATATTCCTTAAACGCACTTTCTAATCCATTTTGGGAAGACATACCTTGAATCGCATTCTTCATAGCATCGACATTCACAGTCATACCATCCCAACCATCCATAAAGCCTTTCAACAAATTTGCCTTGTCGTTTTCCAAATTGAACGCACGGGCGGCAACGCTCTTCACATCTTTATAAACAAGACGTGACACAGAACCATTACTATTATAATGAGCCGCGGAAAGAAACGTTTTATCACCATTAGGCAAATTCACAGACTTGATCTCCCCATTTTCATAGGAACTCACCTTAAAGTTGTTACTCGGAGTAAATTCAGACTCGAAGATTACACCGGTAGTATAGCCATGTACCTGCGAGTTCAGATCCAACGTATTTTCCTTGGTATAAACAACCGGGTAATATGTCCGACTATCACCACTTACTTCCTGTGTATAGCTTAATCCGGAAGTAGGCATAGACACCATCTTATCCAAGTTATTCAAATCAGTTGAATTGCTCGGATTAAAATAATTGACATATGAATCTTTAAATTGATCCCAAGAAGAACTTTCCCCTTCCGGCAATTTCTTTTCCCGGATATTCGGATCTAACACATAATTGTACGATCCGGCACCAGTGTCATTATTCCTCCATATCCATTTCTCATCACCTAAATATCGAACAGGATCGTTGGTACCATCTGCCGGCAATACCGCATTAGCACCATAGTTATACTGTACCGTAGGAGAAACTTGCTTAAAAAGATAACTCTCGCCCTTCCACTGATTCACTACCTTATACCTCTTCAACGTGAACGTACCCTTATTCTTTACAGGAGAAGTTCCCGGTATATTAGTCAGATCTAAATTCGAGGAGTATGCCAAATCAATACGAGCGGCTAAACGTTCTACGAACACCGTTGTCTGAGCCGGATTTGTCTCATCCATATTCGCAGCAGAAAGTTCAACGATAGAACTGCCGTTAGAAGGAATAGCACCACTTATCATCTTATGTGTAGACATTACAAAATGATGGTACTCCGCCATATTACTAGCAGGAGTCCACAATGCCCTATCGTTTGCGGCAACTCTATCGCGCAAGTCTGCCAACGTAATAATACCGGTCAACCTTCCTCCCGCATTAATAACGGCAAATACCTGATAATTGCTCTTATCTTGTGTCAGAGGATTCTTCATGGTTACTTTCATCGTAACCTTTCCGTCACCATGACCAGGCTCACTTCCACCTAGACTCGCATCAATACCTTCCAGATTCGAATAATAACCTTGGCCTGCGATCTGTATACTACTACCATTGTTAGTATTCAGTAACTCCAGCTGATTGTTAGCCTCCAAAACCTCTTCTTTTGTTGGCACCAAGAATATATTAACATCATATACCATACCCTCTTTAGAGCCAGAAAGCTCACCAAGAGAACCATTACCATCTTCGCCCCAACCGGCTCCCCCCGAATTAGGATTAGAAGGAGTAGGATCTGCTTTCGTTAGCGTTCCTTGCGAAACCGTAGAGACGTTCACCGTCATATAGACCTTCTCGCCATCCTCTTCCGCCCCGGTGTTATTTTTCCCGTTGTCGAGATCATCGGAACAACCGGCCGCCAATAAAAGCGCCGTTGCCATCGCTACGTACCATTTTTTCTTTTTCATAATATTAAAATTTATGTCTGTTATCTTATTCCTATTTTTACTCTTGCCGTTTCTCAGCGATCTGCCTCAAGTTCTCCTCCACCTGTGAGGCTACGGAAGGATCACCGGACAGCTTGCCCAGCAGGGCCTCCGCCTCGTCCAAGCGGTTCTCCAGCATGGCGATGGCCGCCTCTGCCAAGGTACGCTCCGCAGAATCGGAAGTCTTCGCCAAATAACGGCGAGCCGATTCCAAGCGACCTGCGTCGATCGCCGTAAGGGCGGCGTTCAGATTCGACACCGGATCGTCCGGATACATACGCACAGCGATCTCGAAGACCTCGCGGTAAGCGTCGCTACCCGGTTCCATCGTCTGCGCCACCTGAAACATCTCGTTCAGGCTCAACTGCCTGGGGTCCTTGTAGATCAAGTCTTGCGCCTCCTCCACCGTGAACGAACGGATCGTATAGCGCACCGCGTAATCCGAATGGCGCAAGGCGGGATAAATATCACGCAAGAGTACCCGATACGAGGCTCCTCCGTTCAACGCCTTCAGCTTCGCCTCGCGGCGGTCGTAATCCTTCGGCTCGTCCGCACGGATGATGGCCAGCAGCTCCTCCTTGTCCGCAAGCGAGGAGTTCTCCACCCGTTTCTCCAATCCGGCCCAGTCCTCCGGCTCGAAATCCACCGTGAAACGGGCCTGCTCGAAGTGGTAAAGGCCCTTCACGTATTCGATCAACGCCTTGGCGCGATGCTCGGCCAAATAAGTGTTATGCTTATAGGTACCTTCCGGCGATGCGAAACCCTTGATATATACCTCCGTGATGGTAGCGTAAGGATCCTCCTTCACCGACGACACGGTCTCGAGGATCTTACGTAACTCCGAGGGATTGTCGCGATACTCGGGATATATCTCCGTGCGGTTTACCGGGAAGTCGAGGAAGGCGCTTCCTTCCTTCACACGCTCTTTCACACGTTCCGCCTCCGGCGTGACGTAGGCCAAAAGCGGACGCAATACCACAGGCTCCGCGATTCGGATCGGGAAAAGCGGCGACTTATCATTACTCAACGCCTCCCAGCCGCAACCGCAAAAATCGGCTACCAGCGACACCTCCGAACGCTCCATCCACTTGACGAAAGGAATGGAGGCATGGTAATCGAACGTCTGCTCCTTCCCGTTGTAACGGCGTAAGACAAACTCTTCGTTCGCCATCGCATCACGCTTGGATCGCTCGTACTGGATCTGGCGGTTGCGCCCGTTCACGATCACAGGAGGCAAAGCCCTTACGCTATCGTCCCGCTCGATCAGCGGCGTACAAACCAAACTCCGGTTGGCAGGTAGCGACAACTCGTCCAACGCTAGTTTCATATCAATTATCAAGCGATCGCCCACATGTTCCACCAACCGCTCCTTCACGACGATGGCGGTAGCCGCCTGCTGCGCCTGTACGGGAATCGTAGAGCCAACACAACCGGCCAAACAGGCGATCCCAAGTATCATCCATCCTTGTAGATTCTTCATTTTTCAGTCCTCCATCGATTTAAAATTGGTAAATGAGATTGATCGCCGCCTGCGTAGGCCCGAAGTAATGCTTCTTGATCCCTTCTTGCTTGCGGCCGCAATTCGCACAGGGATACTTATCCGACTTCAAGAACAGATAGCCTACGCCCACCGTGGCCTCCAAGTTCCAATGGCGAGACAGCAGCCAAGAGTATCCATAACTGACACCAGCTCCCGCGCCCCATCCCTGATGACGCTCGCCCTCTGTACCCAGCCATTTGATATCGGCTACATTATATAATAGGTACGGCGTATGCACACCGAGGAAATGGCCGTTAAACGTCTCGCAAAACCAATACCTCAACTCCGGGTGCAGACGCAAATGCTTCAGTGAGCGGCCATAACTCCCATCATCGTTCTTGCCGCTGAACGGATTCAAGCCTGCCTCCAACTCAAGTGTCCAATGACGGGCGAGATAAACCTCGGCCCCCAAATTAAACGTGGCAGTAGCCCAATAAGGAATATTGCTCTTGATCCCAATCATAGAGCCTTTCCCTTCGACCGGCACCCCCTGCGCTCTCGAAAGAAACGGGACTGCCAACAAGAATAGCATGAAAATCGTCTTCTTCATTCTTTCTTATTCATTATGGTTGTTAATCTTAATATCTTCTCACCCTTCTGCCCCTCAAGGCCCAACCTCCTAAAATCAACTAACGGCAAGAATGGCCCGTGGACTTATTTATGGAATAAGGAGCCTCATAGAACTTATTTATGGAATAAGGAGTTTTTAGCGTTAAAGTTATAGCTTCCTCCTCATTAGTTTACAAAAGTACATAATAAATATTTTATTGTCACAACTTTTTTGTGTTAAAATTGTTAAGTCCCTTCCACTGAATAAGGGATTTAGGGGAAGATATGCCTCTAAAACTAGCCATGTCTACCCTCGTGATTCACATTCTAAACTAAGATAGAATTTCTACACTTTAATATACTCATCTTGAATATCAAAAATAAATAATACAATAAGTTCGTTTGGGCAGGTCTATATTTAAGCCATTGATTGATAACTGTGTAGAGACACGATACTATTTACTGGATTTCATATACGTGTTTTTCAAAAAACATGTACGTCTTTTCAGAAAAACACGTACATGTTTTTCCAATACGTTTCGTATGATCTATGATATACTATAAAAATGACAATAAGATGCCGCTTAATGTTTATTCTTCACTAACATTAATGCTAAACCTTATTCCATAAATAAGTTCTATGAGGCTCCTTATTCCATAAATAAGTTCACAAACCATCCATCCTTTTCTCTAGAATCCGATTTACAGAACCTATCACCTTCATGTTCGCATGAGCCAAACGTGATATATCCAGTTCTTCCAGATAAAAACGAGTCGTCTTCTCCGAAGAATGCCCCAACGCTTGGCTGATCAAGGCCATCGGCATATCGCAACGTAAAGCTTCCGATGCCCAGCTATGGCGAACAACATACGACGTAAACGGATTCGGTAACCGTAAAGCTTGCCCGATCCGTTTCAGCCGGGCATTATGTCGAGCCAAGCTACGCTTATACCTCAAATGGTCCGGATTCCTGGGCGGAAGAATCGGGAACAAATACGGCGATCCGGTCGTTCGTTGCCGATCTGCGTATTTCCGGATCAGCTGCCACATACTACTGGTTATCTCCAATCGGATCATACGTCCTGTCTTATGACGGTGATATACCAACTCATTACCCCGGATATTCTGCCTCGTCAAGTACGCTATATCCACAAAAGGCATCCCGCAAGCCATAAAACTGAATAGGGAAAGATCTATCGATAATTCCACTTGCGGGTCATCCGCCACCTTGATCTGGGCGATTTGCTGGAACAAAGATGCGGGAATCGCACGCCTCGCCGTCATCGCACGCCGGAGTTTCAAATTCTCAAACGGATAATACGACGCAGGAATCAACGACTCTTGGCATGCCGTATTATAAAGTGCCCGCAAACTACTGATATACGTATTTACCGTATTAGTAGCCAATCCTTTTCCCTGAAGATACGTGATGAAATCTATCACCAACGCACGATTCAAATCGGCCAAACAGAACCCCGGGTTCTTCACGAATCTTAAAAAATGCCTTACGGCCACCTCATACAACTCGGCCGTCCCTTCTTTCTTTAACTGCCGTTTCATGTCTCTTCGTTTTCCCATATAATCCATCAATGAGATTGCTAACTTTTTCTTACGTCCTCGTTTCATACTCCTTTCACTAAATTATTTATACTTTGCATGAACAAATTAATTCAAATTATTACTTTTGTCCCCGAAAATAAGAAAATAGGTAACAATTAAAAGCATAAAAGCAACAATAAATAATATGGCAAACAATCGAGTCACATTCGGTAGTAAATTGGGCGTAGTACTAGCTACCGTAGGATGCGCCGTCGGACTGGGAAGCGTATGGCGCTTTCCCTATATGCTAGGAGCTAATGGAGGTGCGGCATTCCTACTGGTCTACATACTTTTCATGATATTTCTAGGTATTCCTGTAATGATAACCGAGTTTTTCATCGGTCGGTATTCCCGTAGTAATACGGTGGGTTCTTTCAAGAAGATGGCTCCCGGTACAAAATGGTGCTGGATCGGATACAATGGAATCTTGGCCGCGTTTTTGATCTTAAGTTATTACTCGGTTGTCTCCGGTTGGACGCTCGAATATGTTTGGCAAACGCTAAGTGGCCGTTTGTATGGACAGCCGGATATAGACTATACGGCCGATTTTCAAGATTTCGCTTCCAATGTCTTCCGTCCGATCTTTTGGATGGGGACTTTTATCGGATTGACTCACTTCGTGATTATTTCGGGTGTAGAGAAAGGTATCGAGCGAGCCTCTAAGATCATGATGCCGCTTCTATTCTTGATCTTATTGGTAATGTGCGTACGTTCCGTGACCTTACCAAACGCTGAGGCTGGATTACTTTTCCTTTTCAAGCCGGATTTTAGCAAATTGACTTCCTCGGTAGTCTTGAGCGCACTCGGACAGGCGTTCTTCTCATTGAGTTTGGGCATGGGCTGCCTGATCACTTATTCCTCTTACTTCGGGAAAGATACGGATATGCAAGCCACCGCTTGGCAGGTGACAATCATTAATACGTTTGTCGCCGTATTGGCCGGTATCATGATATTCCCGGCGGTATTCAGTTTCGGTATCACCCCTTCCGCCGGTGCGGAACTCGTGTTTATCACGTTACCGAACGTATTCGGGCAATTACCGTTAAGTGGCTTATGGTCTTGTATTTTCTATATTTTACTGGCGATGGCGGCACTGACTTCCACGATCTCCCTGCATGAGGTGGCTACGGCCTACGTTCTCGAGGAGTTTCATATGACACGGAAGAAAGCGGCTTGGATCGTTTCCTTAGGAGTCTTTTTCTTAGGTATTTTCAGTTCACTCTCATTCGGGGTGATGAAAGGGTTCACGATCGGAGGCTTGCCCTTTTTCGACGCGCTGGATTATCTGACCGCTAAGATCATGCTGCCGCTGGGAGGTATGCTCACTTGTATCTTCGTAGGTACACGTGTCGATAAAAAAGTATTGAAAGCCGAGTTGACCAATGAGGGAACTCTTAAGTTCCGTCTTTTCGGCGCTTACGTATTCTTTATGAAATATGTGGCCCCAATCGCCATCGGTATCGTATTCCTGAACGAATTAGGGGTCCTGAGATGGATTACCAGTAAATAATACCGACAATCCCTTGCTTATAAAAACGGAACTTCTACCTTTGCCGGCAGAAGTTCCACAAATCAAAACATAAGACTATGAAATGGCGTGATTTACTTTATTTTTCCAAGGGGGAAAGACAAGCTCTTACCCTACTCCTTTCCTTGATAACGATGGCATGGATCGCAATTATCGGGACGGATTTTTACCGTTCCCAAATTCAAACAGTCCCATTGGCAAACACCGGAATCAAACAAGATTCCACACGGATCTATCCGAATAAAACAACTTCAAATTCCATTCGGAAAGAAAACGAATCCCACTCGAAAGAAACTAAAATCCCTTCCGAATGGAAATCCAAACGCATCCGAAGGGAGTCAAAGTCCGATTCCCCCCCTTATCCCAAGGTAGAAAAATGGCCGCAAGGAACGGTTGTCGAACTAAATTCGGCCGATACCACCACCCTTAAGAAAGTTCCGGGAATTGGTAGTGTTTTTGCTAAGCGGATCATTAAATACAGAGACTTATTAGGAGGCTTTTATTCCGTGGAACAACTGGGAGAAGTATATGGCATCGACGAGGAACGCTATGAAGCGATGAAATCGTGGTTTTCCGTAGATCTGTCAGCTATCCGTCAGCTACTTGTCAACCAACTGTCAGCTAAAGAACTGGCCAGTCACCCATATATCAGCTATAAACAAGCTAGGATCATCGAGAAAATGATCCGGAAAAAAGGAAAATTACAGGGCTGGGAGGATTTATCCCTATTGGAAGAGTTTCCGGAGCATGAACAACAACGATTACAATATTATCTTTTATTCCATTGATATTTTCATTATGTTTGCAACAAAACATATCCTGTATGATCTATCTGAAGCAAGTAAAATTACTAGACCCGGACTTGGTAACCGGTAATCCCGAGGAGTTAAAGCATCCTTATAAAGCTCCGGCTGTACGTTTCGCAGAATCGAAGCATACAAGATTTACGCCAATGTCTTACCCGAAATTTCCTCACGCATATGGAGCAAATGATGAAGGAACAGCTTGGATAACTTCAACGGGTTTGCCCCAGACAAATTATTCTTATATTCGTATTAGGAAATCATGAACTTCATTTCGTCATGCCATATTATATATATGTAAAACATTGCCTTTCCATCATAGTCCTTTTATTCATGGGGCTTTCATGTATAAAAGCACAACGTGTAGAGACCAATCAACGTGACTCTTTTGAGATACTGAAGAAAAAGGCCCAGGAAAGCGAAGCATTCGAAGATTGGAAAAAAGTGATCCATAATGCGGAATCGCGAAAAGACACTGCTGATATAGGCTACGCCTACATCTTGTATGCCCAAGCTTTCGCAAACAAGTGTCCGACCGGAGACTTGGATAAAGAGTTACGCCCAATCTTATCCTTCCTGTATGAAACCCGGCAATACGATTACTATTTCGCTTCTTACAACTTGCTCATAAGCCGGTTATTCTCAAACCAAGCCTACCGGAAGGCAGAACAAGAGGCGGCACGAATGTATTCGCAAGCTAAACAGTTAGACTTGCCGATTTGCGTAGCCATGGCCCTTCGGGTACAAGGACAGATCTTCTATAAACTCAACCTATACGAGAAGGCGTATGCCACCTTGCAAGAAAGTCTGGAAACCTGTCCTCCTTATCAAGAAAATCTTAACGCATTCTCTACGGCGCAAAGTGTATGTGAATGGTTAATGATGACTTGCATAAAGCGAGAAGCGTACAATGAGATACTTCCCCTTGCCGACCTATACGGAGAGATGCTGGACTACTGGAACGGACAAGGCTGGAAGGATCCCAGCGGACATTATCCCGTTACTCATCTTTCTTTCCGTGCTATCGGCTTACTGAAAACCGGCCGGACCGGAGAAGCAAGCGACTGCCTGAATAAGGCACTCTCCTATATGCGCCCCGACTTTCCCGCCCGAGCCTATGAGCATTTCTACGAGGCACGTTATATGCTCCGATACGACGAAGGAAAATACAAAGAAGCGATCGCTGATATCGATACGTTATTGAATACACATCAATACTATTTCTCCTTTTATCTACAAGATTTACTCTCCAAAGCCGAATTATTGTCATTAAGCGGTCAATCCCAACAAAGTATAGGGCTTTACCGCACTTATATCCATGCGAACGATTCCATCGCCAAAGAGGAGATCGCCCGCCAGCTAAACGAATTACAAGTCCAATACCAAGTGGAGAAGACACAACAAGAGAACCTGCGAAAAACACGTTATCTGCAATTCGCCTTTATCATCATTGCCCTTATTACCCTTCTATTATCTTTATATATCATATATGCCCATACATTGAATGCCAAAAACCACTTACTCGTCACTCGGCTGGAGGAACGTGATAAATGGGCCCAGTATTTTTTGCCTTTGGAACAAAACGATCAAGAACAACCGGCAGATAGTACCTCGGCAAAATCAGTATCCCTTGAAATTATACAGCGTTTAAATACGTTCATGATCAACGAGCAACCTTACCGAAACCCGGCCTTAGACCGCAAGGAACTGGCCAAAGCCCTGCAATTGAACGAACGTGCCTTAGCGAATGCACTACGGGAAGTGAACAATCAAACTGTATTAGAGTATATCACCATGTACCGCCTCGAGAATGCCCGACACCTGATTTCACTGAGAAACACCGATACGTTAAAGGAAATTGCCGAGCGAAGCGGATTCGGAACCTTACGTACTTTCCAACGTTATTTTCGGGAAAGATATGGAATGCCTCCTTCACGATACCGGGAGATCATTGCTGGAAAAGAATAAAAAAGAACGAATCCATCGCACTTTTCGCAAAGAATCAAATTTGTCGCTTGCTTCCGTCAGAATTGTCGCCACCCTTTCCTTGTGCGAATTTCCCATCCCAAATATCTTTGACCCACAAAAATAAATTCTTCTTAATCATGAGAAAAACAAACTGGCCGTTTTACCTCTATAGCTTATGCGCTATTTTATTGTTCGCTTGTCAAAACGATAACGATCCAAAAATCACGCCTTCGGAAAACGAGGACACATTCGTAGGTGACCAGCATGTCATCACCTTACGGGATGAGACGGAGGATTTCCGTTATTCCAACTTCACTTGCACAATGAGTACCGAGGATGGTACAATCATCTCCCGCAAAGGAGAACATATACGCATAGAAGGCAAGTCTATCTTAACACTCGATACCGGCTTGAAAAAAGGTATTTACCGGCTACTTTACCTCATGGCCCCAATCATGCCGGAAACCGGGGCAGACACGACTTGGATCGAATACGGGTTGGGATGCCGGGTAGAAATCTCGGAGATAGATACGGCAAAAATACTTGATCTATACAGCAAGGCCATGAAACTGTCCGGGAGCGGGACAGAAGAGGATCCTTTTATCGTATCCAGTTCCGATCACCTGAAACGAATCCGAAACGTGACAAACGACCAAACGAAAAATAATCTCCTACTGCCCAAGACCCATTTCTTGCAAACCGCAGATATCGACATGGACAAAGCATCTTGGGATAGTGACCACGAGTTTGGCTGGCTATCGATCGGTAATCTCCCGAACAATCCGTTCCGCGGTATCTACAACGGCAACGGACACATGATTAAGAACCTTTGGGCCAAACGGAAAAACTCCGCCGGCATCGCCCTGTTCGGCTATACGGAAAAAGCGATTCTTAAAAATATCCAGATAGAGAATCCCCGGATGGAAGGCAATTTCGCCGTAGGGGCATTAGTAGGAGGAGCGGTATCGGCCGGAGATAACCGAGATAAAACCTCCCTTTTCAACTGCACGACCCGGGAAGGCTACATCGCCGCAAGCGACGGGAGTGTAGGAGCCGGAGGATTGGTCGGCGAGGTAGACACCTATGGTATGATCTTACTGGATAGTTGCGTAAACGTTAGCACCACCGTATCCGGAGCCTACGGTATAGGCGGGTTACTCGGAGTCGGATCGCTTTATTCCCAGTCCTATTTGCAACGATGTGAAAACCACGCCACCGTAACGTCCGACTATACGGGAGCAGGCGGGCTGGTAGGCTCGGTCGATTCCCTTTTCGTATTAGGATGCTTGAATACCGGCTACATCACCGGAGCGAGAGCTTATAGCGGAACGGATGAGAGTCAGGGAGGCTTCGGCACTGGAGGCATCGCCGGAGGAACGGGAATATCTTACATCTACGCAAGTTACAACCGGGGGAACATCAGCGGGCATACCGGTGTAGGAGGTCTTATCGGAAGTACCCGACTGGGGTCGGATGAATTGCTTTTCAATAACACGTTGGTAAAATCATGCGGCAATACCGGCCATGTCGAAGGAGAATCGGCTGTAGGCGGCATATGCGGCGAGGCGCAGTTCGGATGCTATGCCGTGTACAACACCGGGGAAGTAACTGCCCATGCCCATAACTCATACATAGGGGGTATTGTAGGCAACTCCTCGATCGCCGTAGTCCACAACGCATTGAACACGGGAAAGATGTATGGACAAAACGCCGAGAGTGCCGGCGGGGTGGTAGGAAAGACCACATGGGGCGCTATCTTCGCCACCCAAAACTTCGGAGACATGAACGCAAATGCCAATTACGCCGGTGGTATCATCGGACTAGCGGGTAATTATACAATGATCAATTATTGTTGCAACACGGGTTTCATACAAAACGGTGGTAAAGGGCCGACAGGAGGATTGGTCGGCGAGATCGGTGATCCGAGAGAATGGTCGGCGATGAACATCGTGAGTTGCGTTTTGGGTAGCGTAGAATGCGTATTGGGACTCTTAGGTCCTGTGATAGCCGTAACGGGAGAAGCGTTGGAGAAAGCGACCACGACCGCAGGAAAAGCCTTCGGGAAACTCGTTCACGTCTTACATATAGCGGAAACCGGGGTAGACTGGTCGCTTATGATTACTGACAAAGTCATCCTCCGGGAAGGGATCGTAGAGATGCTAACCGAGAAGGAGACCGAACTCTTACAAGCGTCCCTCGACGCGAAAGTATCGGAGATCGACACATCCGTCAAGGCCGAAATGGAAAGCCTACGAGGAGGCTTCAGCCTAGCCGCCGGGCTGTTACCCCCCGGACTGGATGCGGGGACGCTCCCAGCCTACATGGGCAATCTCGGCAAGGTACTCACCTTTTACGAGACCTCGGACGACAATAACGCAACGATCAATTACAATATCAACCATAAGCGAGAAGAGCGTTACGAGCATATCGAGCATAGCAAGCACATACAGGAGATCATCCAAAAAGTAATCGCCGGAGCCTGTATCTGCGTAGCCGCAACCACCGCCGTAGCCTCGGGATTCGTAACAGGGGGCACCTCGACAGCCATCGCACTCACCGCCATCGGATCCATGGCCACGATCATCGGGGGAGCGAACGCCATTGTAGAAGGAGCGACTGATTACCAGAATAACGCAGTCATCATCTCCCAATGCGTCAACATGGGAAAAGTGAAGGCCGACAACTCCGACCGTGTCGGAGGCATAGCGGGCCACTTGCAACAATATTGCCTCATCAAGGACTGCCTCAACGCCGGATCTTATGAAGGCAACTCCAGCAAGACTGGAGGAATCATCGGACGAGGGGACTCACGATTCGGGATGGAGCGCTGCCTAAGTGTAGGAAATAGATGGGGAGATCCTATGAAACATAGCAGCGGTGATTTCCCGGAGCATTCCGATCTCTATTATTACGATACGCTTTATCCGGGGATAGACGATAACAGTGTCAATTACTTACGAGGCCTTTCCATTGACGAGCTCAAGAACCCCGGAAGCTATAGGAACTGGGATATAAACGGTACAAATTCCCGCTGGCACGTAACGGAGAGTGCCGGACACTTCCCGGTTCCCCACCACTCGGAGATGGAGGAAGCTATTGACGAAGAAAATTAGATTTTAATCATTAACACGACATATTTATAATGAAAAGAACAGCAATATATATACTAGGGCTATCCATGGTCCTGTCAACCTTTCTCTGGACAGGTTGCGCTGACGATGAGCTATATCGCTCGAACCATTTAGGCTCCCTGCTCACGGAAAATAACAATTTTAAGCTAAGTACCTTCCCGCTGACCAAAGGTATCTGGGTAATTCCCGATACAGACCGGCTAATCAAGATCCGCTTGCAATCGCATACGGATAATTCCGTACAGGAATATGACGCCTCCGTGGAAAATAGGGACAACGCTCTCTCGATCTGCCTCTATATTCCCAAAAACCGGGAAATACCCAACAGCGATTACGACCTGACCGCCTTCCTCTCGAACGGCAAGGGATTAGGCACCAAGCTAAAGGTAACCTTCCGGGATGAGATGTTGCACAGGATCATATCTTCCGCCATCGAGTTTTCCCTACAAGGAGAAGGTACGGCAGAAAACCCTTACCTGATCGGCTCGAAAGAGGACTTCGATATCTTCGAGTATGACCTCAGCCGCGACTCCATCGCACATGGAGTGGGGCTTTATTTCCGGCAAACCGCCGATTTCGAGGCACCACCCCGCAGCGACGCATACGAGGGGCGTTATTACGCAGGATGCCGATTCGCAGGATACTACGATGGGACAGGTCACAGCATCACGCTCCCCTACATCGGATCCCGGGAAGAAAGCGACAACTCGATCGGCCTTTTCAAAAAATTGTACAACGGGGCAGTGATCAAGGATCTTATCCTTAAACCCCGTATGCAAGGCATCAAGTCCAATGGCGGGGCGTTAGCCGGTATCTCGCAAGACTCCGTATCGATCAGCAACGTCACCGTAGACGGCAGCATCACCGGTTCCGGTGAGCGTATCGGCGGTTTCATCGGCTACGCTACAGGTTATCTCTCCATCAGCGGATGCCGACTCTTCGCCGAGATAAACGGCGAGAGATACGTAGGTGGACTCGTCGGCTTTATGGAGAACGGGCAACTGAAAGTGAACGATTTCTCCAACCTACGCAACGACTACTCTCCTTCCCTCTTCACGATCAATGCAAGTGCGCAAGGAGCTGGAGGCATAGCCGGAGCAATCATCAATAGCGGTTGCGAACTTAGCGATATCACGCTCCAGCACGCTATTTCCGAGGAAGAGGTCAATCTGCGAGTCATCTATTCCGGCTCCGGCCTAGCGGGAGGCATCGCTGGCGAGGCGAGAATCAGCCAACCCAGCTCCCTGCGTAACATCAAGATACTCGCCCCAGTCCGGTCGGAGCAAAACGAGGTCGGAGGGCTTATGGGAAAAACTGATTTATCCGCTGACCTAACTATACAAATCTGCACCGTAGGTTCCTTGGTCAAAGGAAAAGATAATATCGGCGGATTCTTCGGTAATCTTAACAGTCGGAATCATTTGGTTCTGAATGGGAGAGATAAGGCAAACCGCATCGTGCAAATAGACAATGGCTATATCGCCATAGAGGGTACGAAATACGTAGGAGGTATGTTCGGCCTTCTGGAAGGCGACATACAGGCAAAGTCGATTAGCCTCATCAACGCAAATGTCACCGCCAACGAGAATTTCGGTGGAGGCGTGATAGGGAAACAACAGAATAATACGTTGGAAGGAAAATCCTTCGAGATCGATGCGAACATGCGTGTGCAAGGAGCGGATGCCATCGGGGGATTAGTCGGTTTTGCCGAGTCGAGTACCATTCGGGGAAGCGTGGTGAAGGCGATAGATCTCTCCTCCATCCCATCTCCCGATAGCTTTAAGAGCGATTTCGCTGGTACGGTCTGCTCCGGGAAGACGAAAGACAACGACGGAAACGCCGAGGCGGAGAATGGGACTTCCATGGGAGGTATCGTAGGATACGCCCTAGATACCTACTTAGAGAACCTTTGCGTAACCGGAAAGGTATTCGGTCGCGAGAAAGTAGGCGGAATCGTGGGACACCTGCGGAACAAGAGCCGGGGCCACGTGAAGAACTGCGTGGGCAACACGGCTGCCGTAAAGAACCTGCAAGGTATCTACACGGGGGGTGTCATAGGGCGACTCAGCATGTCGACCGGCTCATATGAGGGTATCATCAATTACGGAAATGTAGATGGCGGCAACCTCACTGGCGGCATCGTAGGCTATATAGAGTTCGAGAGCGCTCCCTCCGACTTCAAGCTGGAGTTTGCCGTGAACGTAGGGGATATTACCGGCGGACAGGTCGTAGGAGGCTGTGTCGGGCTTCTAAGGCATGACAAGAGCATCAAGCATACGATCGCCTATTCCGCCAATTATGGGAAAGTAACCAACTCTGGTGACGATGGTAACATCGGCGGTATTATCGGGCAAGGAGACGCTTCCCGCATGGCCGTCATGTATTGCGCCAACCACGGCGAGATAGCCGGAAGCAACGGAGCATCTAAAGTGGGCGGTATCGCCGGAAGGCTGGGCAAAGACCCGGGAGGGGTCGGCTTCACGATCGGTGAAAACATGGAACTGGCTTATTGTTGTAACCGGGGAACAATCTCTTCGGGCAACAAAGACTCACACGTAGGGGGACTCTTGGGCTATCAGGAAGAGGGAAACGATTACGACGACCAGCGCTGGATGACCCATGATTGCTACAATACCGGAACTGTCACTTCCGACCAGAACGCAGACAACGGGGGAATCCTCGGCTGCGTAGACCATTACGGGGAAGTGGTTCGATGCATTAATATCGGCAAGGTATCATACGGGAACGGAGTAGTAGGCACCCACCACGGGACTATCTGGCACCATCACGACCTGTACTATCTGGAAAATTCCGGAAAAGGCTGGTGCGCCGACTCCTTCCCGGAAAGCAAGAAGAAAGATAAGAGCACGTTCCACGGCTTCAACTTCAACGACGATTGGGTCACCGACGATACGAACAGCATAAACAACGGCTATCCCTATCTAAGGAATTGCCCGTTCCAATCCATCTATAAATGAAATTTTCCATGAAACAAAAAAGAATGAAATCAATCTTATTCACGGCTCTCTTATGTGCGGCTTTCGCCGCTTGTTCCGATGACGCTAAAGAGAACAAAGAAATTATCAACCCCAAAGAGCAATGGAGCGCCACCTTGCGAGGGGATGGCGAAATCTTGGGAGCGTATCCGGATCTGTTCAGTAACTATTGGGAATATACGTATAACATGACCGAATATCCGGATGTCGCCCTACGTATCGAAGGACACTTCCCCCACGCCCGCTATTTCAGTTTCTCATTTTACGATGACGAGACCGGCTCCGCCATCGGCGGTATCAATGATTACGAGATCCAGCCGGACGATACCGACGAGAATCCTTTCGTGGTGACCTCGGCGAAAGAGAACCGCTTTACCCTATATGTCGTACCCGCTTCTATGGATGAGTCGCAGGTAGCAAAACTCCCCTCGGGAAACGTTCGCAGGGTGGCTGCCGGTGTCAATCGGCTTGCCATTTGCATCCGGCATTATCTCGGAACGGACATGAACGGGGAGAAAGATGAATATGGAGGTGTCGAGCTACCCGTAATAAAAGGCATCGATATCCATTCTCTGGAAGAGATAGAAGCTCCGGAACGTACTCAATCGAATATAGACAAAGTGACGGGCAAATCCTTCACGCAAAAGTCTGACGACAACCGCAACGTTCCCTTTCTTCTTGCGCCACGCAGTGAATACTACCCCAATAACTCCACCAGCTATCTCTATGCACGTACTCGCCTCGCTGCCGACTCGGTATTGATATTCAGTTTTATCCCGGTGCCGATCCCTCAAAAAGTGGAAGCGTATGAGAACGCCAAAGCTCGCTATTGGTCGATCTGCCTCGGCGCTGCCTCTAACACACGTTCTTACTACTCCGTTTACGACCAAGCGGCGAATACGCAGGAGAATGAAAAAACCTCTTTCATAATCTGTCGAAAACAGAACTCCAGACTAGAGGCGATAAAGAGCAAGGTGGATTCTTTAAACAAATTAGGCGGTCATTGGAATCTTTTTATCTGGGATAGCGAGAAAACAGACATAGACGGGAAGCCGATCGGAGATGTCATTGCGATCATGTATCGCAATATCTTGCCGGACAAAGACTGGGAACATTCCATTGCCCGGATGACACCCACGAATTACGCAGACGAAGAAGGCGAGCCGCTGGAGAAAGTGACAGACCCGGACAAGCAATTGGCGCACCAAGCGCTCGGCGATTACGGTCCCCACGGGTTCAAGTACGCCGCAAACGATTTTCTGGATGAGAAATTCAAGGAGAAAACTTATTAATTCAAATGACATATGACACTACGACAAAAAGAAAGTAAATGGAGAATGGCACTTTGCCTGTTCGCGGCCTATGCCCTATCCGCTTGTTCAGACGACAACGATGTTCCGAAGATAGATGACGAGGAACCTCCGGTAACGGAAATCTCCGTCCCGACTCCCAATCCCTATTTGGCAGCCGAGCATTACAGCATCACCCACTTCAACTCGGCGCAAACAGACGCTTTCCCCTATGCGGTAAAAAGCGGCACTTACCCTATAAATCCGGATGAATGCGACGGGATATGGAGCGGCCCCGTCAACCTGATGACGCTCTCCTCCACCGACCCCGATTATATGTGGGGAATGTGTAGCGACCGGGTATCTTATATCCGGATCGCAGACGGCGGTTTCAAGCGGGTAGCCGAAGCGGCATTACCCAATGGAATCCAGATGAACTCGGAAGAGGGTCTAAAGAAACTAGTGAACACGCAGTACACCTCGACAGAGCAATTATACGCTGACGCCACGGAAATCTTGGGGCGTTATCCGCAAATGGCCATGTCCAACGGAAATTACGTACTTTGCGACAAGGACAACTACGCATACACGAATGCCCGGACAGTCATTTGCCGTTATAAGCTAAAAGAGGCGGGAAATCCTGCGGCAGGCATCATCCTTGATAAACAAATCGATATGTCTCCCTACATGGAGAACCCTCAGACATTGGTCGGAATGGTAATGACATACGATGGCTATCTCGTGGTAGCGGCAGGAAACGGTATCGCTATAATCGATCGAGAGTTCAGCAAAACTCCCGTCGTCAAGCTACTTCCCGACGATCAAGTGATCACCAACTCGGCCTCTGTCGACGAACAGAATGGCATCTACATCGCCAGCAACAGCCGTACGCCCGGGGGCAAAGGCATTATGCACAAATATATCTGGAAAGACGGCAAGCTGTCTGAAGACGAGAACGACGGGGCATGGACGGCACACTACGACGGAGGTCCCGAGGCTCCCGCCATCAAGATGGGATACGGTACGGGGTCGACCCCTACCTTAATGGGGTTTGGCGACGACGAGGATAAGCTAGTCGTGATCACCGACGGCTCCAAACGAATGAAGCTAGTCGCTTTCTGGCGGGACGAGATTCCGGAAGACGCCGTCAGCGTCGATGCTGGGAATCCGCGTATCGCCGGGCAACTGGAAATTTCTTGCGGACTGCCCTCGTCAACCGAATGGGTCCAGTCCGAGCAGTCCGTGGCAGTCTCCGGCTATGGCGCTTTTGTCGTGAACAACGTGATCCCGAATACCGTAGCCGATAAGATCGTTGCCGTATTATCCATCGGCCCGCTCGTAACACCCCCTTACGGAGTGGAACGAGTCCAATGGGATACGGAAAAGAACCAATGGAACTCAGTATGGACACGGCCAGACGTAAGCTCGATCAGCATGATACCTTCCGTAAGCTCGATATCCAATATGGTATTCGTAAACGGCTATACAACAGCCAACGGCTGGGAAGTAAGCGGCTTGGATTGGGATACGGGCGCCACTATCCACCGGGTGGTCTTCGGACAGGGCAACCGTGGAAACGGCGCCTACGCCATCATCCAATACTTAGAAGACGGGGATTTGTTATTCAACTCCGTGGGAGGTCCTTTCCGCGTGAAATTATAACCGGATGAACGGCTTGGGAGATATCATTTCTCCCAAGCGTTCACGATCTCGGCGATATATACGAGATGCGCGTTACCGTTCTTCTCATCATACCAACGAGGGAAAACGCTAGGATCTAAAAACTTGGCCTCCTCGATCTCGGACTTATAGACCACTTTGCATTCCAACGTAAGGCGAGCTTCTTCGAATACAGGATTACCAGCCTCCGTAAAGAACGGTGTCAATCCCGTGGCGGCTACCTTATCAATCTCCCTGCCGGATTTAGAGCCACAAATGCTATGGGCTTTCCGGTGCTCCGGTCCTAGGAAAGTAATCGTGAACTCATTCCTAGCGTCGATAAACTCACGGGTATAACGCTCCGGACGAATAAAAGCAAACACTACCGGACGGTTCCACAAAACGCCCATGCCGCCCCAACTGGCGGTCATCATATTGAACTTCTCCTTGTCGCCGGCACTTACCAGCATCCATTCCTTACCGATAAGTTCGATAAAGTTGTCTTTGATCTCATTCGGATTAATCGCTTTCATATCTCATTTTATTTTTCCTCAAAGATATAAAATATTCCCTTACTTACCGGTACTCATCACACCGGAGTCATTATCAGCGTTATTCACCTTCTTCTGGCCGGCGCTGAACTTACGGCCGAAGGAGAAATTATAGGAGATCGTCGCGATGAATAAGCGAGAACTTTCCTTGATATAATTCGAACGGCGGAAAGAGGCGTATTGGTTCCAGTTCTCCGTCTCTTGCTTATAATTATCCGTAAACGGATTGATGACACGCAGGCCAACCATCAAGTCCTTATGCCGATAACCGAGTTGAATTCCTTGGATATTCTCACCCCCACTCATCGTCTCGCCCTTAAACCAGTTCCAATTTGTCATTACCATATACCAAAGCGACCATTTCTTCCATGTAGCGGAAACATTCGCCTCGCACCACCAATTCGTATATCGATGCGTGTAGGTATTGCCGTTACTCATATAATGGTTCATACCACCATTGACAGAAAATTGCAAGATGTCCTTGATCGGACCGACCCGCAAGTTGACGGAAGCGACAACCCGTTGCCAGTTTTTCTGATTATCCCAAGTCTGGATGATCTTATTTCCTTCCAAATATTTCTCGTCCATGATAGCGTCCGGCTGATACTCATAAGCACCCAAGGCATTCACGTAAAACAGACCTTTGCGAAACTCGTAATTCAATTCCGTATAATAACTCATATAAGACTTCAAATTAGGATTACCCCGCTGTATTTGCAAGGAATCGATCACTTGGTCGATAGCGCTCAACTCACCCAAAGAAGGAGTCACATTCCCCATCGTTGATTTCAAACGGATGGAAGATTCCCCGGGCAAAGCATAAAACAAGGTCAACCGAGGACTCACCGTATAACGTTCATAATCCGCATCCTCACCCCGTTGGCTATAAGACGATCGATTCACGGTCACACCCAACGAGTAATCCAGTTTTTTCACCTTTCCCTTGAATTCCGCATATACGGAACTCTCCATCTGTTCCATATGCGTCTTATAGTTATGCCCATTGATATAACTGTTATCCGAGAAAGATTGGTTATGGCGTAAACCGCCGCTCAACCGATTACCGTTCGTTAATTTCTTCTCGTAGATAGCCTCGCCGATAATCGAGTATTTATCACCATCCACTATATTATTTACGTCGGTCAACAATTGTTCTTGCTTACTCTCTTGATAGATACGGGTAGATTTCGTTTGGTTGTAAGTTCCAACCACGTTAAATACCAAGATTTGATTATGCTTCAAATCCCGTTGGTAATACAAATCCAGCGCAGGAGCTTGATAAGCGGATCCCGATAAGTCAATCATATCCACCTTGTCCTCCGGATTCGCCTTATTCATCAAGACCCCTTGATAATCCCAATGCGGTTGGTGATTATTCCGGTAGCGGAACGTAGCGTTAAACAGATACTTATCCGGCTTTTGATAGCTATAGTTCACATTCAGGTTATGCATGAATAAACGAGCGCGCGAAGGTTCGCCTACTTCCACACGGTTCAAGGTCGTTCCATTCGCTAAATGAAACTCCTCCTCATTATTCCGTTTCATTCCATAAAAATCACGAGGACCGATCCGATAAGAAGCACCCCATTCCGAATTCTTATGATTGATCTTTCCCCGGACATTATGTTCGCCCCACATAGAATTGATACCTTGCGCCATATCCAGGCCGAAGCTACCCCCCGTATCCGGACGGCGAACGATATAATCCAGCACGATATCGGCATTGCCATAACGTAAACCCGGATTATCATGATATTCTATACGGATGATATCCGAAGGATTCAAAGCCTTGACCTCATCCTGT
Source organism: Parabacteroides distasonis (assembly GCF_004793765.1). Lineage (GTDB taxonomy): Bacteria > Bacteroidota > Bacteroidia > Bacteroidales > Tannerellaceae > Parabacteroides > Parabacteroides distasonis_A. The sequence goes on along the minus strand of NZ_SRYM01000023.1, from coordinate 26,458 downwards.
TCCACCTTCACGCCGTTGATACGTACCTGAACGACTCCATTTCCAGCCATCTTGATCTCGCTGTTCAACAAGTCCACCTGCACTCTCGGCAGCATCATCTGTTGCAACAAATCCATACCGTTTCCCGAAGCCTTCACCTGACGATCCGAAGGGAAGACCACTTTTTTATCGGCATGGCTCGTCTGGGCAGAGGCACTAACCGTTACGCCTTCTAAAGATACCGCATCATCATGTAAGGATATTTCTCCCAAAGAAGTATTCTCGGACAAGCCTTCCAAGAAAATATACTCTGTCTTAAAGCCTAAACTAGAGACAGATAGAATATAGCTCCCTTTTCTAATCTTATTTAATAAAAAATGGCCCTTCATATCCGTAGTCGTGCCTGCCACAAAGGAAGAATCCATCGTTTGTAATACCACATTCGCGAATTCCAGGATTTCCTTGTTGCGAGCATCCCGCACCATTCCTTTTATCTCCAAGTTTTGAGCAAAAGCTCCCTGTATCATACCACCTAGTAGTATGATCCAAATCATCATCCGTTTCATTTTTATCGTATTTTTTCCGAATATAGCAGGGTGGCCTTTCCCGCTTATCATTTGTTTCTATCTATAAGACGAAAGTAGTTTGGAAAACGTTACAAGAAAATAATAAAAAAATAATATTTCGATGATTTTGCCTCGTAGATACGTATCTTTGTAACCAAACAACATATTATAAGTCATGGAGCTATTGAATAATTGGATCAGCGGAATCAACGATATATTATGGTCATACATCCTTATCATCATGCTATTGGGATGCGCCGTATGGTTTACGATACGGAGCAGGTTCGTACAATTCCGCATGATTGGTGAGATGATCCGGTTATTAGGCGATTCTGCCGGAAAAGGGGAAAAAGGGGAAAAGCATATCTCCTCTTTCCAAGCCTTCGCCGTATCTTTAGCCAGCCGTGTAGGGACCGGGAACTTGGCAGGAGTAGCGACAGCTGTAGCGATTGGCGGACCGGGGTCCGTATTTTGGATGTGGCTGATCGCTTTACTTGGTTCCTCCAGCGCATTCGTGGAGTCTACGTTAGCGCAATTATATAAGGTAAAAGGGAAAGATTCGTTCATCGGTGGTCCCGCTTACTATATGTTACACGGTTTAGGATTACGATGGATGGGGATTTTGTTTGCCGCATTGATCTCCATCACTTTTGGTTTCGCTTTCAATTCCGTGCAGAGTAATACGATCTGCGCCGCATGGGAAGGTGCTTTCGGTATCGATCATGCCTGGATCGGAGCGATTCTTACGGTACTAACACTGATCGTCATATTCGGAGGCATTCATCGTATCGCAAGAGTAAGTAGTATTGTCGTACCAGTCATGGCATTAGGATATATAGCATTGGCGGTGGGAATTGTACTGTTTAATATTACCCGCCTACCTGCTGTTATAGAAACCATTCTGTCAAACGCATTCGGTTGGGAACAGGCGATAGGCGGCAGTGTCGGAGCGGCGTTGATGCAAGGGATTAAACGAGGTTTGTTCAGTAACGAGGCGGGTATGGGATCGGCACCGAACGTAGCGGCTACCGCACATGTCTCCCACCCGGTCAAACAAGGGTTGATCCAAGCGTTAGGCGTATTTACCGACACGTTGATTATCTGTACCTGTACGGCGTTTATTATTTTATTTAGCGGAGTGCCATTAGACGGCTCCATCAATGGAGTCCAGCTCACACAACAAGCTTTAAGCAACGAGGTGGGCAGCACTGGCAGTACGTTTGTCGCTTTAGCGATCCTTTTGTTCGCATTCAGCAGTATTATCGGCAATTACTATTACGGGGAAGCGAACATTCGTTTTATCACATCCAAAAGAAGCGTCTTGTTTATTTATCGTATATTAGTCGGTGGAATGGTCATGTTCGGTGCGTTGGCTAGTTTAGACTTGGCTTGGAGCCTAGCGGACGTGACTATGGGACTTATGACGATCTGCAATTTGATTGCGATCTCATTGTTGAGCCGTCAGGCATTCCTATTATTACAGGATTACGTAGCCCAAAAGAAAGCGGGTATCAAAAGCCCTGTATTCGATAAGAACAAGATACCCGAGTTGAAAGACAAAGCGCAGTGTTGGTGATCAGACAAACGTATTGAAGTATGATAAAAAGCAAGATGATAAGCTTTTACATAACGGTCCTGATGATATGGGCCTGTACGGTAAAAGCTCAAGATGACGATAAATCCCTAGTCCACAAAATAGGATTCGACATACGTCCCTCGTATGTCGCCCCTACTAGCAAATTCCTCAAAGATGACGGCTATGGAAACAGGCTTACTTTACGAAAGGCGGCTTCATTCCATTTGAAATACGGGTTCCAACAGAATCCGAACTCTAAGGAGGGCCTGCTCTATCCGCACACGTACCAAGGAATAGGCGTTTCTTATAATACCTTTGGGAACCGGCAGGAAGTAGGTAATCCTTGGGCGGCGTATGTTTTCCAAAGCTCCCGCATCGCCCAAATATCTTCCCGGCTATCTTTCGATTATGAATGGAATTTCGGAGCCTCATTCAGGTGGCATCCGTATGATGAAAACAATAATTACCGTAATAAGATCATCGGTTCTAAGATCAATGCCTATATCAATCTGGGATTTTTCCTCAACGCGAAACTATCTCGTTATTGCAACCTGCTCGTCGGGGCGGATTTAACGCACTACTCAAACGGAAATACTCATCTTCCGAATGCGGGATTGAATACGATTGGTGGCCGGATCGGACTCGTCTACACGCTCAATCCGATCGAGGAAAGCCATCATGAGATAGGTACCGCACGTTCCTTACCGGCAAATCAATTATACCTCTCCAGCTTTTGGCAACGTGTCAGTTACGATGTCATCCTATACGGTGCGACCCGTGCTAAGGGGGTTATGCTAGGTGATGAGGCCCATATTTTTCCAGGTCAGTTCGGCATCCTTGGATTCAACCTCAACCCAATGTACAGATTCAACCGATTCCTAAAAGCAGGTATCTCTCTAGACGGCCAATATGACGAAAGTGCCAATATTTATTCCGACGAGATCATCCAAATCGGCGAAGAACCCCGATTCTACCGTCCGCCCCTACACGAGCAAATCGGTATCGGTCTCTCTGCCCGTGGCGAATTCACCATGCCCTTCTTCTCGATCAATATAGGAGTCGGACATAATTTATTTTACAACAAGGGCGACCTGAAAGGATTATACCAGATCCTAGCCCTCAAGGTATCGGTCACACGAAATTTATTCCTGCATGTCGGATACCAACTGCACAAATTCCATAATCCGAATAACTTGATGCTGGGAGTTGGGTATAGGTTCCATAATAAATAGCTCACTCGCTTATAGAAAACAGGTAAAATTTGCCTTCCGCACAAAATAAGATCCTGTCCCCCGCTTGTAGTATCTCATCCACATGGTTATTACGGACAGGAAGTTCCGGAATCTCAAAACTCCCTACATACTCACCAGTAGCCATGGAATACTTATCCAACACTACGTTATCCCAATCATCGGAACGATAAGAAAGAACATATATAAAATCATTGATATATATCCTATTTCGTTATAATATCCGAATTGTCGATCACGGAACCAGTTGAGCCATTATTACTGAATTTCTTGCCAAACAAGTAACGTACAGAAAAGGTGAAATTCATGACCTTATTCCTCGTGACCGCATCTTGCTCAAACGACTCCCCGCATACCGACGAGCGAGTCGTGGTTGACCAGCCGCCCAAATCCATGCAATACAGCCCCAACTTCAATTTATCTTTCAACAGACTGGCCTCAACATTGAGGTTCACCATCGGACGCATCTTCACGGTACTTACCAATTGATACATACGGGAGTTATGGCTATAGTCTAGATCAATGGTCAGGAAGTCCTTGATCGTAGTACCCACACCCAAATAACTCATAAATGACCAACCCCCGTTCTCACGCACCAACGCAGTCCCTGACGGTGCCGCATACTTATGATGGCTGGGTCCCAACATCACATTCAGATAAAACGATTTGGGCAACGAGGCGAACCAGCTCAAACTCACGCCGCTCACGCACATCTTGCCGATATTGTCATAGCTGTAAAACGTACGGTCGCCCTCTTCACAGATTACCTCGCCTATCACTTTGTTGTTGAAAAGATGATAACCGTTCAACGAGAGTGTATGCTGATGGGGAAGGCTACGACTTACCCGCAACGACACCTCATTATTTACCTGCGTATCCAACCCCGGATTACCAGTCCGGATATAAAGCGGACTGAAAACATAGGCCTCCGGATTCAGATAATCGATGCTAGGACGGGTGATCTTGCGAGAATAATTCGCACTTAAGTCGAACAACGTGGGATTCTTATAGAGCAATGAGGCCACCGGAAGGACGGAATGACGATCGATCGAGGTTCCCCCCTCCAACTTTTGATGCATGTAATCATACGAGAGGGAGAGGTACCCCGACAGGTTACCTACCCCATACGAGGCCGAGGCGTTGACGGCATGGATCCATTGCGTGGAGAGCCACTCTCGCTCCTTGCCCGTAAAATTCTTACGATAGATGCCCTTATAGTCGAAAGTCAAGTCCAGCGGATTTTCCCAAAGGTCGATAGCACGCCGTTGATACAGGATCTCGCCACTCCCCTCACGCATCTTCGAGCGTGAATCAATCTCGCTCTTATAATCCGAAGAATAATCGAAGTAACGAGCCTTCACGTCAAGCAGGGAGGTTTTCGAGAAGGAATGCCGATAGAGTAAATTGCCCCGATACTTGCCCAACCGCTCAATATTATCATAGCTCAATGGCGTGACACGATCGTCTGTACGGAGCATACCGTTATAATGGTGATCAAACTTATAATGCGTGGCAGATCCGGAGAGGTACAGCCAGTTAGCGTCATCGAAATCAATAAAGGTAAGCAGCGAGGAAAATAAAGGTAGCCTATTCACCTTTACGGTCCCACTTCAATAAATCAAGAAAAACAATCGATCATGGGAAAAATAAAAGTCTTATTCATCGATGATGATATAGCATTGGGAAATGTCGTTACGGTAGCATTGAATAGCCTTGGTTATGAGACTTATTACCAGACATCCCTTGTAGCCATCCAATCTGTCATTAAAGAATTATGTCCGGATATCCTCATACTGGATGTAGAGATCGGGCAAAAGAATGGTATCGAAGCTACGTCCGAATTGAGACTTATCCTACCGGATATACCCGTCCTTTTCGTATCGTCGCATACCGAAAGCTCTTTTGTGACACAGGCATTGGATGCCGGTGGGATCGCATACCTGAAGAAACCTTTCGAGATCGATGAGTTAGTGGCTTATATCAAGAGACATACGAATACCTCATCACAGGCGTCCTATCTACAGGTAGGACAGCTCACTCTATATACGCAAGACCATATCCTGATGAAGGGAGAACAGATCGTAAAGAAGCTCTCCCTATCCGAGGGTAAATTATTGACACTCCTCGCCAATCATCCGGATGAAACCATCAGCCGACAAGAAATGGAACAGGAACTCTGGGACGATGGCTATACGAATGAACAGAGCTTGAATAACTTTATAGCGAAACTTCGCAAGTACCTGTCCGAAGACGATACCCTGGAACTAACCACGATTCCCAAGGTAGGTTATAGGCTGACAACCAAAGAATTTCCGTATACCACCGATATATAAAGTCGATCACAACCTAATCTATTCTATATTCGACGCCGCCGAATGATCGTTCAGTACCGTTGAATGATCGTTCGCCGGCGTTGAATGATCGTTCGGTGCCAGCGAACGAAGGATATATACTTATCCGACAGAGAATAAGAGGGTTACAAAAGATGTATATACATAAAGGAACGGACTTTTAGCCTCACTCATAAATCAAGCAAAACAACTGTTCCGGAGCGAACACCTCATTCGCTACGTCTAGGATTTGCTCGGCGGTCAGTTTCTCGATCTGGGCAAAAACCTCGGGGAGAGTATCGTAACGGTTGTAATGGAGATAGCTTTTTCCTAAGCCAAGGAAAAGGCCCTCCCGGTTATCGCCCGACACGCCCAGCTGACCGGTTACCTGCTTCTTGGCGGCGGCTAATTGAGTGGAGGAAAGCTTTACGTCGCGTAAACGGGCCAGTTCCTTATGCACCAAACGCATCGCTTTCTCTCGGTTCTTCGGATCTGTACCGAAATAGATACTGGCTAGTCCGGTATCGGTATAAGAGGTTATGCTGGATTCTACGTTATAGACCAAGCCATGCTTTTCCCGCAAGGAGACATTCAAGCGGTTGTTCATTCCCGGGCCGCCTAAGATATTGTTCAACAAGAATAAAGGGATGCGCTTTTTGTCGTGCATACTGAAAGCCCGGCCACCGATCAGTACGTGGGCTTGATGGGTATCTTTAGGAATCTGGCGTACGCGAGCCTCGATGGGGTCCGGAGCTCTCCGGTTCCGTTCGGCCATCGGGAAAGAGATATCGCTTAAAACGGCTTCCGCCAATTTCAGGATCTTCTTGAAGTCCTTTCGTCCCATCGAGAAGAACACCATATTCTCCGGAGCGTAAAAACGACGCATGAAAGAACGACCGGACTCAGAGTCAAAACGAAGGAGAGATTGCTCATCCCCTAAAATATTATGCCCGAGGGCATGACCCTTATAAAGCAAGTTCTCAAACTCGTCGAATATAAGTTCCGAGGGGCTATCCTCATACGAATTGATCTCGTCCAAGATAACGTCTACCTCCTTCTCGATCTCCTGCTTCGGAAACTGGGAATGGAAAACCAAATCGGTCAATAGCTCAAACGCCCGGCCGAAATCCTCCTCCATAAAAATGGAATAAACAAAAGTCTCTTCCTTCGTAGTATAGGCATTCAACTCCCCTCCTACGTTCTCCATACGGTTCAGGATATGCCACGCTTTCCGTTTCTCCGTACCTTTGAAGATCATGTGCTCAACGAAATGCGCCAAGCCAAATTCATCCTCGTTCTCATCCCGTGTACCGGCGTTCACAGCGAAACCGCAGTAAGAGACCGGGGAATTAACCGGGAGATGTACCATGCGAAGTCCATTCGGCAATGTATGAGCGATATAATCCATTTTCCTTCTTGTTTGTATCAGCCCGCAAAGGTACGAAAGACTTTCCGGAAAAACATGTACGTCTTTTTCAAAAAACATGTACGTGTTTCCGGAAAAAGACGTACGTGTTTTTTTCGATCTATTTGCCTCCTTGGAAAAAATACCTACATTTGTGTAAATTAAACAGATAAGGCTATGGGATATATCGTCCGGAAATTACCGATCGGCATACAGAGTTTTGACAAACTACGTACAGAGAATTATTTGTATGTTGACAAGACCGAGTTCATTTATCAAATGGCATACCAAGGTGTCCCTTATTTCCTAAGCCGCCCCCGGCGATTCGGGAAAAGCTTGCTGCTATCGACATTCAAGGCTCATTTCGAGGGGAAGAAAGAATTGTTCCGGGGATTAGCCATAGAGAAACTAGAGGCCGAGGTACGTTCGGCCCAAGGACGTGCCGAGGCCATCGTAAAAACTCCTCGCTACATCTACGTATTCGAGTTTAAGCTGAGAGGTACGGCGGAAGAGGCGATCCGGCAAATCGACGATCGAGGCTATCTGATTCCTTATACGGCCGACGAACGGGAAGTAGTCAAAGTGGGGGTCGCTTTCGACGCAGCCACTCGCAACTTAGGTGAATGGCTGATTGAAAAAACATTGTAATTCTATGAGAAACATGAAAATAGCAACCTGTTTACTAACGATCACCTCCTTGGTTCTTTCCGCCTGTGGAGGAGGAGGCAACGATATAGAGAAAGCGAAAAGCCTTGCGACCACGGAACATCTAAAGCAATACACCGAGGCCATCTCGCATGACTCCTGCCAAGGCCGTAAACCATTCTCGGAAGGGGCCGACCGTGCGGTGAACTATATCGCTCGCCAGATGAAAGAGGTTGGGCTGAAACCCATAGACGGCGATTCTTATTTCCAACAGGTTAATATCATATCCTCACGCACACGATGCCCGAACCCGATGGTCCTAAAGACCCCGAAAGGGAAAATCCCCTTAGATTGGTTGGAAGGTTACACCGCTTTCTCCGCACGGATCGAGCCGGAGATCGATATAGACAACGCGGAACTGGTATTCGCCGGCTATGGGATCGTAGCCCCCGAGTATGGGAAAAATGATTTCGAGGGAATCGAGAACCCGCGGGATAAAGTAGCGGTCGTTATCGTTAACGATCCGGGGCTCGGAAGCGACAACACGGATTATTTCAACGGTGATATCATGACCTATTACGGACGTTGGATGTATAAATTCGAGGAAGGAGCCCGGCAGGGATTGAAAGGAGTCTTGATCATCCATGAAGACCGGGGAGCGGGCTACCCTTGGTCGGTCGTACGAGCTTCCGCCCAATCTAAGATGTATGTGGACAGCGATAGCGATGCTTATCATTGCCCGCTAAACGGCTGGATCCAATTCAATGCCGCCAAGCAATTGCTAGCCGATAATGGCTACGACATTGACCAACTGATCGAGCAATCTAAATCGCCAGACTTCAAGCCCATCTCCTTGAAATCTACGGTAACCGTCTCGATGAGGAACACCTTCGACCGCCAACAAAGCCCCAACGTAATCGGTTATATTCCCGGTAGCGGGAACACGGATGAGAGTGTTATTTATCTAGGCCATTGGGACCATCTAGGCTATGGAGTACCGATCAACGGCGACAGTATCATCAACGGCGCTACCGATAACGCCGTAGCCATCGCATGGATGCTCGAGATGGCACGTTGTTTCAATGCCTTGAAAGAGAAACCCCGCCGGAATATCGTCTTCCTCTCCCCTACTTGCGAGGAGACCGGATTCCTCGGTACGAAATACTATGTGGAGCACCCGTTGTTCCCGATCGATAAGATAGCCGCCGTAATCAATCTGGATGTCTTCCCGCTATGGGGCGAGAACAACGATGTCACGATCACCGGATACGGCAACTCCGAGCTGGATGATACCTTAGCCGAGCTAGCGAAGAAATACAACCGTTACATCATGCCCGACCCCGACGCTTACAACGGGATGTTCTACCGCTCCGACCATTTCCCTTTCGTACAAAAAGGCATCCCGGCCATGTTCGCCAAAGGTTGGAACGACAACCGCAAACAGGGCAAGGAGTGGGCCAAAGAGCATATCGCACGCTATTGGGCGGAAACTTACCACAAACCGACCGACCAGACCTATCCCGACACGGATGATTACAGTGGTCTGTTACAAGAAGTACAATTATTCTTCGACCTCGGTTATAAACTGGCACAAGATACCGGATACCCGAAATGGAAGCCGAAGTCAGAGTTCGCAAACGTCTTAAAAAGATAAATTGTCTGAAATAGATGATGCCAATATCAGTAAATATAAATACTTTCGCGATCGTTATTCAGGCAGGAATGCCGTAAACAATCAACAATATGGTAAACGAAAATATCACCTCTTTATTGGAGCAGGAAGCGGAAGCGGTTCGCAACATACCCGTTACGCCCGGATATGAGGAAGCGGTATCGCTTATAGTGAAACATGTACACGACCTAGGTGGAAAACTGATCATGAGTGGAATGGGGAAAGCCGGGCAAATCGCCTTGAATATAGCTACCACCTTTAGCTCGACCGGTACGCCTGCCTTCTTCTTGCACCCTAGCGAGGCACAACACGGAGATCTGGGAATCGTACGCGAAAACGATATCATGTTATTGATCTCCAACTCAGGAAAGACACGCGAGCTGGTGGAACTGGTAGATCTCACGAGAGGTTTGGTGCCGGACATGAAATTTATCGTCATCACCAGCAACCCCGATAGTCCCCTAGCTGCTGAGGCAAACGTATGCCTGTTGACCGGCGCCCCCAAGGAAGTTTGTCCGCTGGGCCTTACGCCCACTACCTCCACGACCGTCATGACGGTAATAGGTGATATCCTCGTGGTCGGAACCATGAAGCGTATCCATTTCACCAACAAGGATTACGCCAAGCGCCATCACGGGGGCTACTTAGGCTCCAAGAGCCGTGAGCAAAGCAAGAATGAATAATAAACCAGTGTATAGATCATGAGAAAAGTCTTTGGTATAGGAGAAACCATCCTCGATATCATTTTCAGGAACGACCAACCACAGAAGGCCGTTCCCGGTGGCTCCGTCTTCAACGGATTGATATCATTAGGTCGATTGAATGTCCCCGTGTCTTTTATCAGCGAGCTGGGCAACGACCGGGTGGGCGACATGATTCGGGATTTCATGGAGGATAACCACATCACGACCGAGTTTGTAGACCGTTTTCCCGATGGGAAAAGTCCTATATCACTCGCTTTCCTAGACGATGATAAAAACGCCAATTATATCTTCTACAAGGATTACCCGGCGCAACGGCTGGAAGTGCCCCTGCCAAAGATCGAGAAAGACGATATTTTCGTATTCGGCTCCTATTATTCCCTGAATCCGGTCTTACGGGCCCGTATGGTAGAATTTCTGCAATACGCCCAAGAACGGAAAGCGATCATCTATTACGACCCCAATTTCCGCAAGGCGCACGCTCATGAGGCGATCCGCCTCATGCCTACCGTACTGGAAAACCTGGAATTCGCCGACATCGTCCGAGGCTCGGACGAGGACTTCCAGAACCTCTATGGCAAGACCGACGCAGAGAAGATCTACAAGGAGCATATCCAGTTTTATTGTGATCGTTTCTTAACAACTCACGGGGCGAACGGAGTCAATCTCCACACCCGTAATTTCACACGGCATTTCGATTCCCCGCAAATCCAGCCGCTTAGTACCATCGGCGCCGGCGACAATTTTAACGCGGGTATTGTCTATGGACTTCTAAAGTATGACGTACGCCATGCGGACCTTCCGTCTTTGGATCAGGAAACTTGGGAAAAAATCATCCGTTGCGGAATGGACCTCGCCTCCGAGGTTTGCCAAAGCTATGATAATTATATATCCAAGGAGTTCGCAGCGAAGTATGTTAGCCAGTCTTAAATATCATTAATGAGGAAGCGGGGAAAACTTGTTTTACTATCTTTGTAAGGAAAGCTTATTATCATAGAAGACAATGTTAGGAAAGATTCTCTCTCTATTCGCCAGTGTAACCATGTTGGTGGGTTGTTCCTCTAACGCACCCGACATACGAGCTATTTGCCTACGCGATGACATCGGAAATTACGTGATAAAATGGGAAACCGATCCGGTAACGGAGGGGATTGTCAAGATGACCGTGTCCGACAACCCGGATCTTTTCACCAACGAGTCCCCGATCATTTACGCCAACATCAAGGATGGTGTGGCTACTTACATCACGAACGATAATATATCACGTAAGTATTTCCGCCTTTCTTTTAATGATAAATACGCACGGATTATCGGGGCACGCTCGGCGGTTATGGATAGCGTACAGAATTTCCGGGATCTAGGCGGTTATACCTCTACAAACGGGAAGACGGTGAAATGGGGCAAGGTATTTCGCTCCGGCGAGTTAAGCAGTTTAAGCGAATGGGACTCCATCCGATTGGATAACCTAGGGATCAAGACCATCATCGACCTCCGCACGAACCAAGAAACTCTCACTGCCCCTATCAAATATACAAAAGCAAATATCCTGCAAATCCCCATCCCGGTCGGCAAGATCGCCGATGCCCCCCAACGTGTTATCGAGGGACGAATGCGGAAAGGAGACGCCGGGGTATATATGGAAGACGAGTACCTGCAATTCGTGACAGATAATACCGATCAGTTCGCCAAGGTACTGGAACAGTTCCAGAACGAGGATAATTACCCCATTCTCATCAGTTGTTCCTACGGAAAGGATCGTACCGGGTTTCTCACCGCCATGTTACTCGCCGCCTTGGATATTCCCCGGGATGCCATCATGGAAGACTACTTGACTTCCAATCAATATATCGATACGAGTCATTTAGCTGATATCGTGAAACATCTCTCCACAGACGCCCAAGAAAGCATTACGGTATTCCTTACGGCCAACGAGGGGCTCATGGACCTAGCTTTCCATAAAATCAAGAAAGAGTACGGTTCCACCGAGAAATATTTGTCGAAAGGATTACGTCTTACTGATAAGAAACGTGAAAGGCTAAAAGATATATTACTTTATTGATATGAATCCGAATTATTTACGTACCTTTGCGGCCACTGAATATTATCATATATACACAATCGCATTTTGAAAACATTTGAAGAATTAGGAGTTGCCGCACCGATATTAAAGGCAATTCAAGAGATGGGCTACGAATCGCCCATGCCCGTACAGGAAGAAGTGATTCCTTTCTTACTGGGAGAAGATAACGACGTAATCGCATTGGCACAAACAGGAACCGGCAAGACAGCCGCTTACGGCCTGCCGATCCTGCAAAAGATCAATGTCTCTCAATATCAGCCTCAAGCGCTTATCCTTTGTCCGACACGCGAGCTTTGCCTACAAATAGCGGACGATTTGAACGATTATTCTAAATACATCGATAACCTGAAGGTTCTCCCTGTATACGGAGGTTCTAGTATAGAGAGTCAGATCAAGACACTGAAGAGAGGCGTACACGTGGTAGTGGCTACCCCGGGACGTCTGATCGACTTGATGAACCGCAAGACGGTTGATCTGGGGAACGTGAAGAACGTCATTCTCGATGAGGCGGACGAAATGTTGAACATGGGTTTCACCGACAGTATCAACGAGATCTTGGCAGCTGTACCTGAGAACCGCAATATGCTGCTCTTCTCTGCAACCATGCCGAAAGAGATCGCCTCTATCACCAAGAAATACATGAAGGATCCGAAAGAGATCGTCATTGGCAGGAAGAACGAGGGAAACAAGAATATCCGCGACATTTATTATATGGTTCGTGCGCAGGATAAATATCTCGCCTTAAAACGTCTAGCCGATTATTACCCGAACATCTACGGTATCATCTTCTGCCGTACCCGTAAGGAGACACAAGAGATTGCCGATAAATTGATTCAAGACGGCTATAACGCCGATTCCTTGCACGGCGAGCTGAGCCAAGCGCAACGTGATTACGTGATGCAGAAGTTCCGTATCAAGAATATCCAGTTATTGGTCGCTACGGACGTAGCCGCACGTGGTTTGGACGTGGATGACTTAACCCATGTAATCAATTACGGTCTGCCGGATGAGGTAGAATCTTATACCCACCGCCGCGGACGTACGGGCCGTGCGGGAAAAACGGGTATCGCTATCTCTATCTGCCACGTAAGGGAAAAAGGCAAGATTCGCGAGATCGAACGGATCATCAACAAGAAATTCGACAGGGGCGAGATGCCTACCGGTGAGCAAATCTGTGAGAAGCAATTGTTCAACTTGGTAGACCAAATCGAGAAAGTGAAAGTGAACGAGGAGGAAATCGCCAGTTTGATGCCTTCTATCTACCGTAAATTGGAATGGCTGGATAAGGAAGATATCATCAAACGTGTCGTATCCTTGGAGTTCAACCGGATGATCGACTATTATAAAGATAACGATGATATCGAGGTCGTAGACGAGAACGCTCCCCGAGAGAGAGGCAAACGGGGCGGCAAAGGCGAAGCGGAAGAAGGTTACACCCGTTTCTTTATCAACTTTGGAAAGACAGACGAACTTACGCCTCCTCAACTCATCGAGTTAGTCAACAAGTGCGTACCGGGCAAGATTCGTATCGGTCGTATCGACTTACGTGATAATTTCTCATTCTTCGAGGTAGAAGAGAGAGAAGCCAACCGTGTCATGGACTTGATGAACGGCTTCGAGATAGACGGACGACGTATCTCCGTGGAACCGGCGCAAGCGAAAGGTGAAGGCGGCAAAGGCGGTCGTGGAGGTAGCCGTAGCGGAAACGGTTTCAGAGATAGACGGGATAGCGGTAGAAGAGGCAAAAATAGCCGTCGGGAAAGAGACCGTGGCGGCAAACGTTCCGACCGTGGCGATGATAAACCGAAGCGTAAATTCTACGAGGACGTTCCTCGCAATAAGAAGAAACGTAAGTAACATACAACTTATACATACATTTATCAAAGAAGCGTGGTTCGTTTATTACGGATCACGCTTCTTTTATTGTATATTTACAGCCGAAAAACATCTAGATAACACAAGAAATATGAAGAAACTTTTTACCTATGTTCTTATGCTTTGCGCCAGCCTATCCGTTTCCGTGGCGCAACAGATCCAGTATCCGGAGCCGGTGTTGAACCCGGAGAGTTGTACAAGTATCATGGTCGGGAAAAAAGCCTCGACGGATGGCTCCGTGATGACCAGCCACACCTGCGATAGTAATTACCGTACTTGGATGGATATAGTACCTTCCACCTCGTACGATCACGATACGACAACAACGGTCTATACCGGGCGTATGCACACCGAATACGCCGAGGGAACCCGGGGGATGATCGCGAAAGGAACGCTGCCCGAAGCCCGGTCTACGTATCAATTCCTAAACACCGCTTATCCTTGCCTGAACGAGAAGCAACTGGGTATCGGCGAGACTACGATCACCGGACGGAAAGCCCTCGTCAATAAGAAAGGAATGTTCATGATCGAAGAACTTCAGCGAATCGTCTTACAACGTTGCACAACCGCCCGTGATGCCATCCGTTTGATGGGCGAGTTGATCGAGAAATACGGATATGGCGACTGGGGCGAGTGCCTTACGATAGCGGATCCGAAAGAGGTATGGCATTTCGAGGTCTTCGGCGAGGGTCCGGATAAGATCGGTGGCGTATGGGCGGCGATCCGTATCCCCGACGATCATGTAGGCGTATCGGCGAATATCCCGCGTATCTCTAAGGTCGATCCGAAAGATACGGACAATTGCATGGCTTCCGCCAACGTATTCGAGGTAGCCAAGCGCATAGGCTTCTGGGACGGAAAGAAACCGTTCCGCTTTTGGGAAGCGTATGGAGGCGGAAATTATTCCGGTGAGATGAAATCCTTCAGTATCCGTGAATTCTTTATATTGAATAAATTAGCTCCTTCTTTACATTTATCGTATGACGCGGAAGAACTTCCCATCAGCGTAAAACCGGATCAGCAAGTATCCGTAACGGATGTGATGGCTCTCCTCTCCGAAACGTACGAGGGTACGGAATACGACATGACCCGAAACTTGAAAGTAGCCGTAAAGAAAAAAGATAGTAACGAGACTGATACGGTTATCAGTCCGGTAGCCAATCCTTGGATGACCCGGGATATGGTAAACATGTTGAATGGGTTAAAACCGGATGCCGTAAAAAGCTACCGTTTGGTTGCCGTGCCACAATGCTCCTACTCTACCGTGATCCAGTTACGTGACTGGTTACCCGACGCGATAGGCGGTGTGGTTTGGATGGCCTATGATAATCCCGGACAAAGCCCCCGTATCCCTATCTTCTGTGGCACGAAAGACCTCCCGGCCTGTTTCAAGGTTTGCGGACAGCACCGTTATCGGGAAGATGCCGCCGTATGGACTTTCCGTCGTGCCAACAAACTCGCTACCGTACGTTGGGGAGCGACTAAAGATCGTATGAAAACATCTATCGCTCACTTTACAGAGAAAGGGCAGACAGAGCTTCCTTTCATAGAGAGCCGTTACAAAGAGATTCTTACCCAACAAGGTGAGGAGGCCGCAAAAGAATACCTGACCGGATATACCGCCGATTTCGCCGGAGCCACGATGCTACGCTGGAGAGAAATGGGAGACTCATTCTGGACCCAATTCGAAAGAGGCTTTTAACCACCCATCCGATAGTAGAGGCAGGGCATGCCCCGTCTCTATAACAATAATAATATAAACTTAAATTCATATACGATGAGAACATTCATTCTATCATGCGCCTTAGCGTTAGGTTCTTTGAGCGCATTCGCACAAGGTTACCAATTTACGGATGTAGTAAAGGTACCTGCCACGCCAGTCAAGAATCAAGCATCCACGGGAACCTGTTGGTGCTTTGCCACGACCTCTTTCATGGAGTCGGAATTACTCCGTATGGGAAAAGGGACGTACGATCTCTCCGAGATGTTTATCGTCCGCCAAAAATACATGAACCAGTTACAGGATAATTACATCCGCCACGGTAGAGGTAATATCGGCCAAGGAAGTCTCTCCCACACCTTCATGAACGCTTTCAATCAAGTGGGTATTGTTCCGGAAGAAGTGTACTCGGGTATCAACTACGATTCTGACCGACATAACCACGCCGAGATGGTAAAATATATTAAGGCGATCGCCACAACCGCCGTGGATATGAAGAAACGGAGCCCGGAATATTACAAACTGATCGATAACCTATTCGATACTTATCTAGGCAAGTTCCCGGAGAAATTCACCTATCAAGGCAAGGAGTATACTCCGAAGACATTCGCCGCCTCCCTTGGACTGAATATGGATGATTATATCGAGCTGACGAGCTTCACGCATCATCCGTATTACCAGAAATTCGAGGTAGAGGTTCCCGATAACTGGGAGCATGCGCAAATGTATAACCTCCCGTTGGATGAGCTGATGCAGGTTGCGGATTACGCTTTAAATAATGGTTACACGGTATGTTGGGATGGCGACGTGAGCGAGAAAGGTTTCTCTTTCAAGAACGGTGTAGCGATCAACCCGGAGGTAAAGAAGGTGGAAGATTACTCGACTACCGACCGTGCCCGCTTCGAGAAAATGGACGAGAAGGAACGTCTGGAGGAAGTCTACAAATTCGAGAAACCTTTCCCGGAAGTAAACGTCACCCCGCAGGTCCGTCAAGAGGGCTTCGAGGCATTCGTCACGACCGACGATCACCTGATGCACCTTACCGGTATCGCCAAGGACCAGAACGGCACGAAATATTATATCACGAAGAATTCTTGGGGAACTGAGCGTAATACTTTCGGAGGTTACTTGAACATGTCCGATAGTTTTGTCCGTGCCAAGACGATCTATATCATGGTACATAAGGATGCGATACCAAAGGCAATCAAGTCTAAATTAGGCATTTAGAACTTTCCTATCGTATAGGATATTACAATGCCCATCGTAAGGTTGTTAGAATAGGCATTCAAAGCACCTTACAATGGGCATTATTAGCTCCTTAGAATGGGCATCCGCGGAAATCACGGATGCCCATCTCTTTTTTCTCTCATCGAACCAGCTTCAACTCTTCAATCAACCTCGGGCATTTACCCCATTTATCGATCATGAAAAGGACATAGCGGATATCTACGCCGATGCAACGTTGCAAATCCGGTTCAAAAGCGATATCACCACTCATCGCCTCCCAGTTACCGTCGAAAGCAAGTCCGATCAAACGGGCGTTCTTATCGAATACCGGGCTACCGGAATTACCCCCGGTGATATCATTGTTCGAGAGGAAGCACAGCTGCAATTCCCCTTTTTCATTCGCGTAAGGTCCGAAATCACGGCTACGAACCAGATCCAGTATCTCCGGTTGTACCCAGAACTCATCGCTCGTCGGGTCCTCTTTCTCTAGGATACCTTTATCCGTTGAGTAATAATTGTACCATGCGGCATCATAAGGACGATACCCTCCGATAGAACCATAACTCAAACGCATCGTGAAATTAGCGTCGGAAGACAAAGCTTTCTCCGGATACATCTCCTTCAAGCCCGCGAAATACAAACGTTCTCCCTTAGCGATATCATACTCCGCATCGCCCATCAACTGCTGTAACTGGAAGATAGATACCAATACGGACAAGCTCAATTCCGCCGCCGGGTCTTTTCTCAATTTCTCATATTGCTTCGGATTTCTCAGCATCCCGGCGATCTTGTCGTACGACAATAAGGAAGTCTTCTTAAATACATCCGCCGCATATTTCTCATAATTCCCTTTATATCTCTTATCAACGCTCGTATAAATATCCGGCAAGAACTCCGGAGATACACGTTCTTTCGCGATCTTCATCATTGCGGCCAGTACCTTCTGATCCAAAGACGGTTCGTAATCCTTGAAGAACGGTTGGATACGATCCTCTAAAAAGACAGTAATCTCTTCCGGAGTAGCTCCGTTTATATCCACCGATTGCACCATACGGGCCAAACGAATAATCTCCGCTCCACTGGAAAACGCCTCATTCAAATAGGTCAACGCCTCCCTATACTTATTGGTCGAGGTATATCCTTTTTCCAACAAATTCAAGACCTCGCCATATTTAGCTCCCCGGGCCTGATCTTTCGCTACCCAATCAGCAAAAGCCGTCTCTTCCGCACGTTTACGTTCGATCACGTTTAGATTCGCCAATCCTTTATTCATACCGATCGAGTTCTTCCAATAATTGGAGCTTCCCGCATACTTAGAGGCATATTTGATACGTACAGCATCGCTAGCCAACATCGCCTCTTTCCAGATGCCCTGCTTGATGCCACGCACCTCGATACGGGGCTTATTACTATTCTCGATACGCTGTTGCACGCCCCAAGAACACAAATAACGATCCGTGCTTCCCGGAAAACCGATTGTCATAGCATAATCCTTTTCTTGATAGCCTTGCATAGACACCTCCGCTACATATCTCGGGGTATAAGGCTTATTATCCACATTGTATTCCGCCGGTTTATTATCCGCGTTGGCGTACACACGGAATACGGAAAAATCACCGGTATGACGGGGCCACATCCAGTTATCCGTATCGCCACCAAACTTACCAATAGAACTAGGTGGAGCGAAAACCATACGCACATCACGATAAACATCGTACACCACCAAGAAGTATTTGTTATTACTATAGAAAGGAACGACATCAGCCGCTAGGAACTCATTATTTCCCACGGAATCACAAATCACACGACCGATAGAATCAGCCGCCGACAAACGCTGGAACTCATCCTCGATACCGAAGATCTGGCTGTTGATACGATCGCTCACGTCTACGGTCTCTTTCAGGTAACGTACCGTCAAGCCCGGAACCGGAAGTTCTTCCTGTTTACTTTGAGAGACAAAACCATCTTTCAGATAGTCGTGCTCCACACTACTCAACTGCTGGATGGCTCCGAAACCACAATGGTGATTCGTGAAGATCAACCCCTCGTTAGAGACCGTAATACCGGTACATCCCCCACCGAAGATTACCACTGCGTTCGCCACGCAAGGCTCCGTCTCACTATACAACTGATCATAGGATGGGGTAAAACCCAACTCGGCCATTCTTGCCAAATTCTGCTTATTTAATTCCTTCAGCACCCACATGCCCTCATCGGCATATAACTGGCCGGAAGCGGCTAAAAGCAACAAAACCGCCCACACTCTTTTCATCAACTTCATTCTACTCTTATTAGTCTAAATTATTCGATTAGTAATTTAATATTTTTCATTTCCACACGAGCCGATAGCCATTCCTTGATCTTCTTACGTTCCGCTTCTTTAATGATCGTCTTACTTTTCAGATAAACCAGCATAACCGTATCCGGCTTCGCCGTCTCCGTATTTACGATATACGTATTCGAGCAAGAAGCCTCAACTACATAGGGGAAAAGAACCTTCATCTCCGGGATCAACTCGGATGTCAAACGCCTATAACTCTGATATTTGTCAACTTGTCGTTTTAACGAATCTATCTGGATGGTCTGCGCACGTAGTACCTCCTCGCTATTCTTATATAAATCCTGCATCAAGAGGCTTTTCAACTCATTGATATCCGTGGCCTCTTGTCCAAAACCTTGTTGTACGACTAAATGCACATCTTTCAATCCATACTTAGGCAATTTAGCCCGGGCGTTAGCGATCATCTCATCTGGTACTGTCTGGCCGATCAAGACTACTTTCACCTCCCTTTTCTCGCTCGTATCCGTAACGACCTTATTCAAGATTTGCGTATTCGGGAAAGTCAACTCCTCCGATACGAAGTTACGTACCCGTTCATTGAAATAACTACTCCGAATCAAGTTATAACTCAAGAAAAGGCTCGGCACGATCGTGAAAAAAACAATGATACCCACGTAACGAGTCACGATCTTTTCCCGTTGTTTATCCAAGAAAACTTTCTTCGGATATTTCAGCAAGCGAACAACGACAAACGTAGCCAAACTAATAAAAACCGTATTGATAAAATACAGATAAAAAGCACCGAAAAAGTAATACAAATTGCCACTCGCCAACCCAAATCCAGCTGTACAAAGCGGAGGCATCAAAGCCGTAGCGATAGCTACACCCGGAATCACGTTACCCTTACTCTTTGTCGAGCTCGCCACGATTCCGGCCAGACCGCCGAAAATAGCGATCAATACATCGTATACCGTAGGTTGCGTACGGGCGAGTAACTCGCTTTGTGCCTCGCTGATCGGAGAAATCAAAAAATATAAGGTGGAGGTAATTACGCTAAAAATAGTAGCGGTAGCAAAATTACGAAACGAACGCTTGATCAACTCAAAATCGGAGATTCCCAATCCCAAACCGAAGCCCATGATCGGTCCCATCAACGGCGAAATCAACATAGCACCGATAATCACGGCTGTAGAGTTCGTATTCAATCCGAGAGAGGCCACAAACGTAGCGAAAATAAGTACCCATAAATTTGTCCTCTTAAATTCGACTCCCTTCTCAATAGATTCTATCGTGTCCAGTTCATCCTCTTTGTCCTGCCTGACATCGAAATTACGGACAAAAAAATCCATAATCTGTTTATGTAGCAATCCTTTTTCCATACGATAACATAATTAATTCTGTCTCGCAAAGATATTCCAATTTATTGAAAATAACGTCCTATGTAAGGGATTTCCCGTAAGGGTAAATCCCTTTTAACCATAAATGAGATGAATACGCCTAATAAGATCGTGCGGTATCCCAACCGGAGCCATTCAGATTGTATCGGCAATGCCATGCCAGCCACATATAACACCGCCGCCACCCCAAAATAAAGAAACGCGGATTTTAAGTCGTACTCAATCGGGAACTTCTTTTGTCCCACAAAATAAGACAGAAGCATCATCAATAAATTACAAAAGAACGATGCCCACGCACAAGCCATATAACCCTGCGAGGGACCAAACAGCAAGATGATAGAGACCGTGGCCACACATCCGATCGTGGAGAAATAGGCGCCCCATCGTGTCTGGTCGATCAGCTTATACCATAAGGAGAGGTTGAAATAAATACCGAAGAACAACTCGCCCAGCATCACGATCGGCACTACCCGTAATCCGGGATAATAAGCCGGCCCGACAAAGTACTTCAAGATATCGATATAGAACATTACCCCGAGGAAGATAAACAAGGCGAATATGATGAAATATTTCATCGCTTCCGAGTAGGCTTTCTTATTATCATCGCTCTTGTTTTTAGCGAAAATAAACGGCTCATAGGCATACCGGAAAGCCTGCGTGAACATCACCATCACCACGGCGATCTTGAAGCATGCGCCGTATATACCCAATTGCTCGTTCGCGTACTCCTTATCATCAAACAAGAATGGAAACAGGATCTTATCTGCCGTCTGGTTAAAGATACCGGCAATACCTAGAATGAGGATCGGGAAGGAATAACGCAAGATTTGTTTCAATACCGTTCCGTCTACTTTCGCCCGTATGCCCGGCAAGATATCCGGGATCAAAAGCAATAAGGTTATCAGTGTCGTAAATACGTTCGCCACGAATACATAGCCTACCCCATAATTCGGACGATAGAACCAGCTTATCGCCTCCGGATAGTGCGAATGCAACCACGGACAAGTGATCAAGAAGAATATATTCAAGATAATATTCAAGAAAATACTCAGCAACTTAATCCCGGCGAAACGCCATGCTTTCCCCTTATACCGAAGATAAGCGAACGGAATGCAACAAAAAGCGTCTACCGCCACGATACCCGCCATCATCCCGATATACTCCGGATGGTCACCATATCCCAAGCCGGCACTAATAGATGGTAACAAGGCGAAAACCGCTACGCTAAACAGCGCCGAACTTCCCAGCAGGCAATACAGCACGGAAGCGTACACCCGCATCGGCTCTTGCTCCTCTTTCTTATTGATGAAACGGAAGAACCCCGTCTCCATGCCATAAGTAAGCAAGACCAGCAACAGGGCTGTCCAACCATATAAATTCGTCACGATCCCATAATCCCCTGTTCCGGCCAACACACGTGTGTACATCGGCACCAACATCCAATTCAAGAAACGCCCCACTATACTACTCAATCCATAAACGGCTGTCTCTTTAGCGAGCCGCTTCATTCCTCCTGCCATATCGTATCTGTCTAATCAAATAAAAAACCTTGTTCCCCCACCCGGCTACGTCCCAGATGGGTATAAGCTAAATCGGTGACCTCACGGCCACGGGGCGTGCGTTTGATAAAGCCCTCTTTGATCAAGAAAGGCTCGTACACTTCTTCTAGCGTTCCGGGGTCCTCGCCCAAAGCCGTGGCGATCGTCGTTAATCCGACCGGGCCTCCCTTGAATTTATCAATGATCGTCGTCAGCAACTTATTATCGATCTGATCCAAGCCATACCGGTCTATATTCAACGCCTCCAGAGAGAAGCAAGCGATCGCCTTATCGATATCTCCGTTCCCCTTCACTTGAGCGAAATCACGCACACGGCGCAATAAAGCGTTGGCGATACGAGGCGTACCCCGGCTACGGGAAGCGATCTCCCTTGCGGCGTTCAACTCACATTTTACATTCAAGATATTAGCACTACGGAGCACGATCTTCGTCAGCGTCTCCATATCATAATACTCCAAGTGCATATTGATACCGAAACGGGCACGCAGCGGACTAGTCAGCAAGCCGCTACGGGTCGTAGCGCCAATCAATGTAAACGGAGCCAAATCGATCTGTATCGAGCGGGCGCTCGGTCCTTTATCGATCACGATATCGATCCGGTAATCCTCCATAGCGGAATACAGGTATTCCTCCACGATCGGGCTCAACCGGTGAATCTCATCGATAAAAAGCACGTCGTTCTTCTCCAGCGAGGTCAATACCCCGGCCAGATCTCCCGGCTTATCCAGCACCGGCCCCGACGTGACCTTGAAACCAACCCCCAACTCGTTCGCTATAATATTCGACAACGTCGTCTTTCCCAACCCGGGAGGTCCATGCAAAAGCACATGATCCAGCGCCTCCTTACGCATGCGGGCAGCCATGACGAACACCTTCAGGTTCTCCACCACCTTCGCCTGTCCGCTGAAGTCACGGAGCGAAAGCGGCCGAAGCACGTTCTCGTACTCTCGCTCGTTTTCCGGCATCCGGGCATCCCTTATATCAAAATCATCTTCCATATTCACGTTCATTGTCTTGCAAAGATAATGTTAAACAACACATTCACGAAAATAGATGTATAAAATATTTTTCTGACAGTGAGAAAAGCATATGTTTGCTAAAGGGACACCTTTAAAAACATACTACCATGAAACTTATACTCACAATCTCTGCGATGATCCTGTTCCTGATAACGGGATGCGAAAGTGGCAAGCAACCGGCTAACGACTTTTTAACCGTGGATATCACGGCAAATTATCCGAAGAAGGAACTGATTCTTCAAGACTTTTTGGATGTGGAATACATCCCATTAGAAACGAATGAGGAATTCATAACCTCAGCCAGCATGCAAGCCATCGGCAAAAATCTCATAATCCTTAGAAACAAGAACGGACAAGACGGAGATATATTTATCTTCGACCGGACCGGAAAAGGCCAGAGAAAAATCAACCGCAGCGGCCAAGGTAGCCAAGAATACACGAATATCGGGTCTATTGCCCTCGATGAGAAGAAAGGTGAGCTGTTTATCAACAACTACTATTCGAGCGAGTTTATCGTATACGATCTGTCCGGAAACTTTAAGCGAACTTTAAAGTACGATAAAGATTTTAATTTCAATAGCGGGAAGATATACAATTTCGATCAAGACAACTTAATCTGCTACGATGAGATTGGCAATTATAAAAAGTTGAGAAAAAGCGCATTTTGGCTCCTGTCCAAACAAGACGGAAGCATTGTCAAGGAAATCGAACTCCCTTATGAGCATAAGATATCACCGTTTTTATCGAAAGGAGGTTGGGCCGCGGGACCTCGTAATACCGAATTAATTTCCCAAAATGGAAGTTGGGTCTTAGTAGAGCCATCTACAGATACGATTTATAGTTATTCGCAAGATCACTCTATCAAACCCTTTATCGTAAGGACTCCACCTATCCGCACTATGGCCCCGGAAGTATTTCTTTATCCAAGTATTCTTACCGACCGGTATTATTTCATGCAAACAACAAAGAAACAATGGGATTTTGAGAAAGAAACCGGATTCCCCAGAACCGACTTGGTATATGATAAACAAGAGGACGCTATCTTTGAGTGTGTCGTGTATAATAACGATTTCGTAGATCAGACACCCGTTAATATGTGGTACGAACATGGAATACTAAAGATCATCAATAACGATGGGATCGCTTTCATAAAGAAACTAGAAGCCAATGAGTTGGTGGAAGCCTACGGGAAAGGTAAGCTGAAAGGCCGCTTGAATGAGATCGCAGCGGGATTGAATGAGGAATCCAACCCCGTGATTATGGTGGCTAAGTATAAGGAATAAAAACTTCTTACTTATTGTCTATTTTTCCAGACTTGTTTTTTATTCGTACATGTTTTTCGGAAAACACGTACGTGAATCCCCAAAAACACGTACGTGAATCCGTGAAAACATGTACGTGTTTTTACGGAAATCCGACAAGCATATTTATCCATCTTACTATCAGCGAGTTATAAATCGACTTCATAGTAAGATATTATTGTTGAAAATTTACTTCTAAAGATACGGTTCCTCTCCTATATTTTATGTAACTTTGCTTATAAGTCGCATAAAATATAGGACGATATGAACCAGACAATTTATCCCATCGGCATACAGAACTTCGAGAGCCTTCGCAAAGATGGTTATCTCTATATTGATAAGACCGCCCTAATCTACCAATTAGTAACAACCGGACGATATTATTTCCTCAGCCGCCCCCGACGCTTCGGGAAAAGCTTGCTGCTGTCCACGCTGGAGGCCTATTTCCAAGGAAAGAAGGAGCTGTTCGAGGGACTGGCAATGGAGAAATTGGAAAAAGACTGGATAAGATACCCCATCTTACATTTGGATTTAAATGCGGAGAGATATTCTGACCCTGGGGCATTAGAGAGTATATTACGACGTTATCTGAACCTTTGGGAAGACCTGTGGGGGAAAGACGAGAGAGAGATAACACCATCCGATCGTTTCACCGGCGTGATACGCCGTGCCTATGAGAGAACAGGACGGAGAGTGGTCATACTGGTAGACGAGTATGACAAGCCTTTGCTACAGGCGATCGGGAATCCGGAGTTACAGGAGGCCTACCGCTCTATACTGAAAGCGTTTTACGGCGTTCTGAAGAGCATGGACGGATATATCCGCCTAGCGTTCCTGACCGGCGTGACCAAGTTCGGCAAGGTAAGCGTATTCAGCGACCTCAACAACCTCATGGACCTGTCGATGGATAATCGGTACGTCGAGATATGCGGCATCACAGAAAAAGAGATACATGCCTATCTGGAAGACGAAGTGAAGGAACTGGCTGATACCCAAATGACGACCTACGAGGAAACCTGCCTAAAACTCAAGCAACGCTATGACGGATACCATTTCACCGCCAAGTCCGAGGGTATATACAATCCATTCAGCCTATTGAATACCTTCGCTAAGATGGAATTCGGAGACTACTGGTTCGAGACCGGAACACCCTCCTACCTCGTGGAGCTGCTCAAGCACACCCATTACGACCTCTACGAGATGGCCAACACGGAGACCGACGCCGATGTGCTGAACAGCATCGACTCCGCCTCGAACAATCCCATACCCGTCATCTACCAAAGCGGGTATCTGACCATCAAGGGCTATGATCCTGAGTTTGGCATTTATCGACTGGGTTTCCCGAACAAGGAGGTGGAAGAAGGTTTCGTCAAATACCTACTTCCTTTCTATACGAGCATACAAGCCTCTAAGGCCCCCTTCGAGATCGGACAGTTCGTTCGGGAGATACGGTCTGGCAATTACGACGCCTTCTTCCACCGCCTCCAAAGCTTCTTCGCCGACACACCCTACGAGGTGATCGCCGGGCAAAAGCCGGAGCGAGACACGGAGCTGCATTACCGGAACGTCCTCTTCATCGTCTTCAAGCTGGTCGGCCTGTACACGCAAGTGGAGTACCATACCTCGAACGGGCGTATAGACCTCGTATTGCAAACCAACCAATACATCTATATCATGGAGTTCAAGCTCAACGGAACCGCCGAGGAGGCCCTGCGGCAGATCGAGGAGAAAGGCTACGCCCTACCCTTCGCCGGAGACGACCGGGAAGTCTTCAAGATCGGCGTGAACTTCTCTTCCGAGACCCGCAATATCGAGAAGTGTGACATGATACAGATTTACTTCACACGCAATTAACAATTAAAAGAACGTGTGTAA
>NZ_SRYM01000022.1 GCF_004793765.1 Parabacteroides distasonis | reverse complement strand
CATGAGTATGCTAATTATCGTTAACCGTATTCTGTTTTTATATTATAGTTCATATTTATTTGTCATTCCAGACAGATCGAACAGGAATTCTTTCCCGCTTCCGTCTACCTGTTGGCGATATAACTTATTGTCGGTATCGACAATGAAGATATGGTTATTCTCTTGAAATGCGGATAAGATCGGTTTATTATGGAATTGGCGTTCTTCCGATAGTAAATTAAAAGTTGTGTTGGAGAAATCCGGTGTTAACTTTTTCAGTATTCCCGAGGCCAATAGTAAATAAAAATATCCGTCTGTTCCGGCGAATAAAGTCCGTACGGTTTGAGGGCCTATCCCTTCTCTCGGCAGATCTCGGAATCCATCGCTAAATGGGGTGTAACAAGATATCCAGTTTTCTTTACAAATGGCTAATGTGATACCGGATGAATCGGTCGCTACTAGATCACTCTCCATGTATCCCGGGTAAGACTCGGTGACTTTCCGTTCTTTTAGTGAGAATTTATTGATGCCTAAAGAAGTTGATATCCATAAAAAGCCGGGTTCAGCGTCGGATATTTTGTGAATGATATTACTGCAAAGAGAGTTTTTGTTATTTAATTCGAAACGATATACATACGTATCTTTTCCGTTGTATAAATTAAGGCCGTCGTAAGTCCCGATCCACAAATAGCCATCTGGATCTTGATGCATGCAAATAATGGCATTATTTGATAAATTAATCATATTTGCCTTATGCAAAGATTTAGACGCTAGTGAGATAGGAGATGTGATTAAGGATAGTATTCCTATAAATAAAACGGTAAACAGGATATTTCTCATGTGTTTGATCCAGATTAACTTTTACGTTTTGTAGGCAAAGATAGTGAATAAAATGGAGACTTAGTGCAAAGTGCTACATTACTCTCCTGTTTCTTCTCTATATTACAGGAATATGAGGATAAAAGTTTTACCTTTGTACCGGTAAAAATGTGGTATTAGATAAGATTGTTTATGAAATTTGAGAATGAGTATTGGGATCACTTTAAGGGTGAGACTTGGAAGAGAGAGATCAATGTAAGAGATTTTATCCAGAGTAACTATACGCCTTATGAAGGGGATGATTCCTTTTTAGTCGCTTCTTCCGAGAAGACCCGTAAGGTCTGGAATAAATTGACCGAGATGTTTAAGGCCGAGAGAGAAAGGGGAGTTTATGATGCCGAGACAAAATTACCTCAAGGGATCGATGTATATGGCCCAGGCTATATTGATAAGGAAAATGAGGTTATTGTTGGGTTACAGACCGATGCTCCGCTGAAACGCGGTATCTTCCCGAAAGGCGGTATCCGTATGGTTGAGAATAGCTTGGGAGCTTATGGTTATCATTTGGATCCGATGACGAAAGAGATCTTCACGAAGTACCGTAAGACTCATAACGAAGGGGTTTTCTCTGCTTATACGGAAGAGATGGTTGCCGCACGTCGCTCGGCTATCATCACCGGCTTGCCCGATGCGTATGGTAGAGGGCGTATTATCGGAGACTATCGCCGTGTCGCTTTATATGGTACGGCTATCTTGATCGAGGAGAAAAAGCGTTTCTTGAATCGTTTGGATATCCAAGAGATCACGGTAGAGATTATCCAGAGCCGTGAGGAGATTTCTGAGCAAATCAAGGCGTTGAAAGCGTTCGAGAAAATGTGCGCTAGCTATGGCTTCGACGTGACCCGCCCGGCGCAAAACGCTCATGAGGCGGTTCAGTTTGTGTATTTGGCTTATCTGGCGGCGGTAAAAGATCAGGACGGTGCGGCAATGTCTATTGGACGTACCTCTACATTCTTGGATATTTACATTGAGAAAGATATCCGCGAGGGTAAATTGACGGAAGAGGAGGCTCAAGAGTTAGTAGACCAGCTGATTATCAAGTTGCGTATCGTTCGTTTCTTACGTACGCCAGAATACAATGATTTGTTCTCCGGTGATCCGGTTTGGGTAACAGAGTCGTTGGGCGGTCAAGGAGTGGACGGACGTTCTTTGGTAACGAAAACTTCCTATCGTTATCTCCATACATTGTATAATCTAGGTCCGGCACCAGAACCCAACTTGACGGTGCTGTGGTTCAAGAATGCTCCCGAGAATTGGAAACGTTTCTGTGCCAAGGTCTCTATCGATACATCGGCTATCCAATATGAGAATGACGATTTGATGCGTCCGGATTATGGGGATGATTATGGTATCGCTTGTTGCGTTTCCCCCATGAAGATCGGAAAGCAGATGCAGTTCTTCGGCGCTCGTGCGAATTTAGCGAAGTGTTTATTGTATGCGATCAACGGAGGACGGGATGAGCGTAGCGGCGTACAGGTAGCCCCGATGTTCGAGCCGGTTCGCGGTGAGTATCTGGAGTACGATGAGGTGATGGCTAAGTATGAGCAAATGATGCGTTGGTTGGCGAAGGTATATGTGAACGCTTTGAAGATTATCCATTATATGCACGATAAATATGCGTATGAGGCATTTGAGATGTCACTTCACGATGGGGATGTAGAGCGTATCCGTGCGACAGGTATCGCCGGTCTTTCTATCGTTGCCGATTCATTGGCTGCTATCCGTGATACGAAAGTACGTGTGATCCGTGATGAGCGTGGCTTGGCGGTTGATTTCGAACGTGAGGGCGAATATGTTCCTTTCGGTAATAACGATGATCGTACGGATAGTATCGCTGTGGAGATCACCGAGAAGTTTATGGAATATTTGCGCCAGCATGAGACCTATCGCCATGCGAAACCGACTCAGTCGATTCTTACGATCACGTCCAACGTGGTGTATGGAAAGAAGACCGGTACGACACCGGATGGCCGTATCGGTGGAACTCCTTTCGCTCCGGGCGCGAACCCGATGAATGGTCGTGATACGAAAGGTGCTATCGCTGCATTAGCTTCGGTAGCGAAGCTTCCGTTCCAGCATGCGCACGACGGTATTTCTTATACATTTGCTGTTTCTCCGGCTACGTTGGGAAAGGAACGTGATGTGCAGATCAATAATTTGGTTAGCTTATTGGATGGCTATTTTACTCCGGATGGAGGTCAGCATCTAAATGTTAACGTATTTGATAAGGAACTATTGATCGACGCAATGGAGCATCCCGAGAAATATCCGCAACTTACGATCCGTGTATCCGGATATGCGGTAAACTTTGTGAAACTGACCCGTGAACAACAGTTGGATGTTATTTCAAGAACCATAAACCATTCATTGTAAGTGATAAAAGGTAAGATACATTCATTAGAGAGTTTCGGGACCGTAGATGGTCCCGGAATTCGCTTTGTCGTTTTTATGCAGGGTTGCCCGTTGCGTTGCCTGTATTGCCATAACCCGGATACTTGGAATCCGAAAGGGGAGGTGAAATATCAGATGGCTTCCGACGAGTTATTGGTGGAAGTCTTACGGTATAAAAGTTTTATCGCCCGTGGGGGAGTGACTGTTACCGGTGGAGAACCTTTATTGCAACCGGAGTTCTTGAAAGAGTTTTTCCGTTTGTGCCAAGAGCAAGGTCTTCACACGGCCTTGGATACATCCGGTTTCGTATGTACTTCAAAAGCTTTGGAAGTTTTAGATTATGTGGATTTAGTATTGTTGGATATCAAAACCTTAAACCCGGATTTACATTTGTTGCTGACGGGTGTCAAGCAGGATCATACGCTTCTGTTCTTGGAAGAATTGGAGAGGCGTGGCATAGATACTTGGATTCGCCATGTTATCGTCCCCAAATATACGGATAATGATGAGTGGCTGGAGGCGTTAGCTCGGTATGTTAGTCAATATAAAGTGGTTCGTAAAGTGGAATTGCTACCTTATCATACGATGGGAACCTATAAATATGAGCAATTAGGGCTCGATTATCCTTTAAAGGGTGTGGAACCCTTATCAAAAGAACGTCTAGATAATGCGAAAGCGATATTTTCTCGCTACAAACCCAACTAATAACAAGGCCTGATCTCTCGATCAAGCCTTGCGATTATGTAACCAGCTAATCTGGGAAAACAATCTAATCTGATTAGCTTTTAAACGATAGTAATAATTTTTTGCCTAGACTAACCTTGACTATTTAATATGTGTTTGTTTTGTTATATGCGACAAATATCTATTTTTGTAAGGAGATAAAAAATGATATAGATCAGAAAATGATAAATAGTATGAAGACGCCACAAGAAATAGCCGAAATGATATCCAAACGTTTTCATCCATTGCCCGATGAGGATTTGGATTCTCTGGCCTCGATCATAGAATCAAGTAAGGTTGCGAAAGGAGAGTTGTTATTGGATAACGGACAAATATCTAAATATTTATATTACGTGGAATCGGGATTATTACGTCAGTTTTACTATAAGAATAAACGTGATATTACCGAGCATTTCTCCTGTGAGGGAAATATTGTTATTTGTATAGCCAGCACATTCCAAAGAGAACCGACGCATTTATTAATAGAGGCGTTGGAACCGACGGTTTATCACCGGATCTCTTATTCGGAACTTAGTGAGTTATTGAAAACATCTTTAGCTATTAATCGATTGTACCAGAAAATATTGGAGTGGGCTTTGATACTTTCGCAAGAGAAAGCGGACTCTTGGCGTTTTGAGTCGGCGAGAAAACGTTATCTGCGTTTTCAACTGGAATATCCGGAAGTGGCGAAGCGTGCTTCAGTAAATCATATCGCCTCATATTTGTTGATGACACCCGAATCTTTAAGCCGGGTGCGGGCGGGAGTGTTATAATCGTTATTGATGCGGTAATCCAAAAGCTAAGATATATTTTCGTACCGGAAATAAAAGCAAATAGTATTCATTTAAAAATAGAAACATTAAATCCTCAGATCCATCATGAGATGGTAGATGGAGCTATTAATCAGGCAGAAGTCGATGCCTTGAAGATACAAGGTGTCCCCTCTGTTTTTGTGGATGGCAAACTGATTCATGTAGGATGCGGGGAATTCGGTGAATTGTTATTCAAGCTAGAAGCCCAGTATGGAATCAATGAGAGCCTGACGGAGAAGGCGGTAAAGCAATATGACGTGGTTATGACCAGTGGAGAGCCGGCTAGCTTGAGAAGTTATTTTACCGGTGTAAAGATGAGTTTTTGATCGGGAAATACCCTTTATAAAAACAAAAAGACCGTGTTTCCATGAGGATGATCACCCTGCGGAAACACGGTCTTTTTTATGGGATAAATCGAAATGTTTTATTTAACGAACGGAGCGGCTTGCAAATAAGCGGCGCTCTTCTCTACGCCCTCAAACTGGGTACGGCCTTTCTTGTCATCTTCCAGTTCCACATAGTAGCCGAGGATACCGATCTCATACGCTTTCTTGAATATATTCGGGAAATTCATCATACCGGAATCACCGATTATCCAACGATCCTTGATGTGCAATAACTTAAAACGATCCGGATAATTCTCCATCCATTCCACGGGATCTTGCTGCCCCATAACAGTCCAATATACATCTAGTTCGAACATGACCTTATCCGGGTCGGTATTTTTTAGGAATAACTCCTCAATATAAGTACCCTTAGGAGGTGCCCACGGATTCGGTTTCTCTTCCGGTTTCTCACCTGCTTTCAATACCCGTTTGAACTCATTGCTGTGATTATGGTAGCCCCACAGGATTCCCGCTTTCTTCGTGATCTCTCCGGCACGGTTGAAAATCTCTGATACTACTTTAGCATCATCCTCGTTTTCGATGCGGGGTAAGCTTGGTTGTACCATACAACTAACACCTAGTTCGGCATGGATATCGGTTGCCTTTTTCCAAAACTCGTCGAATTTAGGCATATTCTCTTTCGTATACTCACGAAGGGAAGGGGTAAGGTGTGAGCTACTGATCCGTAAGCCTGCGTCATCCACCATTTTCTTATAATCCTTGGAGGCGATGAATGTCGTATTTTTAGGATTATAATCACCGAATTTACCGGTATCTTCCCTATATCCGAAAATTTCCAGATCGGTATATCCCGCTTTTGCCAGACGGTTCAATCCGTTAGGCATATCTTGCAGTAACTCCTGTCCGAGCGAATAGGTTTGCAATCCCATCTTTTTCCCGGCGGTTGCCGAGGATACCGCATCTGTGGCGGGTATGGATCTGGTGGGATTTGAAGCCATTACTTTTTGGCTGGCTATGCCCCCTAAAGTAAGTAATGAAATGTTTCTCAAAAATGTTCTTCTGTCTGTCATGGTGATAAAGAATTAAAATTAAACATCTGTTTCTCGCAAATATAGTTAACCTTTTTGAAGTTTATTAAGAAAATCTCTCTCAAAAACTTGCGATTGGGTTTAAATAGATTTAAAATTTGACATAACTCAATTTTACGGACTTACTCCATACACCCGATTACCTGAATAAGGGGATTGTTTGGTATACCTCCGTAGATTTTTAATGTGATTTTACCCATTCTTAGGTATTGTGGAGCGGTAGTCTCTGATCGTAACTTTGCAACGTTTTAAATAACATAATTGATTAAATGATGATGAAGAAAATCAGAGGGCTTTTCCTCTCCTTTTTACTGTTGCTTATTTCCATCTCGGCTTTTTCCCAACATAAAACAATGATATCGGGCAAAGTCCTGTCCACGGAAAAAACAACCGTGGATTTCGCTACCGTTTATCTAAAAGGTACGAATTACGGCGGGACTACGAATGAGGAGGGTATCTATCATCTTCAAGCTCCCGCGGGAGAATATACATTAGTAGTATCGGCTATCGGATATAAGACGGTAGAGAAACCCGTGAAACTGATGCGTGGGGAACGGACGAAGATGAATGTGGTAATCAGCCCTCAAGCTACGGAGTTGGATGAGGTGGTTGTCATTTCTAATGGCGTGACCCGGCTCAAGCGTTCTGCGTTCAATGCCGTGGCCCTCGATACGAAAGCCTTGCAAAATTCGACCCAGAACTTGAGTGAAGCCTTGGCTCAAGCGCCCGGAATGAAGATCCGGGAGTCTGGCGGTGTCGGCTCGGATATGCAACTGATGATGGATGGATTTACTGGCAAGCATATCAAGATCTTTATCGATGGGGTTCCGCAAGAAGGTGTCGGCAGTTCTTTCGGACTGAATAACATTCCGGTGAATTATGCCGAGCGTATAGAGGTCTATAAGGGTGTGGTACCGGTGGGTTTCGGAACAGACGCTATTGGAGGTGTTATCAATGTCATCACTAAGAAGAACCGGAACAAATGGTTCTTGGATGCTTCTTATTCATACGGGTCTTTCAATACGCATAAATCTTATGTGAACTTCGGACAGACTTTCCGGAGCGGACTCACGTATGAGATCAACGTTTTCCAGAATTATTCGGATAATAATTACTATGTGGATACTCCGGTGAAGGACTTTACGACCGGAGCGATCAATAAGAAAAAGATCGAGCGTGTGAAGCGTTTTCATGATACGTATCATAATGAGGCCGTTATCGGAAAAATCGGTTTCGTGGATAAGAAATGGGCGGATCGTTTGATGTTCGGGTTTACCTATTCACATATGTATAAAGATATACAGACGGGCGTGCGTCAAGAAGTGGTGTTTGGTGGCAAATATCGGAAGGGATACTCGATCATGCCGTCGTTGGACTATCGCAAGCGTGATTTCTTCGTTAGGGGCTTGGATGTGGTATTGACGGCGAATTATAATAAGAACATGACGAACAATGTAGATACCTCTTCCTATGAATATAATTGGCGTGGCGAGATGCGTCCGCTCCGGATGCCCGGTGAGCAATCTTATCAGAACACCCGGTTGGATAATAATAACTGGAACGGAACCTTAACGGCTAACTACCGTATCGGTAAGGCACATACATTCACGTTCAATCACGTGATCAACGCGTTCCGGCGTTCGAATCAGTCTCTTTTGAACGAGGACTCGGAAGCGAACGCTATCCCGAAGGAAACTCGTAAAAATATCAGCGGTCTTTCGTATCGCTTGATGCCGACGGAACATTGGAACTTGTCTGTGTTCGGTAAATATTACAACCAGTTTATCGCGGGGCCTGTCGCTACTTCCTCGGCTCAAGATGACTATATACGTACGACCAATTCGGTAAGTGCGATGGGATATGGGGCTGCGGGAACTTACTTTATCTTGAAAAGCTTGCAAGCGAAATTGTCCTATGAGAAAGCCTATCGCCTGCCGACCAATGAGGAGATGTTTGGCGATGAGGATCTTGAGACCGGCGATATTTCCTTGAAACCGGAGAACAGCGATAACGTGAATCTGAATTTAAGCTACAACGAGACATTCGGTAAGCATTCCGTATATGTGGAAGGAGGATTGATCTACCGAAATACGAAAGATTATATCCAACGGAATATATCGGATTTGAGCGGCGGTAAATATGGCGCTACCTATGTGAATCATGGTCGTGTAGAGACCAAGGGTTACAATATCTCGGTTCGCTACGGTTTCGCTAACTGGGTAAGCGTAGGAGGAAACTTTACGCAGATGAATGTAAGGGATAACGTGAAGGCGGTTACCAGTGGGACGAACCAAGAGAGCTTGACATATGGCGCACGTATGCCGAATCTTCCTTATCAGTTTGCCAACTCGGATGTGACCTTCTACTGGCGTAATTTGTGGAAGAAAGGCAATACGCTAAGTGTCACTTACGATAATTTATATATGCATAGTTTCCCGCTGTATTCGGAGGCGGTAGGCAGTGAATCCGAATTTGTGGTACCAACTCAATTCTCGCATAACCTGACACTCTCTTATGGTATACAGAACGGGCGTTACAATATCTCTTTCGAGTGCAGGAATCTTACGAGCGAGAAATTATACGATAACTTCAGCTTGCAGAAGGCTGGCAGGGCTTTCTATGGTAAGGTGAGGGTTTATTTCGGTAATTAATTTAAAGTGTGACTATCTTTTATTTATCAATAATTAATTCAAAACATAATAGATTAAAACAACATGAAGAAGAATTATTTAATGACAGGTCTTGCCGTCGCGTTATTGGTTGGGGGAGTATTTACTTCTTGTAGTGACGACGATCCTGTAAACCCGGATAACGGAGGCAACGGGAATGGAAATGGCGGAGGATCGACCTCGGAGGCGGTTTCGAGCTATGTAGTCGCCGCTTCTGTCGGTGACGCAAATTACTTGTTGACAGCCGATACGCTGGGTGATGGCTCTATCTCCGCTAAAAACAACGGACTCACTACGGAAAGCGGTACGCAATGGATCTTCTATAAGGATAAATATTTGTATCGTTTGGTTTACAACCAGGGAAATGCCGGTGTTACTTCTTCATACGTACTGAATACGGAAGGCAAGGTTAAGGAGCGTGATAATACTTACGAGATCAAGCGGTTTACTTCTTATGGTATCTACGGCGACTATATCATTACATCTTCTACCGGTGATCTGGGTGAGGAATATGCGGACGAGAATGGTTATCTGCCTAAAGGTTTCTTGCTCTCTTATCTGGATGTGGCCAAAGAGACGTTTACGACAAACACGAATACGATCTTGTCGGAGAATTATTTGGGAAATGGCGAGTTTGTTACGTTAGCGGGTATTCTCCAAGCGAACGGCCGGATCTATTCTGCGGCTATCCCGATGGGATTGAGTAAGTACGGTGTGAAAGCGGAGGGAGGTAAATATGTTAAATACCCGGAGCTGGTAAAGACAGAATCCGGAGGAAGCGGTAGTGGCGCTTACGAAAAAGGGGAATTGCAATGGACGCAATATCCGAACGAGGCTTGGGTCGCTATTTATGCGAACGAGAAATTCGAGAACCCGAAACTGATAAAGACGGATAAGATCAGTTATGCTTGCGGACGTAACCGTTCTCAATACTACCAGACCATTTGGACGGCAGACAACGGCGATGTGTATGTGTTCTCGCCCAGCTATGCCAAGACGATGACTGCGGAGGTACAGAAAACGACTTTGCCGGCCGGTGTAGTTCGTATTAAGGCTAACGCGGAGGGGTTTGATCCTGATTATTATTGTAATTTGGAGGCACAGACGGGTGGTAAGGCATTCTTGCGTTGTTGGCATATCACGGAAGATTATTTCTTGTTGTTGATGTATGATCGTCCGTTGACTGAATCCGGATTCGCCGCGAAAGAGTTGGCTATTTATAAAGGAGAGGATAAGAGTCTTACTTACGTGAAGGGGCTGCCTTCCACGGATGTTATTTCCGGATTTAGCAATACTCCGTTCTCGGAGGATGGTATCGCTTATATGGCGGTTACGACTACCGATGGAAGTCAACCTGCCGTGTATCGTATCGATCCGAAGACAGCTACCGCAACAAAAGGTCTTACCGTTGAGGCAGAGCAAATCAGTGGTGTAGGTAAATTGACTGCCGCTCAAGAGTAATAAGCAAGTATGAGTCGGACTCACATTCTTTTGATATTCCTTCTGCTCCCGCTAACCCTGCGGAGCCAGGAGGATATTTGTATAGGAAAGGAACTGGTTTTGTACTCTACCGTATTGCAAGAAGACCGGAGTTATTGGATACACCTGCCGGAGCATTATAATATGGATACGAAACAACGCTATCCGGTTGTTTACCTGCTAGATGGAGATTCTTTCTTTCATTCGCTGGTAGGCATAAGGAAAACGTTGGCATCCGGTAGAGGTAAATATCTACCTCCCTGTATTATTGTCGGGGTATTAAATACGGATCGGACACGTGATTTTACGCCTACCGCTTCAGCCGCCGGACGGGATGGTAAAATCTCCATAGATGCAATTCCGCAAGGAGGGGGAAGTGAGGCTTTCAGTAAGTTTCTTACGGAAGAACTTCGTCCTGCTATTGATAGTGCCTATCGCGCGAACGGCTGGAATATGCTTATCGGTCATTCGTATGCGGGGCTTTTCACCTTGAATACGTTTCTTCGTCATACGGAATTATTTGATACCTATCTAGCGGTCGACCCTAGTTTGTGGTGGGATCAGGGGCGGTTGGTCCGGGAGGCGGAGGCTTTGGTTGCAGGCCGGAATTTTAAAGGGAAAAGCCTGTATATCGGTGTCGCGTCTAAAAAAAGGACGGACCGAGTGGACATTCATCTTGACAAAGTGAGTTATCTTCTTTCGGAGGTTTTGCCACAAGCGGAGAACCTGCGTTTCTTTAGTAAATCATTTCCCGACGAGAACCATGGAACGGTAGCGGTTCCGGGTATATATGACGGGATTAAACAATTATTCGGAAAATGAGAAAATTCTTTGCAAAAGTACATTTATGGCTATCGATACCTTTTGGCATTATTATTGCGATTGTCTGCCTGACCGGGGCGATTCTCGTCTTTGAGACAGAGATATTAGAATTAGGCTACCCTTCCCGTTATTTTGTAAAGGAAGTAAAAAGGGAACCTCTCTCGCCTGCCGCCTTGATAGAATCGGCACGCCAACAATTACCCGATTCGGTTCGAATAAACGGTATTCGGGTATCGTCTGACCCGAGACGAACTTATCAACTGGTATTACCGGGGAAAAAGGCCGCGGGTTTTATTGATCCCTACACCGGGGAGGTGACCGGGATGGATGACGGACAAGGTTTTTTCCTGAAAATGATGCGTCTTCATCGTTGGTTACTTGATGAGTATAAACGGGATGGAAGTTTTTCTTGGGGAAAATCAATAGTTGGCTATGCGACTTTGGTCTTGGCGATTATTATTATAAGTGGAATCGTAATTTGGTATCCCCGTAATAAAAAAGTATTGAGAAACCGGTTGAAAGTAAAGACCAAGGCTGGTTGGTTCCGTTTCTTCTATGATTTACATGTCTCCGGGGGATTCTATGCGGCATTGCTCCTGCTTATCTTAGCGTTAACCGGATTAACATGGTCGTTTGGTTGGTATCGAAATGCCTTTTATAGTGTCTTCGGTATTAGTGCAAACCCGCCTCAAGCGCATCATGCTCCAGCTTCTTCCGGCGCGAAGAAACCCGCGAAGAAAAAGACGGATTACACACAATGGGCTGAGGTGTTATCGGCATTGAAAAGCCATTATCCGGACTTTAACTCAATCACGATCCAAGATGGCTCCGCTACGGTTTCTACGGCCCGTTATGGGAATACAAGAGGAAGCGACCGTTACTCCTTTGATCCTGCTACGGGTGAGATTACGGAAGTTCAATTATATAAAGATCTCCCAAAATCGGGGAAGATAAGAGGATGGATTTATTCCGTACACGTCGGCTCGTGGGGGGGAATGACTACTCGTATATTGACTTGCTTAGTTTCCTTGTTGGGGACGATCTTCGCGATAACCGGTTATTATTTTTGGATAAAGAAACAATTCAGGAAACTGAGATGAAAAGAAAGAGGTATGTTTGACCCACATACCTCTTCATAAATCTAAACCAATCAAGTTGAATACGCAAACGTTACAATAGTAAGGGTGCGAATACCCATGAATGATCAGCTAAAGTCACCACTCAATGAACTTGCCTCTTAGCCTGCGTTTCTCTAGCTCCTCTAGCAGATAGCGTTGGCGATCCTTGGCGATGTAACGACGGGCGAAGATATTGGGGACGGCTACGCCTAAGGAGATGCAAAGGATGATGAGGGCGGAGTTAATACCATTGGAGAAGGCGTTCGTAACCTCGCCGATCACCCCGTGAAGGTTGATGAAACCCAATAACGAGCGATACATCAATACTCCCGGGATCATTGGGATAACAGAAGGGATCGTCAATACATGGTTCGGTACATGGAACCAATGAACCGCTTTAACCGCGATCAGGCTGACAACGAAACTTCCCATAAACGAGCCGATCACGGGAC
Source organism: Parabacteroides distasonis (assembly GCF_004793765.1). Taxonomy (GTDB): domain Bacteria; phylum Bacteroidota; class Bacteroidia; order Bacteroidales; family Tannerellaceae; genus Parabacteroides; species Parabacteroides distasonis_A. Next base: position 47,562 of record NZ_SRYM01000022.1, on the reverse strand, counting down.
CATAGCCCAGCTCGAAGTTCACGAAGTTCCGAATGCATACGGCGATAATACCGCCTAAAGCAACTACCCATAACAAACGGCGTTGGATATTGAATATCATCGAGAAACCAACGGCGGATATGGCGGCCGCTATCGCATATACATAATACGGATCATGCGGGACCATGCTTAGTTCGCTGAATTTATGATCGATCTCGACGTCATTCATCACAAGAATCCGCATGGCGAATGTGATACCGAAAGTCATGGCGCCTATCATCATGACCGTGTTGGCCGCCCGGGTAATACCGACTAGCAAATGATTGTCGATCATATCATCTACGAAATTAATCAAAGGTACGCCCGGCACGATAAATAACGCACAGGCTAGTAGCGGATGATAGGGCGTGTCTGATAACCCCGAGAAAGAAGACGCATAGGCTAGGCAGGTAGATATGAAAGCGGCTGCCGCTATGCCCATATATACGTTAAGCCCCGCCTCTACACAGCGAGCCCGTATCCTGAATCCGATGAAAGCGCAAATAGAGGCGAACAGGAATGCCATCCAATCGCATCCGAACAGCTTGCAGAATCCTCCGCAAGCGAATCCCGCTCCGACCGCTATCATGTAAGGGGTATAATTCCGGGATTGATGAGCTGTTTTCTCCAGTTCTTCCTCATATTTATCCAAGGAATAATCTTGCTCGATCGCCCGCCATGAGAGCTTGCTGACCTGTGATATCGTTGTCATGTTAATACCGTGCTTCTCGCATTTCTGGAATTTGGAGAATGAGTTTCGCTCATCGCTTACGTTCACCATAATCATGGTCCATCGGATATCGATATGCAATTTCTCCTCGGGAATCCCCATAAAGGCGGCCACCCGTTTCATGTTGCGCTCGATACGGTTCGTGTCGGCGGCACTTTCCATCAACAATTTTCCTGTACGGAGCAAAAGATCCAATTTGCGCCGTAGTAACAATACTTCCTTGTCTGTCATCATCTTCTTTCTCAGCAGCGGGACTGTACCGGATTCTCACCGGATTCCCTTTTAATCCGTATGCCCGAACGAGCGTACGGAACCAATTCGGATGCAAAGGTATGAAATCATGCTAATATCCGTCTCGCTTCAGTAAGAATAATTATTCGGATACTTATATATTCTTTGTTGAATGCGCTTCTATTCTATAAATCACGACGTGGTCTGTACAAATCACGCCGTGGATTTTATAAACCACGCCGTGGTTTGTACAGACCACGTTGAAAATTGAGGAATAGATGCTGATGTAATTCTCTTTATATATAAGAGAATGGATGTTTATTTCTTGTTCCGTACAAGATTTTATGCATGTGTGTGCCTTAAAAGCCTTAAATAAAAGGATCGTACTTGTATTTTACGATTTCCTTTTTATTTAAAGAAGCTTGTACGTCAATTAACCGTTGGTTGCTGCTTCCCCGGAATAAAAGGCTCTCATCCCGAAGGGTTTGTTTGTAGCGGCCATCTACCAATACGTCGATATAGGATAATAGGGCGGCTTGTGCCGGGTTCTTTATCAGGTCCTCGAATTTATATCCCGTGTAGCACCAGATCGTCTTTTGGCTTTTTTCCTTGATCGCCTTGGCTACCTCGGTGAAGCCTTCCGGCTGGAACATGGGATCTCCTCCGCTGAAGGTGACGTTGGCGAACTCGTCGGCCAGTACCTTTTCCACGATCTCTTCCGTTCTTACTTTCTTCCCTTTATGGATGTCCCATGATTCGGGGTTATGGCAACCCGGGCATTTATTGGGGCAACCCGCCGCATAGATGGCGGTCCGGAATCCCGGACCGTCTACGGTGGTATCTTCGATGATATCTATGATTGACAACATGGTAATTGAAAATTAGTTGTGGGTGATGCGGTCGTTCAGCTCGGATAGCTTGGCGTTGTTCCAACGGTCGGTGGTTCCTACCAAGTAACCGGTGATGCGTTGAAGTTTGTCCAATTGTTTGCTGCCGCATTTCGGGCAGGCTTCCAGATTCGGGGTGGAGTTCTCGTAGCCGCAATCCAGGCAACGGTTACGATTATGGTTTACGGAACCGTATCCGATATTGTATTTATCCATCATATCCACGACACGCATGATCGCTTCGGGGTTATGGGTAGCGTCGCCATCCATCTCTACGTAAAAGATATGGCCGCCACGAGTCAAATCATGATAAGGAGCTTCCACTTCGGCTTTATGACGGGCGCTGCACTTATAATATACCGGGACGTGATTAGAGTTCGTATAATAATCCCGATCCGTGATACCGGGGAGCGATCCGAACTGCTTACGATCTTTTCCCGTGAACTTGCCGGACAAGCCTTCAGCCGGAGTTGCCAGTACGCTATAATTGTGTTGGTATTGCTCAGAGAATTGGTTGGCACGATCCCGGATATACGTAACGATCCTTATGCCTAAGGCCTGCGAATCCTCATCTTCGCCATGATGCTTCCCGGTAAGGGCTACCAAGCATTCGGCCAGTCCGATAAAGCCGATGCCCAAGGTACCTTGGTTGATAACGGAGGCAATCGAATCGTTAGGCTTCAACTTCTCCGAGCCTAGCCACAAGGAAGACATCAACAACGGGAATTGCTTTGCGTAAGCGGTTTTCTGGAACTCCATACGCTCATGCAACTGACGAGCCGTAAGTTCTAACATATGATCTAGTTTGGCGAAAAACAGGGCGATACGTTCCTCCTTGTTCTCCACCTGCATGCACTCGATAGCCAATCGTACGATATTGATCGTCGAGAAAGAGAGATTACCTCGTCCGATAGAAGTCTTCGGTCCGAAACGATTCTCGAATACACGGGTACGGCATCCCATGGTCGCTACCTCGTGGATATAGCGCCCGGGATCGTCCGCTTTCCAATCCTCGCTTTGGTTGAAGGTTGCGTCGAGATTCAAGAAGTTCGGGAAAAAGCGACGGGCGGTAACCTTGCAGGCCAATTGGTAAAGATCGTAGTTGCGGTCCTCCGGCAGATAGCTTACGCCTCGTTTCTTTTTCCATATCTGGATCGGGAAGATAGCGGTTTCGCCGTTACCTACGCCTCTGTAAGTACTTTTTAATAACTCCCTGATAATGCAACGGCCTTCCGCAGAGGTATCGGTACCATAATTGATGGAGCTGAATACCACTTGGTTGCCTCCACGGGAATGGATCGTGTTCATATTATGGATAAAAGCCTCCATCGATTGGTGTACACGGCTTACCGTGCGGTTGATGGCATGTTGTATAATGCGTTTATCACCGCTTAGTCCATCCAAGGTCTGTGTCAGGTAGTCGTCGATAGGTTTATTATATAAGTGGGAGAAGTCCTGTCCGTATAGATCCTCTAAGGTCTTTACTTCCTCGATAAAGCTATTACGTACGTAAGGCGCTAGGTAGAAGTCGAACGCCGGTATCGCCTGTCCGCCATGCATCTCGTTTTGGGCGGTCTCCAGAGAGATACAGCCAAGGATACTGGCGGTTTCGATTCGTTTAGCCGGACGTGATTCGCCATGGCCGGCAGAGAATCCGTATTTCAGGACGCGATCCAACGGGTGTTGTACGCAGGTCAAGCTTTTAGTCGGATAATAATCTTTATCATGAATATGGAGATAGTTGTTAGATACGGCTTCCTTGACCTCCTCGCTCAATAGATAGTCATCGACAAACGGTTTGGTGGTCTCGCTGGAAAATTTCATCATCATGCCGGCGGGTGTATCAGCGTTCATGTTTGCGTTCTCACGGGTGATATCGTTGGATTTGATATTGATAATCTCCAAAAACATATCCCGTGTTTTCGCCTTGCGGGCTACGCTTCGCTGATTCCGGTAAGCGATATATTTCTGCGCTACATCTTTCCGGCTACTGGCCATCAATTCCAGTTCCACGGCATCTTGAATCGCCTCTACGGTCATTTGAGGTTCTCCCTTGAATGAGATATGGTCTGTGATCTGGCGAATCAGTTGCATATCTTCTCCCTTGTCTGTATGCAACATGGCTTTACGGATAGCGGTTACTATCTTCTCCTCGTTGAAACCAACGATACGCCCGTCCCGTTTAACAACTGTCTGTATCATGATGTCGATTAATTTGTGATTGATTATGTGCGCAAAGGTATCTTATTACTACGTATGATTTTCTTTTTGGAAAACTTTTAGCTAATTAAAGTATGTTAATTATTTGATATATAGTATGTTGAGAAAAGTTTTGGAAAACTTTGCGTCTTATGTGATTGTTTTTATTTTCCTTTTTGGCAATATGATGCATTATAAGCTTCTCTTTGTAAAGCTTTTAAAGAATATAAGCCGAGATATGTTTTCGGCCATCCGGCGATAGGCGGTGCGGACTTCCTCGTCCGTGGCGGTCGGTTCTATCTCTAACACCTTGTAGGCATCGTCCAAGGAGTTTCCTTTTAGGCTCAACATGGATTCAACTTCTCTATCAGACATTCCCATCGCCATCGCTACTTCTTTTAAGGCATTGATCTCGGCTGCGCAAACATTCCCGTCACTCTTAGCGATCTCGGTGAGAAACGCAAGCAGTTGCAGACGCTCCTCATAACTTAGATTGGCCTTCCAATAAACGGATCTTTTCGTCCCCACTGGTAGTAAGGATTGTTCCCGCATGGGAACGCCGTATGCGGATATGCCCAAATCTTCTTTCATCGTGATTGTTACATTTCTAATCCCTATTTGTACCTGATTGGCATGATTTACCTCCTTCTTTTAGTTATACATATAATATATATGGGGTGGATGGAGCGTCATTCCTCCACCTGTCTCAGGTTGTCTTTCGCTTGCGTGCCTACCTGCGGGTCATCCGTCAGGTTGCGCAGCAGGGATACCATCTTGTTTAACGCCTGTTTCTGCCGGATCCGTCCCTCTGCGTAGGTCTGCAACAGGGGAGAAACGTCTTTTTTCTTTCTTTTCTGTATCATGTTTTATTATTAAGTGGTGAATAACTTGCGAAAATAAAGCATAGTTTATATCTTCGCTGCCGATTATGGTGTAACTGTCGCCAGTTCCGGTGGCAGTTAGTAAAAGGGAATCCGGTGTGAGTCCGGAGCTGTACCCGTAGCTGTAAGTCCATGAGACCCTGGCAAATCTTGTTGCCACTGCCTATCGGATAGGTGGGAAGGTAGCCGACAGAGGGTGGACGAGCCAGAAAACCTGCCATGATTTTGTTATGCGACGTTTCGGGTGAAGACGTTGGTAAATCTAAATGTTGCTATGCGAGATTTATATCTTATAAGATGCCTATGCGTTTTTAGCGCATGGTTATTCTCTTTGGGTGTCGCTTACGGTCAACAGATCGATACGACGGCCTATCACGAGCTTTCCGGGGTGGAAGTGGTGGAGAAGGTACGTCCGTCGGTCACCCGTGAAGGTACGCCTTTGCAAATTATGGACCGGGCGGGAATCGATCGCTTGGGAGTACAAGACCTATCCGAGGCCGTGAAACGCTTCTCGGGAGTTACGGTACAGGATTATGGGGGGATCGGAGGATTGAAAACGGTCTCGGTACGTAGCTTGGGAGCGAAGCATACCGCCGTCAGTTACGATGGGGTGACGATTACGGACGCGCAAAGCGGGCAAGTCGATATCAGCCGTTTCTCGTTGGATAACGTGGAGATGGTTTCCTTATCGATCGGACAATCGGATGACATCTTCCAAACGGCAAGGGTGTATGCCTCGGCAGGAGCTTTGAATATACAAACCGGAAAGCCTACGTTTAAAGACAAATCGTTTCGTACTTATCTGAAGGTTAAGGGAGGTTCCTTCGGGCTTTTTAATCCCGTGCTGCATTATGATCAAAAATTAGGAAAGCGTTGGAGCGCATCCTTATATGGTGATTTCGTGCGTGCGGATGGGCAATATCCCTATACATTAATTAATGGAGAATTGGAGACGAGAGAAAAGCGTAGAAATAGCGATATCCATGCTTACCATTTGGAAGGTAATCTATTCGGCGATTTTGGAAGGGGAGGCGAACTTTCCTTTAAGGCGTACTATTTTGATTCGGAGCGAGGACTGCCCGGTTCTATCAATTTATATAACAAGAACACTTCGGAACGGTTATGGGATAATAATTTCTTCGTGCAATCGGGTTATAAGAATGTTCTTAATGAGAAATTTACGCTGCGGACTATGGCTAAGTATAATTATGCTTTTACTCGTTATTTAGATGTAAATGATAAATATGCGGCCGGGGAACAAGTCGATTTGAATACACAGAATGAGTATTATGGCTCTGTGGGTTTGCTGTATACTCCTATAAAGCATGTATCGGCGACGTTGACAACGGATTTAACTCGCTCTATGCTGGACAATAATTTTGTGAACGGACCTAATCCAAAGCGAATGGCTTCTCAATCGGTACTAGCGGTGCAATATAAGGATAGCCGGTTTACGGCTACCGGAAGTCTATTGGGAACTTATATTACGGATAAGGTGAAGCAAGGCGAGAAACCGACGGATAAAAAACGATTGTCGCCCGCGGTGAGTTTGTCTTGGAGACCTTTTCCGGAGAGTACATTAAGGGTAAGAGCTTCTTATAAAGATATCTTCCGGGTTCCGACTTTTACGGATTTATATTATCTACGTATGGGAAATACCAACTTGAAGCCGGAGGAAACCTCCCAATATAATGTAGGCGTAACATGGAGCGCTTCATGCGGGGATTGGTTGCGGCATTTAGCTATCTCCGTGGATGGATATTATAACACTGTGAAAGATAAGATCGTGGCGTTGCCTACCATGTATATCTGGAAAATGATGAACCTTGGGGAGGTAGATATTAAGGGAGCGGATTTGAATCTCTCGGCACAATTCCCTTTACCGTTGAGGATGGAATTGCTTTTGGCTTCTACCTATTCGTATCAGCATGCGGTAGATATAACAGATCCGGGGGCAAAGAACTATAAGGATCAGATACCCTATACACCCCGTCATTCCGGAACGGTTTCCGTTTCCTTGGAGAATCCGTGGGTGAATGTCTCTTATATATTAACTGCGGTAGGAGATCGTTATGCCCTGCCGCAAAATATCGATCGGAACAGGATTAATTCTTATATGGAACAAAGCATTTCCTTAAACAAGGATTTCCGTTTCCGCCATTTTGGCTTACGTCTGCAAGGTGAATTATTGAATCTCGCGAATGTGAATTATGATGTGATCCAGTATTATCCGATGCCGGGACGCTCTTGGCGATTCAGCGTATGTTTGTCTTATTAATAAATATAGTAGAACAATGAAAAAGAAAAACTTTATTTACATCTCTGCCTTATGTGCGTTGATGTCTTTCTCGTTTACGAGTTGTGGTGATGATGAGGATCCGATTCCGGAAGTACCCGAGAACCCCGATCCCACTCCCGACCAGCCTACGGAAGATGGTTCTTTTATGGCCTTGTATTTCTTGAACTCGGGAAAAATGGGCAACAATAACTCCAGCTTGTATATGTATGATGTAGAGAAGGAAGAGGTAGTTCCCGATTACTTCTTGGCTCAAAATGGCAGGGGGCTGGGAGATACGGCGCAGGATATGATTGTGTATGGCGATAAGATGTATATCGCTGTTTATGGTGAATCGACGATTGAGGTTACAGATTTGCGTGCGAAATCCATCAAGCAAGTCCCGACGGAAGGCCAACCGCGGGCGATGGTATCGGATGGAGGGAAAGTATATATATCCTACTATAATGGCTACGTAGCTCGTTTGGATACCGCTTCATTGGAAGTGGAAAAGATCGTAAAAGTCGGACGTAACCCAGAACAGTTGGCTGTCGCTAATAACAAATTGTATGTCGCCAACTCGGGAGGTATGGACTATAATACGGAAGTAGGATACGACAAGACCGTATCCGTGATTGATATCCCTTCTTTCACCGAGACCAAGAAACTAGAGGTTGCGCTGAACCCGACTTGCGTGCTGGCGGATGAGCAAGGGTATGTTTATGTGGTATCCATGGGAAATTATGCGGATGTATTGAACACGATGCAGCGGATCGATTCGAAGACCGACGAGGTGTCTCCCGTAGCAGCTTGCCCGAATGCCACGGAGATCGCTTATCAGGACGGTATCCTGTACTCTTATTATTCACAATATGACGCAAACTGGAACACGACTATTACTTATACGGCGTATAACACCCAAACCGGCGTAGCGGAAGAGTGGAAGAAAGAGACAACGGTCGAGAAGCCCTATAAAATCTGTGTGGCCGGAAGCAATATCTACGTGACAGAGTCTGATTATACCAACAATGGAGATGTCTATGCTTTCGATACTGCGGGGAAATTAATCTTGAAGGCAGGTGCCGGTTTAAATCCCATGAAAGTAGTCCTCGCTCAAAAAGATAATATCTAATGCGATTACTGATTCTCATAGGGTTCGCTTTCTGGATGGTGGCATGTACGCCATCCGGGAAGCAAACTTCTTCTGGGGAAGCTCTTTCCTCTGATAGTATTCGATATGCCCAAGGTTTTACAGTCCGGCGTTTTGATGCTTATACGATGGTGGAAGTTCGTGATCCGTGGGATAGCACCCGTCTGCTTCAACGTTATTTATTGGTAGACCGGACAAAGCCGGTTTCCGGTGGATTACCCAAAGGGACGATCGTGAAGGTGCCGGTAAAAGATATCGTGGTGTACACCTCTGTCCATGCGGCGATTATCGGCCAATTGCACGAGATCGACAAGGTGATAGGTGTTTGTGAGCCTCGTTATATGGATACGCCTGCCATACAAGCGGGCATACAGGCCGGAAGAATCGCTGATTTAGGCGAGGCTACCTCTCCGAATATAGAGAAAATGATAGAGATCGGTGCGGAACTCGTAATCGCTTCCCCGTTCCAGAACAGTAGTTATGGGCCTGTTGAGAAGATTGGGATACCCATTATCGAAGGAGCCGACTATATGGAGGCATTCCCTTTGGGACGTACGGAGTGGATCCGCTTTTATGGCTTGCTATTCGGAAAGGAAGAAATGGCCGATTCTATATTTAGAGAAACAGAGCAAGCCTATTTGTCTCTAAAGGACTTAACGGCGCATATAGATGATCGTCCTACTGTTTTGTCGGAGAAGAAGTTTGGTTCTTCGTGGTATGTACCATCTGGAGATAGTTATATGGCTCATCTTATTGAGGATGCCGGAGCCGATTATATGTTTAAAGATTTACCGGGTGCTGGAAGTATCCCCTTAGCGTTTGAGACCGTGTTTGATAAAGCGATCCATGCGGATATCTGGCTTGTTAAATATAATCAGTCTTCCGAGATGACCTATAATGACTTACGCTCCGAATATACTCCTTACGAGAATTTCGATGCTTTTAAAAAACAACGGATTTATACCTGTAATACAGGGCTCGTTCCTTATTACGAGGAATTCCCTTTACATCCGGAATTTCTATTGAAAGATTTGATCTGGATTTTCCATCCGGAGCTAGTATCTGGATATTCTCCCCGTTATTTTCGTAAAATGCCGTGATTGTCTTAAAGGTTTCATATATATTATAAGTCGATCGTATATTTAGTAGAAAAGGCTACTCGCTAAAAATCAAAAACCCCGGTTTCGTACAACTGAAACCTGGGGCTTTGTAGTTTGGCATTCGAAATTATAGGGAGTTTTGTTTTATAGATTCTTTATCCATGTTATGCGTAACCGTTAAGCATTCCGTAGAAATACATCGGTTTTAAAATGTATACCTTTAAGAGCCAGGCCAACCATTGCTCTTTCGACGTGTCGATCAGCGAGAACGGGAATGTGATATCTGGCTTTTTATCGTAGTCAAACTCACAAAGCAATACATGGCCGTAATCCGTAACGATCGGGCATGCGGCATAACCGTTATATTTCTCAGTCGGTTCTTTGCCTTCCATAAGCGCGATCAGGTTCTTGGCGGCTATGGGCACTTGCTTGCGGATTGCGGCGGATGTCTTGCTAGTAGGAATACCGGCTACATCGCCCAAGGAGATGATGTTTGGATATTTCTTGTGGATCAAGGTCTCCTTGTCTACCATTACCCATGCGTCGGCTGCCAACTTACCTTCCGTCCATCCTAGTCCGGCCTCGCGAACGAAATCGGGTGCAGACATTGGTGGCGTGAAGTGCAAGAAATCATAATCTTCCACGAATGGGGTTACGATCTTTTCCTCGCCTCGTGTCTCTATCTTCTCGAAGTGTACTTGCTTGGCATATGTATCCACCCCCTTCACACGTACATTCAAATTAATAGGCACGTTACGCTCCTCATAGATCTCCAGCAGTCGGGGCGTGAAGAACGGGACGTCATACAACTGTTTCGACGCTGTATAGAAATTTAGTTGTAACTTGTCGCGTGTACCTTGTTTTCTTGCGTAATGTTCGGTTAACAAGCAGATCTTCTTGGGAGCACCTCCGCATTTATGTTTTGTGTAGGTATCGGTATAAACACCTTTTCCTCCTTTTTTTGCGAATTCTTGGATAGCTTTCCAAGTCTTTTGGGCTCCTTCGAAATCATATATAGAATTTGCGTTACCTTGTCCAAGTGTAGCTTGGGTAATTCCCTCTACTTTTTCCCAGTTACATTGTAATCCGGGCGTTAATACCAAGAAATCATACGGAACTTTCCCGTTGCTTTTCGTTGTCACTTGGTTCCATACAGGATCAACTGCGGTAACCGAATCCTTAATCCATTTTATGCCGCTGGGTATACAATCCTCTTGCTTTTTCCAAACATCTTCCGGTTGATACACACCTGAGGCGATCAGAGTGAATCCCGGTTGATAAAACTGACGATCGCTGGGGTCAATTAGGGTAATATCTGGTTCATCAAGCCAATGTTTTAATCGGGCAGCCATACTGATACCAGCGGCTCCTCCACCGATAATAACGATTTTACCTTTTGCGCTGCTTGAAAAAGCGTTTGCTTTTCTGGTATTAACTCCTGCGATCAGTCCTGTCGCCGCTAATAACTTAAAGAAATGCCGTCTGTCGACACCTTTCTTTTCTAGCGCATCTAATTGTTTTTCCAATTCGTGTTTCATCATGTCGAAAGAATTTAAGATTTTATTCGGTGGCAAAGGAAACACAATAAATAGCGGTAGCCATGAAAATGACTACTACACGACTTGCACAAATGATTTTTTAATTGGATGAAACTACTACAAAGCTTTCTCAAGCTCTTTTTTAGTATATATAATATATTGTTATATAGTATGTTATATATTAAGCGTATTTTAGAAAATATTTTTAGTAGTTCATTAGGAAATCAACAAGATTCGTATCCCCATCAAGGGCTAATCGCTTTCTTAAGCGGTATCTTCTCAGTTCGATAGCCCGTACGGATACATTCATTAACGATGCGATTTCCTTCGTGGAAAGGTTCATGCGGAGTAAGCAACAAATACGTAAATCTCCTGCCGTTATATCTGTGTATTGCTGGCGTAAACGATCCATGAAATTTTGGTGGGCGCTATTGAAATAGGTTTCGAACTGCACCCAATCCGCTTGATCGTTCAAAGTCGACTCCATTAAAGAACGTAAACGGATGTATAATTTGTTGGGATATCGGTCACCCAATGTCTCTTTCTGCTTATCGAGTTCTTCCAGCAGAGCTTGGATTGCCTCGTTTCTTTTTACCAGGGCCGTTGTTTGGAGGGTAAGCTCATTGTTTTTGTTTTGCAATTCCGTTTCCAGCATCTCGCTTTTCATTTGTTGAAGCCTTTGCTGTTCGGCTTGTCGTTCAGCCTCCAGCATTTCTTGTTCTTTTTTCCGTAAATTCCTTAAATGATACCGAAGCCCTTCTTGAATGGCGAACCATATCAAAGCGACGTAGATCAAATAGGCCCATACGGTATTATACCAAGGAGGGCGAACCGTAATTTGCATCGTGATCTCGGGAAACGGCCCACGGGTTACATATTTACGTATCCTTAGCTCATAAGTTCCTTCCGGAAGTTGTAAGAAGGTAATTTTGCCGTCCTTCTGCCATGAAGACCAATCGGCAGATACCCCTTCCAGCTTATAGCTGATTTGATGATTGGGGGTGAATACTGTTGTTCCGATGTATAGCGAGAGTTCTTGGAAGTTATGGGGCAGGTCAATTCTTTGTGTGTCCGGATATAAATAATGTGTACCTTTTTGATCTTGATATTCGATGCGCATAAACTGTGGCATCGTTAATCCTCCTAGGCTTCCCTCTATTAATTGGCGAGTGTTGATTAATAGGGTTCCTTGCATAGCAGATACCAAATCAAGGGAATCATTCAAGGGGATGATCCGTTTGCCGTTAGTCACTAGATTCAGATCGTAATTATCGAATAGGATCCGGCATTTTAAAGTTCCTGTACCGTTTTTCCTATGGAAGAGTCCTGCCTCGTTGCTGGTCGTGAGCCAATACAAATCGTCTGTTACCGGGTAAAAACTTTCCGCATTGGCGAATACGCCCAATACATCTTTATCCTTGAATAAAGTGCTTATTGATAAATGGTTGTCGGTCGTATCCGGATAGATATATGAACGTCCGATCTCATCGGATATCGGGGTAAACTTATCACCAAACATCAGACTCCGACTGAAGTAACCGATATTTGTCCGGATATAGAGGCGATTATTTTCTTTTACAGCGTCTTCCAACTTTCCGATCTGGCTTCTTTTACCTAACATGGCGATGGGAGGATTGATATCTATTTGGGAGATACCATTATCCAAGGCGACCCAAATTAAATTATTATCCTGTATGCAGATGGAGCGTACGATATTATCTTGTAACTGATTGTTGATGTTGAGATGTTGAAAGATTTCCCCTTCGTCACTGGTGATATAAATACCGGACATCGATGTTCCCGTGAAATTGAGACCTCCGGCACTAGCGAAGGAAGTTGGGTACTTTTCCTCGATTTCTTTCGGGATCGTGTAATTCGTCTCGGGATCATCGAGACTTATGTGTGACGGGAGCGTATCGATCGGATGATATTCCAGATTCCCGAGTTCGTCGTAAAGCCAATAGCCTAATGATGATTTGCCTTGAGTATAGATAGAATCGTTCTGGAAAGATACTTTATAAATAGGGTTTTTATCCGGTAAAGGATACGTTTTCCATGTATTCCCGTCGAATGTGACCAGACCGGAATTATTAGCGACATATAAGATGCCATGGTAGGAAACCGCTAAATCCCAATTTTGGCAACTAGCCTTATAATCATCTACGGAATAATTTTGTACGAGGATAGAGGGAGCGACCACAGACGCACGCAAGGCGAAGATCGCCACTATGGATAATAATATGATAAAAGGTAGTCGTCTGTACATGGTCTTTAAACTATAGAGACAAGGCATGAAGCCTTGTCTCTTTATATTACACATATGCAAATATAATCAAATTTTGATTATTTGTACTCCTGCCAGCTCTTAATCTGTATGTCTTCTACGTTCATATTGCAGAAAGCGTCGATAAAGGCACTGGCCAAACGGGCGTTCGTGATCAATGGGATGTTATGATCGATCGCCGCACGGCGGATCTTATAGCCATTGGTCAACTCACGTTTGCTATGATCTTTCGGGATATTTACTACCAATTCGAAAGCGTGATTGCTGAACATGTCCATGATGTTCAAATCACCTTCCTCATCCGGCCAACAAACGGCGGTTGCCTTGATGCCATTATCGTTTAGGAACTTGGCGGTTCCGTGCGTACCATAGATCGTGTAACCCTTGGCATCTAGCATCCGGCAAGGCTCCAATAAATCAACCTTACTCTTGGCGGCACCGGAAGATACTAAGACGTTCTTCTTAGGAATACTGTTACCTACGGCAATCATGGCGGAAAGCAAAGCCTCGTTGAAATCGTCGCCGATACAACCTACCTCGCCGGTGGAGCTCATGTCCACGCCTAATACAGGGTCTGCCTTATGTAGACGGGCAAATGAGAACTGGGAAGCCTTGATGCCGATCCAGTCGATATCGAATGCGCTCTTATCCGGTTTCGTGTACGGAGCGTCCAACATGATGCGGGTAGCCGTCTCGATAAAGTTACGTTTCAATACTTTAGATACAAATGGGAAACTACGTGAGGCACGTAAGTTACATTCGATTACTTTCACGAAGTTATTCTTCGCCAAGAACTGGATATTGAACGGACCGCTGATATTTAACTCCTTTGCGATCATCTTGCTTACTTTCTTGATACGGCGGGCTGTCTCGAAGTAAATCTTCTGAGCCGGGAACACCAAGGTAGCGTCACCGGAGTGAACACCGGCGAACTCAATATGCTCGGAGATCGCGTACTCAACCACCTCGCCATTCATAGCGACAGCGTCGAACTCGATCTCTTTCGTTCCTTGCATGAACTCGGATACGACCACCGGATATTCCTTGGAAACCTTGGCGGCCAAATCCAAGAACTCGATCATCTGCTCTTTCGTATGGCAAACGTTCATCGCGGCACCGGACAATACGTAAGACGGACGGATTAAGATCGGGAAACCTACTTTCTCGATAAACGCGTCGATCTCTTCCATGCTGGTAAGCTCTGCCCAACGAGGTTGGTCGATACCTAGCGAATCCAACATCGCAGAGAATTTATGACGGTTCTCTGCACGGTCGATCGATAGCGGGGAAGTACCCAATACCGGAACATTCTGGCGGTACAGTTTCATCGCCAAGTTGTTCGGGATCTGTCCACCTACGGAGACGATCACGCCCTTCGGCAATTCCAGATCGATCACGTCTAGCACGCGCTCGAATGAAAGCTCGTCGAAGTACAGACGGTCGCACATATCGTAATCGGTAGATACGGTCTCCGGGTTATAGTTGATCATGATCGATTTATAACCTAGCTTACGAGCGGTCTGGGCGGCATTCACCGAACACCAGTCGAACTCAACGGACGATCCGATGCGGTAAGCTCCGGAGCCCAAGATAATCACGCTCTTCTCATTCGGGTAGTAGGTGATATCGTGCGGCGTGCCGTCGTAGGTCATATATAGGTAGTTGGTCAATTCCGGATGTTCGGAAGCGACCGTGTTGATACGTTTCACGGTAGGGAGAATGCCCATTTTCTTACGCAAGTTGCGTACGCGGATATTCTCTTTCTCCATATTGCCTTCCGGGTTCTCTACGTAACGAGCGATCTGGAAGTCGGAGAAACCAAGACGTTTCGCCTCTTTCAATACATCTTCCGGAAGATCTTCGATCTTGTTGTAGCCTTTCAATACGTTGGCGTAATCCACGATGTTCTTCAAGCCTTCCAAGAACCAGCGTGTGATCTTTGACAACTCATGGATCTTGTCTACACTATATCCTTGTTCCAAGGCTTGCGCCACGGCGAAGATACGCAAGTCGGTAGGGTTCGCCAACTCCTCGTCCAAGTTATCGAAATGGATATCGTTGTTTCCTACGAAACCATGCATGCCTTGTCCGATCATACGAAGACCCTTCTGCATGATCTCCTCGAAGCTCTTACCGATCGACATGATCTCGCCAACGGATTTCATGCTGGAACCGATCTGGCGGCTAACGCCTACGAACTTCGTCAAGTCCCAACGAGGGATCTTCACGATCATATAATCTACCTCCGGTGCTTTGTATGCGGAATTCGGAGTACCCATCTCGCCGATCTCGTCCAATCCATAGCCCAACGCCAACTTCGCGGCGACGAAAGCCAATGGATAACCGCTGGCCTTGGATGCCAAGGCAGAGGAACGGCTCAAACGGGCGTTCACCTCGATCACACGGTAATCGCAAGTCTCGGAGTTGAAAGCGTATTGGATATTACATTCACCCACGATACCTAAGTGACGGATCGTCTTGGTGGAAAGATCCTTCAGCAGGTCTAATTCTTTCTCGGTCAAGGAGCAAGTCGGAGCTACTACGATACTCTCGCCGGTATGTACGCCTAGCGGGTCAACGTTCTCCATGCTCACTACCGTGAAACAATGGTCGTTCTTGTCGCGGATCACCTCGAACTCGATCTCTTTCCAACCCTTCAACGATTCCTCGACCAAGATCTGGGAGGAGTAAGCGAAAGCACTTTCCGCCAACGTACGAAGCTCGGCTTCGTCCTTACAGATACCGCTACCCATACCACCTAGCGCATAAGCGGAACGGATCATTACAGGGAAACCAATTCTATGAGCGGCAGCCACGGCATCATCCATGCTCTCGACGGCTTGGCTGATCGGGGTCTTCACTTCTATCTCGTTC
The DNA here is from genome assembly GCF_004793765.1 of Parabacteroides distasonis. GTDB lineage: Bacteria > Bacteroidota > Bacteroidia > Bacteroidales > Tannerellaceae > Parabacteroides > Parabacteroides distasonis_A. The sequence continues at coordinate 31,395 of NZ_SRYM01000022.1, read as the reverse complement.
AGTTTCTTAACAAATAGGTCACGGTCCTCGGTGTACATGATCGCCTCAACCGATGTACCCAACACTTTCACGCCGTATTTGGCCAACGTGCCGCTGGTGTAAAGTTGAGTACCGCAGTTCAAAGCGGTCTGCCCGCCAAACGCCAATAGGATTCCGTCCGGTTGTTCTTTTTTGATAACTTCCTCCACGAAGTAAGGAGTGATAGGCAAGAAATATACCTTATCGGCTACTCCCTCGGATGTTTGGATAGTCGCGATATTCGGATTTAGCAATACGGTACTGATCCCTTCTTCTTTCAGAGCCTTTAACGCTTGCGAACCAGAGTAGTCAAACTCCCCGGCTTGTCCGATCTTCAGGGCACCCGAGCCCAGAACAATCACCTTTTTGATATCACTTTTCGACATAGTAATTTGGGTTGTTTTATTTGTTATAATGATTTTATAGAATGTTACACCTTAAATATATTATATCACCGGACCGATGGACACAAAAAAAATGCGTTAGTAAAAGTAACCAACGCATCTTATATAACCAAATGATAATCCCGTAAAATAGAGAAAAGAGCCTCAACCTCCGACATATAACCGGAATAGAACTTCGGATTATCCGTATGTATCTTATTTGTCATCTGCTCTCTCTTCAAAATTTCGGCAAAGATAGGGGTTTTGTTTGAAAGAACAAGTTATTTTCATTAGATTTGTGGTATTAGTCAGAAAAAGAAAGCTTATGGCACGAATAACGATTCCTTATGCGGTAGCGGATTTTATAGATTTACGGGAACGTAATTTCTATTATGTGGATAAAACCGACTTTATCCCGGGCTTGGAAGAGTATAACGCTCCTGTTTTCCTGCGCCCCCGTCGTTTTGAGGAATTGTTCGGCGGGACTTGGATCGGGGAGCACCCGACGAAGGAACATAATCGTTATATGATCGTGCGCTATGATTTTTCAGCCATGGTTATGGCCGATGACATGGAGGGGATGGAAATGCTGGGAGGTGACTTCGTGATATCATTCCAATTGCTTTATTAATAGTACTTTGTGGTGCCAATGATGTGCCATGCTATTGGCACAGTTGTGCCACCATGCTGGCATGCCCGTGCCACCTCGATGGCAAAGGCGTGCCACTGCGATGGCACACGCATGCCACGGTGATGGCACATTCGTAACATGGGTAGTGACACAAGCCTCTCTTCCTTGGTTTACCAGTCGTACTCCTCGAAATAAGCGTCGAAGTCTTTTGGTTCCTTCACCCCACAGCGTTTAAGCGCATTCAATACGATCTGTTGCTCGGAGGGTGAGAGCGGCCTTTCTCCCTTGCGGACACGGTAGTAAGTGCGCCGGCTGAAGTGCCTCATGAGTCCCGGGATAACGGAGAGCATCTGTTTGTGCGGCAAGCTCTCCAATAAGCTTACGAATCCCGCTGCATAGCGTACTTTCTTGTTCGGACGGTAATAAGGGCAAGTTCCCTTCAATGAGGCGAGGTGTCTCGGGCTGATGATCTGCCAATAGGCCGTCTCGTCGGTCATACTTTGCTCTGCCAGTTGCCTGAGGCAAGTAGTGGCTTTGGGGCATTGCCGGTCTAGGCATAGGGTATATTGGGGCGGTATTGTAGCGTTGTCAAGTTTTTCTTCCATATTTTTATGTATAAATAGTTTGTTATCGTGGTATTTCCGGATTAAATGGTTGTTCTCCCGCGAATGTAAATATAAAATGGAGACAGATACGGTATTTATGGCTTAATTGTCTGGTTGGGCCTCGATATTTGTTGGGTAAGTGCCGTGATGCGTTTGGTTTCCTGCCAAGCATGAGGGTAATGGTGTTTGCTGGTTATAAACCGGTACGTTTGTCCCGGATCTGGAATATCGTTTGGCTTTCTCGATAGATGGAGTACGGTATGAGTCTTCTTTTTTGAAACCTGTGCGGATCGTAAAGACAGACAGCATACTTATCAAAAAGCAGGGTGGGAAAAGCCTGTGACGATTCATGTGTCGAGACATGGGAGGTGACGGCTACGCTGGTGTCGCTTCGTCTGCCGGAATATTTCGGTAAAAGGAAAATATTTATGCGATAATCGCTTGTAGTCTCGACAATAATTCTTACATTGTGAACGAATAGAAAGAAGTGACCTTAAATCGATAGTTTTATGAAGAGCGCAAATGTACAACCTTTCTTAATCCCCCGAAGGCTCAAGTTTAACCTTTTTGTGCAGGGGAAGAATAAATGGCCTTTATGGGGGGGCATTGCCATAGGTGATGTCGTTTTCTCTACGTGATCCCCATGTAATGCCCTAAAAATCGTGAGTCATTTTGTGTGAATGATATTTCCTCTATAATATAGATTGATATGTAAATGAAGTGGAAATTCATTTGTGCGGGATGCGCTATTCATTGGAAGTAAAGTACCGATGTAATGGCTGTTTGATTTTTTTTAGTAGTAATAATTTAAATTGTATTTATCATGAAGCTCTTTTTTATTGTTTGTTCTTTCTTTTTTGCAATAAATATGATGGCACAGGAGCCAATGCAAGAAGTTGTAGGTCTTGAGACTAAGAGTGTTTCACAAATACCAGGTGTGATTCTCAAATTTTTTAATGAGGTTCAATCAAGTGGTCACATAGAGTTTGTCGCTCGTGTGTTAGATGAAAATAATCAAAGTATGGAGCCGCAGGGAGCTTATACCTATTCATGGAGTATCACAGGATCTCCTGTTAGCACGACGGCATATATTTGGCCTCGTGCGGCAGGACAAGGAAGTATTGCTGATGTTAGTGTCTATTATACTACTTCAGGAAGGGCGGAAGTAGCTTGTGAGGTTTATAAAAATGGTAGTTATAAAGGGACACTCTATGGGTATGTATATTTTTAATTAGGTAGTAAGGAGGAGTACCAAGATTTTACATCAAGTCCTGCTGGGCATAAGTGATTTTGGTACTTCTCCCTTTTTATAAAAGGTTGTATGATATGAGATTGTGTATTATAGGTTTGTTGGCAATATTGTCGTTCATTTCTTGTGTCTCTGAGTTCGCCCCGGAGGTGAGGGGTGTGAGCGGCATACTCGTGGTGGACGGGACGATAACGAACGGGGATCCGGTGTTCCGTTTAAGCCGCAGTGTAGACATCTCCGCGGATCTGTTACGTGACAAGGAGGTCATCACGGAGGCGAAGATGTATGTGGAACGAGACGATGGGGCGCTTTTTCCTGCCACTCATGAGGGTGAGGGCGTTTATCGCGTCCTTGTAGGCGACCTGGAGGCTGGGATGGAATACCGCTTGTGTTTTTCTATAGGCAATAAGGAGTACCAGTCCGAGTTCTTGAGACCTATCCAGACGGCGGAGATCGACAGCCTTTCGTATAAGGAAAGAAAGGGTACGCATGTCGCCGTTTATTTGACAAGCGACGGCAGATCCGGGAATTCCCTTTATTACCGGTGGGGGTATCGTGAGACTTGGGAGGTGACGGCTTCCATATGGGCGAAGCAGTATTACGAGGATGGTGCGTTGGTGGTATCGGACAGGCTCTCGCCTCGCAACCATTACTATTGTTGGGGACGTGATACCTCGAAGTCGTTGTTGCTGGGGACAACGAAAGAGTTGTCCGAGAATCTCATGTTGGACAGGTTGCTGTATGAGATTCCTCGTACGGATGAGAAATTGTCCGTGCTTTATCATGTGGAGGTCTCCCAGATGCAGTTGCGTCAGGAGGCGTATGCGTATTATTTACGTATGCAGGAAGAGATTGAGCGTACGGGGGGATTGTTCTGCAAGGTGATGACCGCTTCCGATGATCATGGAAACATTCGTTGTGCGTCGGATCCCCAGGAGCCGGTCATTGGCTACGTGGAGGTGGCGACCGTTACGACCAAGGGCTTGTATATAGCGGATGGGAGTCTATATGAGAGCGCAGAGAAAGCATGCTGGGTTTTTGAGTCTGTATCTCAAGATTATCAATTGCCGTGGGTGGATTATGATAAAAGAACGTATTCCTCATGGCGTTGCGTGGATTGCCGCGAGCATTACAACGCCACGAAGAACAAGCCCTCGTGGTGGCCGACGGATCATTTGTGAAGAAAATAAATATTTATGCGATAATCGTTTGTGGTCTCGAAAATAATGCTTACATTGTGAACAAATAAAAGAAGTGACCTTAAATCTGTAGTCTTATGAAGAGCGTGAATGTACAACCTTTCTTAATCTCCCGAAGGTTCAAGTTGAACCTTTTTGTGCTGGGGAAGAATAAGTGGCCCTTATAAGGGGGCACTGTCATAAACCTCCTCTCGTCTTGTGCATGATAATATAAGTGATGGAGCCCCCTTTTCACATGGATTTTAATATCCAAGGAGGAGGTTAGGTCGTTTAATTATAAAACTATTAAAGGAATGAAAAGATTTTTTTTGTGTTTGTTGGCATTTTTTGCTGTACAACTCGGTTATTCACAGGTTTCGTTATCGGCAGATGAGGTGGTTATTGCTACAACAGAGATGACATCTGCAAGTTCTACTGAGTATTTTGTGGTGACTGGGCAAGAGAATTTAGTTTTGAATAATGGATATGCTGGAGGTCGATATACTGTTTATGGTTGGTTAGGCCCAGCAAAAGATCCTAGATTGGAGAAATTGTATACTCTTTCTGTTTCTTCTTATAAATTTGCTTGGAGTATTGAACCGATGGGTACAACTGCTTATATTTATGGAAATGGTCCTTATGCAGATGTGAGCATTTATAGTAATACATCAGGTAATGTGCGGATTCATTGTGAGGTATCCTCTTCTTCTGGCTCTTATTTGGGAGTAGCGACGGGATATATTTATTTCTAATTTGATTAGGAGTGTTGTGCTTTCTCCGTTGTATTTAAGGAGAGAGCACAATTTTGTATTAGAAAGCAAAGTTTTGTAGTGTTATGAAAAGATTGACCGCTTATTGGTTGTTCTTGTCTGTATTTGTAAGCTGCATCTCCGACTTCACCCCGGAGGTAGAGGGCGTGCGAGGCATCCTTGTGGTGGACGGGATGATCACGAATGGCGAGTCGGTCGTCCGGTTGAGCCGTAGTGTGGGTATCTTGGATACCTTGCGGGGAGATGAGGTGATAGCCGATGCCTTGATGAACGTAGAGTGCAGTAATGGCGTGCTTTTTCCTGCGGTTTATGAGGGAAATGGCTCATACCGTATTCATACAGGCGATCTTGATCCCGATCTGGGGTATCGTTTGAACTTCTCCTTGGGAGAGAAAGACTATCAATCCACTTTCCTGAAGCCGATGCGAACCGCGGAGATCGATAGCGTTTCCTGGCAGAAGGCCGGACTGGAGAAGCCGGTCACTATCCATGTCACCACGCATGCCTCCCGCAATGAGTCGCCCTATTATCGCTGGAGCTACCAGGAGGTTTGGGAGGTGAGGTCGGAATTGTTCGCCAACGCCGGCTATATAGACGGTAAGTTTATGATGTTCGAACGGGATACGCCTAAGAATACCTACTATTGCTGGGGCAGAGACTCGTCCAAGATGATCATTTTAGATGAGTCTACCCGGTTGATAGACAATGTGATCCCCCAGAAAAAACTGCTGGAGATCCCTTGCGTGGACGAAAGGCTTGCGGAATTGTATTATATCGAGGTCTCGCAAATGCAATTGAGAGAGGACTCGTATAGGTATTACCGTCTTTTACAAGACGAGATTGAGCGGACGGGCGGCCTGTTCAATGTGGTGATGTCGGCCGGGGATAATGGGAATGTCTATTGCTTGTCCGATCCGAAAGAGGTGACAGTAGGGTATGTGGAAGTCTGCAATGTGACGAAAAAAGCTCTTTACATTCCTTTCAGCCGTGATATTTATGAAGGTTGCGGGATGCCTTGCTGGACCTACTCCGCCAAGGAGTATCCCTCTTTACCTTGGTATTCTTATCCGTCAGTGGTCGCTACCCCTAGTTGCGTGGATTGCCGCGAGCGTTACAACGCCACGAAGAACAAGCCCTCGTGGTGGCCGACGGATCATTTGTGATAGTAGTTAACATAAATCTAAACCATGCGATGCACATGAGAAAGAAGATCATTTATCTGTACTGTCTCCTTAGCGGAGGCATTGCCACGGGGCAGGAGCTTGCCGTGGCGGATCGCTTGCCTGCGGACGGCAAGGAGGGGCGGTATGTGGAGCGGGCCGCGAACCAGTCCTTGCTCTATACGGGGGAGCTGGAGCCTCGCTACCTGAACCGCCTGGAGGGGCATCCTTATCTGGATACGAAGGAGTACCGGACGGGGACGCTGGCGTTCGATGGGGTGGTCTATCCCGCCGTGGCGATGCGGCTGAACGTGCAGTTGGACAGGCTGGTCGTTCTCTCGCTGGACAAGCGGTTGCACGTGTTGATCCCTTCGGAACGGGTCGGTTTCGCTTCGCTGCCGGAGTATGATCTGTTTTATATGGAACCGATGGGGGAAAAGAGTGCTTTCCCGAAAGGGTTTTATGCCCGCTTGCACGACGGAAAATATGCCTTGTGGAAACGCTCCTCGAAGATGCTGGAACGGAAGGTGGAGGGGCTGACGATGACGGATCGTTTCGTGGAGCGGACTTCTTTCTGGGTCTGCAAGGAGGGCGTGTATTATCCGGTGAGCGGCAAGCGGTCGCTACTGAAGCTGTTCAAGGAGCATGGCGCGGAATTGAAACGGTATATAAAGGAGCAAGGGCTCTCGTTCGGCGATGGGCGGGAACGCTCGTTGATCCGTGTGCTGGAATATTGTGAAACCTTAAATCTACGCTGATGGGAAGACGGGTATATATGTGGGCAGTCTTGTCGCTTGCCGTGCTGACGGCTTTTGCCGAGAGACGGGTGACGGTCCGGCTGGACGGGCGTCCGGCTATGGAATTGATCGACGCGATCGAGCGCCAGGCGGGGCTCCGTGTGCTGGGGGATACGGCGACGCTGAATGCGCTGACGGTCACGGTGGACGTGAAGGACGCGGAGGCGGAACAGGTCTTGCGAGACGCGTTCCGTCCGGCCTCGTTGTTCGTGACGAGGTATGCGGACGACTTGATCGTGACGGCGGGGGATGAGCTGGTGGCCTCCTTACCGGAGGGCTATTTCAACGCGGTGGAGATCCGGGAGACGGGGGATACGGTCTCTTACGCCTCCTTGCGCCGCAAGCAGCGGGCCTCTTCCGAGAACAAGGTGTATGAGGTAGGTACCCCAAGCAGGCAACCGGAGGAATGGGTGACATTGGCGGGTACGGTTACGAACTTCAAGACCGGCGAGCCGCTGAGGGGAGTCTCCTTACAGGTGGCGGATCCGGCCATCGGTGTCACGAGTGATGCCGCCGGGCACTACTCGATCCGGCTTCCGGCGGGCAGGCACGATCTGAGCATCCGCTCGGTGGGGCTGAAGGATACCAAGCGACAGGTCATGCTGCATGCCTCGGGTAGGCTGGATATCGAGCTGGAGGAACAGGTGTATGTGCTGGACGAGGTGTCGGTGTCGGCCAACCTGGTGGAAAACGTGCGGAGTACGGCGATGGGCGTGACACGCCTGGACGTGAAGGAGATCAAGAACATCCCTACCGCCTTTGGCGAGCTGGATATATTGAAGGTTGTCCTGGCCCTGCCGGGCGTGAAATCGGTGGGCGAGGTCTCGAACGGCTTTAACGTGCGGGGCGGCGCCACAGATCAGAACCTGATCTTGTTTGATGGCGGGACGGTGTATAACCCGACCCACCTGTTCGGCCTCTTCTCCATCTTCAATGCGGATGTGGTGAAGGACATGGAGCTTTATAAGAGCAGTATCCCCGCGAAGTTCGGCGGCCGCATATCGTCTGTGCTGGACATCAACTCAAAGACGGGGAGCAAGGAGAAATTCAAGGGCTCGGCCAGTATCGGCCTGCTGACGAGCAGCCTGACCCTAGAAGGGCCGCTGCCGGGGAAGAATACCTCGTATATCATCGGGGCGCGTACCACCTATTCCGACTGGCTCCTGGGACTTTTGCCCGAGAAGAGCGGGTATAAGGACGGGAAGGCGGGTTTCTACGACTTGAACGCCTCGATCGATCATCGGTTCGACCCGAACAACAGCTTGGCGCTGACCGGCTATTTCAGCCACGACCGCTTCCGCTTCGACGAGGCGGAGCGATACGCCTACCAGAACGCGAGCGGCTCCTTGCGATGGACGCATGCCTTCCATCCGGACCTGACGGCTACCTTCTCCGCCGGCTACGACCATTATCGCAACCATACGGAGAATACCGACAATCCGGCTACGGCTTACGAGCTGTCGTTCGGCATCGACCAGTTTTACGGGAAGGCCGACTTTAACTGGCAGGCGCACGACCAGCATCTGCTGAATTTCGGGCTTAGCTCGCTTTATTACAACTTGAACCCCGGCGAATACCTGGGCAAAGGTGACCGGTCGCTGGTGCTCGATGACCGGATGCAGCGGGAGAAAGCATTGGAATCGGCGCTCTACGTGGGCGACCGTTGGGATATCACCTCCTCCTTCTCGGTGGAGGCGGGGGTACGCTACAGCTTGTTCAACGTGATGGGGCCGCGCTCCTATGCCCTGTATGAGCCGGATAAGTTGCCCTCGCCCTCGGGCGTGATCGAGACGCACGAGGAGGGAAGCGGGATCTACAAGACCTATCAGGGGCCGGAGTTCCGCGTCTCCGCACGGTATGAGTTCGTGGATGGTTTCTCCGTGAAGGCGGGCTATAACACGATGCGGCAGAACATCCATAAGCTGTCGAACACCACGATCATGTCGCCTACGGATACTTGGAAGCTGAGCGATGCGAACATCGAGCCGCAGACCGGATCGCAAGTGGCCGTGGGCCTTTACAAGAACTTTGCGAAGGCGGGCCTGGAGACTTCCGTGGAGGGCTACTACAAGACGATGGATCATTACTTGGATTATCGCAACGGGGCGAACCTGATCATGAACCACCGCATCGAGCAGGACGTGGTGAACACGACCGGGCGGGCCTACGGCGTGGAGTTGATGATCCGTAAGCCGGAAGGGAAGTTGAATGGCTGGGTGAGCTATACCTACTCGCGTACGCAGTTGCGCCAGGAGGATCCTCGTATCTTGAAGCCCGTGAACCGGGGCGAGTGGTATCCGGCGGATTACGATAAGCCGCACGACTTGAAGTTCGTGGGCAACTATAAGTTCACGCAGCGTTTCAGCGTGTCGATGAATTGCGATTACAGTACGGGGCGTCCGGTTTCCATACCGGTGAGCAAGTACAACTATGCCGGGGGAGAGTTCGTCTATTTCTCCGACAGGAACCAGTACCGGATACCGGATTATTTCCGGATGGACTTGTCGATCAACATTGAGCCGAGCCACCACCTGACGCTGCTTACCCATAGCACCGTGTCGCTGGGTGTCTACAACGTGACGGGAAGGGATAACGCCTATTCCGTGTATTATGTGGCCGAGGACGGGCGGCTGAAGGGTTATAAGCTTGCGATCTTCGGCGCACCGATCCCTTATATCTCCTATAATATTAAATTCTAAAAAGCTTGGAGCATGAAACAGATCATAACGTTACTGGTGGCTTTGTTGTTGGGGCAGGAAGGCCTGCGTGCGGCAGAGGATTTCCGAGAGCGTGTGTACGCTCAGACGGATAAGCAGGTTTATTTGGCAGGTGAGTTGCTGTGGTTGAAGCTTTGCCTGACCGATGCGTCGGGCGTGCCGGCTTCCTTTAGCAAGGTAGGATATGTGGAGTTGCTGGATGATGCGTTGGCGGTGGTCCAAGCGAAGATTGAGATCCGGAATGGTGTAGGAGAAGGGTGGCTGGAACTGCCTGCGGTGTTGCCGACGGGGTATTACCGGTTGGTGGCCTATACCCGTTATATGCGGAATGAGGGAGAGGCGGTCTTTTTCCAGAAAACGATCGGTGTGGTGAATACCTTCCGGAAGGATGAGAGTGTCCCTACGGATACACTCCTGGCGGTCGCTTCTGCGGATTTCTCAGGGAATACGCTCCAGCTTTCCTTGGACAAGGAGAATTTCTCCCGCCGAGAGGACGGGCATATCCGTTTACGGGGCATTCCGGAGGATACGCATACACTATCCGTTTCGGTGGCGGGGCGGGAGTTTATCCCGGTACCGGACGATATGTCGGTAACGCATTGGAAGGCTGCGTTGCCTACCTTGGGAAAAGGTAGGTTGGGAGAGCGGTTCCTTCCGGAATATGAGGGACACCTGATAACGGCCAAGCTGGTGAATGCCCGTACCGGCGAGTCTGCCGAGCAGACGGGCGTATCTGCCTTGCTGGGTTTCGTGGGGGACGAGGTACGTGTGTTTGGCGGACAACGGCAAGCGGATGCCTCTGTCTTGTTCTATACGACGCAGATTGGAGGGATGCGTGAGTTAGCTACTTCTACGTATTCGAATACGGGGGAAACGTATCGGGTGGATATACAGTCGCCGTTTGCGGTACATGCGGCTGCGGAGATGCCTCGGTTTCGCTTGAATCCTGCTTGGCGTACAGAGTTGACGGGACGATACGTAGGTTTGCAGGCGACTCGCTTGTTTACGGCTGATTCTTTGGGACATGTGGCTCCGGCACTAGCGCATTTTCGGGGCCGGCCTTATAAAACTTACGTGATGGAGGAGTGGACCCGATTCTCCACCATGGGCGAGTCGGTCTTCGAGTTCGTAGAGTCAGTTTCTTTCCGGAGCCGACAAGATGGCGGTCATTCGCTGTTTATCTTGCTGGCGGATCTCTCCAACCAGACGGTTTCCCTAAATACCCCGCTTGTGTTGCTGGATGGGATTCCGATCATGGATCATGAGTTGATCTATACATATGATCCCTCTTTGATCAAGCGCCTGGATGTGTACAGGGAGCGGTATGCCTTCGGTGGGCAGGTGTTTGAGGGAATCTTGGCGTTCTATACCTACAAGAACGACTATCCTAGGTTAAAAGTGGATACTTCCACGCAGCTGTTCGACTATGAGGGCACGCAGTCGCATCGTCTATTCTATGCCCCCGCCTATCCGGACGAGGAGAGCCAGAAGAGCCGTATCCCCGATTATCGGCATACGTTGTTGTGGCTACCCACCGTCGAGACCGGTGGAGCGAGCGAGTTGGAGATCCCTTTCTCTACCTCCGATCTGCCGGGCGAGTACACCGTGACCGTGGAGGGACTCACCCGCGACGGCAAGCCCATAAGGGCTGTCACACGGTTCCGTGTAGCGGGAGGCGGCTGATAATTAGCCGGTTGATTTGTTAAAATTACAATGCCCATTCAAAGGAACTTACAATCGCAGTCGTAAGCTCCTTTGAATGGGCATTGTCAGTACCCTTGAATGGGCATTCAAGGAATGTTACTATCGGAGGCTACTTGGCCGTCACGTTCCAGCCGGAAAGAATACCGCCATAGAAGTAGAAATCGACACAGAACGTCTTGCCGGTGTTCAGCTCCTTGACCTCGTAATATTTCGTGGCACCCTGCTCTTTCACCAATTTGTAATCGGCGATATTGGGGATTGGCACGTTGGCCAGTTCTTTGATCTTCGCATTTATCATGCCCAAGATGTTCATGTTCTCGAATGGGTTCGTTACCTGGGTGCTCTTGGATAAAGCCGGATTCACTCCCTTGTTCTCGGCACGGATCGCACGGACACTATCCGTATAAGCACGGAACTTAGCCCTGCTTTCCGGTGTGCGCAAACCGGATACGGTGAAGATGGAGATACCTTCCGCCCCATGGTTGAGTGCGGCATCCATGGCTTCCTCGATATCATCGCCTACCATCAATCCGCAATACAGTGTCGTATTGGGGGCCTTATCCCGAACGTTTTCGATCATACAGTCGGATATAAAGCTGATATCTTTCGTGTAGAAATTGTGATACACCATCGGGAAGACGATATCCAGATTCCATTTCCCCCAGTCTTGACGAACCATTTTGGATGCCATCTTGGGGGTTGGGAAAGGAGAGGCCGCCATTTTCTTTCCATAAGTGTGAACCACGTCGGCGATCATATTGGCTACTTCGGTAATCTGGTCACAACGGAATTGAAGCCATTTCTCGTCTTGCGAGGGATCTTCTTGTTCTCTCGGATCATATCCGTAAGCGGTCTTGAACTTCTCGATCATAGCCGGGTGATAGCCGAAATCCCATTGCGGATATTCTTGGTCTTGTACGATACCGTATTTCGGCCAAAGGGTAGTCGGCAGGATAACGTCCACGAAACGGTGGTAATCGATTGCGATACCGTTCAAGCCCTCTACCTCGCAGTAAGCCTCTATTTTCTTCTTGATAAACTCCCGTACCTCGGGTAAGGCGGGGCACATAAACTTATAGTAACCCACGTAAGCGGTCGTATCGGTCAAGCTTTGTCCGTTACGGTTTACGCTGAACCATTCGGGATGTTCTTTTAAGATAGCGTCTCGGTCATGTTCCAGATTCATCGTCCACAACCAAGCGTAGACTTCTATCCCATGTTTTTGGGCGATGGGAATAGCGTCCCGGTAATCATCCGGAGTAGGGGCGTTTAGCATGACACCGTCTATCCCCGCCTCATTCATGATCGTACAGATGGAGTCGAAATTCATTCCGGGCCGGTAATCCAACCAGGTCCAGAACATCGGATAAGCATCTTTCGTATCTTTTTTCGGGGAACTGCAAGCACCTACGCAGCAAGCTACCAGAAGTAATACTAAATAATTTATGTGTCTCATAAGTTTAGTGAATTTGATTAACGATTTATCCGTTAAAGATACGTATTCTTGTTCAATGCTGTTCTTTCTTCAGCGTAAATATCGGTAAATAAAAGAATATGCCTAGGATAGACATGATAAGGCCACCTATCGTTCCGGCGGCGAGCGGGAACCAAAAGGCTTCTTTATCGGTGCCTAGCATGAACGGGATAAATCCGAGTATGGTCGATATTACAGTTAAGAATATCGGCGTGATCTTGGCATTCCATGCCTTTAGATACGCACGGATCGGGGAGATAGCGGGTATCCGTTCCCGGATTTGGTTATATTCGTTTAAGATATAGATACAGGCGTTTACCGTGATACCGCATAATAAAACAAAGGAGGCGAATCCTCCTTGATCGAAGTTCAACTTGAACCAATAGAAGGTCAAGAATACTCCGATATAAGAGATCGGTATGACAAAAATGACCGCCAGCGGTTGTTTCAAGGAATTAAACAAGATACTGGTCGTAAAGAAAATAATAACGATGATCAAGAATAATAACGCATATTGTTTATTATCTTTCTGATCCCATGACCAATAGTTTTTTTCCGCTTTAGCCGTATACCCCATAGGCAGGATCTTGTTAAACTCTCTAAGTTCCCTTTTCTGTATCTTCTCGCCTTGTGAGGAAGCTCCGATATATTCATATTGCAGGCAGAGCCTGTATTGCTGGTTTACTTTCGCTATCTTTTGAGGAGTCTGGCTTTTCTCGATGGTTGCGAGTTCGGATAATTTATAGGATTTACCACGGATGGTTTGAGGTACATATTGCATACTCCATATATCGAACTCTTTCGATTGGCGGGAAGAAAGTTTTAGCTTTTCCGTCTCGTTATCAACGATGATGGTACCAGCGTAGATATCTTTTCCGAAAACGGGTCGGATAGATGCGAATAAGTCGATCGGCAATATATCCGCTTGTGTCATACGGGCTTTATTCAAGTTGAAGTAGAATTCTTGATAATCATCCTTCCACCAAGAAAATTCGGAATTGATCAATACTTCCTTGATGCGGCGATACGTAAGTAATTTTTCCCGCAGTTTCTCTGCCCATTCGTACAGCTCGTCATAATTATATCCGTACATCTCGATTCGGAACGAACCTGCGTTCTCGCGGACATCATTACTGAAACCTTGGTCCATAAGTCCCCATACGGCCCAACTTCCGCCTCCTAATTCCAACGCTTTGCTGATCACCCTGCTTTTCAAGGTGTAAGGGAAGCCACTCCGTTCGTTCTCACGGGTGAAATAGACGTTGATACTGGCTTGACGTGCGTTATAGATGCTGGTCTGGAATTGCCGTATTTCCTTATAGGTACTTAGGTAGGCCTCCATGCGGTTGATCAAGTGGTTCATTTGATCAAGGGTCGTACCGTTCGGCATGGAAGCACTGATACTTAATACCGTTTCTTCATTTCGGGTAAAATAACTTCCCTCGTATACCTTTTGGACAAATAGGCGCAAGGTTCCTCCTAAACTCTTATCGACGATAGGCTTTATCGTTTCCTTCCAAATATCTTTCGCAGCGAATTCATTGTAGCGGGCGATCCACAGAGAGTCCCTTGCGGATAGATTCTTCTCTTCCGGTTCGATCTTCTCCGGCAATAAAAATATCGGTAGTCCGAATGTTAGTACTAGAATAAGACAAGCCAGTTTTTTCCAATTGCAAAAGAAACGGATCTGCGTTTGGTAATAATGAGAGAAATAGACAGGGAAACGGTGTGTGAACGACCGTATCGGACGGATCGCCGGATGTTGTTTCCAATGACTTCGAGCTTTAGAGGAAGAAGAAACGGTTTTCTTCCGGTGCAAATTCATCTTATCGATCAATGCCGGAACCAAGAATAATGCGATGAACAAAGATACGGCCAGATTAATGATCACGACAGCGGCGAAATCCTGTAAATTCAACCGTATCTTCTCATCCAAGAAAAAGATAATCACGAGGGCGCCCATAGTCGTCAAAGTTGCCGTCAGAATAGACAAGAACGCTTTCCGGTCATGATGATGCCGGATGTGGTCGGTCATCACGATCGTATTATCGATCACCAAGCTGAGAGAGATCGTGATACCCGCCAGCGAGTACAATTGCATCTCCAACCCTAATAAATAATAAAGGATAACGGCTATACATAGGTTGATACTTAGACTGATGATGATCAAGAACAGATAACGTACATTTCGGGTAATCAGCAGAACGAAGAGCAAGAGGATCAAGACGGTCAAGCCTGTACGGACGTAGATTTTATCTAATTCTTCTTGGATAAATTCGGTAGCATCGTAACTGGTATGGATTTCGTAACCGGGAGGAAGCAAGGTGCGGATATGCTCCATTTCTTCCTTCACTTTCTTTGCTAATTGCAACTGATTGGCAGTCTCTTCCGCATGGATAGACAGGTAAATAGAGTTTAAACCATTGATCCGGTAGTAATTTTGCGGAGCCTCTTCTTGCCGGGTTACTTTTATCAATTGATCTAACCGGATTAAGCTACCGTCTTTGTTTGCGACGGTAATATGGGATGGCTCGAATCCGTTCGTGATCTTTTCCGGTATCAATGCCAAACGAATCCATTCCTTACCGGTACTCCCTTTTCCCATATTGGCGGTGCCGAGGAACTCTTTCTTATAATATTGGCTGATCGCCGATTGGATATCCTCTATCGTGATCCCCAGATCCCGTAGCTGGCGGCTATCGTATTCCAAGCGCCATTCCATAGGGGTTGCCCCGCTAACATCGATACGATAAATACCTTGCACGCTGCTAAGCCGGGGCTTTATCTGATCCTCGGCGAATCGCTGGATGAATATCGGGGTAGCGGAAGCGTTCAAGGTATAACTCATGAACGGGCGTGATTCCTTGTCGTCCGGACGGCTCATTTCTAAGATCGGATAACTTAATTCCTCCGGAAGGTCTGGCCATGTCTGCCTTACAATTGTAGAGGCCTCAAAACGTGCGGCATCTATATTCGTATGTTTATCCAGCTCCAAGGTAATCCTTCCCCATCCGTTTCCTGAGGTCGAGGAGATTTCTTTGATTCCTTTGATACGAGCAAGCATCGCCTCCAAACGGGAGGTTACCTCCATCTCGATAATCCTTGCTGAGTTGGAGGGCATATTATAGCTGATACTCAATTTCGGCAACGTACGGGAGGGAGATAGCTTGATCGGCAATAAAGGCACGAAAGCGATCCCCGCCAATGCGATGCAGAGGAAGGTGACGATGATCGTAAAGGATGATATGTTCGGCTTAGAACCCATGCTCGTAATCAAATTCGTTGGCTAATGAGATGTCTGTCTCGAAATCATGTAAGGTGAGCTTGCGTATCTTATAATAGCTCAACCAATAATTTTGCAAGGCCGTGATGTAGTTTCGTTGCGCTTCCTGCTGTCGATTCAAGGAGAGCGTAAGGCTATTGATATCCGCTTTGCCGATCATGAAACGTTGTTTGGTCTCGTTATAGGCCATGATCGCGATGTCCAAAACCTCTTCGGCGCTGGCGATCAGGTTTTGCTGTACATTGAAATCACCGACAGTCATGATTACGTCTTCCTCTAGAGTGATTTCCGTCTGTCGTGCGGATATTTGCGTAACATTTAGATTACTTTTGGCGATATTGTATTTGCCTTTCCGTACTCCCCAGTCTATAAGGGGAATAGAGATAGAGATCGATACCAAGTCCTGCTGTAGCGGATTCTTGTAGACTTCTTTAAACTGGGTCGCTACTTGATTGAAACCGATACTGGCATTCAAGGAAGCGTTGAATAAGGTTTCCTTTTTGGTCTTATCCACTTGCTGCTCGGCCTCTAATACTTCTTGCCGCACTTCCAGAAACTTGGGGTTATTCTCCCGGGCTAACGTTAGTGCTTGATCCACCGGAATATCCATATCATGGGGGCGTGACGGCAACCGAAGCCGTATCTCCGTATTTTTATCGAAATTCAGATACGAGGCCAGACTGAACATGGCTCGTTTCAAGGCTATATCGGCGTTTTGTAACGTATTGCGGGCATTGATCGCATCCAGCTTGAGTGTTAGTAAATCCGCTTGACTAATAGCTGCGATCTTATGTCGCTCTTGGCCGGTACGGTATAACGTATCGGTTGTCGCTACATTTTCTTTGGCCATATCATATTCTACTTGAGCCATGGCCAATGCGAAAAAGTAGGTGGTAGCTTGCTCGCTAACTGTCTCGATATTGTAAAGCAACTCTTTTTTGACTTTCTCGTATTTCAGGGGCTCTATCTTCTTCTCCCATCGGAAAGGATTATATCCTAGCAGGTTTTGCGTATAGCCGATACTGATCGGCACGGAAGTATACTGGTTATACGTATTATTCCCGAAGTATCGCATATATCCAAGATTGGAATTGATATAGAAACTGCCGCCTAATAGATCAAAGTTTTGCTTGATTTGCAAATTACCACCTGCGTAGAATGATTGTTGCTCACGATACTCGTCAATGTCTTTCTCCGAATCGTATCGTTTCGTGATGTCCCGATAATATTCGGCGGGCGTGATATTCAACGTAAGACTAGGCAGTCGCTCCGCTTTGTAATTACGAAACTCCCAGTAGCCGGACAGGAATAGGTTTTTCGTACGAAAAGCCTCCAGCGAGCTATCGGCGGCCAATGAGATCGTCTTCTCAAGGGAAAGGACAAGCGATTGAGCCGATACTTCTCCGGTTAATAGCGAACAGAACGCATATAAAAGAAGGAATGTTCTCTTGTATCTTTTTTTCATAATGCATGTCTCCTATAGATAAACCAATAAACCAAAGGGATAATAAATAAACTGACAGCCGTACCGATCAGCATCGCCGAGATCATGGCTATGGATAGCGGCTTTTGCAACTCGCTTCCCATATCGAACGTGAATAGTAGCGGTACCATACCGAATATAGTTGTCAATGAGGTCATGATAATCGGGCGAAGACGCCGGCGACCGGCCTCATGGATTGCTTCCATCAAGGGCACACCTGCTTTCCGAAGCTCATTTATCGCGTCCAGTTTCAAGATAGAGTCGTTTATGATGATACCGCAAGTTACCACGATACCGATTGCGCTCATCAGGTTTAAGGTATGCCCGCATATCCATAATACCAGTAAGGAGGCGGCTACGTCTATCGGAATTTCCAGCAAGACGATCAAGGGTTGCAAGAAGCTCTCGAATTGTGCCGCTAGGATAAAGTACATCAAGAGTATGGATATGAACAAGATAACAACCAATTCGTTCAGCATTTGCTGGTTTGAGAAGAAGCTTCCCGAGAAATCAATGTCCCAGTTTGTCTTATCTTTGGATTCACTGCGTACGAGCTCTCGTATATTTTCCATCAACTGCTCTGCGTTCTCTACCTGATAGAAGCTAAAAGGAATATATTCCCCATTCTTTCCTGCGGTGAGTGTTTTCAAGTCCTCTCCAGGAGTAACCTTTGTCACTGCGCTGAGAGGGATGTAGTTTGTCTTTTGGTTTTCGTCCGGTTGGGTACGGATTAACGTATTATGTAAGATCTGATCGACCGTTAACTCGTTTCCGGCTAGCGTGATCGGTAAATACTGTTGATAAGAGCGTAAGGTGGCGACTTCATTTTCCTTGAAAGCCGTCTTAAGCACCCGGTAGACCTCTTCGTAAGAGATATTATAAAGCAATAATTTCTGATGGTCAATGGATATGTTTAATTGATTCTCGAAAGCTACGCCAACAGGAGCGAGGCCGGTCTTACTCTCTAGTGTTTTCTCTAGTTTTTGCAAAGTAGGGGCATCCGGAGCCTGCTCTTTGTTACGGGCATAGAACTCGGCTACGATATCGGCTTCACCGGTTACGAACAGTTTCTCAAACACGGTCTCCGGTGGAGAGAACGATAATACGGCTGTAGGATAATTTCGCTTTACCCAAGCGGAGATTTCTTGTTGTAAAGGGGCGATAGCACGGGTCTCTTCTGTCTTGAAATAAAGTTCTACTTCCGAGATGGATAATTCCCTGTCTCGGTTAAGCAGGAATTGTTGCTGTCCGATATAGGCCGTGTGTTGCGTGCCTAATCGATCGGCCTCACCAAATAATTCGGTGACTCTCTTTCTATTCTCATCAATATGGATGTTCTCGTTCCATTCAACATGTGCGATTAACTCATTCTGATCGATTTCCGGCATCCGGCTTTTGGGGATCATATAAAATAGGATTGCGCAAAGGGGAACGGTGACAGCTATAAATAGTAGGCTAGTGGTCTTATGCCTGAATATGAAATCAACACCTCCGTTATAGAACCGGTCTAGCGTATGCTCCTTAATCAAATTGTTTATTTTCAGATTGAAAAAGGAACACTTGATCTCCGGTATGCTGTAAACTAATTTGTAAAGTACAGGCAGTAACATGATTCCGGTGAAATAAGAAACCATTAAGCCGACTGTAACAGCAAACGCCTGATCGAAGAAAATAGCTCCCGCTATACCACTCATAAATACTAGCGGAACGAATACAGCGATCGTGGTAAATGTGGAACTAAGCATGGGGGTGATTACTTCTGTGGTTCCTTTTATACACGCTTCTTCCAGATTATCTCCTTTTGCCCGGTATTGCGCTATATTCTCCGTTACGATGATGGAGCTGTCTATCATCATACCCAATGCCAAAATCAATCCGGATAGGGAGATGATATTTAAGGACATATTGAAAAGGTAGAAGAACAAGAAACTAATGATGATGCTGATTACCATACTTAGTCCGATTACCGCCGGGCTTTTTACGTCTCCGAGGAAAAGGATCGCCACGATGCAGATAAATAAGAAACCTAACGATAGATTCTGTTTGAGGTTGGAGATCGTATAATCCAATAACTCGGTCTGGTTTCTTGTGATCGTAAATTCAATATCCGGGTAGATAGACTTGAAATAATCGGTAACCTCGGCAAGCGCCTCTTTCATATTGTCCATATTCTCGTCCGCTTGCTTGATAACAGCTAATGTAACGGCTCTTTTCCCGTTGGCTAGCGATAAGCCGGTTTCTTTTTCCGGTACGACAGCTACTTTTGCCAGGTCTTTTACCTGGAAGATCCGGTCATTCTTACGGATATAGATATTTTGCACATCTTCCGGTGTACGTAATAAGGTAGAGAATTTGATATTGTACTCATAATAGCCATCCCGTACGGTCATGCTTCCCGGCTCTATATTGTTGGCGGACAAGGCAGATTCCAAATCATTTAGCGTAATATCGGCCATTTCCAAGAGCTTCATATCCGGTACGATCTGTAATTGCCGTCCTAATATGCCCGTGATATCCACCATCGCCACTTCCGGCAATTGCTCGATCCTTCGTTTGATCACGGTTTCCGCAAATTGGCAAAGATCGAGGAAAGCCTCGTCGTTTTCTAATTGAGAATTAGGAGAAGTGGATTGTGAATTTTCAATTTTCAATTTTCCATTTTCAATTGTCTTGAGTGTGAGGTTGAGGCAAAACACCGGAATATCCGTGGCGCTCGCCTTGACTACCCGTGGACGTTCTACTTCACGGGGCAGGTAATTCATGGCGGCATCTATTTTCTCATTAACCTCTATAAAGGCAAGATCCGTATTGGTGCCGAAGTCAAAGCTAAGGCGGATAATACCCGCTCCATCACGAGTCTCACTATGGATATCCCGTAATCCTGCCACTTGCATCAATTGCAAACGGACCGGCTTCACGACGGTGTTTTCCAATTCCCGTGCGGATGTATTTTGTCTGGATATCTGAACGGTAATCTCAGGTATGGCGATATCAGGCAATAGGGAGACCGGTATGGTGAAATAAGTCACCAACCCTACGATAAAGCAGGCCGTAAAAGCCATCAATACCGCTATCGGACGTTGTAACAGGAAGCGAATCATACGCAGTTAATTTTCAATTCTCAATTTTCAATTACCTTGACCGGTGACTCATGCGCCAGATTAATATTGCCGCTTGTAATCACGACATCCCCTTCTTTCAATCCTTCTAAAAGGGTATAACTATCTGCGTTTTCCAGTCCGGTGCGCACGTAGTTCCAATAAGCGTGCCCATCAACTAAAGTGAACACGACCTGCTTTCCAGAACGTAATACCACGGCCGTTTTCGGTACGACCAATTGCTTCCCGAGCGAGCGTTGTACGCTAACCCGTACATTCATGCCTTCGAATAATTTACCTTTGTCGTTTACCGCCGCTTTCACTTGTACCATCCCGTTCTCATCCACTAGCGGGTTAATCTCGGATATACGGCCTTCAGTCTTTAAGCTGGTGGTAGCGAAAGGGGTAACTTCCACTTTATCTCCGTTTTGGATAAGCGGCAACTCGCTTTCCAATACGGTGAAAGAGGCTTCCAGACTATGAGGATCGATAACGGTACAGAATGCGTCCGTCGTAGATGCCACGTTCTCTTGTTTAGCGAAAAGGTTTGCGATAATACCATCGAAAGGTGCGATTAGCGTCGCGTTCTGTTCCTCATATAGGGCAAGTTGATATTGGGCGAGCGCCAGATCATATCCACTTTTTACCCGTGCTAGGTTGAGCGTCGCAGGCGGGACTTTCGCTGAGTCTTCCAGCATATAGCCTTGGCCGATCAATACATCTTTTAATTCAAGTCTCGCTTTCTCTAAGGCGTCTTTGGCTTGCGCTGTTTTGTTGGTGAGCCTGAAAGTGGCGAGTTCCGCTATTTTCTGTCCTTTGCTTACCCGGTCTCCGTTCTTCACGTAGATTCGGGCGACGGGTTCCGCCGACTCAAACCGTAAGTCCACCAACTTGCGAGCGGATAATTTACCATTGCTTATCAACTCATGATTAAATTCCATTTGCTTCAATGTTATAATCGTGACTTCGTTCGCCTCATCCGGCAATACGGTTTCTACGGAATCCTGTGTGGCATCTGTATCTTTCTTTTCTCCACCGCATGCGCTTAAACAGAATAAGAGCGTAAAGGTCAACAATTTATAGTACTTCATACTCGTATGATTGATCGGTTTGTACAATTTATCATTTGCAAATGTAAGTATTTTATTGTTACGATATAGTCGTAATTGCCATAAAAATAAGTATATTGTATTCATATTGATGTGTTGTTTAACATACTTCGTGCTTTCTCTTTCATTTCTTTAATAGCGGAACTTTCCACTTTGGGTTTCTTAGTTAATACGGAATCAATCGCCATTTTCAATTTTGCAGGTTGAAAATAAGATGGTTCCGTATAAAGATTCATTAACAGATAATACGGATAGATACGTTCCGGTAAAATATCAATGGCATGTAACAGGTGCTTTTCCGCTTGTCGGTATTCACCTAAACACTGCTCATTTTTAGCCATTACGTAATAAAGCATGGGATCGGAGCTTAATAAGATAGCTCTTTCCAGATATTCATTCGCTTTCTCATATCGTCCGGTTTTGCTAAGAGATTGAGCGGCCTCGAAAAGGAATTCCGGTTTATGCTTCAATAATGGATACAAAGGTTCATATACCTCCAAGGCCGCTTCGTAAGCTTTATTGTTGTAAAACATTTGCGCCTTGTTCCATTTTTGATAAGCCTTATAATGATCTTTTTGCATCCAGAACAAACCAATTCCAAGGATAGAGATTCCCATAAAAAATATCTGTTTGCCCCATCTATGGGCATTTGATTCGGCTTGGTTTTCACGGATCTCATCCTTGTCCGGTGTTACGCTCATCACCCCTAGGAATATCAATACTACCCAAAACTCCGGCAATTGCAATGGATAAGAAGAGAAAGCGAATAGAGCCAGAGACATCAATCCCCCGCAACAAGCATATCTCTTGTTCTTTATTCCTTTATAAAATAGAAGCCCTAGCCATGCGGTAAATAAAGTCAGCCCAACGACTCCCTGCTCCAATCCAATTTGTAGATATTCGTTGAAAGCATATTCCGGACATCCGGCTATCCGTTTTTCCTGTTCGGTAGCCTTTCCCGAAGCCATATATTCCGCTTGCGCTTCAGCGTAAGCGGCAGGGAACCCACCTAGGCCGGTACCTGTAATCGGTTGTTTCTGTATCGCTTTTGCCGTGATCTTCCACATTAGGAACCTTCCGTCCGCGGAATCTTTTTTTAAGGAATAAAGGGCGATACTACCTCCGGATAGCAAAATACATCCGAGGATGGTACTTGTTATATATAGTTTTCTATGTTGTCTTACTTTTGCTTTTATCTGTTCCCAATTCAGTCGGTACATAGCGTATACCCAAAGGCAAGAGCTAATGGAGGCTATCCATGCCGACCGGCTCATCCCTGCTGGAAGAACCATGATGATTGAAAGTACACATGCCGCGGAAAAATAATATATGATATTCTGTTTGGGCTGTTTCAGCAAGATGCCTAAAGCGACCGGTAGCGTTACCGCTAAATAGCCGGAATAAGGCCCCGGGTTGAAAAAAGAGCCGGTTAAACGGAATAAAGAATGATTCGAATACTCCCAACCCTGTAATTGCCGGAAGCCCCATATCGCTTCAATGAGGCCAATGGAGAGAAAGATGGATAGATAATAGCCATTGAGAACCGGAAACCTGTGTGTTATGTGCCTAAAAACATACCATAAGACAATGACCTGCCCGATAAATAGAATTTTTTCCGGCTCCGCATCTATAGGATAAGGATAGGAAAAGAGGGTCCAGACAAAGCATACGATTGGCAGGGTATCTACCCAAGTCCATGCATAGAAGATTCGACCTTTGTGAAAAAGTAACGATAATAAGCATGTAATAGCGAGGAAAAGTGCGATGAGCTGAATCCAAAAGACTTTCTGCGCTGTTAGGCTAGAGAATAGCTGCCCCAAGTCTATGAGGGGGTTACCTAATAAAAGAACCCCCAATAATGCGTATGTTCCGGAAAAAGGTAGATCTTTCATGTTTAATATCTTTTTATCGTGTCGTTGTCGATCAAGAAAATGCGGTCTTCTGCGGCTTTTCCCGGCCAAGATATCATGCCTTTTAATAAGCTGCCTTTGGGGATGTCGCGAATAATGATACCTTTCGGCAATGTCTCCATCGGGAAATGTCCGGTTTTAAAACATTGTTGCTCTTGTTCCCAATAACAGAGTGTATGGGGGACTTTTTGTTGATAAGCGTTATCCGAATTAATGAAGATCGATTCGAAGTGAGTGGAGTCCGGTTTTATTTTAGTGATAATACCGTTGGCACTCACATGAAATGGATATGTGATAAAGCGTAAGAATCCATGCGTGTCTTTGTCATACTCTGCGATGATGAATACGTCATCACCTACGATCTTGGAAAATGCGCACTGTTTCCCGATCCGTTCACTTAGGGCGAAAGGTCGCCAGTTTTTGTAATTGTAGGTACAAAGGTAAACAGGTGCTTTCTCCGATTTCACGGGGAAGTCGCAAATTGTCTGTATATCAGTGACGGGAGGTAAATATTGCTCGGTGACAGCGGTTAATAAAGGGTTCTTTAGGAAAGTCCGGTATTCATCGGATGATTCGAGAATTACCGGCTCAAAAGGAGCGAATCCGTATCTGTATATCTTGGCGGGGGTTAGAAATGGCCTTGTAAGATTATAAATTAAAGAGTCCGGCCCCTCATTTTCCGGGGCGAAAGGTAAGAATTTCCCATCATCATTTAAAAAGGCACACCAATAATGTTCACTATTCCTCCGAGTCCAAATGGTATGTTCTGCTACGGTGGGAACACCAACCGCACGCATCATGTTAACACCATACATCACCATCCCGTCACAACGTCCAAGTCCGGTTTCATGAATTTCTTCCGCTGTAGGATAATATTGGGGGATAACTTCGTGATAGGCCACTCGGGTCTTTAAAATCTTTTGCATTGTCATTACCGCATCGTATGTATTGTTGATATGCAGGCTGTCTAGCAAAGGAAGATATGTTTTCATAAGTGTCTCTCGCAGGCTGGAGGGATGTTCATGTAAACTTCGATAGGGAAGTATATACCTGCAAAAATCGTTAAAGCAGACATTCCGGTTCCAAGGTTTAGGCCAGACTTGGAATGCTAACTCGATGTTATTAATTAAGTAGCTTGAGGATATGGATGTAATGTCAGGAACCTTGTCTCGTTTATCAAATCCGAAGTGATAGACCATATTACGTATAAGAAAACAGGCGGCTTCTCTTCTTAATGAGTCACCTTCGTAATGTTCGATAACGTATTCCAACTCTTTTCGGTTATCACCGGCTTGTCGCAAAGCATACTCCAGCATTCTTTCTTCCGGACTAGAGGTGAAGTCGCAAGCAAGCAGGCTTGTCGCGCATAGCAGAAATGTAATGATTCTATTCATGGCTCTTGATTGTTACGAATATTTTTCCAAAAACGATCTTTCCTGTATTTTCCCGTGTAAGGATCTTTGGATTTCCACACTTTCCAAGCGATACCCACGATGAAATCCTCCGGTATAAGCCCGAGATATCGCGAGTCCCGGGAGTTTTCGGTTTTATCTCCCGCCACGAAGTAATAGTTGTTTTGGAATTGATAGTGCTCTATGATTTTGTTCCCCCTATAAGCCTTATTCTCTTTCCACGATAGGGAATCTTTTGATTCCCACTCGATCATTTGTTTGTATAGCTTATAATTTGTTTGATTCACGGTAATTCTATCCCCTTTTCGGGGGATATACAAAGGACCGAAATCATGAACATTCCAATTGAATGTAGAATCAAAAGGGAAACAACGGTAGACACCGTCCGGCATCCGATCCGCTTTTTGTCTGGATAGGTTCGCTTGACTTTCCACATTCCCCAAAGGCTCTTTTGTATGGTTGTTTCGGTAGAATCCCTGTTCGATCCGGATGGAGTCTCCCGGTAACCCGAGGCAGCGTTTGATATAATATTGCATGATGTGCATTTCGATCCGCTCCCATGAATAGGGATGCGGGTAGTTGAATACGAGAATATCATTCCGTTTGATTTGCCCGACTCCGAGTACTCTGTATATATCTACCCGCTTCCCTTTCATAGATGCGAAAATATTGAATAGCCTAGGTCCGGCGATCCATTTGTTTACTAATACTTGATCTCCGGTTTGGAGTTGAGGCTCCATGGAATCGGAAGGGATTTTGAACGTGCTGAAACAAAAGATAAGGAGTAATATGTATATACAACAGACTCCAAATGTTCCATAGAGTATAAGTGCCAGATAGTCTAGTATCTGATTTATACTTGTTTTGTATATACGTTTTTTTATTCTCATTCTTTTGTACTTATAATTTTTCTCCTATATCCCAATTCTTTGGAGATCTATTAATAGCAGAACTCCACTATGATATTCCGGACCATCGCTGATGCCATAAATCTTCCGCTTTTGATTGTCTACTGCGATGGAGGAGACTCCTTGGTCTAGTGTGTAATTTATAAGAGATATATTCACGTCTTATTATGATGCAAATATATCTCACAGTTTATTAGATAATTATTTTAAATGTGATAAGAATAGGATTGTCTCCTTTTTTTATAGTACTGTCAATGTTGCTGGCATCTATATATCCTGTAATATTCTCTCCCTCATTAAATATAGGTATAGGGAAATTGCTTATATTTAGATCATTGATGATGTTGTTATAAGCGATATTAATGCTTTTCTTTGTATGTTTGTTGTGTATGGCCATAAAATTATTTTTTTTGACATCATATTTAACTAAAAGATAATCTGTCGTTTCGTATGGATATATGTTTTGTATAAACTCTTCTTTTTCTAACTGTTGGAATATAGGGATAGGCTCGTATTGCTTTGAACTGAAAAAATCATTTGGTGGGAAATCGTATTCTCCAAATCTTAGCTCGTAGCGAACCATTGCAGTGTCAGCTGTGATGTTGTATAGCTTGTTAGAGAAAAAAGGAAAGACAACGACACCTTGTTTCGTATTATAAAAATTGAAAACCTTTCCACTTAATATAGAGGTGCGAGGATCTGCTTTTATTAGTCCTTTTTGTTTATTTAGGTCGCTATCTAGGATATCTATTTGTGTATTATTGTTTTCATGAATATTACGCATCGGTTTGTAACCAATGTATAAGTCCTTATTTGTTAATTTACAAATAGCGTTATACTTTTCTTTGTAGTTTATTGACTTGATATATTTAAAATCTTTTATATCGTAAAATAGCAACTTGTTTTGTGCGATGTCATTTAATAAAAGAGTGTTGTTTTCTTTATCTATTTCAAAGTTGTAAGGAATTAAAAATTCTCCTTCCCCACCAGATGCAGCAGATATCTTTGTTATATATTTACCTTCGTCATTAAAGACAAATAGGCTTTTAGAAATCCATGAGTCTAATATGTATATATGTCTATCATAAACACATGCGTGGTCTATATGACCAATTAAACACTCGTCTTTTGTCTCAAGTTTGACAGAATTTTCTATTTTGATTAATTGACTAGCTTTTATAGAATTGATGGACTCTCCAAAATCAATGATAGGAGAGTCTGCTCTATTTTCTTTCTGAGAACAACCGGAAAGTAAACCTATTGATATAAAGATAATAAAGAATGATAGTTTATTCATGGGTATTTGTATTTTAAATTCACAGAAGTCTTTATTTATAGGCTTCTGTGAATTTTTTATTAGATTTTTTGTTATAAGCAACTATGTGAACCTCCTCGTACACAAGAGTGGCCTGTTGATGTTGAGTATATGTCCCATATTGAGTCATGATACTCATCACTAGCCAAGGCCTCAATGTTATTGAGGGTTAAGTCTAATAACTTAACATCGTTATTATTCTTACTGTAATTCCAACCTGCGATTGCTGTTACGGCTATAATAATTAAGCCGAAAATTCCTTTTTTCATGTATCTTATTTTTTATTGTTTATGTTTTATGTTTTTGAGAATTTAATCTCTTGCTTACTATTCTTCTGCAAGATAAGGATATTCTCGAATTCCTCTTTCAATTTAATTTACTACTTTTGTGTCACCTCCTTTCTGCTTCATGAGTAAAAGTGGGGTGGGAGGCTTGCTTGTGATCGTTCCAATATATCCGCCAAGCTCTCCCTTCTTTTTTATTTATTGAGCCATCCCCCGAATGTTTAATTTTATCAGTTGATTCGTATTGCATTTCACGGTAATCGTCTCGTCAAAGACTCCTTTGTCTTTCGGTGTCATGATGACTCTTACTTGAAGGGTCTCCCCCGGCTTGGCGGGATGTTTGTCGAAAGATGGGCGGGCACAGCCGCAGGTCGTAGCCGCATCTAGTATGACTAACGGGTTGTTTCCTGTGTTTGTTAATCGGAAAACAGCCTCTTTGCTTTCTCCCATTTGGATAGTTCCTAGCTGTATGGATGCCTCTTCCACTTTCACGGTGGTCTGTATTTGTGAAGCGGGTTGTTTTCCGGTGACCTCTTTTAGGTATAGCTCCCGGATATTCGGGTTGTGGATAGGATTTCCTATCACTACGACCTTATTGTCCTTATCCAATAGGAAGGTTTGAAATCTCCCATCGGCCGGGAAATGATTTAGTTCGTTCAGCCTGTCCGATTGATCCAGACAGATAGGTTTGTCGAAATTGTCTTTTTTCAATATATACCGTATTTCTTTCTTGTCATCGGACTGGAAGAAAAACAAGAACGGTATGCTGCCTTGGGTAATGGAGTCGGTGTATTGAATCAGTTCTTTCCATCGGTGCAGTTGGAGTTTGCAACTGGTACATCCTATGGAATCCACGAAAACCAGCACCTTGTGGGGTGATTTTGGCAGGGTGAAGTCTACCGTATCGGTTGCAAACCGTGTAAAGACCATGTTCTGCGGAAATCGTATCTCTTTTCCTTGCCATTCGGATACTAAATGCTTGATCTTGTCTTTTTTCTTGTCTTGGCAAGCTAGAAGGAATAATAATAGTATGATTAGATTTAAGTATTTCATGATATTTTGTCGTTATATTTTAAATGAAAGAATCGGATCGTTGCTGTTTACATCCGTGGCAAGGATCGTCCCCGTATCCTCATCTACGTTGATACCGTAAATGGCATGGTCGAGCACATATTTCTGGACGGGGTTTCCTTTGAGGTCGAATACATAGATATATCGTCCTCCATCCTCAATCTCTTCCCCTCGTTGGTATGCCTGCCCGATATCTTTGAAGCTACGCCCATGGAATACGGCATAAATGAAATGGTCTGTGATATGAACATCACTGAATCCCATGATGCCGGTTGGAATTCCCTCCGATCGTGAGATTGCGAATTGAGGTTCTCCATTAGGTCCGTATCGTACGGTTCGTGTAGTATCTGTGAAGTTGTATATTTCTAATGCTTCTCCTAGTTGGGTTGCCATGACCAAGATGCCTTTTTGGGGATTATAGTCGAAGAAGCTTCGCCACGCTTGCGCCAATGCGGGGCGAGCAATGTCCTCATAATTATTTTCGGTTGGGATCTGATTAGCGGAGTGAATCCATTTCCCTTCTCGGTCTGTCCACTTTTGTCTATATTCACCGAGGTAGTCAGATACCAAAAAGCCCGATTCCATCGGGTAAAAGTCCAATGCCCTAACCAGCCGCTTGTCCATATCGATCGTTTCTACGGGGATGATGTTGTTCATATTTTGTTCAATCTTCCACCGGGTTGTTCGCATTTTGTTCGCATCGAGCGTCCAGATAGAATCCTTGGAGATAAATCGGAAGCAATCTGCCGATACCATTTCCTCGGGTCCCTCGCCTCGTTTGCCAAACGATGTCATATATTCCCATTCGGGGTAAGAGAAGGCATGGAAGAAATAATCTACGTTGTGCAAGTCCATGATAATAGCGATACCATCCTTGACCGCTACCCGGAAAGGATAGCGGAACAAGGCGGTATCTAGGTGGATAACCTGCGCATTTAATGCCTTTTCATCGGGAAAATCCTCGTAGCGGGGGAAGTGCTGTGAGGATTCCGAACAGGATACCAGACTACCTATTAATAGAACTATGTATACGTAGTAGCTCATGTTTTATTTTAACGGTTGTATATATATTTGTAATATCCTCCATTACATGATAGAGAACCAGCCCCATAGCAATCTCCGGATCCACTTTCACCGGAAGCTAGAGCTTCAATATTAGAGAAAGTAAGATCTGTGAAATTTTGTTTTCCTTCTTTCAAAAGAAAATACGAAGCACACAAGGCGCAAATGAAAATGATAGCGAAAGCTTTCTTAAAAGTAATTTGTTTCATGTCGTTTCTAATTTTTGTTACAAACGTACGGCTTGGTCTTTGGATAGCCAATCTTTTTAGGTGACTTTTAGCTGACAGTTGAAAAATAAGCCTTTAGTCTACCTATAGTCATCTTTCATCTTGCGAGTTGAATGAATTTATTCGTAGAAAGGGATGGAAAACGTATCTTTGTAGTTTCAACGAGGAATCATTATGGAGAAGCAAAATTGGAAATTTTATTGGAAGTGGAGTGTATTTGTTCTGATGACGATGCTTTGCTTGTTGTCTTTTTATAAATCATACCACAATGTAAAGTATGAATTACAAGAAGAGTCTCAAACTTTATTTCAGCAGGCAGTTCAAGATGATACAAATAGGCGGATAAAAGATTTAGGGGATGCTTTTTGTTTTTCCTATTCAGGTGCTAATCGATTGGAACGAGATACCATTACGATCCAGACTGCCGATACGATTATACATATGAAGAATAATAAGGAGGTGGCACGAAGGATGTCTTCACAGGAGAAGTCCGATTTTTGTCTCCAGTTTTTTTTGTCCATGGAGAATCCGATTCAGGTCGCCTTGCTGGATAGCGCTTTTCGTGCATCTTTGTATGAACATGCGATTTCGGCTCAGACCGTAACTTGTTATACCTTTATAGACAAGACGGAATGTAGCTCTTCAGATACTTCTTTTTATCAATCTTTCATACCATTAAAAGAAATTGTTTTTGGAGCGAATCGGGCGATCGTTTTGCAAGCGTTTGTTCAATTTCCTTTCCTTTATATAGTAGGTGAAGTGTTTTTGCGAAATATATTTTGGATTCTGGCAATGGTTATTCTCTGGGTTATCGCTATTGTCTTGACATGGAAAAGACCAAGGATAAATATCTTACCGCTACAAGAAGCACCTAAAGAGATGATACAAATAACAGAAGATATCTTGTTCGATGAAACACATGGCGTATTGCATTATCATAGGCATCGTATCGAATTGGCAAATCAACGGCTGAAACTGTTTTGTATTTTATTAGAACATAAAGGATATTTCATTGAGTCCGATCAGCTGAAAGAAGAAATCTGGCCGGATGGAAGTGTGTCCAAAGATGCTCTTACCGCTACGGCTAAAAGGCTTAAAGAGGATTTGTCTCCTATTCCGGGTTTGGTGATAGAGAGTGCTCGGGGTAAAGGATATTCGCTAAAGATCGTTTCGGGAGAGTAAATTCTCTATCTCAACGTTCATTTGATGGTTTATTTGTGTGATGAGTTTGCTATCGGCAGTAGTACTGACTTGGCTAAGTAATATATACTGACTTGCCCAACACAGTATATATTACTTAGCCAAGTCTGTATTGGTCTTAGGATTGCCAGTCTAAGGTCACCTATTTATATCGTGAGTTGAATGAATTTGTGCAAACAATGTTAATTATTTTTGTCCGGCTTAACCTCGTTCATGAATAAGATAGAACATGGTCAACCTCTTTTATTACTAAGTCGCAAACCGGTCAACCTGCTTTATAAATAAGATGCGACATTAGTGTCCCATAAAAAATAGGGACTAGTTAAACATTAAATAAATTTGGCCCA
>NZ_SRYM01000021.1 GCF_004793765.1 Parabacteroides distasonis | reverse complement strand
CCGTTGGCGGTAAACTGATGCAGTACGATACCATTGCAGTAAACACCATTGTCGCCAACAGAGAGGGCGAGGTAAGTTCATGTGATATTCCTTTCTGCGATGATTTATCTTTGTTTAACCAACACTATCTGCGACTTACCAAACAAGTGGCTGAAAGTTGCGTTAATCACGACTTGACGGAAAGCATGGTTATCGGGACTTCCGCATTGGCACAATATGAAATAGACGGTGCAGTCGGCATGTATAGCGGCATTTTTAATAATCCGTTTCTTATTTGGGGCAAATACAAACACCGCCTACTGAAAACGACACTTACCGTTTCTTTCCAGTTCCACCACACGCAAATGGACGGGGTGCACGCTTCCCGATTTTTGGACGGGATTCAGAAAGAAATTGATAATCTGAGAATATAAGTTTAGGGAAAACGCTATCTTTGCATCTCATAACAACAACATTCAGATGATAAATATCTTTTAAAGCAAATATTATGACAACAAAAGCAGCATTTATTTACATTGCGCCTGAGAATGATTACAAAACGCACAAAGCATTTATTGATTCTCCTGTCGTTAATCTGACGGTAGTGGGTGTAAAAGACTACGAAGAAGCTGAATATGTAGCTAAAGAGTTGGTAAAGGAAGGCATCACTGCTATTGAACTTTGTGCCGGTTTTGGTCTCAATGGCGTAGCGCGTGTTAGCAAAGCAGTCGAAGGAAGGGCTTTAGTTGGTGTTGTTAGGTTTGATCTCCATCCTGCGTTTAATCACCAAAGTGGAGATAGCATATTCTAGTTAAAATCCTCAGCGATTTAACTAAGTTCGTATTTCAACTATAATAAGATTGATACTGGCGAAAGAAACCAAAAGAGAGCTTGTTTTTTCTTTCGCCAGTATTGTATTACATATTACACATAAGCAATGATTCTATTTGGCATTACTTGTTAACCATTCCTTAGCCATTTCTGTCAGTCGGTATTGTTGTTTGGGGTGCTTCGGCTGATTTGGATAAAGGCGTTCAATCAATCCTTCTTCCAATGCGGGGGTAATATAGCTCTCGCGAAAATACTTTAAGTCTTTAATATCACATACATCCGCCATATTCCTCATTGTCATGTAAGAATCTTCCATTTTTTGAATAAGCAGTTCCACTTGAGGGGTACTTAGGGGGTATTTGCCCCCTCTGTTATCTTTTTGTCTTCTTTATCATTCTCTATGATATCAGATTTGAAATCAGACCGCTTGAACGTGATTGTAACGAAGCCCCCATCAGAAGACCATGTAGGAGTTTCCATTCCTTGCGTCGTTACTTTAGTTTACCCAACAAGTATAGCTAATATTTATCTCAAATTCATATTTGTTTTTCCGAAATTATCACTACATTTGCAGATATGGTCAATTTATTGCTATTCTTTAAAATAAAACAAGTGTGGAAACAGAAAGAATAAATAGAATAAAAGTAGTATTGGTTGAACAAAATAGAACAGGGAAATGGTTAGCAGAACAACTCCAAAAGAATGAAGCTACTATTTCTCGTTGGTGTTCCAATACTTCACAACCATCATTAGAAATGCTTGTCAAGATTGCAACTGTTTTAAATGTAGAGCCAAAAGATTTAATAAATAACCTGAAAGGTGCTTGATTATGGGAACAAATTTTTTCACAAACGAAAAAGAGAATACTCTTCTTGAAAAAATTGAAGGAGTTTTCAAGTATAAAAAAGTACATTTCTTTGATGCACTTGTTGGGTATTTTAGGGCTTCCGGTTATTTTAGAATCCGAAAATTCATACAACAGACCCCATATATTAGAATTTTGGTTGGTATAAATGTCGATAAGCTTACCTATCAAGCAAATCAACAGGGATTATTATTTAATCCTAACGCTGAACAGTCCCAAGAAGAGTTCTTTAACGACATTAAACGTAATATACAAGAGGCGAAATACGATAAAGAGGTCGAGGATGGCATGTATCAGTTTATAGAGGATATAGTAACTGGTAGAATAACCATGCGAATTCATCCAAAACAAAACATTCATGCCAAGATATATATATTCCGTGAAGAAGTATATCATCCTCATGGTTATGGATCGGTCATTACAGGTTCCAGTAATTTGACTGAGGCTGGACTAGAAAAGAATTTCGAGTTCAACGTGGAACTACGCTATGATGACGACATACAGTTTGCCACCGAAACCTTTGAAAAACTATGGGAAGAGTCTGTAGAAATAGACATAACACACATAGAAAAGATAAAGAGTGATTCATATCTTAATCCCAACTTTACCCCTTACGAAGTATATCTAAAATTCTTATTAGAATACTTCGGCAAGAGTATTGACTTTGACCCTAACTCTGTATCCGATTTGCCTACGGGATATAAGAAGTTGTCATATCAAATAGATGCAGTCAATGATGGATATGTCAAGATGATGAAACACAATGGTTTTTTCCTTTCCGATGTTGTCGGATTAGGTAAAACCGTTGTATCTGC
Organism: Parabacteroides distasonis; assembly: GCF_004793765.1. Lineage (GTDB taxonomy): Bacteria > Bacteroidota > Bacteroidia > Bacteroidales > Tannerellaceae > Parabacteroides > Parabacteroides distasonis_A. Next base: position 59,673 of record NZ_SRYM01000021.1, on the reverse strand, counting down.
CCTTATAGCAAAGAAATTCTTTTTCTCTAATGGATTTCCAACACATCGTTCTCATATATTAGTGATAGTTCCTCCTGCAATGAAAGATAACTGGGAGGAGACTCTTGCAGAGTTTAAACTAGACAATTTCAGAATCATAACAAACGGAAGTCTTCATAAGATTAAGAATCCTGAATTGTATGATTTGATTATTGTTGACGAAGCGCATAAATTTAGAAGCGACACGGCATCAATGTACAACGAATTGCAGAAGTTGTGTAAGACTAAGACAAAACGCTATGATGGCAGTTTGCACGACAAGAAAGTGATACTCGTATCAGCCACACCACTTAATAATAAGCCTGAAGATATAGCCAATCTTGTATATTTGTTCCAAGACTCTAAGGATAGTACCTTAGAGGAGGGTAACCTGCAGCGATTCTTTCGTGAGCATATTGACAGGTACAACAAGCTAAAAAAGCAAAAGGACTTAACTCTTATCGCTGATGAAGTCAAGGCTATATATGAGAGAATACGCATTAAGGTTGTGGAGCCATTAACAGTACGTCGTACTCGTACCGACCTAATGGAAAATGATGCATATCGCAAAGATTTGGAGGAACAGAATATCCACTTCCCTGATGTCAGGTCTCCTCGAAAGATATATTATCAACTGGATACTGAATTAGAAGCTTTGTACGACAAAACTATAATGTATCTAAGTGATAAAATAAACGGTCTTAAATATTACAGATACCAAGCAATAAAATACTTGAAGTCACCTAAGAAAAGCAAGTACAAGAAGGCTGATATGATCTCTATCCAATTGGCAGGCATTATGAAGACTTTGCTTGTCAAACGAATAGATAGCAGTTTCTATGCATTTAAGCAATCATTGCATCGATATTACGAGGCCAACAAAGTGATGCTTAATATGTTTGGCAATGGTACTATATACATCGCCCCTAATCTAAAAGTCAATGAATTACTTAGTGAAGATAAGGAAGACGAGTTGATAAAGCTTATTGAGGAGGCAAAATACACTGACCCGACAATAGAAGTCTGTGCACCTGATGATTTTGAAGATGGCTTTGAGGAGGGAATTAAGGCAGACAATGCTATTCTTAAGGAATTGGTTTCTATGTGGGATGCTGTAGATGTTGATCCTAAGTTAGATATCTTCATCCAATACCTCAAAGATATTTTATTGGATAAATCCATTAATCACGAGGGTAAGCTAGTCATATTCTCAGAATCAAAAGAGACCACAAAATATCTCTATGACTCTCTCAGAAATCATGGTTTGGGCAAAATTATGACGGTACAGAGTGACAATAGAGACATCCAAATGCCGCTATTGAAGGAGAACTTCGATGCCAACTACAAAGGTGACAAGAAGAACGATTATAACATAGTTATTTCCACCGAGGTTCTTGCCGAGGGAGTAAATCTCCATCGTGCAAATGTTATTGTAAACTACGATACGCCTTGGAATTCAACAAGGCTTATGCAGCGAATAGGCCGTGTGAATCGTATCGGTAGCACTGCCAAAGAGGTATATATTTTCAACTTCTTCCCAACATCCAAAGTTAATGATGACATTGAATTGGAGAAGAAAGCGAAAATGAAGCTCTTTGCCTTTCATGCAGCATTGGGCGAAGATAGTCAGATATATTCTACTGATGAGAATCCTGAGAGCTTCGGTTTGTTTGATAAGGATGTAGATGAGGAACGTGATGAGAAATTGCGCTACTTGATGTGGCTTCGACACCTTAAACAAGATGATCCTGATTTGATTAAACGAATCAGCAAACTGCCATTGAGAACCCGCACAGGTCGCAAGAGTAAGTTTATACCCGGAAGTACTATCGTGTTTATTCGTAATAAACGACGTGATGCGTTTACATTTATTCGAGAAGATGGAAGCATAGAGGAACTTACCTTCTTGGAAGCCGTGAAAGAATTTGAAGCCCGTATAGACGAAAAGCCTATACCGCTCCATTCTATGCATCACGAGCAAGTGAAAACTGCACTTGACGCATTTGCCACACAAGAAGAAGCGACCAAGGCAACAAGACAAAAAGTTAATCCTGCGCAAGGTCCTAACGAAAAAAAGGCTATAGCTTATCTTGATGGTTTTGCAAGTATTCCAAACATTACGGAACAAGAACTTGAATTGATTAATAAAGCAAAACGAGCTATCACAACTGGTAAATTCCAACAGTTGCAGCGAGATATAAATAAACTGAAAACAGTAACAAAAAAAGCTCCTGTCAAGCCAGTTATTTTACTTGATCAATTAATAAAGATTATATCAGCATATCCATTGGAACATGTCCAAAATGGAAATGTCGATAAACAAGTAGATATGCTTAAAGTATCGAAAGATTTTATACCTGAAATTATTATTTCAGAGAGTTTTAATATGTAATAAAGTATCGTTATGAATCAAGCATATTTGAAAAATATACTATCTACAAGATTTGATTTCAAAATTTGGAAAGATTTGTTGGAAAAGATTTTCCCCAAAGTTGAAATCTTCACAAGTGTTACTAAGATTACGGATTCACATGTTAAGGATGGTGGCCATGCGGGAAACATCCGTTTAGATGATGGACGTTCATTGGCTATATTCGATTTTGAAGTTGCAGACAATGTACTTATTCCACGCAACCGTAAAGATTTGCGTAATATTGCGGCTAATTTTATAGACCAAGATAAGTTTCATGGAGCATTAGCATTCTACCATTCACAAGACAAAGATGACTATCGTTTAACCTTTATTGCGAAGCAGACCTATTTCAATGAAAGTGGAGAACTGGTCAAGAAGGAAACTGCCCCTAAGCGATATACATTCTTGTTAGGCAAGAACGAGCCTTGCACTACGGCTGCAAGCCGACTTATAGAATTGGCTAATAAGAAGACATCTGAATCTATCTATTTGACAGATGTTATTGATGCATTCTCTGTCGAGCGACTCAACAAAGACTTTTTTAGAGAATACAAGGAGCAATACTATGCATTCTTGAAAGAGATTGGCAATACAAAACCACATCGTGATTATGTCAAGAAGCTATTAGGCCGTTTGGTATTCTTGCAGTTCTTGCAAAAGAAAGGATGGATGGGTGTACCTGCATCTAACACTAAATGGGAAGGTGGAGATAAAAAATTCCTTAGTAATCTCATTGATAAATATCTTAATAATAATAGGTTGTTAAGCGATATTTTAGAGCCATTATTCTTTGGAGTTTTAAATACTAAGTCGGAAGAACGTGTTGCATTGTTTACAAAGAAAAGATGGGATTTATCTCTTTTAACAGAGTTTGAGGGTATTCCATATCTCAATGGTGGACTCTTTGACCCCGATGATACAGATAATCTAAGCATTGATTTTTCATATACCTACTTCAAGGAATTGATGGATTTTTTCTCTCAATACAACTTCACCATTGATGAGAACGACCCCGATGATAGCGAGGTAGGTATCGATCCTGAAATGTTGGGACATATTTTCGAAAATCTATTGGAGGATAACAAAGACAAAGGAGCATTCTACACCCCAAAGGAGATTGTGCAATATATGTGTCGCCAAAGTGTGATACAATACCTCAAAACTCACGAGCCATCAGAGCAATATGCCGGACCTATTGAGCAACTTATCAATGATGGAGTGGTGAATCCTATACTCCAAAGCAAGGACATTGCGATACGATTTACCCGGTTACTTAAAGAGATTAAAGTATGTGATCCTGCCATTGGATCGGGAGCATTCCCTATGGGTATCCTTTATGTATTGTATCACGCAATACATCATTTACATTCACACGCAGAGCCTCATGGGAACTTTGATTCTACTAACACGAAACGTGATATAATCCAAAATAATATCTTTGGCGTTGATATCGAACAGGGTGCTGTTGACATTGCACGTTTACGTTTCTGGTTGGCATTGGTTGTTGATGCAGAAAAGCCGCAGCCACTTCCCAATTTAGATTATAAAATAGTTTGTGGCAACTCCCTATTGAATTGTTATGACATAAACGAACCTTTGGATGATGTTTTCAAAGAGTATAACGTTGGCTGCGAAGAAGATGAGCGGATGTCGCTTGAAAAATACAAACAAATGGTTGCAGAATACACAAATACTTCCGATCATAACACGAAAGAGCAATTCAAAAGTACCATTAACGATATTAAAAGTGTGTTCCGTTCAGAATTGACTGATAAGGAAAGAAATAAGCTAACAAGGCTTAAAAAGAAAATCAATAATCTTGAAGCTCCAACATTGTTTGAACGTATTCAAGAAGAAATAGCTTTGCTGAAAAAACTAAAGAAACAGCTAAAAGACTTAGAAACAGAATTTGATGAGATTGAATGCAACAAACTTTATGACGATGCATTTGAATGGAGATTCGAATTCCCTTCACTTCTTGACGATAATGGAAACTTTATGGGATTTGACCTGATTATTGGCAATCCACCTTATTTAAGAATACAAGGAATAAGGGATGTCAATCCTTTGTATGCAGATGAACTGGTAAACAAATACAAGGTTGCCACCGGCTCGTTTGATTTATATGCAATATTCGTAGAGCGAGGCTTGCAGTTAATCAACAGCCGTGGAATAGTAAATTTCATAATGCCTATGAAATGGACTAATGCGGCTTTCGGGAAGGGACTGAGAGGTTTGGTGGCAGAACACAATGCAGCAAATAAAATCATCAATTTTGGAGCATATCAAGTATTTAACGCTTCAACTTACACGGCATTGCAATGGTTTGTCCCAAACAGTGAAGCATTGCATTATTATGAACTTGATCATAATTTGGAGACAAATCAAGAACTAGGACAATACTTGAAATCCATAGACAAAGAATCAGCATCAGAAATCCCTGCAAAGAAATTTGATAAAAACACTTGGGTGCTGACAGTAGGACAGACAACAAAGATTCTAAAAGAAATAGAAAAGCATTCTCGGTGTATTGGTGATATCTTTGACAGGATATTTTGTGGACTACAAACGAGTAAGGATGATGTGTATTTCTTGTATGAATGCGCAGAACAAAATGGTTTGATAATTGGCGAATCAAAGCATCTTAAATGCTGTGTTAAGATTGAACGTGGTTTGGTAAAACCTTTGCTTAAAGGAGAAGATGTTCATCGTTATGACAGTATTAAGACTAATCGTTATGTAATTTTCCCATATAAGATAGAGAATGGGAAAGCAGTACTATATACGGAAAATGAATTGTCCGTCCTATATCCCTATGGATATGCCTATTTGAAGGAATGTAAAGAAGAACTGCGAAACCGCGAAAAGGGACGATTGCGTAATGATGACTACTGGTTCAGATATATTTATCCAAAGAACCTTGTTCTGTTTGACAATGAAAAACTTGTTGCGCCAGATATCTCAATGGGGGGAAATTTCGCATTAGATACAAAAGGCGAATTTTATCAAACGACAACAATATACGGATACATAAAAAAAAGCGACATTCAAGAAAACTATAAGTTCTGGATGGCTCTGCTAAATTCTCGTCTTTGTTGGTGGTTTTTGTCAAACACAGGAACAGTTTTAGCAAATGGATTCTTTAGATTTAAACCCGATTATATAAAACCGTTTCCTGTACCTGAACCTCAACAAACGAGTAAAGGTGAAATAATCATTGAAAAACTAGCAGATTTCTTGCTTTACCTTTATGACAAAGACAACGCTGACATTCTTACTCATACAAGTAATAAGAGGTTGGCAACGCATATTGAGGAGATTGTTGACATGATTTTCTATGAACTATATTTCGAGCAACACATGAAAGACAATCTGATAGATGTAATCTCGGATTTGAACAACTATGACTGGAGTGGTATATCTAATGTTGATACAACAATAGAATCATTCTACAAATGGTATCAGCAATCAGAAAATATGGTTCGGCAAAAGATAATGTTATTAGATACCAGAAGCCATAATTTTATTTATCAAATTCATAGAACAGCCACAATATGAGCAAGATTAATACATTAACATTGTCCAACTTTAAGTTTTTCGGTAAAGAAAAAGTAATAAATATCAGTGGCAACCACTTGCTTTTGTATGGAGAGAATGGAAGCGGTAAAAGTTCATTGTTTTGGGGAGTCTATACCCTATTGGAAGCATCTTTCAAGAGATCGGTTGAAACAGATAAATATTTTCAGCCCTTCGGAATCAATGAGGAATCATTGGTTAATATCTATGCAACAAAGCGAACTTGTCCTATTACAAACAAGGAACATTGTGATTCTTGTATAAAGATAGAAACAGACAACAATGCAGAATATGTATTGTCTTTATTGGATAGTGCTATTTGTGGAAATACTGATGTTCAAGAATCACGTAAGGCAACTGACTTTATTAATTATCAGTCAATCTTTAAGTTTCAGGATTTTAAGAATAGTGAGACACCTGATTTGTATGAGGTTTTTAACTATTCTGTATTACCTTATGTAACTTTCCCCTCGTTTCCGATAAAAGGCAAAACCTTAACGAATGCTGGCTCAATGTGGGAAGAGTACAAAAAAGGACCGGGAACGACAATAAACCATAACGGTGATACAATACAAGTATATAAAAACAGTCCTGAATACTCTGACTTTTTGGATTTTGAAAAACATTTTAATGACCAATTTGTAAAGCTGATAGATTTTATAAATAGCCATGCGTCTGATTATGTTAAAAAACTTGGCTACAACATAGAATTTGAACTGAAATATACCCCACCCACTCATATTAAGAAAGATAAAAATTATGAATGGACATCTTTCCATATAGATTTGGCGATAACAAGTTACAACAATCAAGCCGTTCAAATAAAGAAGCCACAATCGTTTCTTAATGAGGCAAAGATGTCAGCAATAGCTGTTGCCATTAGATTGGCAATCATAGACCAACGAATAGGTACAGCCGTTCCAGACGCATTAAAAGTATTGGTATTAGATGATTTAATGATAAGCCTTGATATGAGTAATAGGGATAAACTTATGGACTTGTTGCTGGGCGATTTTGCTAATAGATATCAAATCTTATTCTTTACCCATGACCTAAACCTATATAATTTTGTAGATTGTAAGATTAGAGAGCATAAAATGAGCTCTCAATGGCTGAAGAAAGAAATGTACGTTGGAGAAGACGAAACTACCAAGTACGAATTTCCTATAATTATAGATGGCGAAAACGATTCATTATCCAAGTCAAAGAAATATTATGCAGCAAACGATTACACTACATGTGCATTATATATTAGAAAAGCGTTGGAGGAAATTGTAACAGAATATTTACCCGATGAATATTGTAAAAATGCAGAAGGACGTTTTGTAGAATTAAATGTTTTGTGGAAGAGATTATTACAATATACAAATTCAATTCCAGAGGATATCAAAAAACGTTTTTCTCGCTCAAGACTAACCATACTAAATCCATCTGCACATTATCAGAAATTATCATATCCCATTTATAAACGTGAATTATACGATGCAATAAAATTAATTGAGGATCTCAAAACGATATCTATAAAAGTAAAAATATTGCTTGTTGACAAAGATTGCCACCTTAAATTTGTCCATCCTCTACACAATTATTCTTTTGAGTTTAAATTAAAACAGGATATGATTAGAGGTAAAGAAGAGAATCCTCTTTGTATTATTGATACATGGCAATATGACGGGATTATGTTATATGATTTTATTAATGGGAATCATGGAACACTTCCAGTGGTAAAAGAAACAAGGCTTAATAAGATGATTGAAAATCTTATGAATATTCCTAATTTAGGAATAACGAAAGATATGTTCTTACAGAACACTAAGCTTGATAAAGGAACATTAAAAGACGCATTATCTTAATTATAGTTTAATATGCAAAAGCTAAAGTTTGATTCAACGTCATCTATTAAAGGTGTTTTATTCCAATTCCTTATTGCATTAGAACGATGTTTTGAAATGCAAGAAGGACAAACGGTTTATATAGAAACTTATGGTGATGTATCTGTACTAGGAAATCTGCCTGATAGCAAACAGATAGAATCAAAACTTTATAAAAAATCATTAACTGATTCCGACAAGAATGTATGGAAGAGTATTTATAACTGGACGAGTGAAGATTTTCCTATTGACACCTTTAGTTCGCTTGTATTATTAACTACCCAAAAAGTTTCTATAGAATCTGCATGGTTAAATTGGAATAAAGAAACTCCATCAGAAAGGATAAAAGCTCTTAGGAATATCAAAAAGAATTTTGACTCACGAAAGAGAAGAAATAAGGATTTAGCAACATACATGGATACCATTTTTGATGACAAGAATGCAACGAGACTATCACAAATAACAAAAATGTTATACATTGATAGTGTAAATATGGATGGAAGCCAATACTATAAATACATTCAAGAAAAGTATTGTAAGAACATCCCCAATATACAAAAAGGGAAATATATAAATCATATGTTTGGATATATACTTAATCCAGAGACCGTTAGTAGAAACTGGAAGATTACATACGCTGATTTCACGAGAGAAGCAGAAGATATAACAAAAACATTAGTGGAAAATACAGCAGTGTTCCCTGCAAAAATAAAGTTAGCAGATATCAAGAGAAATGACTACGATGGTTATGCCTTTGTCGAAAAAATTAAGGATATTAAATATGAAGATATTATTCCTGAAGCTATTGATGATTATGTACATACAGCAAATGTGATTCAGCAGGAATTAGAAAAGTCTGAGACAAAGAAAAATTCACTATTACAATATGAAGAGAACTTGATTGGGAGTTATACGGCGAAATATAGAAAAGCATCAAGAAATTACAAAGATGGTGAGCAAATAGCCAGATCTCAAGACTTTTATGATGAGATGACGGGAAGTAGCGATATAACTTTTCACACATATAATAATGTGGATTTATATTTCCATAATGGTATGCTTCATATGATAGCAAACGAAAAAGATGAATTAGTATGGTTATTAAAAGGCAAAGCCAATGAGTAAGTTTGTTGAAAATATATCAACACTACAAAATAATACCTTTATTCTAACTCCGTTGCTTGTTTCTTTTTATAGAAACATAAAACCAACGGAAAAGAATATGTTATTAGCTTATTTTGTATTTCCTTTAGTTCTTAACAATGAGTTCGTAGAAAAGATTCAGCGAATAACTACCGCATCTAATCTGAGTAGAATAACAAAAGATAAAGATATTATGGCCGGATTTGAAGAACGTTTCTATTATTATAAAGAGCAAACAAATAAGTGTTTGCAATATGCTATTGATTGTAAATATATTGATATTGATAAGAATCTTACAGTAACCGTAATCAATGATGATAACATGCTGACGGATGCTCGCTTGAATAAGAATCTAATTCTTGCCTCACAGCTATATAAGATTTTTTCAAAGAATGTTATTAATACCTACTATGCATTTGGAATAAAAGCGATATGAGAAGTTATATTAAATATATGGGTATTATTGATCAATATGATAATTGTCATCATATTGATATGCACGAAGGTCTGAACATTATAACTGGTAGATCTTCTACAGGGAAAAGTGCTATAATAGAATTGTTTGATTACTGTACGGGAAGTGCAGATAATACTATCCCTTCTGGTGTCATTACAGAGAATGCACGTTTATATTTTGTCGTATTATACAAAAACGACACTCAATTAGTAATTGCCCGTGAGCAAGCCGAAAAACCAAGAAAATTATTTTTCAAAATTGAACCTCAAAATTTGGAAATAGAAAATTTGAATAGTTCTTACTTTGGCGATGAGTATTTTTTTGATATAAATACGTTCAAAGAAGAATTGGGGCATTTTTTCGGACTTGAAATATCAAATATGGATGATACTGATAGCGGCATAAATCGAAAAGTAACAAAAAAAGGACATCCCTCTTTTCGAAATATGATTTCATTTATGCTACAGCATCAAAACCTAGTTGCTAATAAACATTCCTTATTCTATAGATTTGACGAAAAAGAAAAACGAGAAAGGGTTATAGACGAGTTTAAAATATTTGCGGGACTTGTCGACCAACAATATTACACCTTATCTCAAGAGTTAGATGAATATCGGATAAAATTAGAAAAATGTCAAAATGAACAAAGTCGTTTTGAAGCGACTAAAAAAGACAAGTGTTCATATTTGGATGCGTTAAGAAAAGAGTATCATTCCATTAGTGGAAATGAATTATTCGCAGGAATAGATAGTATGCATTTGCTTAATGCACCTCAAATATATCTTGATAAATTAAAAGAATACATAGCTGTCGTAAATGAAAGTTCCGAACAGTACAAATTTCAATATACAGAAATAACGAGAAAGAAAAATTCATTACTAGCTCAAAAAAGGAATATTACACTTAAATTGGAAAAAGTAATATCTTCTATTGAATATGCAAAATCTTATGCGAAAGCTATTGACAGATATAATCCTATAAAAGAGGCTATAAAAAGCAACTCTGTCTGCCCTTTTTGTCATAATATAAATGGTGGAACTATGGTGGAGGCAAATAAATTGACAGAGGCGATAAATTGGTTAAATTCCGAGTTACGGAAGTCTCCGATGAGGATAGATTCTTTCCTACCACAAAAACGCGAGTATGAAAATGAACTGCAGGAAGTTAATCAGCAAATTCAACTTTTAAATAGTGAAATAGCAAAAATAACTGAAATCAATAGAAATCTAGAGAATAATAGGTCTCTGGAAGAACAAGCCTTAAAGATAAGGCTTCAGGTTGAAAATGAATTAGACTGGTCTCGAAATAAGGCTATCGGTTTCGACAAAAACAATACTGATGATATAAAGAAACGAATAGAAGATTTAGAAAGAGTATTGCAACAAAAATATAATGTTGAACATAAATTGAGAGAGGCAGAAACTTTTATAAATCGTACAATGAATGAGATTGGTAGTAAATTAGATTTTGAAGCATCATATAAGCCTATCAACCTTTGTTTTGACATACATACTTTTGAATTATATCATTTAAAGGATAATAGGACAAAAGTATACCTCAGATCTATGGGAAGTGGGGCTAATTGGCTATACTCTCATATCTGTTTATTTTTATCCATACTCAAGTATTTTGCGTCATTGGGGGATAAAGCGAAGGTTCCATCTATTTTATTCTTGGACCAACCTAGCCAAGTTTATTTCCCTGCGACTATTGACATTAATGAGGAAAAGTTTGATGCAGAGAAACTAAAGCAATTAGAAAACAAATCTGCAGATGAGGATCTTAAAGCCGTGACTAATCTTTTTTTACAAATCATCAATGTGATAAACTCTATAAATGAAGAATTTGGGTTTATGCCTCAGATTATAATATCTGACCATGCCGATTATTTGGATTTAGGAGAATATGATTTTAACGATTATGTTGTACGCAGATGGCGAGGGAAAAATCAAGGTTTTGTAGATATGCTTAAAATACAACAATCAAAAGAAATCGACAGTAGTAATACACAAGAAAATGATTAATCAATATGGATGATGAAAACAAAATAATACTCTATCAAGACGACAACGAAATAACTCGTGTGTCGGTGCGCTTTGCTGATGCGGATTTGTGGCTAACACAAAATCAATTGGCAGAAATTTATTGCACTACCCAACAAAACATTAGCCAACATGTGGACAATATATATAAGGACGGAGAACTTGCCATAGAAGCAACTAACAAGAAATTCTTGTTAGTTCGACAAGAGGGTAATCGTCAGGTAAAACGTAACATTGACCACTATAATCTTGATATGATCATAGCATTGGGGTATCGTATCCAGTCTCAGGTTGCAACACGCTTCCGTCGTTGGGCTACCCAACGGCTTCACGAATATATCCAAAAGGGCTTTACAATGGATGATGAGCGATTGAAGCAAGGTGGAAACCGTTATTTTCGAGAGTTGTTGCAACGCATCAGGGATATTCGTAGTAGTGAGCGCAACTTCTACCAACAAGTCACAGATATTTATGCTACAGCCACAGACTATGATCCTCGCGATGAAATGACAAAGATGTTCTTCGCCACCGTGCAAAACAAGTTGCATTACGCTGTCCACGAAAATACGGCTGCTGAAATCATATACAATCGTGTGGATAATGAAAAACCGTTTGTAGGCATGACTAACTTCAAGGGAAACTATGTGACTAAGGATGATGTAAAGATTGCCAAGAACTATTTGTCTGAGATTGAACTTCAACGTTTGAATCTGCTTGTGTCCGGTTTCTTGGACTTTGCTGAGTTCCAGGCATTGGAAATGAATCCTATGACGATGAAAGATTGGATAGAAGCACTGGATAACCAAATTATAGCACACAAGCGAAAGGTTTTAATTGGCAAAGGAAATATTTCGCACAAACAAGCGATTGAAAAGGCAGAAAAAGAGTTTGCCATCTATCGCAAACGCGAAATGGAACTGCTTGAAAGCGATTTTGATAAGGAAATCAAAAAATTGAAAGATAACAATGGTAAAAGTTCAAAGTAATTCATTACCTTTGCCTTTGGAAACCTTCACGCAACCATGCGCAAAACAACGCAAGTCATTGGTGGAGCAATCGGAGGAGATTACAGTTGAGTAGCTTTTGGAAAAGAATGATATTAAACCACTTGGAATTAAATAACGATTCCTGGTGGCACCACTTTTTAAGAAAGCAAAACGATGTAAATCCCTGAATTTTAAAGAGGTTCAGGGATTTTTCTTTTCCAAGAGTAAGCAAAATTAGTGGGATTGAAGCAAACTATACGTCCTTATTTGTAGATAATAACTGAAAAGTACTCCACTTAGTAATTGAAAAGTATACCACTAAGTGCCTCTGATTAGAGTGTTCAAATATAGTTGTTTTTCATTGGATTTCAACATTTTTTGTGTTTCTTTCATGCGATACGATTGTTCATTCATGTTTATCAGATACGCTTTATGAGTAAGCCTATCCACGATTGCAGCCACCAGCACCTTGTCTTTGACAATCTCTCCCCACCTGCTAAAGGCTAGGTTTGTAGTGACAATGATTGTTTTTTTCCTGCCTTGAGTGATAAATGGTTAAACAGCATTTCTTCTCCTTCCTTGTCACAGCTGACGTATCCAAACTTGTCACAAATAACCATATCATACCTTTGGAAGCGCAACTCGAGTTGCCTGAGACTTTTCTGTGAGCGGCATTCCCTTATTTGTGTAAGCAAATGGGATACGGAAGTAAAAAAGACGGTATATCCTTCCAAACAGGCTTTGATACCTAGTGCTATAGACAGATGTGTCTTGCCTGTTCCGGGATTTCCACAAAATACAATATTACGTCCCTCGTTTATAAATTCCAATGTTTCCAGGCAGGGTAATGCCGTTTGTGCATCTTTAGGCAGTTCTTCCCTCTGCAGTTCCTGAAGGTATTTAAGCTCCGGGAATCCGGCCGTCCTGACCCGCTGTTTTCGACGATTCTCCAGGTGCACGTCCATTTCCTTGCTGAGCAGCCTGCATATAAACGTGCGATAACTCCAGCCCTCTTCCGTGGCCAAAGAGATAAAATCCTCCAGTTCATCCCTGAGAACAGGCTGTTTAAGTTCCTTGGCGTAGTTAAAGGCTCTTTCCTCATTTAGATTTTCCATCTGTAAATCATTTAAATCAAGTTCCATATGATTGATTTTAATTAATTGTCGGGACTTCATTCATACTATTCCCTGTATCCATTATGCGGGACAGATCCATCAGTATCCTCATGGAGCCATCCTCTATCTGTGAAGATTCGTTCTGAAGATGCCCGCCCGGGCAGATTGATTCGTCGCCTATGCTTTCATCCAGACCGGCGGCATGCATCCTCGTTTTGATCTGATCGGCAGATACACTCTTTAAACCGCGCTCGGCCAATACATCATATGCTTCTACAATATCAGTGTGGGTAAAATTATGATCTTTGGCATACTGCAACAAGAATACAAAATCCCTGGCTTTGTCTGTAAAATGCTTATGGAACAATGCCTGTATCTTGACCGACATTTGTTTCAGGGCCAACGAAGCATTCAAGGCTCCCGGTTTACGTCCCAGTGTGGTCAGGTAATGTTCCAGTTTGACAGACCATCTTTTGGCCCCGGAACATATGCGCTCATGTACGGCCACTTTGTCGTTATTATAGAGGATGACAAGTTTCTCGGAGTTATCTTGACGGTAACGGTCTTGCCAACCAATGTATCGGGAACCGAGCAATGTGAGCATTTCATGCACTCGTTTTGTTGTATGTCAACGGATATGAAGTGGAGCGTGGAGATGCTTGCAACTCTTTTATCTCACGGATGTGATAAGAGTGAACTTGTAGTATTATAACAATTAGTCGTAAAATCTGTGCCGTAAAGTATCCTTCACCAAAGGATAGTATAACCAAGCACCACATGATCTGATCTTTTCACATCCGTGAAGTGATCTTTTCACCTATGTGATACAGTCGTTTCATGCTTGTGAAAAGATCGTATCACAGATGTGAAAAGATCTTTACATGTAGATGGGCAAACTACTGCCGATAATACTTTTATCTAAAAGGAAGGCTCAACCGTAACAAATCCTCATCGTACGCCCTTTAAACGGAAATTTAATGTCACCCCGTTGAATATTAGGTTGAAAGCGTAGTATAGACTATCGACTTTTATTTCCCGAATCGGGAACTATCCACCTCTTTATGTTCTTTTGCTTTAAAATCTCCGAATTTATAGATAAAGGATAAGGAGACTCGTCTGGAATCCGGGATCATACACATATGTAAGTCTTGTGTTTTGTATTGAAGATTAAGATCCTTTGGAACCCATGAATTAAACATGTCGTTCACTTTCAAAGAGACCTCCGCTTTACCGTTGGGTGAGATCCATTTCAAGCCAGCATCTACGTTATACATACTGCTGATCGTCATTGGACCTTGAATGTTGCGGGTGATATAGGAGCCGGATACTTCCGCTTTGATAGTAGGCTTTGATGAGAGGTTGAACGTATTATTCAGTTCGGCATAGAATGCCAGATTATCTTTATTAAAGCTTATACCATGGTAGTTATCACATTTCATTTTGTCATAATAACCATTTAACGTTAATCTGGAATCGAGCACGGAACTGGTTTTGAACGGTATTATTACATTTAGACCCAGCTTGCTGGAATAGTTGAAATTCAGAGTCTTATAGATAAGAACTAGTCTCTCGGAGGATTGATAGGGAAGCTGGTTGAAATTATTGTCTATATAGTTTGCGTATAGCGTGAAAATGTATTTGTTTTTTAGGATGTAGTTCAATTGGGCAGAGTAGAGTCTGGACGGCCTTAAATCCGGGTTGCCTTGTATCTCGGTATATCCATTCAGATAAGATACCGTGTTCTGCATCTCCCAATAGCTGGGATAGGTCTTGTCTGAAGAAACGGATAATTGCAGGATATGGCTGGGATGGACTCGGTACGTGATTTCCATCATTGGGAATAAGCTCCAATAATCAATCTCCTTATGTTTGTAATACTCTCCGGTCAAAGAGGCGTTTACGGATAGGTTATCAGAGAAGCTTTTGGAAAAGCCGGTATATAAATCGTATACATATTCATCCAGTTTGCTGTAACTATTAGAGGCAGACCAATCGTGTTCGTGCAGTGAATGGTATACCTGAGAACTTTTGTCTGAGGCGAAGCTGAATTTTGTCCCATAGTTGAGTATCCAGCCTTTTCCTGATTTATGGCTTTGGTCTGCGTAGACGGAGAGCCTACGGATGTCTTGTTGTGATTTAGCGTTGAAAGCATCTTCTTTCCCGGGTTTCTTCTCTTGGTAATATTGTGTCGTATGATTGATGTAAGTGGTAAAATCAATCCCCGCATTAAGGCCGAACCCGGAGGTATAGTCGAGTGACAGATTATGCATTTGGATCGGTTTATCGGATTTCTTTCTGTTTTCGGAATCCGAATAGGTTCCTACGGAAGAGGTAAAAGGATGGGTCCATTGCTGGATCTCTGAGGTATAGGCGAAGCTTAGTTTGTTCTTATCGTTCAAGCGCCAATCATTACCAAGGCGTATGGTATGAATCGGAAGCCGGGTATGTCCCCTGTCGAATTGCTCGATCTTGTAGGTCTTGCCATCATATAAGTGATGTGACAAGATATCCTCACCTGTCCGTTCCCGGTGGTAGCCGAAGGAGTACATGAAATCAGTAGCGTGTTTAGGGGTGTTATAAACAAGGGTAGTACCGCCTTGGAAATTGGCGTAATACCCTTGGTTATAGAGGGCGTTGACTTGCCCTTGTAGTTTGGGTGTCTCGAAAGTATCACTTTTAAGGACCAGATTAATCACGGCCCCACGTACATGATATTGGGGTGGAGCGCTATACATGATCTCTGCTTCTTGAATACGTTCTTTGGGCATATTCTTAAGCAGATTCTCCAATTGGCTCTCACCCATATTGGTGGTCTTGCCATTGATGATAACCGTGACTCCATTTGTTCCGGCAAGTTGTATTTTTCCGCTTTGTTCCCGCACTCCCGGTAGTTCTAGGATTGCCTCGTAAGCGCTAGTGGCCATCTTGTCTTTTAACAAGTGTGGCATGCTGTAGGTTATTTTCCCATCGACAACCTTGGCTAAAGGACGCTCTCCGGTAACAGATACTTCCGAAAGCATCTGATTTTTCTCGTTCAGTTGTATATTGCCTATCGTAAGTGAATCATAAGTGCTTTGATACGTCTCATACAGCAAGTGCTGGACGGTTAAGAGGAAAGGTGATATATCCGCTTTGACACTAAAAGAACCTAAAGAGTCCGTATAGGTGGAGTTTACATATACGGAATCGTTCGTTTGTATAATCACGACCGCCAGTTCGATAGGATGGTTATTTAAGTCCGTAACCCTTCCCGCGATAACTTGTGCCTGTGCGAGTGTGGTAAATAATAACCCTAAAAAGATAATCCAACTTCTCATATCATCCTCGATTTAGTCAACATTCCTGTGTATATTTCGCAAATATACTTTTCATTAGGGAATCTACCTAATAAATTCTACTTTTAGGACTTAGGGATTAGGATATATTTGATAGCTTTGCGGATAAATGGGGACGTGCCCCTTTCTCAAATAGATGATAACAATAAAAGTAAATGATAATGAATGAAAAAATGAGTACTCCATTGGGTAGCGCTTTTCCCAAGGAACGGATTCGTTATGCGATGCTTTCTTTCTTTTTAGCGCAAGGTCTTTGCTTCTCTAGTTGGGCTAGCCGTATTCCGGACGTGAAGGATATTTTTGAGGTGAATTATGCTTTCTATTGGGGCTTGGTCTTATTCCTGATCCCAGTGGGTAAGTTTGTGGCGATCCCGTTAGCGGGTTATTTGGTATCGAAGTTGGGGAGTCGTATTATGGCGCAAGCCAGTGTGTTAGGATATGCCTTGGCCTTATTTGCGATCGGTACGGCACATAATATTTATCTGCTGGGTGTTTATTTGTTCTGTTTTGGCGTGTTCTGGAATCTATGCGATATATCCTTGAATACGCAAGGAATTGGTATCGAGCGACTCTATGGACGTACCATCATGGCCTCATTTCATGGAGGCTGGAGTTTAGCGGCTTGTTTAGGAGCTTTGATCGGGTTTATCATGATTGTATCCGGCGTCACTCCGTTCTGGCATTTTTCGTTGATCGCATTATTGATTGGAGTGACAGTTTTGGTAAGCCGGAAGTATTTGCAGGAAGACGTGGCGGTTGAGTCACCGGAGGAAGAGAAGGAAGCGGAGAAGAAAGAAGCCCCGGCTTTGTTGAGTTTTATCCGTAAGCCGGAAATGCTGTTGATCCAGTTGGGTATCGTCGGGCTGTTTGCCTTGGTGGTGGAAAGTGCGATGTTTGATTGGAGTGGACTTTACTTCGAATCGGTATTGCAGGTTCCTAAGTCCTTGCAGATTGGTTTCTTGGTCTTCATGATAATGATGACGGTAGGCCGTTTTCTCACGAACTCTGCCTATAGTGTTTTAGGAAAGCGGAAGGTGTTGCAATTGGCGGGTTTCTTTATTTTTGCAGGTTTCTTTATCTCAGCTTTGTTGGGGGGGATTTTCGAATCGATGACGGTAAAGGTGATCGTGAATTCCTTAGGCTTTATGTTGGTAGGCTTGGGTATCTCGTGTATGGTGCCTACTATTTATAGCTTGGTGGGCGCTAAATCGAAAACTCCGGTGGGAATCGCCTTGACGATCCTTTCCAGTATCAGCTTTATCGGCTCGTTGATCGCGCCTTTGTTGATCGGGGCGATCTCGCAGGCTTTCAATATGAAATACGCTTATATGGTGGTCGGCCTGTTAGGGCTTTGTATCTTGCTAATGACTACATTCTGCAAAGCATTTAGGGGGAATTGAAAATTGAGAATTGAGAATTGAAAGTTAGTTGCCCCCTTGATTTTCAATTCTCAATTCTCAATTTTCAATTACTCAGGCATTCGTTGTTCCGCTGTCTCTAAGCATCGCAACACATCTTCCTTGGTGCCGTTGAATGGGCCTATTCCTTCGATTTTTAATGTTGTCATAGCTGCCGCGAAACGTCCGGCTTCCTCTATGCTTGCGCCCTTTGCACGTTTATAGAGATATCCGGTCATATAAGTATCACCCGCTCCGGTAGCGTTCACTACTTCCTTCGGTATGTAGGCGGGGATTTTATGGAAAGTGGAACCGTCGTAAATCATAGATCCCATGCTTCCAAAAGTCAGCAATACCTCTTTCACGCCCCAATCATAAATAACTTTTCCTGCGTTCACGGCATCGGTATATCCGGTTAATACTTCCATCTCATGTTCGTTAGCCTTGAGGAAGTGCACGTGTTTAAGTACTTCTTTTTTCTCTGGCCAGTCCACGGCGAATACATCCTTGTCTCTCACTTCCCGTAGATACCCTTGCGAGTCAATGGACACTAAGCCTTTTCTCGCTAAATATCTTACCACTTCCAAAGAGAAATCATCGGCAAGCAAACTACCTAGGTGGAAGATCTTGGAGTCGATGTTCTCCAGATACTCCACGGTGAAAGGATCGGCTTTCGCCAATACACGTTGTGTACGGTTATCTTGGTTCTCTCCATAAATATTTTCGAAATAAACGGTGTGCTTACTTGGCATCACGGCAACGTCGATACCTTCGGCTCGTAGTTCCTCCACCGTTTTCATCTCAGATTCAGCCAAGGCTGTCACTAGAGTATAGTCAATATCATCGAAATGTTTTATCGCATGTGAGAAATAAAAAGATGTTCCTCCCGGCATATGGACGGTATTCTTAGGTGTCACTACCTTATCTAAGGTGATGTGTCCTACGCAGCAAAGTTCGTGTGTATTCATTTTTTACTCAGTTTATTATAAAGCGACAAATTTATGAAAAAAGAGTTCAAGTACATAGGATAGTCGTTATTTTGACCAATAAAAGCGTAAACAAGGAAAGTTTTTCCGATAGTATTTCTATCTCGTTGAGTCTTGCCGGCTTTATGCAAATGGCGGTGGGAATGCGATTGCATCTGAAAGTTGTCTGGATGATTAGTTTGGCCACCTTCTCGATCGTATTGCTAAAGTTGGTGATGGTGGATCTGTGTCTCTTGCCTACGATCGGGAAAGTGGTCGTCTTTATAATCTTGGGAGTTATCTTATTGGGGCTCTTCTTCTTGTATCAGAAGTTGAAAACCGCCTTGTTCGATGATAACTTATAGGATATCCGCTAGTTTCTCCAGCCCCATGCTATGAGAACCTTTGATCAAGATATGATAGCCCTTTAATGGCTGCCTCCGAAGCTCCTCCATCATAGCCTCTGTGGTAGCGAAGGGAGAGAACTCTTTGCCTACCTTAGAGAAATGCTCGCCGCAAAGGAACACCTTGTCGAACTGGCCTTTCTTGATCTGTTCGATAACTTCCGCATGTAATTCGTCGCTAGTAGGCCCAAGCTCGCGCATATCCCCAAGGATAATCGCTTTAGGCTGCACGGGCATGGCGATGAAGTTATCCAGAGCCACTTTCATGCTGCTCGGGTTTGCATTGTAAGCATCGATAATCAATGCGTTATTCTCGGTTTTCTTGAACTGGGAACGGTTATTGGTTGGCTCGTAAGCGGCGATAGCACGGCTGATACGCTCTGCCGGAATTTTGAAGAAGCGGCCTACGGCGACGGCGACCAATACATTATCTAGGTTATAACTACCGATCATATGTGTTTCGACGGTATGCCACTTTCCTTGTTGCTTCCAATTGAACACTAAGAAAGGATCGCAACTGACTATCTGTCCGGATGCGAAAGCGTCATCCCCGTTTCCATATGTGATTTGCTCAATGTCTTTGGCGATAGACTGAAGGTGCTCGTTCTCTTTCTTGATAAATATCTTGCCTTTGGAGCGACGGATATAATCATATAACTCCCCTTTTGTCCGGATCACACCCTCGAAAGAACCGAAGCCTTCCAGATGGGCACGGCCTACGTTTGTGATGATGCCATAGTTGGGATGGACGATATCCACTAATTCCTTGATGTCTCCCGGATGGCTGGCGCCCATCTCGATAACCGCCATCTCATGGTCATGCGTCAACCGGAGCAAGGTCAAGGGAACGCCAATATGATTATTGAAATTTCCTTCGGTATATAGTAAATTGAATTTCGTTGAGAGTACGGCAGCCAATAACTCTTTGGTCGTGGTCTTGCCATTCGTTCCGGTAATCCCGATGATCGGCAACCCCAGTACCTTGCGGTGATGGTGCGCTAATTGTTGCAAGGTCTTCAGCACGTTGTCAACAAGGATCGTACGTTCATCTGTATAATAATCGGGATTGTCTATGACGGCATAGACACAGCCGGATGCCAAGGCTTTTCCCGCATATTGATTTCCGTCGAATTTATCACCTTTTAAGGCGAAGAAGATAGAACCCTTCGGACAGTTCCGGCTATCTGTCGTTATTTGAGGGTTATGTATAAATAAATCATAGAGGTCGATAATACTCATGACTGTATCGCGTTAAATATTTATTCCTGTCTAATTCGGGGCAAATGTAGCAATTAAATAAAGAATGAAGAATCTAGAAGGAGATTTTAAGAGAGAAACCTGTATCTTTGCCGGAAATAAGGAAAGATCATGTTAGATAAAACGCTCAATATTAGAGGGACACTTACTTCTTTAGCGACACCGTTGGTGATGGGAATCTTGAATATTACCCCTGATTCTTTTTATGCGGGCAGCCGTAAACAGACCGAGACCGCTATCGAGGACCGTATCCGGGAAATCTTATCGGAGGGAGGGGATTGGATCGATATCGGTGGTTATTCATCCCGTCCGGATGCCGCGGAGGTTACTCCGGAAGAAGAGATGCGCCGTTTGGAGTTTGCCTTACATATATTAAATAAGCATTACCCGGATATCCCGGTATCCGTAGATACGTTTCGTGCGGGGATTGCCCGTCGTTGCGTAGAGGAGTACGGAGTGGCTGTCATTAACGATATCTCCGGCGGTGAGTTGGATGCGGATATGTTCCAAACCGTAGCGGATTTGAAGGTTCCTTATATCATGATGCATATGCGTGGGACTCCTCAGACTATGCAGCGGCATACCGATTACCCGGATATGATGGAGGAGATCATGTTGTACTTTTCCCGGAAGGTACGTCAGCTTCGGCTTTTAGGGGTGAATGATATCATCCTCGATCCCGGCTTTGGCTTTAGCAAGACATTGGAGCAGAATTACCAATTGATGAGCCATTTAAAGGAGTTTTCTATTTTTGAGTTGCCTTTATTAATTGGAGTCTCTCGTAAAAGCATGATTTATAAATTACTGGGTGGAACCCCTGCGGATAGCCTGAACGGAACGACCGTATTGAATACGTTCGCTCTCTTGAACGGTGCTAATATCCTCCGTGTGCATGACGTGCGGGAAGCAGTGGAAGCCATTCGCGTCATAGGTCAAATGACCAACAAATAATTTTCAAGTTTCAACTTTCAATTCTCAATTAACTATGTGGATGCATTTCGGTATAAAAGACTTGATTGACGTATTGCTGGTGGCTTTCTTCCTGTATCAGACCTATAAGTTGATGAAAAGCTCGGGCACATTGGCTATATTCAGTGGAGTCGTATCATTCATCGTCGTATGGATCTTGATCTCGCAGGTATTGGAAATGCGGTTGATGGGAGCCATCTTGGATAAGTTCATTAGCGTAGGTTTCGTAGTTTTGGTAATCCTCTTCCAAGATGAGATCCGTCGTTTCCTGTTGGCGTTAGGTTCGCACCGGGGCTGGAAATTCCTAGGGAAACTTTTTTCCAAGCGAGGAGGCGATCCGGAGAAAGAAGGAAAGTTTGTCGCCCCTGTTGTCTTGGCCTGTATGAATATGGCCCGGAAAAAGACGGGTGCCTTGATCGTGATCCAGCAAGATATGGACCTGGCTATCTATGAGCATACGGGTGAGATGTTCAACGCCGATGTAAATGCCCGCTTGATCGAGAATATATTCTTTAAGAACAGCCCGTTGCATGATGGTGCGATGATCATAGCCGATAACCGGATCAAGGCCGCCGGTTGTATCTTGCCGGTCGCCCAGAACGCTACCCTTCCCAAGGATATGGGATTGCGCCATCGTTCCGGGTTAGGGATGGCATTGGAGACAGATGCGCTGGTTATTATTGTCTCGGAGGAGAGAGGAAAGATCTCTGTGGCCCATAAAGGCAAGTTAAGTGTGAATGTGACAGCGGAAGAACTGCAACAAATACTCTCCGGGGAGCGGGAAGTGACGAATTATTGTTAAAAGATCTGAAACGGGTATCTCCACCAGTAATTCTTTTGTCTATTTTGTAAACTCTATATTGCATTATGCCTACTTTTGTAGCCAGATTACGAGTACAATTATTAAATAATATAAAATATCTTCCGTTATGGATTTAATGCAAGACATTATTGCGCGCGCTAAAGCAAACAAGCAGCGTATCGTTCTTCCCGAAGGTACCGAGGAAAGAACTCTTAAAGCTGCCGACCGATTACTGGCCGACGGTGTAGCAGACATTATCTTAATTGGAAACCCCGCTGAGATCAAGGAGTTGGCGGCTGGTTTTGGGTTGAACCACATCGGTGAGGCAACCCTTATCGATCCGAAAAATCATGAGAAGAAAGCCGCATACGCAGACTTACTTTTCCAACTTCGCCAAAAGAAGGGTATGACTCCCGAGAAGGCTGCGGTTCTAGTTGAAGATCCTTTGTTCTTGGCTTGTTTGATGATCAAGGCGGGTGACGCTGACGGTGAGATCGCTGGCGCTGAGAATACGACGGGTAATGTATTGCGTCCTGCTTTGCAAATTATCAAGACGGCTCCGGGCATGAAGTGTGTTTCCGGTGCGTTCCTTATGTTTACGCAGACTCCTCAATATGGGGATAATGGTATTTTGGTATTTGCTGATTGTGCGGTTATGCCAAACCCGAACGCGGAAGAGTTGGCCAGCATCGCTGTAGCTACCGCTGCTACGGCTCGTAATATCGTAGGCGTTGAGCCTCGTGTGGCTATGTTGAGCTTCTCTACGAAGGGTAGCGCTTCTCACGAGATGGTGGACAAGGTAGTGGAGGCTACTCGCTTGGCTAAGGAAATGGCTCCGGATTTGAAGATCGACGGAGAGTTGCAGGCCGACGCCGCTTTGGTTGAGGCTGTAGGTAGCAAGAAAGCTCCGGGTAGCGAGATCGCTGGTAAAGCGAATGTTTTGGTATTCCCGACTTTGGAGGTGGGTAATATCGCTTATAAGCTGGTTCAACGTTTGGGTGGCGCTGAGGCTGTCGGTCCTATCCTTCAAGGTATGGCCGCTCCGGTGAATGACTTGTCTCGCGGTTGTTCCGTAGACGATATTTATAAGATGGTAGCGATCGCTTGTAATCAATCCATCGGTTTGAAATCCGCAAAATAATAGATAATCCTAACGACTTAATAATATGAAGATTCTAGTATTGAACTGCGGTAGTAGTTCTATCAAATATAAGTTATTCGATATGACCTCCGGTGAGGTTATGGCTCAAGGTGGTATCGAGAAAATCGGTTTGCCGGGCGCGTTCCTGAAATTGACGGATAAGGAGGGCAAGAAGGTGGTTATCGAGAGAGAGATCCCCGGTCATCAACAAGGCATCGAGTTTATCCTAAGCGTATTGACCGACGCTACTTATGGCTGTATCAAGGACTATAAGGAGATCGACGCCGTTGGCCATCGTTTGGTACATGGTGGCGAGGAGTTCGCTTCTAGCGTATTGATCAATCAGGATGTAATCAATAAGGTAATCGAGTGCTCTGATTTGGCTCCGCTTCATAACCCGGCTAACTTAAAGGGTGTTCGGGCGATGGAGGCTTTGATCCCGGGTATTCCTCAAGTAGCGGTGTTTGATACGGCTTTCCACCAGACCATGCCGGATTATGCGTATATGTATGGTTTGCCTTACGAGATGTACAAGAAATATGGCGTACGTCGTTATGGCTTCCACGGAACCAGTCATCGTTATGTTTCCCGTCGTGCTTGCGAGATTTTAGGTGTTCCTTATGAGGATCAGAAGATTATCACGGCTCACGTAGGTAACGGTGGTTCTATTACCGCTATCAAGAATGGTAAGAGCGTGGATACTTCCATGGGTCTGACTCCGGTTGAGGGTCTGTTGATGGGTACTCGTTGCGGCGACGTGGATGCGG
Source organism: Parabacteroides distasonis (assembly GCF_004793765.1). GTDB lineage: Bacteria > Bacteroidota > Bacteroidia > Bacteroidales > Tannerellaceae > Parabacteroides > Parabacteroides distasonis_A. The sequence continues at coordinate 35,015 of NZ_SRYM01000021.1, read as the reverse complement.
GTGCTTTGTCTTTCATCATGGATAAGGAAGGCATGGATGGTGCCGGTCTTTCCGACTTGATCAATAAGAGAAGTGGTGTTGCCGGTCTTTCCGGAATCTCTTCCGATATGCGTGAGATCGAGGCTGCCGTAGCTGCCGGAAATCCGCGTGCGATCATGACCATGAACGTATATAACTACCGCATCAAGAAATATATAGGTGCTTATGCCGCCGCTATGGGTGGTTGCGATATCTTGGTTTGGACCGGTGGTGTTGGCGAGAACCAATGGGCGACTCGTCGTGCGGTTTGTGAGAACATGGAATACATGGGCATGAAGATCGATGTTGAGAAGAACGAGGGTATGCGCGGCGAGGAGATGGTAATCAGCACTCCGGACAGTAAGGTGACTATCATCGTCGTTCCTACGGATGAGGAATTCATGATCGCTGCCGATACCTTGGAGATCTTAGATAGAAAGTAACCAGTAAAGTTTCATATAATTTTAGCTAATCCTCGCAGCTTACAAAACACGGGATTAGTGTTTAGATCGCCCCGACACCGGTTGGGGCGATCTTTTTTATTTATTGTTGTATACTATAAGATTAATTCCTAATTTTGTAAAAATGATTCATTATGAGGTCTGCGGCAGAATATAAAGAGATATTGGCTAGATTCAAGAAAGAGTTTGGTGCTCAGTTCGGGATTAAGGAACTAGGGATATTTGGTTCAGTGGCTAGAGGTGAACATAGGGAGGATAGTGACTTAGACGTATTTGTGTCATTAGAGAAAGTCGAGCCTTTTATTATCTTCGATCTAAAAGAGCTTTTGGAATCGTTGTGTAAATGTAAGGTGGATTTAGTCCGATTAAGAGACTCTTTACGGCCTGCACTAAAAAATAATATTCTTAAAGACGGAATCTATGTTTGATAAGAATCGAATTATAGACCGTTGCGAACAAGTTGTCGAGTCAATAGATTTGATACTTCATTGGAGTGAGGCTATCAATACTCCGGAAGAGTTTTTATTGTCTCCTGATAGTGTTTTGGTATTTGACGGATGTGTCATGCGTCTTCAAATTATAGGGGAGAGCATTAAAAAGATAGATGATCAAACAAATGGTGAACTATTGTTGAGTTTTCCAGATGTTCCTTGGCGAAAGATTATAGGACTAAGGAATATTATTTCACATGAATATTCTAGTATTGATGAGGCTATTATATTTGCGATTATCAAACAAAGTCTTCTTCCTTTGAAATCGAATGTCTTGCGAATTATCACAAGCCTTCAATAAATCATTACTTTTGCGGAATTACATATTAAATATATACAAAACATGGCTCAATACAAACGTATCTTATTAAAATTAAGCGGGGAGTCGCTGATGGGTGGTAAACAATATGGGATCGATGAGGTTCGCTTGAATGAATATGCGGCACAGATCAAGGAGATCGCCGAGATGGGCGTACAGATCGGTATCGTGATCGGTGGCGGTAATATTTTCCGTGGGTTGAGCGGCGCATCCAAAGGTTTCGATCGTGTAAAAGGAGACCAGATGGGTATGCTGGCGACGGTGATCAATAGCTTGGCGCTTAGCTCCGCTTTGGTCGCTCAAGGCGTGAAGGCGAAGGTACTGACGGCTATCCGTATGGAACCGATCGGCGAGTTCTATAATAAATGGCGTGCGATCGAGTTGCTGGAACAAGGCAACGTGGTAATCATGTCCGGCGGTACGGGTAATCCGTTCTTTACTACGGATACCGGATCTTCCTTGAGAGGTATCGAGATCGAGGCGGATGTCATGCTGAAAGGTACCCGTGTGGATGGTATTTACACCGCTGATCCGGAGAAAGATCCTACGGCTACCAAGTTCTCCGATATTACGTATGATGAGATCTATACCCGGGGCCTGAAGGTGATGGACTTGACCGCTACCACGATGTGTAAAGAGAACAACCTCCCGATCATCGTATTCGATATGGATACCAACGGCAACTTGAAGAAAGTGATGAGCGGAGAGAATATCGGGACGTTGGTACATAATTAATCTTATTTTTCGTAGCGTCTTAATTACTGCAACCAGCGTTGCAGTACAGCTGCACGCCGGTTGCAGTGCCACTGCACATGGGTTGCAGTAGTACTGCAAGGCGGGTTGCAGTACAGCTGCACTATGCACTTTGTCTATGAAGTATCTCCTTTTATTCTTAGGGTTAACCTTGATCGTCTTGTGTGGCTGCACAAGCTCGGGAAAACAGAAGAAGCACGTTATCGGCCTCTCCCAATGTATGCTGGACGATGCTTGGCGGCAAGCCATGATTAACGATATGCGTATCGAAGCCTCTAACTATGATGATGTGGAAATTGTTATAAAGGACGCGCAAAACAATAACGAGACACAAATACAACAAATACGAGACTTGATCCGCCAAAAGGTGGATGTCTTGATCATCTCCCCTTACCAATCCGAGCCGATTGCGGCAGTTGCCGAGGAAGCGTACCGTGCCGGAATACCGACGATCATTACAGATCGCAAGGTAAATACCGATCAATACACCTCTTTTGTCGGGGCGAACAATTATGAGATCGGATTGGCCGCAGGCAATTACGCCGCCCATTATCTGCCCCCGGACGCTATTATCCTGGAGATATGGGGACTGACGCAAACCTCCCCGGCGCAAGAGCGACATAAAGGTTTTGTCGATGCCTTGCGAGAAAGGGAGGATCTTTCTTTCCGTAAGATAGAAGGACAATGGCTGGTCGATACCGCCCGGATGGAGCTTCGGAAGTTAGAGCATCCCGGGCAGATCGATTTCGTTTACGCCCATAACGACATGATGGCCATAGCTGCCCGGGAATACTTCATGGCATGGGATTCCGTCAAAGGGCGGGATCTGCGGATTATCGGTGTGGATGCCGTGGCGGGTGCTGGTCTGGAAGCCGTGGAAGATGGACGGATCAACGCCTCTTTCCTCTATCCGACGGGAGGGGAGCAAGTGGTTCGCACGGCTATGCGTATCATACAAGGGGAGCCGGTGGATAAGTTTATCCCTCTTCGTACGGCTCCGGTAGATCATCAGTCTGCCCGCACCTTATTGCTACAAGCGGACCAACTCCAGCATTACAAGCAGCGTATCGAGGCGCAACGTTCCCGTATCGACGGTTTGTCCGGCCGGTTTTATTTCCTGCGAAACTCTTTAGGGGTGATCTCCTTATTGATGATCGGTTTTATCGCCCTTTCCATTTACGCCTTTTACATAAACCGGAAGATGAGGCAGGCGAATCGTAAGCTAATCTCCTTGAACGCGGAGATGAAAGAGGTGACAGCGCAGAAACTCCAATTCTTTACGAATGTCTCCCACGAGGTACGTACGCCTTTGACCTTGATTCTCGCCCCTTTGGATCGCTTGATTGTCTCGTTGCGGGAATCTCCTTACGCCTCGGATCTGCGGTTGATCCAGAAGAACGCCAACCGTTTGTTGCGTGTGATCAATCAGATATTGGATTTCCGGAAGGTGGAAGGCAAACAAGAGAAACTAGCGGTACGGGAAATCGATTTGGTTCCTTTCGTCGGCGAGATCAAATCTTATTTTGACAGTATGGCCTCGGTACGTGCGATCTCCTATACGTGTACTTCTTCGATAAAACAATGTACGCTATGGATCGATCCGGACTTATTGGAGAGGGTATTTTTCAATCTTCTCTCGAACGCTTTTAAGTTTACGCCGGAGGGAGGTAGCGTGCGGATAGAGCTGACGGAAGAGGGAGGCCGGGTCTTTATACGGGTTATCGATACGGGAAGTGGCATCCGTCCCGCTAACCTTCCGCATCTGTTTGACCGTTTCTATACGGAGGATCGGTCGATGGGAACCGGGATCGGATTACATTTGGTAAAGGAGTATATACATATGCACGGAGGGGAGATCCGTGTGGAGAGCGAGCCGGGACAAAGGACTACCTTTACGGTCTGCCTACGGAAAGGAAAGGCGCATTTCGAGGATAGCGACCTGATGGAAACGCCCGTATCCCATCAAGCCTACGAAGCCTCCCGGTTGGACGACTCGGAAACCAAGGAGATGCTTTCCAAGACCTATCCTTATACGATACTGATCACCGAGGATGACGATGAGGTCTGCGGCTTTTTGGAACGTGAGCTTAGCCTTCATTTCAAGATCCGGACGGCCGCGAACGGGAAAGATGCCTTGCGGGTATTGGAAGAGGAGGAGATATCATTGGTAGTAAGCGATGTGATGATGCCGGAGATGAATGGTTTCGAACTTTGCCGGACGATCAAGTCGCAACTTCCCTTTAGCCATATCCCGGTGATCTTATTGACCGCCTTGACCGATGAGCGTCAACGGATTTTCGGGATTACCGGCGGGGCGGACGATTATATACAGAAGCCTTTCCATACGGATTACGTGAAGATCAAGATTATCCACCTATTGCAAGAGCGCCGGAAATTACGGGAACGTTTGTTGGAGAAGCTGCGGGATAATAAGCTCCTTTTGTCCGAGCCGGAAAAGGTGGAGAGCATCGATGATGCCTTCTTGCGTAAGTTTGCGGAACAGATCGAGGCGGTTTATGCGGACCCCGAATATAATGTGGAGAAACTAAGCGAGACCTTGGGATTATCCCGGGGACACCTTCACCGGAAGATCAAGGAGCTTACCGGAACTGCCCCCGTCGAGTTCTTGCGTAGCTATCGCTTGAATAAGGCGACCCAGTTGTTGAGGCAGAACGCGTATACGGTGAGTGAGGTCGCTTACCGAACCGGTTTCTCCTCGCCCGCTTACTTCTCTAAATGTTTCAAGGCGGTCTACGGGGTTACGCCTACCGAGTATCAATAACATTTGTACGATCTTTATCACAAATGTCATATCTCCTCATCTTTAGGGCATAAGTGTTTTTCTATCCGGAAGAATCCTATTAATTTTGGCGGAAAATCAAACAGTATTATCCTTTAATCCGTTCGTTTATGAAACAACAAACAAAGAGACTTCTTAAGAGTTTATGCATGGCTGTCGGTGTCGTTCTATTAAGTGCTGTCGATCCGTTGGCCGGATATGCGGCAGAACGTACTATAGATATAAAGCATCTGGGCGAAGGACAAAGCATTGTCTGTGTGGATGCGCGAGCCAAGTATTTGTTGCTTCCGGTCGAGGAGTCCTCGCCGGAATCCAAGTTATATATGATTGTCGATAATGACGTGGTACGGACTTTTAATGTTCGTTTGGCGGTGAATAAGGTGGATTATTTCGTTCCGATAGATCTATCAGGGTATGCGGATAAGCATATCTCCTTCAACTTCCAGCTTGCCCCAGAATCGGCTCTTTGCTGGAAAGAGATGAAGCTATCCGATCAGTTTGATTCGTCTAACCGGGAGAAATTCCGTCCGGCCTATCATTTCTCGCCGGCTTGGGGATGGATGAATGATCCGAACGGCATGGTATACAAGGATGGTGAGTATCATTTGTTCTATCAATACAATCCGTATGGCTCGATGTGGGGGAATATGCATTGGGGGCATGCGATCAGCAAGGACTTGATTCATTGGGAGCATCAACCGGTGGCGATCGCTCCGGATGCTTTGGGTACGATCTTCAGCGGTAGCTGTGTGGTGGATAAGGATAATACCGCCGGTTTTGGCGCTGGCGCTATCGTGGCTTTCTATACCTCGGCCAGCGACCGGCAAGTGCAGAGTATGGCCTATAGCTTGGACAACGGCCGGACGTTCAGGAAATATGGCAGGAATCCGATCCTTACTTCTACGCAACGTGATTTCCGTGACCCGAAAGTCTTCTGGCATAAGGAATCCAATAAATGGATCATGGTGCTCGCCGTAGGGCAGGAGATGCAACTCTATTCTTCTCCCAATTTGAAGGACTGGACGTATGAGAGCAGTTTCGGGGAAGGGCAAGGAGCGCATGCGGGCGTTTGGGAATGCCCGGACTTGATCGAGCTTCCGGTGAAGGGTACGGAATTGAAGAAGTGGGTCTTGATCTGTAATATCAATCCCGGCGGTCCGTTTGGCGGCTCCGCTACCCAATATTTCGTAGGTACGTTCGATGGGAAACAGTTCGTGAATGAATCCCCTGCCTTGACCAAATGGATGGATTACGGCAAGGATCATTACGCTACGGTAACTTGGAGTAACGCTCCGGAGGACCGGAAGATCGCCTTGGCTTGGATGAGCAATTGGGAATATGCGAATAACGTGCCGACCTTGCAATACCGGAGCGCGAACTCGGTTCCTCGCGACTTGGCTCTTTATACGAAAAACGGACAGACGTATTTGAGCAGTACCCCGTCTCCCGAAATGTTGAAATTGAGAGGTAAAGCCCAGAAGAAAGGAACCTTCAAGGTAGACCGTTCCCATGAGGTCAATCCGATACTTTCCGATCATACGGGAACCTATGAGATCGAGATCAAGTTTAAGAATAACGGAGCCGATATCATGAGCTTCCAGTTGTTTAACTCGAAAGGCGAGGAAGTGGAGATGCATTATAATCTTCTGGATAATACGTTCACGATGGATCGCCGTAACAGCGGGGCTACGGATTTTAGCAAGACATTCGCCACGGCTACCTCGGCCCCGATCTCCGCCGCTAAGGAATATACCTTACGTTTGTTGGTAGACAATTGTAGCATAGAGGCCTTCGACGGGAATGGAGAGTTTGTCATGACCAACCTAGTCTTCCCGGAAGAGCCGTATAATCGCATTAGCTTCAATGCGAAGGGAGGAGCGTTCACGGTTACGTCATTAACCATTTATCCCTTCAAATAATTAAAAACAAAATATATCGTGGAAAAGAGTAAACCTGTAGTAGTAGGCATTGGTGAATTATTGTGGGATGTTTTCCCGGATGTGAAGAAAGCCGGTGGAGCTCCGATTAACTTTGTGTATCACGCTACCCAATTGGGAGCGGAAGGTTATGCGATCAGTGCCGTGGGCAACGACGTGTTCGGAACCGAGATTATTCAGGAATTAGATAAGAACGGTATCGATAGTAATTATATCAGTACGGTGGAATATCCGACCGGAAGCGTGATGGTAGAGCTAAAGAATGGCATCCCTGCCTATACGATCATCGAAGGTGTGGCATGGGATCATATCCCGCTTACCCAAGCGTCTATCGACCTGATGAAACGTGCGGACGCCGTATGCTTCGGAACGTTGGCGCAACGTGCTACGGAATCTCGTGAGACGCTTCGTACCTTGCTTTCTTATATGCCTAGTCATGCCTTGCGCTTTTTCGATATCAATATCCGTCAGCATTTCTATTCGAAGGAGCTGATCGAATCGTTGCTCGAATTGGCGAACGTATTCAAGATCAATGATGAGGAATTGGAAATGCTTCGCCCGATGTTTGGCCTGGAAGGTACGATAGAGGATATGTGTCGCTGGTTCATGCAGAAATATGGTTTGCGCTATTTGGTACTTACGGCCGGGGCGGAGTATAGTACGATCTTTTCCGAGGAGGAGGTCTCTACGATTCCTACCCCGAAGGTGCAGGTGGTAGATACGGTAGGCGCCGGCGATTCTTTCTCCGGGGCGTTTATCTCTTCGATCTTAACCGGAAAACCTTTACGTGAGGCGCATGAGAAAGCGGTAAAAGTAGCCGCTTATGTTTGTACGCAGAGTGGCGCATGGCCTGCTTACCCTAAAGATTTATAAGCCATGAGCGAGAAGACTTCATCCTTGAATTTGATTCCCGTGATGTTGGCGTTCTTCGCCATGGGATTCGTGGACTTAGTGGGTATCGCCTCTAATTACCTGAAAGCGGATTTAGGCCTGAGTGATTCGGAGGCGAATATCTTCCCGTCGCTCGTGTTCTTCTGGTTCTTGATCTTCTCCGTCCCGACGGGGATGTTGATGAACCGTATCGGGCGGAAGAAGACCGTGCTATTGAGCTTGATCGTGACCTTCCTTTCGCTGGTGATCCCGATCTTCGACGACGCCTATATGGTCATGTTGATATCCTTCTCCCTGCTGGGTATCGGTAACGCTTTGATGCAGACCTCCTTGAACCCGTTATTGTCGAATATCGTAAGCGGGGATAAGCTAGCTAGTTCCTTGACGTTTGGCCAGTTCGTGAAGGCGATCGCCTCTTTCTTGGCTCCTTATATCGCCATGTGGGGCGCTACCCAAGCGATACCGTCGATGGGACTCGGTTGGCGTGTCCTTTTCCCGGTCTATATGGTGATCGCCGTGATCGCTATCCTGCTATTGGGAACTACCTCTATCCGTGAGACCAAAGAGGAGGGGCGGCCCTCTACCTTTGGCGAATGTCTGGCTTTGCTGGGCAAGCCTTTTATCCTGCTTTGCTTTATCGGTATCATGTGCCATGTGGGGATCGATGTGGGGACGAATACGACCGCCCCGAAGATCTTGATGGAACGTCTGGGTATGACTTTGGCTGATGCCGGTTTCGCCACGAGCCTCTATTTCATCTTCCGTACGGCGGGGTGCTTCTCCGGGGCTTTCATCTTGCGGAAGGTCTCTCCGAAAGGATTCTTTGCCTTTAGTGTTTTCTTGATGTTATTGGCGATGACCGGTCTGCTGTTCTTCCATTCGAAAGAGATCATCTATGCTTGTATCGCCTTGATCGGCTTTGGAAACTCGAATGTCTTTTCCATTATTTTCGCCCAAGCCCTGCTTTCTATGCCGAACAAACAGAATGAGGTGTCCGGTTTGATGATCATGGGATTGTTCGGTGGCACGATCTTCCCGATCTTTATGGGAGTGGCATCCGATATGTTGGCTTCTCAAGCAGGGGCAATACTGGTGTTGTGCGTGGGCGTAGCCTACTTACTATTCTTTACGCCTAAGTTAAGTAAACGATAATAGATACGGATATATTTTTTGTCGGATCTATATGATTTCTTCGTTCGCCGCCGCCGAATGATCGTTCGTTGCCACTGAATATATATTCGCCACCGCCGAACGATCATTCGGCAGTGGCGAATTGAGAATAGATCCGTATGTGCGGATCTATTTATGGAGTCTTGTGAATCTTTTCTTCGGTAGTATTTTAATTATATGCTTGCGGAGTTAGAAATCTTTATTACTTTTGTTAATTAAAAGATTCGCAAACAAAAAACGTATATTTATGATAGATACGAAACAATTGATCAAAGCAGGGGAAGAGAAGATGACGTTCGCCATTGAGTATCTGGACGAGCAATTGTCTCACATTCGGGCTGGTAAGGCTAATCCGAAAATCCTCGATTGTGTGAAGGTAATGTATTATGGGGCGCCTGTTCCTCTTACGAACGTGGCAACGGTGACGGTTCCGGACGCGCGAACGATCATGATCACTCCGTGGGAAAAGAAGATCATCCGCGATATCGAGAAAGGTATTCTGGATTCCGAGCTAGGTATCACGCCGGAGAATAACGGTGAGGTGATCCGTTTAGGTATTCCTCCGTTGACCGAGGAACGTCGCCGCCAATTGGTGAAACAATGTAAACAGGAGGCTGAGAACGCGAAGATCAGCGTTCGTAACGCTCGCCGTGACGCGATCGACGCTTTGAAGAAAAGTATCAAGTCTGATGGGGTTCCCGAGGACGTAGAGAAAGACGCCGAGGCAGAGGTTCAGAAAATCCATGATAAGTTCATCAAAAAGATCGATGACCTTTACGCCGCTAAAGAAAAAGAAGTAATGACCGTTTAAATAATTGAGAATTGAGAATTGGAAATGAAGGAACTCGATTGGGCCCTTATTCCAATTCTCAATTCTCAATTCTCAATTCTCATGAGGGGACTGGTAATAAAAAACACAGGTAGTTGGTATACGGTCCGTACGGAGGACGGGCGAGATATAGAGAGTAAGATCAAGGGGAACTTTCGTCTGAAAGACATAAAGAGTACCAATCCGGTTGCGGTAGGAGACCGTGTCGTAATCGATATAAATAAAGAAGGAACCGCTTTTATCACAGAGATCGAGGAGCGTAAGAATTATATCATCCGTCGTGCCTCTAACTTATCGAAGCAAGCGCATATTATCGCCGCGAATTTGGATCAGGCGATGCTGATCGTTACGGTGAATTATCCTATAACAACAACGATATTTATCGATCGCTTCTTGGCGACCGCCGAGGCTTATCGTGTCCCTGTTAAATTGGTTTTCAATAAGATTGATCGTTATAATAATGAGGATCAAAGGGCGTTGGAGTATTTAATCGAGTTGTATACCTCGATTGGCTATCCCTGTTCGACGCTATGTGCCCGGACCGAGGAAGGTTTGGATGCCTTGAAAACGGATCTAAAAGATAAGATTACGCTTTTGTCCGGCCATTCGGGTGTCGGAAAATCCACGATTATCAATAAGCTGGTGCCGGGTGTGAATCTCCGTACCGGTGATATCTCCGAATATCATAACAAAGGAATGCATACGACCACCTTTTCCGAGATGATTCCTCTTCCCGAAGGCGGCTATTTAATCGATACTCCGGGTATTAAAGGATTTGGAACGATCGAGATGGCAGACGCTGAGATCTCCCATTATTTCCGGGAGTTGTTTGAATACTCGGAGGAATGTCGTTTCAATAACTGCACGCACCGTCATGAACCGGGATGCGCCGTCATTCAGGCTGTTAACGATGGGCTAATCAGCGAGTCCCGCTATAAAAGCTATCTAAGCATCTTGGATGATCGCATGGAAAGCAAGTACCGGGAAGAATTCTAGCAGATTATTACAGCATCAAACGGCCGGCAGGCTCATACCGGTGATTTTCCGGTATAGATCGAGCGCATATACATCGGTCATGCCAGAGATGTAATCGAGTACGCATTGTATCTTGCCATATGTAGTAGGAGCGTTCGTGTCATATTGCTCCGGTATCCGTTGTAAGAGCAGTTTGCTGTAGGCATGCTCTTGGTTCATCACGGCCTCGGTCAGGCTGTCGATCAGATGGCTGAAAATGTGATAACCGGCTAATTCAATGTCGAGCACTTCCTTTGCCTTATATATTTTCTTGTATGCCGTAGCCGAGCAATTGGCGTAAGCCTGTTTGGCCTGATCGCATATGTTACTGATTAACGGAGTGCTGTAGGTGCCGTTGAGGATGCTTTCCTCGTTCTCTAGAAAGACACGGGAACATTCATCCACTAATAGCCCGATAATACAAGAGCGCAGATAGGCGATTTGCTCATTGGTGTCGTCTACCATATGCATGACCTTGCGGATATGCTCCAACCGTTCTCCTTCGAAAAATCCCAATAATAGTTGTATAGCCTCTTCGGTGGTCAGGATATGCAGTTTGCAAGCATCTTCTATATCCATTATTTGATAACAGATATCGTCTGCCGCCTCTACTAAGTAAACTAACGGGTAACGAAGAAATTTGTCCGGGGCTTCCGGGCTATGTCCGATCCCTAGCTCTTGGGCGATTTGCAGATAGCTTCCCTCTTCCGATTGGAAAAAGCCGAATTTGCCTTTCTTCCCGGAGTAGATGGATGCGTAAGGATATTTGATGATAGAGGCTAATGTGCTATACGTTAAAGCAAAACCTCCTTTCCTGCGTCCGATGAACTGGTGGGTCAGCAAACGCATGGCGTTTGCGTTTCCTTCAAAATGAACGAAGTCTTCCCAGCGTCCTCCTTCCTTCCGTACTTTCTCTTCTAGTTTCCGCCCATTCCCTTCGGAGAAATAAGCGGATATCGCCCTCTCTCCGGAATGCCCGAATGGAGGGTTCCCCATATCATGGGCAAGACAAGCGGCTGAAACGATGGAACCGATCTCCGGGAAGTTGATACTGCCGTCCGGATATTTTTGTGTAAGTCCTTTCGCTACGTTATTTCCCAACGAACGTCCTACGCATGATACTTCCAGGCTATGTGTAAGTCGGTTATGCACAAAAATACTTCCCGGCAATGGGAACACCTGTGTCTTGTTTTGTAATCTTCGGAAAGGGGATGAGAAAATCAAACGATCATAATCTCGTTGGAAATCAGTCCTCTCATGTTTCCTCTCGTGATACTCTTCCATTCCGAAACGCTTGCCGGATAATAGCTGGGTCCAGTTCATAGTCAATACATTAATATATATATATACCGCAAATGTAGAGATAATCTATGCAAATCATTGAATATTTGTGGAAGAAATTAGAGTTAATAGTTAATTTCCTGGCTGAATTGTTTTCGAAGCTTGTAAATAAAGCTGTAATCTTATTCCAAGATAATAGCCAGATAGCGATTTGATGTTATAGGAGGAAGAAGATAATGAAGGAATATTATGTTAATTGAAATTTGCCGTTAGTTTCATTAGAACTAAATCGTTTTTTATGTTTTGACAAACAAATATATATATAATAATTATACATACAAGTTAAAACATAACAAAAATCAGTATGTTCCTCACTTTTTCAGGTGTTTGCGATAACACTTAGTCAAATTTTCATCATGTCTTAATAAATTAAATATGTTAATTTGATTTAGTTCTAATGAAACTATGTTGTTGTTATTATTTAAAATAGAGCCGTTTGATTTTAAACAGAAAGAGATTTCTGTGTGAACATAATAATAACTTTAAACAAAAAGAATAAATGCCTATGCACTAAAAAAGAAAGAACAGAGAGTTCGCTCTCTCTAAAAAGCATGAAAATTAAGAAAACACAAATGTAGAATCACTTAATTCAAAAACGATTTTTCATGAGAAAGTCATTTATTTTATTATTGGCGTTTTTTCTGTGTGTTACAGGATATGCACAGAAACTAACGATTAGTGGTGTCGTCATTGACAAGGATCTAAATGAGCCACTAACAGGAGTGAACGTGTTAGTAAAAGGTACGACAACGGGTACCATTACTGATTTTGATGGAAAATATACCTTGGAGGCTGACGCAAACTCTATTTTGGTATTCTCTTATTTAAGTATGAAAACGATTGAGGAGCCAGTGAATGGCCGTACGAAAATCGATGTTACGATGGTTTCAGACGCAGAGGCTTTGGATGAGGTTGTCGTAACGGCGATGGGTATCAAACGTGAATCAAAGACTTTGACCTATTCCGCACAAACAGTAGGCGGTAAGGATTTGAACGAGATTAAGAATGTAAATATGATCAACTCTTTACAAGGAAAGAGCGCTGGTTTGCAGATTACCCCGAACTCTACGGGTGCGGGTGGTTCTTCCAAGATCTTGTTCCGTGGTAATAAGTCTATTAGCGGTAGTAATCAGCCGTTGATTGTCGTGGATGGTGTTCCAATGATGATGAATGTCTCAGATTCACAGATTGATGGTTCGTATGGTGGTAGTCGTGATGGCGGTGATGCCATGTCTACAATCAACCCGGACGATATCGCTCAGATTACCTTGTTGAAAGGTGCTTCTGCCGCAGCTTTATATGGTGCGGTCGCTGCTAACGGTGCCATTATGGTTACGACTAAATCGGCACAATCTGGTAAAGTCGCTATAAATGTTTCTAGTAATACGACGGTTGAAACTCCGATGGTATTGCCGAAGTTCCAGAATTCTTATGGCGTAAGTAATCAAGGAACGTTTAGCTGGGGCGATAAGCTCGCATCTGCTTCTCCAAACTATGCGAAGGATTATTATAATCTTGGCTATACGACCAACAACTCTATCTCGTTGGCTGGTGGCAATGATAATATCTCATCTTATTTTTCTTATGCGAATGTGTCTTCTAATGGTATCGTTCCGGAGAATACATATATGAGCCATAACTTGTTAGCGAAGGTTGGTTTTAACTTGTGGACAAAACTTCATGTAGACGTGTCTGCCCGTTATAATAATCAGCATATCGAGAACCAGCCGACTGCTGGTTATGTAGGTAATCCTACTTTGGGTGCTTACTTGTTTCCAAGAGGAGAGGACTGGGATTATTATAAGAGTAGCTATGAGGTGTACGATGGTACAAGAAATATAAATGTGCACAATTGGACAAATACCGCTCAAGAGCAGTTCTCCAATCCTTACTGGATGCTGAATCGCCAGAAACCGGTTTCTTATCGTAATCGCTATGAGTTTGGCGGTAGTGTCAAGTATGACATAATGGAAGGTCTTTCTGTTACAGGTCGTCTGCGTTATGAACGAGGTGATGAGACTTGGAACTTGAATGAGTACGCATCTAGTACGGCAGGCCGTAACTTGCTGGGTACGATGAAAGATACACGTGTGAATAGCGAGCAGACTTATGGTGACTTGTTGGCTCAATATAATAAGACTTGGGAGGATACTTATTCTTTGTCTGTAACCGCAGGTGGAAGCTATCAAAAGACAAAAAGTTCTTCTTTAGAATTGATTGGCTGGGGTGATTCTCAGTTTTCTGTTAACGATGCGGGCGTGATTACAAGTGGTGCTTACTATCCTAATATTTTCTCTCCGGCTAACTATTATAAATTACAGACAACAAAGACCTTGGCCGAGAAACGTTTGAATTCTGTGTTTGCTACGGCTCAATTTGGTTATAAGGAAGGTCTGTTTATCGATGTTAGTGCCCGTAACGACTGGTCCTCAACATTGGCGTTTACAGATGGTGTTTCATTCTTCTATCCGTCTGTTGGAGCAAGTGTCTTGTTGGATAGATTTGTTGATTTCGGCAAGAATGTGGATTTATTCAAGTTACGCACTTCTTATTCTATTGTAGGTAATGATGTGCCTATCGGTGTAACCAACGAGCGTTATACATTGGGAGATCAAGGTGCGTTGAATCCGCCGGAAAAATCATCTTTCCGTACGTTGAAACCAGAAAAGACAAATTCATTGGAAGTCGGTTTTGATGGTACATTCTTCCAGAATCGTTTCAACGTAAATTTGACCTATTATAAAACAAATACCAAGAATCAATATTTTGACATCTCCGCTCCATGGGAAACTGGTTTGAAGAGCCGTTATATTAATGCTGGTAACGTACAGAACCAAGGTTTCGAGGTTAGTCTAGGTTGGTATAACCAATTTACGGATAATTTCAGCTGGAGCACGAACTTTAACTTCTCTTACAATAATAACAAGATTATAGAGTTGGCCGACGAGCTTTCCGAGTGGAACCTGACAAGTTATTGTACAGGTGCCAAAGTGCTCTTGAAAGAAGGTGGGCATTTCGGAGACCTTTATGTCCGCGACTTACAACGTGATGATAACGGAAAACCTATTGTCTCTGATACTGGTGCTCCTGTATTGGCTGGATCCGATAATAAAGATCTTGTTTATGCGGGCGATATGAATGCGAAAGTGAACATGGGCTGGACGAATACCTTCCACTATAAAGATTTCACGTTGTCATTCTTAATCGATGCGAAGGTTGGTGGTAAGGTTCTGTCGATGACTGAGGCTACCATGGATGGTTGGGGCGTTTCCGAACGTTCTGGCTTGGCTCGTGATGCAGGCTTTGTAGAGGTTGATGGAGCGCAATTTGATCCGCAATTGTATTATTCAACTACCGGTGGTACAAGCTACAATTCTAATATCTTGACTTCCCAGTACGTATATGACGCAACTAATGTTCGTTTGCGTGAGTTATCATTTGGCTATACCTTCCGCAACTTGTTTGGCGCAGGTAAAAACTTGACCGCTTCTATCATTGGACGTAACTTATTCTTCTTCTATAAGGATGCTCCGATGGATCCGGATGTGGCTGCAGGAACAGGTAATGGCTGGCAGGGTATCGATATGTTTGCGTTGCCGACAACCCGTAGCTTTGGTTTGAACTTAAAACTTAATTTCTAAATCTTACAGGTATTACTTATGAAACTAAATAGAATTCTAAAATATGCGGCTGTATCAGCTTTAGCTTTTAGCACAGGATTAACAACCGTGAGCTGTACAGATGATTTTGAGACATTGAATACCGATCAGTATGAGGTAGACCCGAACACGCTTCCTTTCTCCGCGCAGTTTAAAGAACCGCTGTCTTATGTATACGCTCCGCAACAGAACTTGTTCCAGTACTGCTTTAGTTTGAACGTAGACTTGTTTAGCGGTTATTTCATGACACCACATAATTTCAATGGTTCCGGTAACGTGGATTATGCGTTGAATCGTAGTTTTTGTGGTGGTATGTACGAGAATGTTTATTTACACATTTTCAATAATACACGTCGTTTGATCGCTTCTTGTGACGAGCAAGGATTGACAGACTATGCGGGAATGATGCGTGTTGTTCAGGCTTATGCGGTCCAGATGTTGACGGATGTTTACGGCCCGGTTGCTTATACGTCTTGTATCGAAGATCCGACAAATGGTGCTTCGTTCTCTTATGATACGCAGCAGAGCATTTATAACTCTATTTTCGAATTGTTAGATAAAGCGCTTCAAGATTTCCAAAGCCCGAAATCCACATTGGAGGAGAGACAGTCATTCGACTATTGGTGTAATGGCGATTTGGATATGTGGATTCAAGTAGCCAATCAATTAAAGCTACGTGCCGCCTTGCGTATCGTGAAGGCTGATCCTACTTTAGCTAAACGAAAAGCTGAAGAGGCTGCCAAGGGCGCTATGTTAAAACAGGATGTATTGATCAACAAGAGTTTGAGTAATGAGCAAACTCGTATGTTCGAATGGGGAGATAGTGGTATGAATGCGAACTTGACAACAATCTTGGAAGGATTCCAAGATCCTCGCTTACCTCTGTTTATGACAAAGAACCAAGCGGATGTTGAATGTGAGGATGGGAAGACGATTGCATCCGGTACTCAGTATTTAGGTATTCGTGGCGGTTGCGACCTGCCTGCTAAACCGAATCAGTGGGGCAACTTCTCGAAGATCGTTTGTTCTTATACAACAGCTTTACCGGTAATGATGGCAGCCGAAGGTTATTTCTTGCGTGCGGAAGGTGCGTTGCGTGGTTGGAGTAATATGGGAGGTACGGCGAAGGAACTGTATGAGCAAGGTATCCGTGTTTCTATTAAGAATCAATTGGCTTATAAGGGAAGTTTGGCCGGAGTGATCTCAATTTCAGAAACTGAGATCGATGCTTATATCAGTGGCACGACAACACAAAAGGACTTCGTCGACCCGGTTAATGGTCAAAACAGCATCAAGGCTCAGAATGATATTACGGTTAAGTGGGATGAGAGTGCGACTAATGAGAAGAAATTACAACGTATCATCACACAGAAATGGATTGCGAACTTCCCGTTGTCTTGCGAGGCTTGGGCGGAATTTCGTCGTACAGGTTATCCGAAATTATTTCCGAACCGCGTGAATAAGAGTAATGGGGATATCGATACGAATGAACAGGTTCGCCGTTTATTGTATTCCGATAATGAGGATAATACGAATACCGTAGAATATCAAAAAGGTATAGAGCTATTGAATCAAGAGAATACGGGTTCGATCTCCGGTGATAAAGGTGGCACTCATGTATGGTGGGACAAAGCTGGTATAGGTAATTTCTAATCGGCATTAATTAGATCTTATTGGAAAATAATATGTAATGAAAGGGCTTCTTCGAATTTGCGAAGAGGCCCTTCTGAATTTTGTAGTACCTTAAAAGGTAAATCTAAGATTATATGATGAACAGATGTATTTATTTGTTTTGTTGGCTTTGTTTGGCTTGCTGGTTAAAGCCTGTATCAGCAGAGAGACAAGCCTTGTTGGCGATCCCGGAGCCGGGGGAGAGGACCTTGATCCACTCAGATTGGTATGCCCGGAAAGCGAATGAAGTGAAAACGGAGGGTTACCCGCCCGTGTACCGGGTACGGTATTAACGACACTTTTGGAGAACCATATGTTTCCGGTTTCCGAGTTTGGCTTAAATAATAATTTTATACCCGATATACATGAGGCCGGTAATGATTTCTATGCCGATTGGTTTGCTCGTCAGGTTAATATCAATAATTTACCAAAGGGTCGTAATGTCTGGTTAAATTTCCAGGGAATTAATTATAAGGTGGAAGTCTTTTTTGATGGTAAGCAATACAAATCGTGGTGGATAGCTACAATTCTCCTTTGCCTTGACGTACGATCTCGAAATTATCCGTCGTGCAATCTATAACCGTAGAGGCTTCCAATCCTCCGAAACCGCCGTCGATTACGATATCCACTTGATGCTCGTATTTCTCGTGTATCAATTCCGGATCTGTCGTATATTCGATCACCTCATCTTCATCACGGATGGACATGGTTAGGATTGGATTCCCCAAGGATTGTACCAGTGTACGGATGATGTTATTGTCCGGTACACGGATTCCGACTTCTTTCCGGTTCTTGTAAATCTTTGGAAGCTCGCTGCTGGTGGGTAAGATAAAGGTGAAAGGACCGGGCAGATGTTTCTTCATGAGCTTGAAAGCGGCGTTGCTTACCTTGGCGTATTCACTAAGATTAGACAGGTCGTAGCAGATGATAGACAGGTTGCTTTTCTGTGGATTAACCCCTTTCATCTGGCATATTTTCTCTACCGCACGCACGTTCAGCGCATCGCAACCGATCGCATATACCGTATCGGTAGGATAAACGACAAGGCCGCCGTCCTGCAGGACTTTGACGACCTTGTCTATTTCTTTTTGATTCGGATTTTCCGGATAGATTCTCACTAACATATTAGCCGTAGATAATGTGTCCGTTCTCGTCTGTATATTCCTCTAATCCTTTACTATATTGGTTCATGGCCCGGAGGCTCATACCCATGCTTGAGAAACCACCGTCGTGGTATAGGTTCTGCATCGTTACCTTGCGGGTAAAGTCGGAGAACATCATTACGCAATAATCCGCACACTCGTCGGCGTTGGCGTTACCCAGTGGACTCATCTTGTTAGAAAAGTCCATCAAGTGTTCCATTCCCTTCACGCCGCTACCCGCGGTTGTCATTGTCGGGGATTGGGAGATCGTGTTCACACGTACGCCTTTCTCACGGCCATAGATGTAACCGAAGCTACGGGCGATAGATTCCAACAGGCTCTTAGCGTCCGCCATATCGTTGTATCCGAAGAATGTACGTTGAGCGGCCACATAACTTAATGCCACTACGGAACCATTCTCGGCGATAGCGTCTTGTTTCTTGGCAACCTGTAGCATCTTATGGAAAGAGATAGCGGAGATATCCAACGTCTTTTCCAACATTCCATAGTCTAGATCATCGTACGTACGTTTCTTGCGTACGTTCGGGCTCATACCGATAGAATGTAAAACGAAATCTATTTTACCACCTAATATTTCCACTGACTTTGCGAATACGGTCTCCAGATCCTCTACGCTGGTTGCGTCCGCCGGGATTACCTGCGCATTCAACTTCTCCGCCAAAGCATCTACCTGACCCATACGAACAGCGATAGGCGTATTGCTTAACGTGATAGTCGCACCTTCCTCTACGGCTCTTTCTGCCACTTTCCAGGCGATAGACATATCGTTCAGCGCACCGAAGATAATGCCTCTCTTGCCTTTCAATAAATTATGACTCATACCTCTTGTTTATTAATTACGGCACAAACATACACAAAATGTGCAACATACGCAAATGGCTGAAAAAAACCGTCCCCTCATGTGAAGATGCATGAGGGGACGGGTGCTATATGATGAACGTCTCCATCAGCTTGAAAAACTTCCCGACTACTTCTTCGCCTAGAAAAACACGGTCGCGATGGAAGTGCTAAAACGTCCTCCGGGATATATTAATGTAAACGTAAAAGGTTAAACACTTTTCATTCCCTGTAATATACCCGCTTTACCCGGGGCGAGATAGAGGTCAATACCTCATAAGGGATTGTTCTCAGTTTATCCGAAAGTTCGCTCACCGGTAGTTCGTCGCCGAAAATAATTACGGCATCGCCTTCTTGCGCATGGATGTCGGTGACGTCGATCATGCAAGCGTCCATACAGATGTTGCCGATAATCGGGCAGCGTTGTCCATTGATCAAGACCTCCCCGCCTCCGTTGCTGAAGTGACGATCCAACCCATCGGCGTATCCGATCGGGATGATAGCGATCCGGGAGTCACGTTTCACATAACTCATACGGCTATAGCCGATCGAATCCCCTGCGGGTACGTTTTGTATTTGCAGGATCGTCGTCTTTAAGGTGCTGACGTTCCGTAAACCTTTTTGTCCGGATGCGCTTACCCCGTATAAACCGATACCTAGACGTACCATATCCATTTGATAAGCTGCGAAACGCTCGATTCCCGCGGAGTTCAGGATATGTTTGATTACCTTATACTCTAACCCGTTTTCTAGTTCTCCTGCGGCTTTGGTGAATTTATCCAATTGTTGATGGGTGAAATCATCGAAGACGTATGAATCGCTTCCGGCTAAATGAGAGAAGACCGAACGGGCGATAACGCCGGATTGCGCCCTCAAGCGTTCACAGATCGCCGAGACATCCTCCGGCTGGAACCCTAGGCGATGCATGCCCGTATCGATCTTGATATGGATAGGGTAAGAGGTGATACCTCTGCGCTCGGTCTCCCGGATCATGGCATCCAATAGGCGGAAGCTATAGACTTCCGGTTCCAGGTGGTTCTCGAACAAGACATTGAAACTGCTGAATTCCGGATTCATGACGATAATGGGGATCGAGATGCCTTCTTTGCGCAATTCGGCTCCCTCGTCGGTTACCGCCACGGCCAGATAGTCGCAACGATGCTCTTGAAGGGTCTTCGCCAACTCGTAGGAACCGGCTCCATAACCGAAAGCTTTTACCATACAAACCATCTTGGTCTCCGGCTTTAGCTTGGAACGATACTGATTGAAGTTGTGTACGATCGCGTCCAGATTTACCTCTAGGATCGTCTCATGCACTTTCTTCTCCAACAGCTCGGAGATCTGCTCGAAATGGAAATGGCGGGAACCTTTAATCAAGATCAACTCATCCTTGAATTTCTTGAAGGAAGGAGACTTGATAAATTCCTCGGTGGTCGTGTAAAACTCCTTCTCGATCTCGAAGACGGAAGCGTATTCCTTTAAGTCGCGACCGATACCGATGATACGATCGATCTTCTTGCGGCGAACCAGGTCCGCGACCTTCTTGTATAGAGATTTAGGCAAGGTGCCCGATTGAAGGATGTCGGAGAGAATTAAAGTACTCTTTAATGGTTTACCTACCCGACGACTTTGTTGGAAGTCGAGCGCGATATCCAAAGAATTGATATCCGAGTTATAGGTATCGTTTATCAACAGGCAATTGTTGATACCTTGCTTTACGTCCAATCGCATAGCCACCGGCTCAAGGTGCGAGAATTTCTCCACGTCATTTACGCAGGTGGGTTTCAGGTAAAGCATAACCGCCATACAATGGATCACATTCTCGATAGAAGCGTCATCCGTGAACGGGATGGTAACGACACGGCTGAAACCCAGCAAAGTACAATGAATGATCGTCTCCAGCTCTCTCTTCTCGATAGACTCGATAAACAAAGGAGCCTCGGAATCCGTACGGCTCCACGCGATCGCTTTATGGGAGAGGCAGGCCGATTCGATACAATTGGCGATAAATAAATCATCCCCATCATAAATAATGGCTTCGCAATCATTGAAAAGCGTTAGCTTCTCCATACATTTCTGATTGGAAGAGAGGAAATTCTCTTGATGAGCCTCCCCGATATTCGTGATGATACCGATCGTGGGGGCGATGATGGGCTGCAGGCGTTCCATCTCGTCCGGCTGTGAGATACCGGCCTCGAAGATGCCCAGTGTATTTTTCTCGCTCATCTGCCATACCGAGAGAGGAACCCCCAACTGGGAGTTGTAGCTCCGGGGCGAGCGTACGATATTGAACTCGTTATGCAGCAGTTGGTAGAGGAATTCCTTTACGATCGTCTTTCCATTGCTACCGGTGATGCCGATCACGGGGATGTTGAATTGCTTCCTGTGGTGGGTGGCCAGCTTTTGTAAGGCTCGTAACGTATCTTTTACGACCAGGAAGTTCGCGTCCTTCATGCTCTCGAACTCCGGCAGCATATCGCTTACCACGAAGTTGCGAACACGAAGCTTATAGAGTTCCTGTATATATCTATGTCCGTCGTTCGTCTTGGTTTTCAAGGCGAAGAAGAGGCTTTGTTCCGGGAAGGAGAGACGACGGCTATCTGTCAACAACAAACTGACCGTATCGTCAAGCAATTGGTTTGTTTTAGCACCGATAACTCTTGCTATTTCTTTAATTGCGTATTCCATTCTTTTATTTTAGTTTAGACTTTACTATTTCGATCTCTTTTCTGATATCAAAGGAAGGAATTTTCTCGCTAATTCGTTCCATCTTTAACAAAGTTTGAAGTATAAACCGCTTATAGGCCTCGCTATCCGGCTGAAAGGGCTTATGGTTGATAGCTTTTTGGATATCACCCCATTCTTTAAGGATTGCCGAAGTGCCTGTGGATAAGAAGTTCTCGGTAAAACGCCCCCAAATATAATCAATGGCCAATGGGGAGGGATGGAGCATATCGTCCGCATAGAAACGATAATCCCGGAGCTCGTCCATAAGGATCTCATAGGCGGGGAAGTAGGCGATCCGGCCGGGATAATCTTTCTGTAAGGCGTCCGTGGCGAGCAATAGGGTGGCCTTGCTGAGTTGGTTCTCGTGCGCCCCGTCTTTCCAGTGGCGGATCGGACTTACGGTGAATAAGATTTTCAAGGCGGGGTTTTGTTCCCAAAGGGCTAGTAACAGAGGTTTCCAGTCCTCGACGATCTCTCGCGCCGATAATCGTTGCCGGTCGAACATCTTTTCCGGTAGCTTGTGGCAATTCGACACGATTCGCCCGTCGCTCTTGAGGCGGTACACGAAAGCGGTTCCCAACGTGATTACCAACCGGGTCGCTTTTCGCAGGAAATCGGAAGATTCGGATAAGCGGCTGTTTATCTGCCTTAGGCATTCTTCTTCCGAGGGAGCGGAGAAACGGCTATGATGGGTAAAACTATGGTATACGCCCTCATGCCGGAATAAATCCCCGGAGGTAAAACGCTCCGGGCGTAGCAGCATCCGCAATCCTTCCGCTACGGAAGCCGGGTTATACAGGGTACCGAATGGGTTTATATCCACGCGGAACTTATTCTCTTCCAGCTTCCGCCCGATATTCTCGGCGAAGCAGGAACCCATCATCACGACCTGGTCCTCATACGAGAAAGAGAATTGCGCTTTCGGCAACAGGATTTGGGTATAAAGTTCCATATTTACTTTTTCGCAAAAGTAGATATATGTTTACGGAAATGCAAATAAAAAACTATGATATAAATCTACGGGTTCCCGATGCCGGATCAGACAGGCGGGTAACAAGGGAGCGGCGGGAAAGGTTCAGCCCGGGGCCGCGCCGGGAAATGGGTTCACGCCAAACCGGTTAAAAATTCGTAAGGATTCTTGTCGGTTTTAACGCGGAAATGGGCCATGGAGGGGCCGGTGTAGCTCCAGTGTAGCTCCAGTGTAGGGCCAGTTCCAGCGAGTGGCGTTAAAGTGGCGTCGTATTTTTAACAGATCGGCTCCGGAATGGCCCGAGATGTTAAAAGCATTTTAACGCAATCTTTTCCGGCCCTGTTATAGTGTCGTTCTTCTCTTCCTGCGCCCGGTTTGTTTGATTTGGCACGGCCTCCCGTAGGCCTGAGCCCACGGAAGGCCGCTTCTAAGCTTCGTCTCCCATCGCTGCCATATATTCTTTCCATAAGGAGTCTATGTCGTAATCATCGCCGAGCGCATATTTCACGGCACCGTCGAACGACCAGGGGACAACCTCCAATGTGCTTCGGTTGAACTTCCGCAAGAAATCCGGGCTCTTGGTTTGCGTAAGCCATGCGAGGAAGAAGCCCGTCGTGCGGTAACCATCCATATAATGGCCGCCTTTGGGACGATCTTCCAAGGTGAAACCGCCGTTTAGGTATCTTACGGCATCCGCCACGCCTTCTATCATGGCCCAGAAAGTTTTATTAGTCCCATAGCTACCTATGCCCTGAGGCTCTAATTGGAAACCATGCGTCAGCTCATGGTATAATACGCCGCGGGTCTCGTAATCCACTTTCGCGGTGTCGTTATTGGCAAAACTTTTCTCGATCCATTTCGTGCTGTATACGATACTGATGGAAGGGGGCGCTCCGTCTTTCGCAGATACCCCGTCGTATTCCTTTAATGTATAGTGGATCTCCTCGATGCCCGGGATACTATCTTCCGGAGTGAAATAAAGCGTCTCTACGACCTTGCGAGCATGCTTGGTAATATAGGCTTCCGGGTCCGGGATGACGGAGGCATAGATCGCCGAGCCCTTAGCCTCGGGGGAAAGATTCTTGAAATCGATCTTTCCGATGTGATAATTATCCCAAGGGTTTGAGGTGGCTTCCGCTACCGTGGCCGGCTGTTCCTTTTTGCCGGAGCAAGCGATGCAAGTCCACAACAGGAAAGCGCCGCTGATTAGTTGTTTATACTTCATGAGTCTTGTCTGTTTTTAGATGAGAAATAGGTTAATCTGTCAGTGAATAAGGGCGATCCTCTCCGTTGAACAATCGCTTTTTGTTCGGGCTGGAAGTCATCTCGAAAGTGAGCGTTCCACCGTTCATGATGTCATCCTGCGTGATGTATCCTTTGGTATGGGGTTTCCCGTTTAGCTTTACCGCTTTTACGTAACGGTTCTTGTCGCTGACTTTATCGGCTTTTACCTCGAAGGTCTTGCCATTCTCCAAGCGGACCTTCATATAGGGAAGGTAAGGAGCGCCTAATACGTATTGGTCCGTACCCGGGCAAACCGGATAGAATCCCATGGCGGAAAGGATATACCAAGCGGACATCTGGCCGCAGTCGTCGTTACCGCAAAGTCCGTCGATATTGTTGCGATACATCTTATTCATGATCTCGCGTTGCCAGTATTGGGTTTTCCAAGGCTGGCTGGTCCATGCGTATAAGAATGGGATGTGATGGCTGGGCTCGTTGCCGTGTACATAGCCGCCTAGTAGTCCTTCCTTAGTCACGTCTTCGGTATGGGCGAAGAACTCATCGGGCAGGTGCATGTCGAACAAGGAGTCCAGTTTTTGCGTAAATGAGCGGTCGCCTCCCATCAGCTTGATCATGCCGTTCACGTCTTGCGGTACATAGAAAGAATAATTCAAGGCATTTCCCTCTATAAACCCTTCTCCGTGCGTACTCAGCAGGCTGAAGTCTTCCTTGAACTTTCCATTCGTATGACGAGGGCGGGCATAGCCGATCGAGGTATCGAATACATTTGCGTAGTTGGACGCACGCTTTTTATAAGTATCGGCCACGGACCGGTTTCCCGTTAATAAAGCCGTATTATAGATGGTCCAATCATCATAAGCATACTCTAAAGTCAGGGAACCTGCGCTACCGTTGTGATCTAAAGGAACGTAGCCTAGTTCCATAAACTCTTTGGTTCCCTCATAATAAGGGATCGTGGAGCTGCTGATCATCGCTTTTAACGCGGCTTCCTTATCGATCGGTAATCCTTTGGCGATAGCGTCCGCCAGGACAGAGACGGAATGATAACCGATCATGCACCAGTTCTCGTTTGCCATATGGCTCCAGATCGGCAAGGCATGATGAACGCTTTGCTCGCAATGCCTCAACATGGATTTGGCGATATCCGTGTTCACTTGCCGGTTGATGATATTGAACAGGGGATGTAGGGCGCGATAGGTATCCCAGACGGAAAATACCGTATAGTTCGTGAAGCCGTCCGCTTGATGGATATTATGGTCGAGTCCGCAGTACTGCCCGTCCACGTCCGTATATACGCACGGATTGATCATCGTGTGATACAAGGAAGTGTAAAGCATGGCCAATTGGTCGTCGCTTCCTTTTGCGTCGATGACGGAGAGCGCCTTGTTCCAGGTATCGGAGGCTTTGGCGGCTAATTGGTCGAAGTCCGTGCCGGAAGCTTCGGCACGTAGGTTCTTTAAGGCTCCCTCGGTGCTGACTCCGGAAAGGGCCACTTTCACTTCCAGCTCGTCGGAAGCTTTCGGGTCGAAATCGAAATAGGCCACGATCTTGCGTCCGCCTATGTCCGGGAAATTCTCCCTCATGTTGAACTTGCCATAGCCGCCCCTGTAATTAACTTTCGCTTTCTCCTCGCATCCGTAATGCGTGATCGGTTTGGAGAAAGACATGGCGAAATACGTATAGTTGGTACGTGCCCAACCGTTTGTGATACGATAGCCGGTTACCAGCGTATCGTTCTCTACGCGAATATTGGTCCAGAGAACTTTGCCGTCATAGTTATAGATCCCGTGGATCATATCCAGGATAATGCGCTGGTTCTCACTGTTCGTGGGGTATGTGTATTTGTGGATGCCGACCCGTTGGGTGGTGGTCAGTTGCGCCTTTACGCCATAATCGGCGAGCATCACCTCGTAGTATCCGGGATGGGATATCTCGGTGTCATGCGAGAAACGAGAACGGTAACCGCCATCGGGATTCGTGGCCGTTCCGGGGTTTAGCTTCAATGTTCCGGTGGTAGGCATAATCAAGATATCCCCGAGGTCGGAGTGGCCGGTACCGCTGAAGTGGGTGTGGCTGAAACCTACGATGCTACTGTCTTTATGTTGATAACCTGCGCAATACTCGTAGGAGCGAGGTTGGTATTTACCGTCTACATTGTGTGGTATGGTATCCGTATCCGGACTGAGTTGCACGAGCCCGAAGGGCACGCAAGCGCCCGGGAACGTATGTCCCATTCCGTTCGTCCCGATGATCGGGTTTACAAGATCAACTACACTGGTCTGTGCGATCGCTACTGTTGAGCTGGCTGCCAGAAAGAGGCAACACATCGATTTCTTGAGATTTATCATGTCGTATCAATTAGTTAGAAAAGGATGAAACATAAAAGGCCACCTTTGATAAGATCAAGGATCACCTTTGATCTTATCAAAGGTAACCTTTTATATTTTCAGATCAATAAGTATAGTAGTCCTCTATCATTGTCAAGTGCTAATTTGTTAATAATGGATTTCTACTATACTTAGTTGATATTTAGAATAATGAGTTTGCCTCGTTAGGAGATAAGTTTGCGTTAGCGTCCAATTGCTTTTGTGGTATTGGGAAGAGATTACGTTTCGGCTCGTTGGATGCTTCCTTATCCCACCAAGAGGTGGTTACGAACTTGTTAAAGCGTACTAAGTCCGTACGACGGATACCTTCGAATGCGAACTCACGGCCTTTTTCCACCAAGAATTCATCCAAGGTCAATGTTGCGGTCGTGTATTTCGCTTTTTCCCAATCTTCTGTCTTGAACGATCTTTGGCGGACGCTGTTGATCAAGTCTACTACCTCTTGAGTCGCCTTACCGCCGTTCTTACGCATCAAAGCCTCCGCTTTATTATAAATAACTTCGGAATAACGGAACATTACCCAGTCGTTGTTCATATCTCCGGTAGTACCCGGTTGGGTCTCATACTTGATGGAGCGAGCGCCGCTGTTTTCTTCGCCCTCGGTCATGGACTTGATGTGGTTTACGAAAACCAAATCCTGTCCATTGTACTCTTCAGAACCTTTCAAAGGCTCTGCGGTCGTGTCGTAATAGTAATTGCCGTTTTCATCCACTTTGCGAGGATATTGCTTACCGATCAAGAAGCCCTCCACCTTTCTCAAGTCGTTATCGGCGAATGAGTCGTAAAAGGTAGGTTGTGTCACCAGACCGTTCCAGGGACCTGATTGCAGGTTCCAGCCTGTTTGGTGTGCGTAATGCAACCAACGTTGATACCAACCCATGCCTTTGGCATATACCTCGTCAAATACGATCGACCAAATGATTTCAGTAGATCGTTTGTCGTTATCCGCACGGAAAGTGTCGTTCCACTTCTTGTCTAAAGCGAAACCGCCTTTCGCTAACTCGTCGCAAGCGGCGATACAGTCATCCCAGCGAGCTTGCCCGGTATAGACTTCCGCATTCAAGTAAAGACGAGCCAATAACGCATAGGCACCCCATTTGGATACGCGTCCGTAGGTCTCTGTTTTGCTTTCGGATAAGGAGGGGATACTTTCCTTCAGTTCTTTCTCAATCCAGGCGAAGATCTCTTCGCGGGATTTGGAGGAAGGATTGATCTCGCCGATTTTCTCACAAATAGGAGCTGTGCCAAACATATCTATCACGTACCAATAGCAATAAGCGCGATATATACGCATCTCTGCTTGCGCCTGCGCTTTAGACATGGGAACTTGAAGTGCCTCGAAATCAAGTCTCTCAATGTCTGTTAGGAAATTGTTGGCTAGCCCGATACCCATAAAAAGTAATCTCCAGGCTTCCACCACTTGACCATCTGTAGGGATCCATTGGTGGCGGTGTAGGCGAATCCAGTCGCCGTTGTCATAGCCATGGCGACCTTTTTGAGGCCAAGCGGCGGCGTCGGCGGATAATTCGTTACAAGACCATGGAGATTTGGCTACTGTCATAGTTCCACAAAAGTGCCCCCATGGACGCATCATAGCCGCCATTACTTCACCTGAGTTATTGTAATAATTCTCAGCGATTACCGAGCTATGTATTTCCTCTGTCAGATCCGTACAGGATGTAAATGCGGTAGCTCCTAGCAATAATGAAATTGCGCATATGTTTTTTAAAGCTTTCATTGTATTGTCTTAAATCTATCGTTATTTAAATTTAGAATCCAAAATTAACACCGAAAGTGAAGGTGCGGGTAACGGGGTAAGATCCGCGTTTCTCTATACCAGCCTCCAAGCCTGTAACGTTTACATCGGGAGTCAAGCCGGAGTATCCGGTGATTGTGGCTAGATTCGTTACGTTTCCATAGATACGTAAGTTGCGTACATACTTATTGTTTTTGAAGTTGAAAGTGTATCCTAACGTTACGTTATCGATCTTCAAGAAATTTCCTTTCTCCAGATAGTAAGACGAGAACAACGGTTGCTCCGTCACTTTGTTCTTCAAGGCATCCTTGTACACGTTCGTACCGGATTGGTCGATATTCACGGTCGTGCCAAAATAGATCGCTCCCTCGTTCAATACGTCGTAGTCGAACATGCCGCGTAAGAAGAAACCGAAGTCAAAGTTCTTGTATGTAAAGGTATTTTGCAGACCAGCCTTGAACTTAGGCAAACCATTACCGATAAAGGTACGGTCGGCATCGGACAAACCTTCTTTACCATCGATATCACGTAAGTTCCAAGTACCGTCCGGGTTGATACCATCACAAATGTAACCGAAGAAAGAGGCTACCGGTTGTCCTTCCTGCAATCGGTAGGCTTTACCTGGGTTACCCGGTGAGGGCAGGTCGTATTGATCCTCATAAGAAGATTTATATACATCGTTGGACAAGGAAGTCAATTTGTTATTCTCGTATGAGAATGTGAAGTTGGCAGTATAAGAGAAGTCTTTCGTCTTTACTACCTCTGCGTTCAACGCTAATTCCACACCTTGGTTACGCATTGTACCTACATTGGTGGTGATCGTGTTATAGATCAAGGAAGGCTGCTGGGCATTGTAGCTGCTGATTAGGTCGCGAGTTGTACGGCGATACCAATCAATCGTTCCGTTTAAGCGCCCGCCTAGTAAGCCAAAGTCGAAACCAATGTTCAAGGACTCATTCTTCTCCCACTTCAAATCCGGGTTCGGGTTGATGTTGGGACCGTAAGTGGCAGCCAACCATGACCCTGTGTAAGCGTTCCATGCGCCGGCTCCTGTTCCGTAAGTGGCAAGCGACATATATGGATCGGTAGGTAAGCTGCCCGTGATACCGAAACCGGCACGTAGCTTCAATATATCAAATACCTCTTGGCTCTCCATGAATTCCTCGCGAGAGATCATCCAGCCTGCGCTGACAGAGGGGAACCAAGCCCATTTGTTGTTCGCTCCGAATTTCGTGGAACCTTCACGGCGAATAGAAGCGCTGGCCATATATTTGCCATCGTAATTATAGTTGGCACGGGCGAAGAAAGCGATTAGCTTACTGGTCTCTTTTTCGCTCTTCATCTCGGCCTTACCGTCTTGGAGATAACCTCCGGATCCAATGTTGTTAGTTTCGAACACGTCTGTCAAGAAGTCTTTGTTACGCATCTCCATCATCTCATAGTTGAAATCTTGATAGCTATAACCTAATAAACCGGTAATATTATGTACGCCATTGATGGAAGTCACGTAGTTGGCCGTCCACTCCATGGTTTTGTTTGTGTCCTTTTTGTATTGCTTGTAGGCGTTTCCGTTCGTTCCGTCTTTTATTTGGCTGTATTCGATACGTTGACTGTACTCGTTGGTTTGTTCGTCATTTTTTTCCATGGCGAAGAAGCCTGCTACATTCAATCCCGGAATGATCTCGTATTGTGCCTTGAAGCTACTCAATAAGTTCTTGTATTCTTTGTGTTTGGTTCGCTGGTAGGTACGAGCTACCGGGTTGTAATCCTCATAGCCGCTATAGGTTTCCCAAAAAGAACCATCTTCCTTATATACAGGCATGGTTGGGTTGATACGGGTTGCTTGGTAGAAAGCACCGTGATCTGGCATGAAATCTGCGTCTATATAAGAGTTGGCTAGATTGAATGATAATTGCAACTTGTTGTCGAATGCCTTATGGTTGACAGCCAAAGAACCATTGATCGTTTCTCTGTCTGTCATTTGGGCGATGCCTTGGTTTTTCTTGTAGTTCAAAGAGGCACGGTAGTTCATTTTGTCGTTTCCACCCGTTGCTGTCAAATTGTGCACATGTGTGAAATTGTTTTTGTTTAGCAACATGTCGTAGTGGTCGTCTCTTCCGCCGAAGTCTTTCAGGTTGCTATTGTTCGTCTCTTTACCATAAGCGACGAACTCGTCTCCATTTAAGATATCCGGACGTTTATACACGGCTTCGTGCATGATATAGCCAGAATAATCCACTTGGGTTGTACCAACGAGTGGACGTTTGGTTGTTACGATAATCACACCATTATTACCTCGAGTACCGTAGATAGCGGCTGCGGAACCGTCTTTCAATACGTCGATCGCCTCGATATCCTCGGGTGCGATAGCGTTCAAAGAAGTCATGTTACCCGGCATGCCGTCAATAATAACGAGAGGCTCATTGCTGCCTTTCAGAGATGAGGCACCACGCATCTGTACTTTTACCTCGCCATTCGGGTCGGTGCTACTACGTGATACGGTCAGACCTGCCACACGTCCTTCCACCAATTGCATCGGGTTTACTACCGGTGCCTTGTTAAAGTCGGATGCTTTCACGCTGGTAACGGATGAGGTGATCTCACCTTTCTTTTGGGAACCGTAACCTACGATTACTACCTCGTCTAGTGTCTCAGAGTCTTCAGCTAAGACTATGTTCAATGTTTTTTGCCCGGTATAACGAACTTCTTGGGATTTGAATCCGATGAAAGAAAATACCAATGTGCTGTTATCCGGCACATCCAAGGTGAAATTTCCGTCGAAGTCCGAAGCTGTTCCGTTCGTGGTTCCTTTCACAACAATACTAACACCAATCAGAGGTTCACCCTTTTGGTCTTTTACTACACCTTTAATGGTTGAACTTTGCTGTGCGATCTGATGAATCTCCATGTTTCCCATTTCAGGAACAGTAGAATAATCTCCGGCCGCATAAGAAGACTGAAACATTAAAGATAAACAAAGTAACAAAGAGGTTCGTCCACCTAATAAAGTCAGGCATTTCCTCGTCTTACCTTCACTCTTTTTTTCCATAAACATTAAATTAAAAGTTAATAATGTGCTTCCCGAAGGAAGAATACACACAAGCGGTTTGCTTTGTTATTCGACAGCAATATTAATAGGTCTTAACGAATTGAAGAGTGCTTAGAAATGCCAAAGAAGTGTCATGAAATACGTATGGCAGATTATGACACTATTTTGGTAGATTATGACACTATTTAGGAATCAATGATTTATGCCTCTTTTGTGCGGTATTCTTTAGGAGTCATGTTATATTTACGGGCAAACTCCCTATAGAAGTATGATTTGTTAGAAATTCCTACATTATAAATAATTTCCTGAACGCTCATGTTAGTATTTACGAGTAATTGCGCCGCATAGTTTAACCTATAATCCTTTATAAAATCACTCGGCGTCATGGTAGATATTTTCTTGAAACGGCGATATAAGATGCGGGTGTTTATATTCAATGCGTCCGCTACCAGCTCGGGACCGAGTCCTTCCTTGCTTACATTTTCTTTGATGATAGCGGTTACGGTGTCAAGGAATTCCTTGTCTTCTTGATGTAATAATTGCCCTTCCGTATATTGATAGGCGCTTTCCGGAGAATAGAAATACTCTTTTAATTCTCTTTGATTTGTCATCAATCGGTTCACGACGGATAGGAGAACTGTTGGCGAGAAAGGCTTGGTTAGATAGGCATCCGCTCCTATATTAAGTCCTGCCGCTTGCTCTTGGTCTGATATTTTGGCAGATACGATAATAAGCGGGATATGACGGGTATATCTATTTTCCTTGATAAGAGAGATCAATTCCAATCCATCGATATTAGGCATCATGATATCGGTGATGATAAGGGAGGGAGTGTATTGCTTGAGGAATTCCAAAGCCTCCTCCGCATTATAAGCTTCCTGAACCTGATATTCGGAAGAGAGGGTTTCCGTGATTAGCCAGACGATATCTTTATGGTCGTCGATAACGAGGATCATCGGTTTATTTTCTGTCTGTTCTTGTACCGTCTGTGGGATTTGCGGCTCTTGTATATCCGTGTTTGGGGAAGGAAGCGATACGGGAATCTCTTCGTCTATCGTGTCGTCTGAGCTCTCTTCTACGATTCCAAAAGGCAAGGTAACTGTAAATTCAGCATATTGGCCGACCTTGCTCTCTAGGTCTATTTTACCATCTAAGGATTGTACAAGGCTGTGACAGATGAATAGGCCGAGGCCGTTTTGTGCCGTATTTTGCCTGTTATCATCGTTATCCATCGTGCCAAGGATACGATATCGGTCGAAAATATTTTGCTTGTCTGCTTCCTTGATCCCTTTGCCGGTATTGTAAACTTTAAGGATGAGGAAGTCTTCCTCCTCATGTAAGGAGATACGAACCGTACCCCCGTCTTCCGTATATTTAAAGGCGTTGGAAATTAGATTCGCTAGGATCTTCTTGAAATAGACGGGATCCGTATTCCAATAAAGCTCTTTGGGAGCATTGATCTTGAATTGGATTTGGTGTTGCTCGGATAGTGGGTAAAACCATTCGAATTGGGTTCGCAAAAGAGAAGATACGGATACTCTCCGGATATGCGTATGACTGAATCCTGCGTCTTCCGCTTTCCGGAAATCAAGGATTTCTTGGATAAGCCCGTTCAGTTCCTCTACATTTTCCCGGAGGACTGAAGTGTATTTGTCTAATGTCTTGTCTTTTGAAGTGGCGGCATAGGCTTGGATATAATTCTCCACGCCATTAATCAAGGTAAGCGGGGTACATAACTCATGCGTGATATGGGTAAAGAAATTCAGCTTAGACTCGTATAGCTTCTCTTTTTGCTCCTCCTTGATCTTGTCTGCTATTTGCTTCTGTTTCTTTAGTATTTGCTGATGGATGCGATAGATGGCGATGATGATTAAAACCGTACCGATAAAAAGATACGTGAAAATAGCTAATGAACTTAGATAAATAGGAGGTAATACCTTGATAGGTAGGGTGTATTCTTTTGCCGACGAATCAATGACATCGTTGCGATAACGGACTTTCAGCAAGTATTCCCCGTACGGGAGGTTCATGAAAGTAACCTTGTTTGTCTTTTGCAATTTTTCCCAAGAAGAATTATAGTTGAGTAACTGATACGAATACTCGTAATTCTCCCCGTTGATGTAATCAGGAGCGACGAACGCAATCGTTAACGATTGCACATCAGCCGGAACCGTTACACCGTTCCGGCTGATGTCCTTGTATAATGGAAAGATTCGTTTATCCATTTGCAACTCGAAGAAACTTAATTCGGGTTGATAGGTATACTCCGGCTCCGCTTGTTTATTTACCCAGACCAATCCGTTGATACCTCCAAAGAATAAACGTTCGGAGTATGGGCATTTCCAATAAGCGTCATCAGAGAATTCCGTGACACTAAAATAAGGTTGATGATAATTATGGAAAAAATTATTCCGGGGATTATATTTGGTGAGGCCTTTGTTGGTGCTTAACCAGATACAGCTATCATTCCCCTCATGGATGCCATGGATCATGTCGTTTGCGATCCCGTTGCTTTTATCGAATTGGCGTAAATGTATCTTTCCTCTTTTAAATTTAATCCGGGTAAGTCCAGAACTGGCGCCTGCATAGAAAGTAGAATCCTCGGTCTGGCATACAGATAACACGTCTCCAATGGCCGGATTCCTTAAATTGTTGGTTTGCAGGAACTCATATTTCTGGTTGAATATGTTAAAACTAATAACCCCGTAACCGCCACGACTCCCGAGAAATAAGGTCGAGTCGTTGTCATATATCATGGATTGGATCTCTTTGCAGGTATTCTCCCTGTTTTTTAGCGGGAAGCTCTGTATCTTACTGATTGTAGGCGTGACTTTATCTATACGTAAAGTAACTTTCAGTAATCCGTTGCCGGTTGTCGCCAACCATAATGTCGAGTCGTTTACCTCACAGATAGAATGGATATAACGGATAGGGGGAGTGTCCTCTTGCTGCGGAATCGTCTTCATTCGATTTTCTTTATAAGAATAATAACAGAGCCCCGGGCCTTCCGTGCCGATCCAGATACAAGGATGGAATTCACTTTTTTGGAAGCTATATACCCGGTTGCTGGATAATCCGTCGGCGGTGGTGAAATGCGTGATAGCACTTTGTGGAATTGCCTTTTTGTTAAGGTAAGTGTCATAAGCTTGTATCCGGACAATTCCGTCTCCTTTTGTTCCGAACCAAAGGGATTGATCATTGTCTGTATATAAAGAACGTATGGGATTCTGTATATTAATCGGTAAATCCTTGAGTAAGATAGAGCCGAAAAGATCGGGTTTATCGTAAAACATCCGTATGCCTTGTCCATCGGTCCCTACCCAAAGAATCTCCTGTCTTTTATCGTTCATCAGACAAAAGATACCGATGCCTGTATCTATCACGCTTTTCGGTCGGCTTAGGTCTAAAATACTTCCGTTACGGAAAACGATATATACATTGGATTGGAAGGTACAGATCTTGATGATGTTTCCATTGTATATTATTTAATCGTTATATTTTTGCATAAAGTTTCAACATCAGAGTGT